>CAYNQJ010000006.1:0-102871 GCA_964399305.1 uncultured Luteolibacter sp.
TTTTCCGACTGCGGGAGAGTGATTTCGATCCAAGCAAAACGGCCTTGTCAGAAGCACTGCAAGCGGCAGGAAACGGTCAAGGTGAGGGGAAATTTCCGCTCAATATTGGACACCGTTGGTAGGGTGTCATCCATTCTGGCGCAACGACTCCTAAAAGCCCCTTCTCACGCCGAATCCCGGTGTCATTCTACTTGGCGCAATGCGATGGTCAGGAGGCCGATTTGGCTAATATTGATATGCAATAATTTGCAGTGGATTTGCAGCGCGTGCCTCCGCATCATGGGTCACATGCGTCAAAATGGAGGTTTTCCACCCAAGCCTTTCATGAGGTCGGACAAGCCGCCGCCTGTCGCGCCACCCTGGCCGCCCATCTGGCGCATGATGTTCTTCATTTTCTGCGGTGATTTCATCATCTTGCGCATTTCCCCGAACTGCTTGATGAGCTGGTTCACCTCCATGAGTGACGTCCCGGAACCTGCTGCGATCCGCTGACGGCGGGATCCTCTGATGATTTCAGGACGGCGCCGCTCGTCGAGGGTCATCGACAGGACGATGGCTTCGGTGCGTTTGATCTTGCGGTTGTCAAACGCGCCCGAAGGCAGCTTTTTCTTGATCTTGTTGAAACCCGGCATCATTCCTAACAAACCTTCGAGCGGACCCAGATTCTGGATCATCTTCATCTGGTCGAGGAAATCGGTGAAGTCGAACTGTCCCTGCTGGATGCGCTTCATCGATCGCATTGCCTGGTCTTCGTCCACTTTGCTGGCGACCTGTTCGACCATGCTGACAATGTCGCCCATGCCGAGGATCCGGTCAGCCATGCGGTTCGGGTGGAACTCGGACAATTGGTCGAGTTTTTCGCCCTCGCCGGCGTATTTGATCGGTTTGCCGGTGACGGCGCGCATCGAAAGGGCGGCACCACCCCGGGCATCACCATCAAGCTTGGTCAGAATGATGCCGGTGATGCCGACCGCGTCATCGAAGTGTTTGGCGACGGATACGGCTTGTTGGCCGGTGGCGGAATCGGCGACAAGCAGGGTTTCCTTCGGTTTGAGGAAGTCGTGCAGACGCTTGAGCTCGGCGACGAGGCGTTCATCAATTTCCTGGCGGCCGGCGGTATCGAATATCAGGACGGTGCCTTGCTGTTTTTCCGCCCAAGCGAGAGAGTCCCGGGCGACCTTGACGACATCGCTTTCTCCAGCGTCCGGAGTATAGCAGGGGACATCGACATGTTTCGCGAGCATGGCCAGTTGGTCGATGGCCGCCGGGCGGTAGAGGTCGCAGGCGACGAGCAAGGGGCGTCGGCCTTCCTGTTTGAGGCGTTTGGCGAGTTTCGCCGCAGTGGTGGTTTTGCCTGCCCCGTTGAGTCCGCAAATCAGGATCCGTGCCGGCGGGTTGAGATCGAGCGGTGTCTGGTCCCCACCGAGCAGTGCCGCGAGTTCATCGTGGAAGATCTTGACGATCTGTTCCCCGGGTTTGATCGACTTGAGGACGTTTTCGCCCATCGACTTCTCCTTGACCCTGGCGATGAAATCCTTGGCGATGCCGAACTCGACATCGGCTTCCAGCAGGGCGATGCGGATTTCGCGGAGGGCGTCGGAGATGTTTTTTTCCGAGATGCGTCCGACTCCGCGCAGGTTGCGGAATGTCTTGTCGAGGCTGTCTGATAGGGTTGAGAACATGTCGATTGAAGATGGTATTCAGGGATTCAGGCCGGGGTCATTCGCCGTCGGGCAGGTATGCGGCGTCGCGGTCGATTTGGAAAGTCCAGCGTAGCGGGGTATCGGGTGACTTGCCGTCCTTGTCTTTCCAGGAAATGGAGACCTGGCAGGTGGGTTGCCGCAGGCGACGGTTGACCTGCCATGAGAACTTGCCTGTTTCCGTGGCGAAATTGGCCGGGACCTCACCGAAACCTGAGACTTTCATGACCAAGGTGTCGGGGGCGAGTCGATCGACTTTTGACAAGTCGGCGGAGATTTCCGGCAGGCGAGTGTTGATGATGCTGCCTGCTTCCGGGCTGACCGGGTAGGGTGTGCTTTGGATCAAGCCGCTGATGGTTCCTGGTGGCTGGGCAGTACCACGGAATGTGGTGGCGAGTTCGAAGATTTTGTCATAATTGCCGAGAATCATGTATCGCGGCAGGATCTCGTTCGGGGTTTCGCGTGTGACTTTTCCCGGAAGGACCGTGACCATGTGGGAGTAGCCGAATTCCTTGCACAGAGGCAACATCTCCTCGGTGTAGTAGCCGCCCGGGTAGGAATAGGTGGTGGTGGTGACTTTGAATTTCGATTCAAGGAAGCGTTTCGACTCACCCAATTCCTTGCGCAGGTATGCCTCGAAGGCTTCCGGACCTTTTTTGCGTTGGCCTTTGACCGTCGCGGGATACGGGTGGGCCACCGAATGGCTGCCGATCGTGGCACCGGCGGCGATCATTTCACGGATCATCTCGGTGGTGAGCGCCTTGCCGCCGCCATCGACGTAGTTTTTATAAAGGTATAGCGTGAATGGGTAACCGAATTCCGTGAGGATCGGAAAGGCATCGGTGTAAACCGACTTCCAGCCGTCGTCGAGGGTGATCAGGATGGATTTCTCAGGTATTGATTTATCGCCGTTTTTCCAAGCGATGAAGTCATCCATGGAAATCACGGTGATGCCAAGTTGGCGGATCGTCTCCATTTGCTTGCGGAACTTCGAGGTGCGGATGCGCATCGCCGTTTCCGGTTCGGTTTCGGAAAATTCGTGGTAACCGAGAATGGCGACGCGGGCACCGTCATCTGCGGGCAACGATTTTTCACTGGGTTCGCTTTGTGATGTGTTTGGCGCAGGAGGGGACTGCGCCCACAGCAGGGCGGCGGCGAGGTAGGAAAAGAGCAGCGCGGGGCGGATCATTGCAGGGCGGAAAGCTAGCTTGGAATTCGGTGATTGAAAGTCCCAAGAGCGTGGAGCGTGTTTTGCTGGCCGGTCGGAAGGGCTCGGACATGTGCCTGAGGCCATTCGAGGCGCAGGGACAGCTGCGTTTTGGCTTGTAAATTGGCGAATCCGGACGATCTTGCGCCGGGTTTTGCAAGTTCTGGTCTGGTCGTTTTCGGGTCGGGTTAAATTACGCCGTTTTGAAAAATCGGGTGCCCAGAATCGGTAGGGTGCTGAGTATTTCCCATAAATCCCCCCAATAAAGTTGAAAAATGACCCGGTTTCATAGTCAAAAATCATGCCTGAATGTGTCGGATTTCCTCTCAGGGAGATCCCTCCGCCGGCTTTCGCTATTTGTTTTTTTCAGCTCGTTGCTGGTTCAACATGGGGCGGCCTACGAGAACCCCCGGCAGATGCCCGGTGCGAAAGCTGAATCCGCCGACGCCTCACCCGGCAAGTCGATCACCGCAAAATTCCAAAAACGGGTAGCGGCCGAGAAATCACTGTTCGGCTATTGGCCGCTTGCGGGCAAGCTGGACGCGGCCAATGGCGGTCCTGCTCTTCAATCCGGCCAGGAAAAACCCGTTTTCCGATCCGGTCCGGTCGGCCAGGATTCGGCAATCGATCTTTCCAATGGTGGCTACCTGAGTCTTGCTCCGAATGGGGTTCTGGATTCACCTGCGCTGACCGTTGAATTGGTCTGTAAGATCAAATACCCCATGTCGGGAACTCTGTTTGGGATTCGTGACGGGGTGGCAAGCCGATTCAGCCTGCATTACACGACGGAAAGTCCAAAGCTGAGACTGTGGAATGGCAGCGCGATCATTGAATTCGAAGCGGATACCTCGCTGAAAATGGGTGAATGGTATCACGTGGCGCTGGCGATATCCGAAACCGAGTCGGTGCTTTGGATCAATGGCAAGCGCTGCAATGCGTCGGCGGTTGGCGGGATGTCGGCGACCAGCAAAGGGCTGCCATTTTTGGTCGGGACGACGGATTTTGCCGCAGGCAAGGCCGAACGGGGTGAAATAGTGGCATCGCATCTTGCAATCTACCGGTCCGCACTGGGCGATGAGGCGATTGCCTCGCGGGTGAAGGCCTTGGGATGGGGTGAAAAACTCAAGCCCGAGCCGCGCCGTTCCTCGGCGGAGGAGGTTGCGCGGATTGACGAGAGGGTTGAGAAGATCAAAAAGGATTATGGGGTGAACGTCCGTTACAAGTATGTTCACAAGGAGTTCATTCCCGAGGTCTGGCACAGTGTGGGTGAGGGAAGCCAGTTGCCGCTTGAGCGTGTGCCTCCGGTTCTTGACGAGATCGAGGCGTTTCTCAAGGTGGTTCCGGAACCGATATCGAGGAAGGAGCTGGAAAACATCTTCCTCTTCGACCAACTCAAAATCGGAGGAGGCGGCATGGGGGCGATGGCTTATGGGAAATCGATCTATCTCTGCTGCATCCGGCCGGTGATCGATATCCGTTACTCCATATTCCATGAGTTCGCACACATCCTCCAGGTGGCCTATCCGATCGAGGACGCGCCGTGGAACACATTGCTGCCGGAAGGTTACAAGTATGGGCAGAACACCAATGTCGATCCCTTCGGGTTCGATGACAAGCTCCGTGGCGATGGGTTCATCATCAACTATTCCACATGGAACCGTCATGAGGATATCGCGGTTCTTTCCGATTATCTTTTTGTGCGGAAGGATCAGACCCTGGACATGATGGAGCGGTATCCGGCGATCCGGCGCAAGGCTGCCGCCATCGTGAAATACTACAAGACCATCAGTCCTGGCTATGATCTCGGTTTTTATGATCCGATTCTCCGGGACATGGACATTCCGTCGGTCAGCAAGGATGTCGCAAAACCGCAGTGAGAGCCGGATGACGGGATCCTTGTTAGCGGAGACGGCCCGGCGGGGTGTATGCGGGCTCAAGGTCTGTCGATGGCGGAAGTCCGGCAGACTGTTTCTGGTTTGTTTATTCTCGAATTCCGCAATTGCCGCGGATTTTCACGTCCGTGCTGGTGTGGATGCCTCCAATCAGGGAACGGCGGAAAAGCCGTTTCCCACGATCGAGCAGGCGCGCGATGCGGCAAGGGCCGCCGGTGGAACGGGCCATGCCATCATTGTCGCACCTGGCAGTTATTTCCATTCTCAGCCCATCGTTTTGGATGAGCGCGATTCCGGCCTGACCATCAAGGGTGCCGTGCCCGGTGCGGTTGCGGAGATTCACGGCGGCCAGCCCGTCGGCGGTTGGGAAAAATGGAAGGATGGGATCTGGCGCGCGAAAGTGCCGGTGGGGCAGCGGTTTTTCAATCTGATTGTCGATGGCCGTCCGGCGACCATGGCGCAGACGCCTGACAGCGGTAGCGGCTATGGTGCCGGCGCGGTCTCGGCGGGCGCGGCGGAGACATGGAAGCCGCGTGAGAAGGTCCTGGTGCCGCAAGAGTGGCGGAAGCATGATTTTTCGGATGCGCAGGTGTTCGCATTTCACGATTCCAACTGGTTTTCCGAAATGCATGCCGTTCTGGGTGGACCCGACGAACAGGGATATCTGCTGGTCACAGGAGGCAACATGGGGCCGCGGCTTTATTTGCGGGGAGTGCTCGAGTTTCTGGACGAGCCCGGCGAGTGGTGTTTGAAGCACAAGGAGGGTTACGTCTACTATTGGCCCGAGAGCGGGACGCCCGATGATCACATGATCGTTCGCTCCACCACCCAGAAGGTCATCGAGGTCCGCGGAAGCGCGCAGGACAAGCCCGCGAAAAACATCACGATTGAAAACCTTGCGGTCATTGGTTCGGATTTCTGTGCGTCATGGAATCTCTTTGCCCCTGGCATGGACAACAGCACTCCCGATCCGCTCCAGCAGGGAATGCTGTTCGGGGAAAACGTCGAACGTCTCGCCATCCGCGGCTGCCGCCTGTTGGCAGCGGGCCATTCGGCTGTCTGGCTCAACCGTTATGCCCAGAATTGCGTGGTGGAAAACAACCTGATCATGGGTGCGGGATTCTCCGGAATCAACATGAGCGGATGGACGATCGGCGAGGGTCCGTTCAGAAGCGCCGCGGACTCCTACGTCAACAAGGGGCACCGCATCGAGGGCAACTTCATCCATGATTGCGGCAGATTCATCGGTGCCGGCTGCGGGATCCAGTTCTATCAGAGCGGCGACAACCTCATCACGCGCAACGAAATCGGCGAGATGCCCCGTTACGGCATTTCCTGCAAGGGGCTGCGTGCGGGTGTTTTGCCCCGCAGCCTGTATGGCCAGGAGGTCACATGGGATAATCACTGGGATTTCCTCCACACCCGCAACAACCGGATCCAGGGCAATCATATCTACAGCGTCTGCCGCAACAGCCATGATTTCGGGGCGATCGAGTCGTGGGGGGCGGGCAGGGGGAATGTCTGGGAAAACAACGCGGTTCATGATGTCGATTCCGCGCTCTCGTGGGACTGCTATGCCCACATACTCTATGCGGATGACCACTCGCATCATCTGGCGATGCGCAACAACATTCTCTATCACTGCCACGGCGGGGCTGTGGCGGCCGCGTTCACGATGAAAAGCATCGGGCAGGTGATCGAAAACAACCTGGTGGTGGACAACACCCTTGGGCGCATCTGCACGATCACCGTCTTCAACGAGCCGATGTGGGATTTCACGATCCGGCAGAACGTGTTTGCCGCCGTCCCAGTTACCGAGCGTTACAAGGTGGGTGAGGAAACGCTCAAAGGCAGTGGTGGCGGGATATTGCCGGGCGTGCCCAAGGGCATCACCCGCGCGATTACCGAGATCAACCGCAATGTGATTGTTCCAAAGGATCCGGCCAACCCCAATCCGCCGCCCTATCCCGAGTATGGCATTGATACCGACTCGTATTTCGGGGATCCGATGATCCATCGGATGAAGCCCGCGTGGGACATCCAATACGGCGATTACACGCTTGCGGCCGACTCACCCGCGTTCAAGCTCGGCTACAAGACCATCCCGACCGCGGACATCGGCCTGCGGCCGGACTTTCCCTTCGACAAATCCGCGGTGGCACGGCGGTCCGCGTTGCGCAAGATCCAGGCGGAGAACTATCAGCGCCGGTTCGCGCTGCGCACCGAGGGGGGCAGGGGGATTCATCACATCGGGCGTGGCGCATGGGCGAAGTACGCGAATATCGATTTTGGCGAAGGGAAAATCACGCGGGGTGTGTTCGGAATCGAGGCATCGGGTTCCGGAGATAATTTGGTGGAGCTGCGTATTGGCTCGCCCGAGGGCGAAGTCATCGGCAAACTTGCCGCGGGGCAGAGCACTTGTGCCGTCGCCAATGCCGGTGGAGTGGGGGATTTATACCTCGTTTTTCCTGTTGGCGGTGTCGGCTCGGTGGACTGGTTCCGCTTCGAGTGAAAGGACATCAAAGGCGAAATCATATCACAGTCAGGACCTAGAGAATGAACACACAGAATCACGACAATCAGGAGAATGGATGCGGCTGCGGAACAGGGCAAACTGGGGCGGCCCGTGGGGATCTGCAGGGGATCATGGGGAGTGGTGCCGCGGCATTGCGGCCGCTTGGAGTGCCATCCACGGCGGGGCCGTTCGACATGACCGAGTTCGAGAAGCTCGTTCCATCCGACAAGAGACTGAGTCCTGCCTGGGTCAAGAGCCTGTTCGAGCGTGGCGAGCCGAAAGTTTACAGGGGCGGGGATTTGAAATTCATCGGCATGCCGGTGGGCGGGATTTGTGCCGGCCAGCTTTACCTTGGTGGCGACGGCAGGTTGTGGCACTGGGACATTTTCAACAGGCACGTTAGGACCTATGATGAGCATTACGCATCGCCGGTGCCGTCGGTTTTCCATTGTGCCCAGGGATTCGGATTGAGTGTCACAAAAGATGGCAAATCGGAAATCCACCGGCTTGATCGGGATGGCTGTCCGGACGTGTCGTTTCGCGGCGAGTATCCGATCGGAGTGGTGGATTACGGCCGGGTTCCCGGGTTGCCGCTCTCGGTTTCGATGGAGGCGTTTTCCCCGTTCATTCCGCTCTCGGTTGATGATTCGAGCCTGCCTGCCACGATTTTCCGCCTCAAGGTTACCAATCATTCGGATGAGGCGGTTGATGCCACTCTGTTCGGTTGGTTGGAAAACATGGTTTGCGGACACGATTGCCTGTTTGTCGGGCGTCGCGTGAACAAGCTGGCCCGGGCAGGAGGGGGATCGATCATGGATTGCACGGCCGTCAAGGCCGAGGAGACGGTGGAGGATCCCATGCCTGACATCTGTTTCGAGGATTGGAGCAAGGAAACCTACGAGGGATGGACCGTCGAGGGTGAGGCATTCGGCAGCGGACCGATCCTCAAGTCGGCGATGCCGCCGAACCAGGGCGATGTCGGTGGTGATACCGAGCGCGTCGTCAACTCGAATGCGACGGCTCCCGGTGCGACCAGCGGGGAGAGGGACCGGGCGAAAGGCAAGCTGACGAGCCGGAAGTTCATCATTGAGCGGAATTTCATCAACTTCTGGATAGGCGGCGGAAACTACAATGGTGCGACCTGCCTGAATGTCGTGGTGGATGGCAAGGTGGTGCGCACCGCGATCGGACGCTGCGAAAACCGCATGCGCCCGCACAGCCTGCGCCTCAAGGAACTGAAAGGCAAAGAGGCATACATCGAGCTTGTGGACAACGAAGTCGAAGGCTGGGGGCACATCGGCCTTGGCCGCATCACTTTCAGTGACACCCCGGTGGGTGATGCGAAATTCGAGAATCTGGATGACTTCGGGACGATGTCGCTGGTTCTCCTGGATGAGGATGCGGATTTCGTGGCTGCTGCGAATGGTGACCAGGGGCCAGCCGCGGCCGGATTGGAATCCGCGGATGCCGGACTTGAGGAAAGGCTGATCGGTGCGCTCGGCCGAGGCCTCAAACTGGCTGCCGGAGAATCCACGGTGGTGACGTTTGGCGTGACCTGGCATTTCCCGAACCTGAAAGCCCCGGGCAAAGGCCGCCACTACGCGACACGCTTTGAATCGGCAAGCGCTGTTGCCATCCATCTGGCGGAACACCACCGGCGCTTCTATCAGCTCACCAGCCTGTGGCGCGACACTTGGTATGATTCCACCCTGCCGTATTGGTTTCTCGACCGGGCGTTCGCCAATGCGTCGATTCTGGCAAGTTCAACGTCCTTTCGTTTTGAAAACGGCGACTTCTGGGGATGGGAGGGTGTTGGCTGCTGCGAGGGCACCTGCACCCACGTCTGGCACTATGAGCAGACGATGGGCCGGATTTTCCCCGAGCTCGACATCATCCTGCGCGAGCACACCGACTTCAACACGGCCACCGCGTTTCACGAGGATGGCTCCATCGGATTCCGTGGTGCCGGCGCATACGCGATCGACGGGCAGGCGGGCATCATCCTGCGCTGCCTGCGGGATCACCAGGTTTCGCCGGACGACTCGTTCCTCAAACGCAACTGGGAGAACATCAGGAAAGCCACACGCTGGATGATGGATCAGGACATCGGCCATGACGGCATCATCAACAAATGCCAGCACAACACGCTGGACGAGGAATGGTATGGGGAGGTCGCCTGGCTGAGCGGGCTGTATCTCACGGCTTTGCGCGCGGCTGAGGAAATGGCGACGGAAGTGGGCGATTCCACCTTTGCCGCGGAATGCCGGGCGATCGTCGATGTCGGCCGCCGCAATCTGGTCGAGCGGTTGTTCAACGGAGAGTATTTCATCCACATCGGCGACCCGGGACATCCCAACACCGTGGGTTCCTATGACGGCTGCGAGATCGACCAGGTGCTCGGCCAGAGCTGGGCCTATCAGGTCGGGCTTGGCGAGGTGTTGCCGCGCGAGGAAACGCGGATCGCTTTGCAATCTCTATGGCGCTACAACTTCACACCCGATGTCGGACCGTTCCGCCAGGCCTACAAGGATGGCCGCTGGTATGCGATGGCGGGCGAGGCCGGCACATTGATGTGCACCTGGCCGCGTGGTGATGGAAAACGCGTCAAGACCGGTTATGACTACTATTTCAACGAGTGCATGAACGGTTTCGAATACCAGGTGGCCGGCCACATGATCTGGGAGAACATGCTCACCGAAGGGCTCGCGATCACCCGTGCGGTGCACGACCGCTATGACGCGTCGCGCCGCAACCCCTGGAACGAGGTCGAGTGTGGCGATCACTACGCCCGTTCCATGGCCAGTTATGGCGTTTTCATCGCCGCATGCGGATTCGAGTATCACGGGCCGAAGGGACACATCGGGTTCGCGCCGCGGTTGAGCCCTGAAAATTTCAAGGCCGCATTCACTGCGGCGGAGGGCTGGGGAAGCTATGAACAAGTGTTCGATGCCTCCGGTTTCAAGTCCCGAATCACCGTGAAGCACGGAAGCCTGCGCCTGAAGACGGTGTCACTCGCTCTTCCGGGCGGATTCAATGCCGCGTCGGCAAGTTCCAGACACGTGTCGGGAGACATCGCATGCGGGATTCGAACCAACGATGGCAAAACGGTCGTCGTTCTCGCGTCCGAAGTGATCATCCGCGCCGGCGAGTCGCTGGACATCCATCTGCACTGACATCATCCAAAACAAACCTCCTGCCCAAACATGAAGATCATGACCATCAAACCATCCCTTCGCAATATGACATGTCTTGCGGCGCTCGCCATCGGTGCGGTGCCAGGTGCCAATGCCGCGGAAAAAACGGTGACATTCAAAAAGCTGCCGACGGAAAAATGGTCAGCCATCATACCTGCGGATAAAAATCTTGATCCAAAATGGGTGGATTCATTGTTCGAGCGTGGCGAGCCGAGAACCTATACGGGCGAGGCGCTGATGAACATCGGCATGCCGGTTGGCGGTATCACCACCGGGCTGGTTTATCTGGGTGGCGACGGCAAACTCTGGTGGTGGGATATTTTCAACCGCCCGCTGAGCGGTGTCATGCCGCGGCAGATCCAGTACAAGGAGCGATCGTGGCATGGATTGCCGCAGGGTCTGGGTGCGTGGCAGGGCGGCAACTATGCGGATCCCGTCAGAACGCAGCCCAGCCCTTTCGAGCAGGGGTTTGCGATCAGGCTCACAGTGGATGGGAAAGAACAGGTTCGGACGCTCGACCGCCACGGGTGGAAGGATGTCACGTTCATCGGTTCCTATCCCTACGGCACCGTGACATACTCAGATCCGGATTGCCCGGTGTCGGTGAAGCTTGAGGCTTACTCGCCTTATGTTCCATTGAACTACGAGGATTCCAGTTATCCCGCGACCATCATGAGCTACAGCCTGAAGAACACCGGCAAGGCGGCCGTGAAGGTGGATGTTGCGGGATGGATGGAAAATGCCGTCCTGATTGATTCGGGCAAGGGGCTCGAGGGTGCGCAGCGCACCAATCAGGTGACCAGCAAGCCGGGTCTGGCCATGCTGACATGCGCGGCCAAGCTGCCGGAGCCGAAGACAAGCCAGCGCGCCGACGTGGTGTTCGAGGATTTCGAGAAGAAAACCTATGAGGGCTGGCAGGTCGAGGGTGAGGCATTCGGCAAGGGTCCGGTTTCCACCCAGGATGTTCCTCCGCACATGGGTGGGCTTGGAGCGCATGGAGAGCGTTCGGTCAACTCCCATGTTTCGGCGGTGAATGCCCAGGGGCAGTTGCTGACGGATTCCGCCAAAGGCAAGCTCACGAGCCGGCCGTTCAAGATCGAGCGCGATTACATCAGTTTCCTGATCGGTGGTGGCGGCCATGCGGAGTGTGCGCTCCAACTGGTGATTGATGACAAGGTCGTGAAAAGCGCCAGCGGCCACAATGGCAACAAAATGCGGGCCGAGTCTTTTGATGTGAAGGAGTTTGCCGGCAAAACCGCCCATATCCAGATCATCGACCAATCCTCCGGTGGATGGGGCAACATTGGTGCCGACCAGATTGTGTTCACCGACAAGGCATCCAGCAAATCACCAACCCAACTCGCCGATTGGGGCACCATGGCACTGGCCGCGATCGGTGCCGAAACCGTCAGCGGCAGCGCCCGTCTTGCGGAATCCCCCTCGAAATCGGTGTTCGCTGGTGATCGGTCGGCCACGGCAGCGCTGCCCATGGACCAGAAGCTGATGGGCGGGCTCATCCAATCGCTCAGCCTCGCTCCCGGGGCCGAGGGCAATGCGAAATTCGTGATTTCATGGCATTTCGCCAACACCATCGAAACCGTCAAGGGTGGCGAAACCGGGCACTATTATGGCAAGCGCTTTAAAAACGCGTCTGAGGTTGCAAGCCACATCGCGCAAAATGAAAAGCGCCTGACGGAAACGACCCGGCTGTGGAACAAGACATGGTATGACTCGACGCTTCCGTATTGGTTCCTCGAAAGGATTTTCATCCCGCTCGACTGCCTTGCCGCCACCACTTGCTATCGTTTTGCAGACGGTCGATTTTACACATACGAAGGCATCCGGAGCTGCCCGGGGCACCCGGACCACGTCTGGCATTACGCACAGGGACATGCCCGCATATTTCCGGAGCTCGAGCAGGATGTTTTGGAGCGCGTGTGGTTCGGCTTTGGCTTCCACGAGGACGGATCGGTTGCGTATCGCGGAGAGATCGGCGGACAAAGCGCCATCGACGGTCACTGTGGCGTGATCCTTTCCGTGCTGCGCGCGCACCAGACCAATCCCGATTCCGGCATGCTCAAACGCCTCTGGCCGCGTGTGAAGAAGTCCGTGGAATTCGCCATCACCCGTGACCGCGACAACGACGGGTTGCTGGATACGCCCATGTTGACCACGCTCGACGAACCATGGTTCGGCGAGATCCCATGGATCAGCAGCATGTATATTGCCGCCCTGCGTGCCGGCGAGGTCATGGCGCTGGAAATGGGCGATGAGGAGTTCGCGAGGAACTGTCGCGAACGTGCCGAAAAGGGACGCGCCTCCATGGATGCGAAGCTGTTCAATGGGGAATGGTTCATTCAAATCCCGGATCCGCAAAATCCGAAAAAACTCGGAGCCTATGAGACCAGTCATATCGACCAGGTGCTGGGCCAGGCATGGGCATGGCAGGTCGGCCTTGGCCGGGTGCTCAACGAGGACACCACCCGTTCCGCCCTTGGATCGATTTGGAAATACAACTTCGCAAGGAATCTCGACGCCTATGACGCGCAGGCCGATCCCAAGGGCCGGCCCTACTACACCGATGGGGAGGGCGGGCTGGTCATGACCGCGAATGCGCTCAGCCGCGAGCTGCCGTACGGCGTTTATTCGATGTATGCGTGTTATCTCAGCGAGACGATGAACGGTTTCGAATACCAGGCGGCCGCACACATGCTTGCCGAGGGAATGGTCAAGGAGGGGCTGGCAGTCATCAAAACCATCGACGAACGGTATGACGGCAACAAGCGCAACCCGTTCAACGAGGTGGAATGCGGCGATCATTACGGCCGCTCCATGGCCAGTTACGGGGCGCTGATCTCGATTTCAGGATTTGAACACCATGGTCCGAACGGGCACATTGGTTTTGCTCCAAGACATGCGCCGGAAAATTTCAAGGCTCCATTCACCGCAGCCGAGGGCTGGGGCTCCTATCAGCAGCAGATCAAGGGCAAGGCATTGACTTCGCGTGTTTCCGTCGCATACGGCAAGCTGAGGCTGAAAAGCATCTCTCTGGAACCGGCCAAGGGCGTGAAGCCGCAGTCCGCAGTCGTCAAGACCGGTGGCAAGACCCTGGAGAGCCGCCTGACCCACAAGGATGGCAGGACGGTCCTTACATTCGGAACGGATGTCATTCTCAACGCCGGTCAGTCGCTGGACGTGATTTTGAAGTGATGTGCGCCAATCCGTGAAATTCGGCGCCATTTGAAAATGTCAGGCGCGTGGCTGCGTATGAAGCGGCCGCGAAGCCATACCGCATATCCAATATGAAAAAGAACGAAATGGGCCAATCGGCCGAAACCACCAGGCGTTTGACGGGAGGGTTGCTGAAGTGTGGCGCGATGCTCGCGGCCCTGGCGCTGATGCCCGTGAACGTGCAAGCTGCGGAAAAACCATCGGCTGTGGCCGCGGTTTATTCCAAGGCCGTGACCGGATCGAACTCCCTGTTCGCATACTGGCCGCTTACGGACGGTTTGAAACCGGCAGTGGGTGACTTGAAATTGCAGGCGTCCAAAAACGAACCCTCCAGATCCGAGGGTCCATTTGGCGGTTCCTGTGCGGATCTCAGCAACGGCAGCTATCTTTTCATCAGTCCCTCAAAGGAGTTCGATGGTGCCAGCCTTGGTGTGGAGATGATGTTCCAGATCATGAAACCGAGTGCGGGCAATCTCGTGTTGTTCGGTATTCGCGGGCCCCAGGCGACACGCTTCAGCCTGCATTACAATCCGGGAGACAACACCCTGATCTTTTACAATGGCGGGGCATTGAGCCGCTACGTTTGCAATGACAACCTGGTGTCCGGGCAGTGGTTCCACGTCGCGCTCGGCATCGCCGATGGAAACGTCGATATCTGGCTGAACGGCAAGAAGGCCGAATCCAAGGGCGACAGGCATCCGCCCTCCGGCAACACCGGACTGCCATTTGTGTTAGGGGCTTCCAATCCGGAAACGGGCGGTGAGCACGCCGACATCAAGGTCGCCCACTTGGCGCTTTACAAAACCCCGCTCTCCGGTGAGGAAATCACAGGTCGCATGAAAACAGCCGGCTGGGAACGCAAGATGGAGGAGCAGATCGTATGGCAGCAAAGCCCGGTCAGCATCCTTGAATCGCAGATCGGTTACCACCCGCGGAACATCAAGCACGTTTATTTGCGCAGTGCCGTGGAGAATCCTCCGGCGGGCTTTTTCGATGAAGAGTTCACCGTTCATGCCAGCAAGACCGGCAAGGAGGTCTTCCGCGGCAAAGTGGCAAAATGGGGCGGCAAATGGGACACTTTCTGGTGGGTTCTGGATTTCACGCCACTGCGGGCCGAGGGGGATTATTATGTGAAGACCGGCAAGCTGACATCCACCGAATTCAGGATCGAGAACGGGGTCTATCAGAAAACCGGCCTTGACGTGATTGCGCTGGACCAGCTCGAGCACCGGATCCACGAGGGGATCGATGACCCGCGCAAGGGCATGAAGGGCAAGTATGAGAACGCGCCGCCGGGGACTCGGATTTACATGGACTGTGGCAGTCCGTATTCCGAACTCCAGCCGGTGGGGACATGCGTTTACGCGCTGTTTGAAATGCACGACCGCCTGGGTGGCAATTATTCCGACAAGGACCGCAAGCGGATGATCGATCTGGCGGCCATGGGTGCCGATTACTTTGTGGCGGCCCAGCGTCACAGTGACGACCCGGAACTCGACGGGATGTTCCACCACTCGCTGCTGGTGAATACCAACGACACGTGGGCCGGGAAGATTTTCACCTATCTGGACACCGCCTACGGTATGGCGCTGCTTGCCAAATCCCACCAGTTCTTCAAAACCCGCGACCCCGAGCGGGCGAAGCGGTATCTCGCCGCCGCGGAGAAGGCTTGGAAGCTCTGTGTCCATCGCCCGTACCACACCAAGGCGGACCGCACGATTCCCCAGGGGTGCAACGCCTATTTCTGGAACGCACCGCACGGGATCCAGGACAGCTTCGGCCGCGGTCTTTACAACATCCTTGACGAGAACTGGAAGATGCCGGACACGCTTCGAACCCGTGACCGCCTGCCATTCATCCAGGGGTCGGCGCTGATGTATGAAATCACCGGCGAGAAGAAATACCTGGAAAAGGCGGTCGAGTTCGCCGACGCCGTGGTTGAGCGCCAGTTCACCGACTGGGAGAAACCGATCGAGGATTGTTTCGGAACGTTCTATGAATTTCCGGGCAACGACGAGGTTTTCTTCCATGAGTTCATGCAGGGTGGCTTCTGGTGGCAGGGTAACGTGGAGGCGATGAATCTGGAGGGGTTCATGCATCTCCTCAGGCTGGCACCGCGCCATCCCAAGGCGGCCGAGTGGCTCAACGCGATTCATGTTTACGCGGAGAACTACGCCCGCAGGGCGACCACCAAGAATCCTCTGGGGATCTATCCGGTGGCGGTTTACAAGGATCCCAAACATGGCGGGCTCAAGTATTTCCAGAACACGCTGATGGGTTCATCGTGCCTGTTCGGGTTCAGCGCCAAGAATTTCATGATGCTCGGGGATTTCCTCAAGGACAGCAGCTATCAGCTGCCGGCCATTGCGGGCGTGAATTTCATCGCAGGATTGAATCCGGGGATTCCGAACGCCTATGAGGAAACCGCATGGGACGCCCGCACCCTGATCCAGGGGGTGGGACGCTCGTGGTTCGGTCCGGCGGGTGACGTGGCCGAGACGGCCCGGGGCTCGGTTCCCAACGGATTTTGCGCGGCTCCGCAATTCTGGCTGCCCACCTTCAACAACTTCATTTCCTACCAGACCGACAAGCCGCGCGGCATGATCAACCAGGGTGGGGGGCTCCAGTTCAACGAGGGCTGGATCCTGCACAGCCACGCTTACGTCCACGGGGTCGCGCTCCTTGAATCGGCATACACGCTGCATCTCAAGGCGCTCAACGCGGGCAAACCCGTCGTGGCGGAGGTGCTGGTGGAGGCCAAGGAACAGGCGGCACCGCATGGTGGGATCAGCCGCCAGTTCAAAACCGCCGCCAAGGACGGTGTGGTGGCGATCCGCGATCTGCCAACGCCTTGCCAAGGCACTGTCACTCTGACTTACGGTGGCCGCAAGATCACCAGGCCGGTTGCCGCGATCGCAGGTGGCAGGCACGCGGTGGTGGTGGATTTCGCCAACGAGCCGGATATCCGCATCAAGCTTCCGGAAAAACTGAAAACCGGCGGCAAGGGTGAGGCTGTCGTGACGGTTGAAAACTCCGGCTCGGCGGATCTCAAGCTTGAGGTTTCTCTAACTGCCAGTGGCCTGAAGCTGGGCAAGGAGTCTATTCAGGTGAACCTCAAACCGGGTGCCAGGCAGGACATTGCCGTGCCATTCGAATGTGGTGCGAAGGTGATGCCTTGCATGGTGCGCGCCCTGATTGACAGCGGTGCCCCGACCCGCGAGTTCATCGGCACCGGAAGGATCGCATCCAAGTAACCGGGATCCTCCCGGCGTGCCCTGAATCGTAGCAAAATACGCGCTATTTGTGTTGCATTCCCAATGCAGTCCGCCAGCCTTTTCCCGCAATGAAAACACTCCTCGCTGGATTATGGCTGGCGGGTGGCTTGCTCTCGGTGCAGGCTGGCCCGGTGAAGGCACTCTTGATCGACGGACAAAACAATCACGACTGGAAAAGCACCACTCCGGTGCTGAAGAAGGCGCTCGAGGATTCGGGTTTGTTCACGGTGGACGTGGCGACCACGCCCGGTGGTGACGGCCCCGAATTGAAGGCCTTCAAACCGGACTTCGCCAAATACAAGGTGCTGGTGATGAATTACAACGGTGCCATGTGGGGCGATGAGACCCGCAAGGCGATGGAGGATTACATGGCCAATGGCGGCGGAATGGTCGTGGTGCATGCCGCGGACAATTCGTTCACCGAATGGCCGGCCTACAACGAGATGATTGCGGTGGGTGGCTGGTATGGCAGGACGGACAAAACCGGCGCCTACCTGCGCTGGAAGGACGGCAAGCAGGTTGAGGACACCTCGCCCGGACCGGTTGGCAACCATGGCCAGCAGCACGAGTTCGTTCTCGACACGCGCGCGCCGGACCACCCGATCATGAAGGGGCTTCCGGCGCAATGGCGGCATGCCACCGACGAGCTTTACGAATACATGCGCGGCCCGGCGAAGAATGCGACGATCCTGTCGTCGGCGTTTGCGGATCCGAAGTTCGGCGGCAACGGCCACCAGGAGGCTCAATTGTTGGTTGTCAGCTATGGCAAGGGCCGGATTTTCCACACCATGCTCGGCCATGGGCCTGAGGCGATGCGCTGTGTCGGATTCATCGTCACGCTGCAGCGTGGAACCGAGTGGGCGGCCACCGGCAAGGTGACGCAGAAGGTTCCTTCGGATTTCCCCACGGCGGACAAAGTAGTGATCCGTTAGTGCCGGTTCATTCCGAATCGTCCGGTCCCCATGGGGCCCGACCGCACAATCCCTCACCCGAACTGACAAACGATATGGAGTTTCCGAACCAACAAGCCACCGACCGGCGTTCATCCGCAGCCGGATTTGCCGATACCTATGACATGCGCGAACATCTGGGCCTGCGCCGGATGACCATGGCGATGTGGGACCAGGCTTTTGTCCTGCGTCACGCGCCGGGCGGAAGCTTCGAGGATTTCGACCGGGTGCTGGATGAAACGATCGAGCGGGGCTACAACACGGTGCGTCTCGATCCGATGCCGCAGTGGGTGGATCTCTCGAATCCCGGAAAGATCCTCGAATGGCCGGATCCGAAAATGCCGATGATGCCATGGTGCTGGGACACCGGGGTCAAGGGCCCGGTGGGCGAGTGGGTGATCGAGTTCATGGAAAAGCTGCTCGCGCGGCCGTTTTTGAATTACACGATCAGCGCGTGGTGGTTCTGCAATGTGCCGCCCGCGCTCGGCCAGCCGGGTCCGCCGGTATTGCGCCTGCCGCGCAACCACCAGGAAGGTGCGGAAATGTGGATCGAGATGCTGACCGAGTGGAAGCGTCGCTTCGGCTTCGACCGTCTGGTTTATGTGGACCTTGCCAACGAGGTCCCGTTTTTCTTTCCGGGCTTCCGTGAGAGGATGGTGGCGGAGACTGGTGCCGACTGGGAAGTGCCCGAGCTTTCCGCGGCACAGATCCAGTTTGTCGCATCGGAATTGAACGCCTCGCTGAAGATGCTGCGCCGCGAGTTTCCGGAGTTGCGCTACACCTGCTCGATCCACGGAGATCTGCGCTGGCTCGATATCCCGGTCGAGCTCGACTGCCTGGATGTTCATTTTTATGCGGACGCCGATCCACGCTGGGACGACCGGACGCGTTTCGCCGAATTCATCAGGGATGGCTTGTTCAAAAACGACGCGTGGTATGCCGAGTTCTCCAGGCGCTGCGGCGCGGCACGCACGGCGATGGCCCCGATGTCCCGCGCGCGGCAGCGCTACAAGCTGGGCCAGTTCGCCGCCTGGGCGAAACAGCGCGGAGCTCCGCTGACGACCACCGAGTCCTGGGCGTCGTGGTTCCACTACGACCACCCGGATCTCGACTGGGGCTGGCTCCTTGAATGGGCCTCATGGTCGGTCGAGGATGCCATCGATTTCCAAATGTGGGGCTGGACGCCGCACAACTACGTCCAACCGCAATTTGCGAACTGGAAGGACGTCAAATGGCACCAAAAGCTCACCCACAGGTTTCTCAACAGCTGAAATCGAAATTAAAACCCAGCCATGTCCTCCATCATCGAAAAGGAAAGCAACGCAGCGGCGCAAGATCCCCATGTCGATGTCCCGACCAAAAAGCGTTTCCTGTGGGGCATCGGTGGTTTTTCCGACATCCTGATTTTCCAAGGTGTCGGTGCCTCGGCTTCGACGATCTATACCAACGCGCTTGGGGTGAACGCGGCCCTCGTCGGCCTTGCCTGTGCCATTCCCCGTTTTCTTGACTTCTTCACAGACCCGTTGATCGGACACATGTCCGACAACACCCGGTCACGTTGGGGCAGGCGGCGGCCGTGGATGTTTTTCGGCCTCATCATCAGCGCGCTGCTCGGTGTGATGCTCTGGAATCCCCCGGTAATGGGTTCGGCACCGGTGCCGGAAGACTTCACGGGCCTGGTGTGGTATTGCCTCAAGGCTCCGGTGTTCTGGTATCTGGCCGTCATGATGGCCCTGCTTTATGCGGTGGGTTATGCGGCCTTCAGCATCACGCACGTGGCGATGGGCTACGAAATGAGCACCGATTACAACGAGCGCACCCATTTGTTCAAGTGGAGGATGAGTGCGTGCGCGCTTGCGGGTTTTGTGACGCCGTTCGTCCTGCCGGCGGCCATGGCGTTCGAGGGTGAGAAGGCGCAGGTGCTGAGGGGATCCGAGGGGATCTTCACCGTCAGCATCATCATCGGGGCCCTGGTGCTTCTCGTCGGTCTTCCATCCGTGCTGTTCTGCAAGGAAAAGGTATCCGCACGCCGGCATGAGGAGAAGGTTCCGTTTTTGGGTGCGGTCAGGATGACTCTCGACAACAAGCCGTTCTGGCTGCTGGTCGCGAGCAACTTCATCATGAAGTTCCTGATGTGCCTGACAGGGATCTTTTTCTACTACATTTTCGTCTATCAGGTTGCGTCCGGCGACCAGAAGGCGGGTGCGATGTTCCAGACGATATTTTTCGTGTCGATCAATGTGTTCAGCCTGCTGGCGATGGCACCGGTGGCGGCATTGACGCAGCGCCTGGGCAAGAAGCCCTCGCTGATGCTGATGCTGTTCATGAGCGCCGTGGCGTACGGATCATGCTGGTTCACGCTGGGAGCATTCAGGCTCAACGACAATCCCGGCGCGTTCTTCGAAATGTGGCTGCCGTTTTTCGGCAATGTCCATGTCCAATGGCCGTGCCTCATCACCGGCATGCTCATCGGATTTTTCGCCAACACGATTCCGATGATCCAGGGGTCGATGATCGCGGACGTCTGCGATCTGGACGAGGTGAAATCCGGACACCGCCGCGAGGCGTTCTATGGTGCGGTGTTCGTCACGACCGACAAGCTCGCGATGGCCATCTCCCTGGCCTTCCAGGGGTATCTGCTTTGGGTGTCCGGCTTCAACGCGGACCTGGAGCAACAGTCTTCCGGAACCATTGCCTTCTGGCTCAAGGCGCTGATCATCACCCAGCCGGCCGGATGTCTGATCGGTCTCTTTGCCATCATGATGTATCCGTTGACCCGCAAGCACTGTCAGCAGATCCGTGATGAACTCGCAGCCCGCAGAAATGCCAAGCCGTGATCATGATATGAGTGCGTTGAACCGTGACGGGATCGACCGTCGCTACATGGATGCGGGGCTTGAACCCGAATTGCGTGCGTCCATTCTTGTGGAGCAGATGACCCTGCGCGAGAAGATCGCCCAGATGCTGCATGCTGCGCCGCCGATCCCGCGGCTTGATGTGCCGGCATACAATTGGTGGAACGAATGTTTGCATGGCGTCGCGCGCGCGGGGCGGGCCACCGTTTTCCCCCAGGCGATCGGCATGGCGGCGACCTTCAACGAACCGTTGGTCGGCAGGATCGCCAAGGTGATCTCCGACGAGGCGCGCGCGAAACACCACCAGGCGCTCAGGCTGAGCCACCGTGGCATGTATGTCGGGCTGACGCATTGGTCTCCCAACATCAACATCTTCCGCGATCCGCGCTGGGGCAGGGGGCAGGAAACCTACGGGGAGTGTCCGTATCTGACATCACGCATGGGGGTCGCGTTCGTCAGGGGGCTGCAGGGGAGTCATCCGAAGTATCTCAAGCTTGTGGCCACACCCAAGCATTACGCTGCGCACAGCGGTCCCGAGTTGCTGCGCCACAGTTTCAATGCGGAGGTGAGCCAGCGAGATCTGCGCGAAACCTATCTTCCCGCGTTCGAGGCCTGTGTCCGCGAGGGCGGTGCCTGGTCGGTGATGGGGGCCTACAACCGCACCAACGGCGAGCCGTGCTGCGGCAGTGACACGCTGATCCGCAGGATCCTCCGCGAGGAATGGGGGTTCCCGGGTTACTACGTCAGCGATTGCTGGGCGATCAAGGATTTCCACACGACGCACAAGGTGACGGAGACGGCGGAGGAATCCGTGGCGCTTGCGGTTAGAAACGGCTGTGATCTGAACTGTGGCGATATCTACCCGCGTCTGTTGGAGGCCGTCGCCCAAGGGTTGGTCACAGAGGCTGAAATCAGCACATCGGTCCGGCGTTTGTTCACCGCCCGCTTCAAACTGGGAATGTTCGACCCCGAGGAGATGGTGCCATGGGCGGGGCTTCCGCCGGAAATCGTCGGTTGCGCGAAGCACCGCCGCCTTGCGCGCCAGGCGGCGCAGGAGTCGGTCGTGCTGCTGAAGAACGATGGAGGGCTTCTGCCACTCAGCAAGGAGACCCATTCGATCCTTGTGGTCGGCACCAACGCCTGCGACATGAATGTCCTGTTGGGAAATTACAACGGGCTTTCATCACAACTCACCACGTTGTTGGAGGGAATCACCGGTGCGGTTTCCGCAGGCAGCAAGGTCACCTACAACAGCGGCAATTCGCCGGTCGAACTCGACTGGTTCCTGTCGGATGCCGATCTGGTGATCGCCTGCCTCGGTTCAACTCCGGAAATGGAAGGCGAGGAGGCCGGCGATGTCGGTGTGCAGGACGGCGACGGCGGGGGTGACCGCATGAAGATCGGATTGCCCGGCCACCAGATGGAGATCCTCAAGACGCTCAAAGCCAGCGGCAAACCCGTGGTGCTGGTCGTCACCGGCGGCAGCCCGGTTGAGCTGTCTTGGGCAAAGGAAAACATTCCCGCGATCCTGATGGTGTGGTATCCGGGCGAAGCCGGCGGGCAGGCGGTGGCGGATGTGTTGTTCGGTGATTGCAATCCCGCCGGGCGTCTGCCGGTGACCTTCATCAAGTCGCTGGATGACATTCCGCCGTTCACGGATTACGGGATGCGGGGCCGCACCTATCGTTTCATGGAAAAAGAGGTTCTCTATCCCTTTGGCCACGGTCTGAGCTACACCACGTTTTCCTACTCGAATCTTCGCGTTCGCGGCCTGAAAGTCAGCGTGGATGTGACCAACAGCGGTTCGCGCGACGGGGATGAGGTGGTGCAGTTGTATTTCAGCCACCCTGATGCGGGCGTTCCGGTTCCCATCCGGCAGCTGGGAGGGTTCCAGAGGATCCACCTCCGTGCCGGTCAGACCAAAACCGTTTCCTTCAAGCTCACGCGCGACCAGTTGCGTGCCTACGATGACGAGGGCGGGCCGTTCCTGCCCAAGGGCCGGTTCTCCGTGCATGTGGGCGGGGGACAAACCGGCGGGTTGCATTCGTTTTTTTCGGTCTCCAAATGACAACCAGGCCGGTGCCATCAAAATCTAGCAGAATATAAGCCATGAATCACAAGTGTTCCCTTCCGTTTCCATTGCTTCTGGCCTGTGCTTCAGGCTCCGTATTGGCGCAAACCGTCACCCCGCCGGAAGAACCACTCAGCCTGTGGTTTGACAAACCCGGCGGTTCCTTTCTGGAGTCCTGCGTGCTCGGCAATGGACGTCTTGGCGCGATGGATTTCGGCGGGATCGATAAGAACCGCATCGTGCTCAACGAGTCGTCGCTCTGGTCCGGAGGCCCCTACGATGGTAACCGCTACGACGCCCACAAATGCCTGCCGGAAGTGCGTGAAATGCTATTCGCCAACGACATCACCGGTGCCTGGCAGGTATTGTCCAAATCCTTCCGGCACGCGGACGGCATTGCCGGTTGGGGCAGCACTGCACAGTTTGGCTGTTATCAAACGCTTGGCGACCTGACTCTCGACTTTTCCAGCGGGGCGAGACCCGGCGTTTCCTCGCCGAGCGGCCACGCAGGCCAGCACGATCATGAGAACATTTCCAAAACCGCGGACGGCGATACCGGGACGAAGTGGTTCGTCCAGGGAGTGACGGATCCCGTCGTTTGGCAGGCGCAGTGGGAAGATGCCCAGGAGGTGGGCTCCTACACCTTCACAAGCGGCAACGACATGCCTGAACGTGATCCGCAGTCATGGGTTCTGGAGGGATCGATGGACGGCGGCGCATGGACGAAACTGGACAGCCAGGAGTTGGAAAAGCCTTTTGAACAAAGACTGCAGAAAAGATCGTTCGAACTGAAGAGTCCCGCCAAGTTCCGTTTCTACCGGATCACGTTCGCCCCGACTGCGTCCAAGGCACTGCAGCTTGCCGAGATATCGCTTGGTGGTGCCGCCGAGGTGGCCCTGCCAAGCATCGGGGGATACCGCCGCGATCTCAATCTGCGAACCGGCATTTCCAGCACCCAGTATACGGTGGATGGAATCACCCACACCCGCGAATTGGTTGTTTCCAAACCCGACGAGGTCATTGCCATGCATCTCAAGGCCGACAAACCGGGTGCGCTTTCATTCTCCGCCGCGCTTTCACGCAAGCAGAATGTCAAATACCGGGTGGATGGCAAAGTGCAGGTCATGGAGGGGCAGTTGCCATTTGACAAGCCCGGCGGAGGTGGTGTCGGCATGCGCTATCAGGCACTGCTTGGAGCCACCACGAAGGGCGGCAAGATCACGACCACCAGCGAGGGTCTCAGGATTGACGGCGCGGATGAGGTGACCCTCGTCGTTTCGTCCGGAACCAGCTGGGCTGTGAAGGACTACGAGCCGGTGGTTCGCGAACGTCTGGACAAGGCGCTGGCAAAACCCTTCAAGACGGTCCGTGATGCGGCGGCAAGGCACCACGGCGGTTTCATGGACAGGCTCAAACTGACGTTGCCGGAGGGTCCGAATTCCAAGCGCCCGACTCCGGAGCGGATCCGGACGCAGGAAGGTGCCCCCGATCCGTCGCTTGCCATGCTTTATTTCCAGTTCGGCCGTCACCTTGTGGTCGCGGGATCGCAGCCGGATTCACAGCTGCCGACCAATCTCCAGGGGATCTGGGCCGAGGAGTATCACACGCCATGGAACGGCGACTTCCATAGCAACATCAACCTGCAGATGAACTACTGGCCGGCCGAAGTCGGCAATCTATCAGACTGTCACCAGCCGCTGTTCCGTTTCATCAAGAACGTGGCCGAGGAGGGCAAAAAGACCGCCAAGGCATATTTCAACGCGCCCGGCTGGATGGCCAATCACACGCAGAACCCATGGTATGACACCTCGCCGAGCCACCTGCCGGCCTGCATCGGGCCGACCTGCGGGGCATGGCTGACGCAACACATCTGGCTGCATTATGAATTCACCCGGGACAGGAAATTCCTCAAGGAATATTATCCGGTTCTCCGCAGTGCCAGCGAGTTCATGGCTGCGGTGCTGGTGGAGCATCCGAAAACGAAAAAACTGGTGGTCCTGCCATCAAACTCGCCGGAAAACTCGTATGCCTATGTCGACAAGGACGGCAAGAAGCAACACACCGCTCTTTGCATCGGCTCCACCTTTGACCAGCAGATCACCCGTGAGTTGTTCAGGAACACCGTGGAAGCCGCCGGTATCCTGGGTGTTGACAAGGAGTTCGCCGCGAAACTCGATGAAAAGAGGGCGAAACTCGCTCCGACCCGTCTGAACGAGGCCGGACGCATCATGGAATGGCAGGAAGACTTCGAGGAGGTTGAGGTCAATCACCGCCATGTTTCACATCTATGGGGTCTGCATCCGGGCAGTGAAATCAATCCGGCCACGCGAGATCTGTTCGAAGGTGCCCGCAAGTCGCTCGAACGCCGCGGTGACGCATCCACGGGATGGTCGATGGCATGGAAGGCGAATTTCTGGGCCAGGCTTCACGACGGGGACCGCGCGGAGAAGTTGCTCTCGATGCTCATTCAGCGGGGTGCTCCCAACTTTTTCTGTCTGCATCCGCCATTCCAGATCGATGGCAACTACGGTGGCTGCGCTGCCGTCGGTGAGATGCTGATCCAGAGCCAGGAGATGACCAAGGACGGCCAGCCGGTGTTGCATCTGCTGCCTGCCCTTCCCAAGTCATGGCACACCGGCAAGGTAAGCGGCTTGCGTGCTCGCGGCAATTACGAGGTCGATATCGAGTGGAAGGACGGCAAGGTCACCAGCTACCGGGTTTCTTCCTCCGAGCCCCGCATGGTCACGGTGCGTGTGAATGGTGAGACGAAGCAGGTGAAGTCGGTGAAGCTTTGACCTGCTGCGCATCCACTGATCTTGTGGATGCGCGGCACGGATCATCCGGAAAGCCGGATACGTCATGTCCGCGCATCCAAACGGCTTTCCGCTGGTGGTCCTGTTGCGGGAAAAGTCCATGGAAACGCATGATTCTTC
Source organism: uncultured Luteolibacter sp. (assembly GCA_964399305.1). GTDB lineage: Bacteria > Verrucomicrobiota > Verrucomicrobiia > Verrucomicrobiales > Akkermansiaceae > Luteolibacter. The sequence goes on from CAYNQJ010000006.1 coordinate 25,824, forward strand.
CATGGTTAATGGGGTGCTGATTGTGCAAAATGAACGCGGTTGTGCATTGCGATGCATGCCCAAGTCCACGAATGAGTGCCTCTCCCCATTTTCGTCTTCCGCCGAATCCAGACGATTCCCGTATCCCGCAGCCGGATTTACTGGATGTTTTCATCGATCCTCCATGGAGTTTTTGTCCCGTTCCGTTCTATTGGTGGGCCGGGGAAAGGCTCGATCGGGACCGCATTGCCTGGCAGCTTGATCAGATCCGTGAGAAGGGCGTCCGCCGGGTGGTGATCAGCTATCCTCATGCGGCCGACGGAAACACCGATGTCGGCGATCCGGCGATATTTTCAACCGAATGGTGGGATCTTTTCCGCTGGTTTCTCAGCGTTTGCAGAGAGCGCGGCATGACGGCCGGGATCCAGGACTACACGATCGCAGGTCCCATCCTGCAATCCATCGGTGAGGAAACCGCAGGCATGCAGGGAGGGCGTATGAGCTGTGTGTCGCAACAGGCATGCGGGGGCGGGCGTGTCCGGCTCGCCGCCGAGGCCGGCACGCTGGTGATCGGCGCGTGGGCTTATGCGGTGCACGACGGTGTGGCCGATGGCGGAACGCATGTGGATCTGTCCGGGGTAGTGAGAGAAGGACGACTCGAATGGGAGGCCGGCCCTGGCGACTGGCTGGTGGTTCTGGTTTTCGCCCGGGTCAATCCGTTTGATCCGATGCACCCGGATGCGGGCCGTCTGGCGATCGAGCGTCTTTATGGGTTGTTCGAGCGTGAATGTCCCGGGGAGGTCGGTACGACACTGGACCTTTTTTTCCAGGATGAACTCGATTTCGGCGCCCGCATGCCATTTTGGTCCAGCAGGTTGTTTCCATCATTCCATGAACTCAAGGGTTACGATCTGACTCATTGGCTGCCGGCGATCTGGCATGATCTTGGGAATCTAACAGAAAAAATCCGTCTCGACTACGGGGACGTCGTCACAAGGTGTGTCGAGGAATGCTATTTCAAACCGGTTTTCAGTTGGCACGAGGCGCGTGGAACCCTGCTTGGACACGACAACGGAGGCCGGGGAAGTGTGACCGAGGGCCGCGCCCATTACGGCGATTATTTCCGGGCCATGCGCTGGTTTTCAGCTCCCGGCTGCGACGACCCCAAACTCCAGGGTGCCCGCGCGTTCAGGGGGCTCAAGGTCAACAGCTCGATCGCGCACCTGTGCGGCCGTCCCCGTGTCTGGCTGGAAGCTTTCCATTCAAGCGGGTGGGGGACATCTCCTTCCGAGATCATCACCGCGCTTCACGAGGATTTCGCCTATGGCGCGAATCTGGTCAATCCCCACGGGCTTTACTACTCAACGCGGGGTGGCTGGTGGGAATGGGCACCGCCCGACGTGCACTTCCGCCAACCCTACTGGCGGCACGCGGGAATGAGCCAGCTCTATCTCACCCGCATGTGCTGGCTTCTTTCCCAAGGCGTTCACCGTTGTGATGTCGCGATGATCTATCCAACGGACGCCATCGAATCACAGGCGGAGGATCCCTCGTTTCATCCCACCAGGGCGCACACCGGAAACCGCGTCATTGCCGAGGGAGACCCTCATGACCCACAGCCTGAGGAGACGGCTTTCGCACTCGGCAAGTTTCTTTTCGACCACGCCTGTGATTTTGATTTCATCGATTCGACCTCGCTCGCATCCGCTGATATCCGCGATGGAGAGCTCATGGTCGGTGATGCCCGTGCCACTTACCGGGTTCTGCTCATTCCGGCGATGTCCGCGCTGCGGCATGGGGCGCTTGAGATGGCGATGAGATTCGCCCTTGGCGGTGGTTTGGTGATCGCCTTTGGCCGCATGCCGCTGATCACGGACCATGGCGGGCGTGAGGATGCCGAAACGCTCGCATTGGTGGATCGCTTGTTCGGCTCGGCTGATGAGAATCGTGATCTGGTGCGATCCCACCCGGGGGGAGGGATGGCCTGCTTCTTCCGGTGCGGTTATGCCAAGGTTCTTGAAATCATCACAGGGAACGTCAATCGGGACATCCAATCATCCCGGCCGCTTCAGGCGCTGCACCGGCAAATCGGAAGCAAGGATGTGTTTTTCCTGTTCAATCCGTCGGATGACGGGATTCTAACGGAAATTAACCTTCGTGCGCCTGGGCCGGCAAGCCAGTGGGACGCATGGACCGGCAAGGTAAGGCCGCTCGGCACGGATTGGCCGATGTCGCTCGCGTTCGGCCCGCGCGAGGCCAGGCTGATCGTCATCGGGGCCGACGATGCTTCCGTGAATGATGTCCGTCCGCCGGCGGCGGTTTCGTCCTCATCCCGGGTTGTTTCTCTGGACGGCGAATGGCGGTTTTCAGTTGTTCCGACACTCGACAACCGCCATGGGGATTTCCGCATGCCGGCCTCTGCCGGCTGTCTTGGTCCGGACGCGCGGACATTCCGCTGGGCGGATGAAACCGGTGAATGTGGGATGTGGCAATCACCTGATTTCGATGACAGCACATGGGAGCAAGCCACCTTCTCATTCGGTAAGCGTCTCGAATTCGCCGGGCCATTGCCGCCGGGTACGGATCATTCACCGGAGTCCATGCCGGGTCATTTGGAATGGATGCCCTATTCCATGTCCCTGCGATGGGGAATCGAGCGCGATCCTTTTCTGACCCATTGGCTCAGCGGACCTCATGGACTGAAAGGTGAGGTGCCCGACGAGTTTCTCGATTTCCACAGCGAAACGGCTGGGTCCGTCTGGTATCTCCGCACAAAAGTGGTCTCCGCGAGCGCCCGGGACGCGGTGTTGGCCAGCGGTGCCCGCTGCGCCTATCAAATCTGGGTGAATGGGGAAAGTGTTGCCAGGAAAGACGTGGCGGATGTTCCGGGTTTGTATCCGCCATGGGACATCCCGCATTATGAATGTGCACCGCATGAGGATCGTGTCCCGTTGCGGGAAGGCGTCAACGATGTCTTCATCAAGCTCGTTCAGCCAGCGGGACAGCGCACACGCGCGTTCTTTGCGTTTGATCCGCCGTCGAGTCGTGCCGAATCACTGGCTCTCCGCTGGTTTTCGGATTCATCAGCGCTCCGGCCGTGCCTTCCCGCACCGGCGATACGCACGGCAGTCCGTTTCCGTTGCCCATGCCCGCCCGGGGTGCGGTCATTCACTTTCACTGCCCGTGGCAAGGCCATGGCCTGGGTCAACGGAGAGGAGACGGCCATCAGCCAGCTTGAGGAACTGCCGGATGGCAGCCGTCGCTATCGGGCGAAACTGGTCACGCCTGCGGCTTGTCCGGGGATTCTTGCCATCCGTGTGGAAGCTCCGTCCGAGTCGTGCGGGGGCGATGCATTGCCTGAGCCGGTGGATTTCGAATGCGCCACGGGCGTGATTGAGACCGGCGACTGGTCCGCCCACGGGCTTGCAACGTATTCGGGTATTGGCGAATACCGGCGCACCATTCATATCAGCGATAAGGAACTGGCGGGATCCGTGATGCTGGATCCTGGTGAGGTTTGCGTCACCGCCGAGGTCAGGCTGAATGGCCAAACGGTAGCGACCTTGATTTCGTCACCCTGGCAGGTCGATCTCACGCCTCACCTCCTGGTTGGTGACAACGAACTTGTGATCGCCGTGGCGAACACCCTGGCCAATCATTACAGTGCCGGCATTCCCACACCTTACGCATTCCCCGATCAAACGCGTTCCGGCTTGATTGGCCCGGTCCGCCTCGTTTTCTCAAATTCACGACCATGACAAAAAAATCCCAAACCTGCTCGACTGGCAGCATGTTCACTTATTCGCTCGGTGAATGTGCCAACTCCCTGGTGATGAACGGCATCTTTGGCTTTGCCATGCTTTTCTACACCAAGTCCCTTGGTCTAAACCCCGGATGGGCCGGCTTCGCCATGTCGCTCTCGGTTTTCTGGGAAGCGATCACCGAGCCGGTCATGGGACACGTCAGTGACAACACCCGCAGCCGATGGGGGCGTCGCCATCCCTACATGCTTGTCGGCGGGTTGTTGATGGCTGTTTGCTCTTATCTCATCTGGACGGTGCCGGATGTCTTCCGCGGCAGCCAGATGGGTATTTTCTGGTACCTGGTTTCCATGAACCTCCTGCTGAGGACGGGACTTACCATGTTTTTCATTCCTTATCTCGCGCTTGGGTTTGAAATGTGTGATGACTATCAGGGCCGATCGCGGCTCCAGGGCATCCGCCAGATTTTCAACATGGCCGCGAATTTCGCCGGTCCCGCCATGGCATGGACATTCTTCTTCGGCGGCAAGGGCAACGAGCACGCGACATCCGTGGAGGCCAACTATCATCACATGGGGGCGACCTTCGCGGCCGCAACCGCGTTGTTCGTGCTGTTCGCCGTGATTTTCACCTATCGCTGGCATGACGACACCCGCAACGCCGAACGGTCTTCGGAACACGGTTGGTTCAAGGCGTTCTTCATCGACATGAAACAGATTCTGTCCGATCCCAATCCGCGCTGGGTCTTTGTTTTCATCTTCACCGTTTGTGCCGGAATGGTCCTCGTGGCTTCGTTGCAGATGTTTGTCTACGACGACTTCATGGGGTTCACCTCCCGGGTGATCAACCTTGGTTTTGGCGAACTCAGCCAAACTTCGATCGCCCACGGGGGCACGATGGTAGGCATGGCACTCGGGGCAGCGGTCTCGATGTGTCTAACGAAGCGCTTTGACAAGAAAGGAGCCGTTCTTGCCGGCGGTGTGCTCAGCATCGCATGCAATCTGATGCTGGCATTGCTTTTTCTCACCGGCTGGATGAAACCCGATGCCGAATGGGCGGTTGGCGGGATTTCCCTGCCTGTAGCGCTGATCCTGTTCGTGGTTTTTCATGCCGGCTACTGGTTTGGCAACGGCATCATGCTTCCCGTTTCGACATCGATGATGGCGGACGTCAGCGAAGTCTGCAGGCTGCAAACCGGGGAGGTGAAGGACGGTGCGTATTCGTCGGTTTTCAGTCTGGCCATGCGCATGGCGATCTCCTTCAGCATGATCGTCGCCGGCTGGTGTCTGGTGGGGATCGGGTATCAGGTTCCGAAAAACGGTGAAACCGTTACGCAAACCCCGCAGGCGATCTGGAATCTCGGCATGATTACCTTTGTCGTCGGTTCGATCATTTGCGTGGCATCGCTGCTTGCGATCCGTCTCTATCCAATCACGCGCGCGCGATTGGAATCCCTGCGTGAGCAGTCCGGCAGTGCGGAATTCGTTCCGGGTTCCTGAGGTGTCGGGCGGTTAAGCCACGGGATCCTTTTCAGCGTTCCAACCGCGCATCCCTGAAGCGCTTCCGGTAAGCGCTGGGCGAGCATCCGTTCATGTTCTTGAAAAACCTGCTGAAATAGAATTCGTCGGTAAAGCGCAGCTTTTGGGAGATCTCCTTGATATGGATGTCGGTGTTGAGGACCAGTTTCAGGGCCTCCTGATTGAGCCGGCGCATGACATAGTCCTTGGGACTGATCCCGGTGCTTCGGATGAATGACATTGAGAACGCCTCGGGAGTCTTCCCGCAAACAGCCGCGAGGGTTGGAAGCCGGAGGTCCGCGCCCAGGTTTTTCTCAATCAGGTCGAAGACGCCGGTGAATTGCGCGGTGGTGTCCAGATGGTTGGAAATCACCGTTCCGAGTTCAGGAATCGCGGCGGTAATCCAGCACAGGGTGCGCGCTCTCAGGTGCAGCAATTGCGCGACGCCGATCTCACGGGCTGGATTCTGCCATGCCAGCCATTCGGTGGCGTTGCAGGTTCCCGCCAGTCTTGGTGTGCGATCCGGCCAATCCAGCAACGGATCGACCCCGGGAAGCCAGTCGCAGGACAATTTGAAAAACAAAACCTCGCAGCGTTCGTTGCAACGCCTTTCCACCGGCGTGTTGCCTGGGAGAAACCAGACCTGCCCGGGCATCATGTCGTGCAATTTTCCCTCGTGGACCACTTGCCGCCGACCTGAGATACCGATGTCGATGTGATGCAGGTAGTCGCTTTGGCGTTTGCCGCCGGAATCCCATCCCGGACCAATCTCGGAAAAATACATCCCGGAAAGATGGATGCGGAAGTGGTCCGCCAGGCGACTGTCACGTTCCGCATGCGGATGGCATGTCAAAGGTCTCGTTCCCTCATAGGCGCTGTCATCCGTGGTATCGACCTGCTTCAGGGCGGCTTTCATATGGAGTGTTTGCAAAGTGCATGTTTTCCGTTTTTTGTCCATGTCAAACGGCGAAAGCGGACCCCAGTCCAAAGCGTAGAGTTTTGGTCATGAAGTCCATCAAATTGTCCACATTCCTCTTCACGCTGGGGCTTTGCAGTATCAGCTCAGCTGTCGATGAGAAACCTGTCAAAGTGCCCCAGCTTCATGCCACGCCTGCCGAGAACGCCGAGCGCATGGCATGGTTTCGTGACGCTAAGTTCGGGTTGTTCATTCATTGGGGGCCGGCCGCCCTCAGTGGTGAGGAAATCAGCTGGGGGATGATGGACCGCATTGAAGGTGGCGATCACCACAAAAAGGTTCCGCGCAACGAATACATGAATCTTTACAAGCGGTTCAATCCGGTGGAGTTCGATGCGGATGCCCTGCTTGATCTGGCCTCTGCGGCCGGGATGAAATACATCGTTTTCGTGACCAAGCACCACGACGGGTTTTCGATGTGGCCAACGCGGCAAAAACGCTTTCCCGAAGGCGCGGATTTCCCGGTCCACTACAGCATCGCGGACACTCCCTATAAAAAGGATCCGCTGCGCATGGTCCAGCGTGCTGCGAAAGACCACAAGATGAAACTGGGCTGGTATTACAGCACGCGCGACTGGACGCATCCGGAGTATCTCAAGGGGGACAACCGGATTTACAATGATTACTACGAAGCCCAGGTCGAGGAACTGATGCGCGAGTATGGTCCGGTGGACCTGATGTGGTTCGATCACGTCTTCGGCAATTGGAACCAATACACAATTCCCCGGTTGTTTGAGAAAATGTATTCAATCAACCCCGCGTTGCTGGTGAATGACCGTGCGGCCAAGCTGGTGTCCAACATCCCGGCGGAATACGTGCCGCTTGATCGCGGTGACTTCGACACTCCGGAAAACCGCATGGGGAATTTCCAGACCCACCGCGCGTGGGAATCCTGCATGATCCTGTCGCCACACACCGACCATGGCGGCTGGTCATACCGGCCTGACGGGAAGACCCGCTCGCTCACGGAAACCATCCGGCTGCTTTCCTCGGCAGCATGCGGCGATGGCAACATGCTGCTCAATCTCGCACCAATGCCCGACGGTTCGTTGCGTCCGGAGGAGAAGGCAGTGATGCAGGGGCTTGCGCCGTGGATGAAGGTCAATGGTGAGGCCATTCATGGCACCCGCGGCGGTCCATGGACCAACGGCGCGTGGGGTGGTTCCACTCATCGCGGCCGCGAGGTTTTTGTCCATGTCTTCGAGCCCACTGACGCGCCGCTTGTATTGCGTGGCATTCCACAAAAAGTGCTTTCCGCAAAAACCCCGGGTGGAACTGATATTGCTTTCCATCAAGCCTCCGGGGAATTTTCGCTCACCATTCCATCCTCGGCGCGCGATCCCCATGCAACGATCATCAGGCTCACACTTGAGGAGCCGGTCAGCGGCGTGATTCCCGGACCGGCGCTGCTCAACCGCACCATTGCGGACGCATCGGGCACGATCAAGCTGCTGCCCGCGGCGGCCCGTTGCGAAGGTGGTTTGCAGGCGGAAAGCCGGCTGGATATCCCGAATCTCGGTTATTGGACCAATCCCGATGCCAGTGCCACCTGGGACATCGGCATATCCAGCCCGGGCAAATATGCGATCAGGATGGAAGTGGCTTCGGCGGCTCCAGGCATGAAGATCCAGACGACCATCGCGGGCAAGGATTTCATCGTAACGGTTCCTGACACGGGATCCCATGATGTCTATCAAGTGATTGACATCGGCAGCATTCATTTCCCTAATGCCGAGCAAGTCACCCTGCGGATCCGCGCTGCGGAGAAAGCCGGGTGGAAACCTGTGAATGTCCGGAGCGTGAAGCTTCTGCCGTCCAATTGAAAAAACCAGTTCCATGTCGAATCTGAAGAATTCCGTTTGTCTTGTGTTGCTTGGTTTTCTTTTCACGTCGGCCCCGCATGCCGCCGTATTGCCGGGCGAACTGCGGTGCGAGTATCGTGACAATCCGCTAGGCATAGATGCCACTCGCCCGCGTCTGCAGTGGAAGCTGGCCGCAGGAAAGGACGAGAGGGGAATCCGCCAGACCGCATATCAGGTCCGGGTGGCGACCGACGGAAAGTTGCTTGAATCCGGCAAGCCGGATCTGTGGGACAGTGGCAAGATCGTGTCGGACCAAAGCATCCAGGTGGTCTATGGTGGCAAACCGTTGAAAACCGGCATGCGCTGCCACTGGAGTGTCCGGGTGTGGGATCAGTCGGGAAAACCATCCGCATGGAGCAAACCCGCGTTTTGGACGATGGGTTTGCTGAGCCCCGGCGATTGGACGGCGCAATGGATCGGATATGACGCGGCGCTTGAGTCGACACCGGCGCAGCAGCAGGACGACCGGATCCTGAATATCGGCGGATTGGAATGGGTGCAGATTCCCGACAGTCATGGCAAGCCAGGTGTGAAGACGGGTTTCCGCAAACAGATCGAGTTGCCGTCCGATCGTGCCCTGCGCCGCGCCGTATGGGTGCTCTACGCATTTCATCACTGTGAGGCATACGTCAATGGAACTTCCGCCGGCACTGCCGCGCATTGGGAACAGACGTCCCGGCTCGATGTGACGCGATCGCTGCGCCCGGGTGACAACGTGCTGGCGCTTTCGGTGGACCAAACCGATCCGCATCTGCCTGCGGTGATCGGACGTCTGGTGCTCCAGTTCGAATCGGGGGATGACATGGTGGTCCCTGTGGACAAGACGTGGAAGGCCTCACAGGAACTGGCCGATGGCTGGGTGAAGCCGGACTTCGACGACGGCAAGTGGACGCTGGCCGTGAGTTCCGGCGAGCGTCCGTGGAAGGGACCTCCGCCGGTGGCCGACCTGAAGCGTGTGCCGGTTCCCTATCTGCGCAAGGATTTCAAATTGGCCCGGCCCGTGCGCCAGGCCACGCTGTATGTGACGGCTCTCGGGTTTCATGACATGCGGCTCAATGGCAAACGTGTCAGTAAGGATGTTTTTGCGCCAGGCTGGCAGGAGTTTTCCAAGCGGGTTCACTATCAGACTTATGACGTGACCGCGCTTCTCACTGAGGGCCCGAACACGATAGGCGCGATCCTCGGTGACGGATGGTATGCAAGCAACCTGGCCCACCTGGCAAAGCGCAATGTTTATGGAGGCAAACCTCGTCTGTTGGCGCAATTGCGGATCGAGCTTGCGGACGGCACGGTGACAACAGTCATCAGCGATGATGATTGGAAAGCCGCATATGGTCCTCTGCGCCACGCCGACTTGCAGATGGGTTGCGAATACGATGCACGGCTGGAGATGCCGGGCTGGGACAAGCCTGGTTTTGACGACAGCGGTTGGGCTGCCGTGACCAAAGCCGCTGCAAAGGATGGCCGCAAGGATGTGACCACGATTGTCAGTGGTGCGCTGAAAAACGGAAAGCTTTCGTTGAAAGCCACCAACCAAGCGCTGGGCGGTGATCCGGCCGAAGGGAATCTGAAAGTGCTGGTGGTGGATTATTCGCTCAACGGCAAACGGGAAACCGCCACCGTCGGGGAAAACCAGCAACTCGAACTTGCGGGTAGCGATTTGAAGATTGTCCGGGCAATTTATGGCAAGGCGGATACGGCCAAAAGGAATGACATCATCCTGCAGGCATCCATGCTCGAACCATCGCGGGTGATTGAAGAACTCCCTGCGATCAAGCTCACCGAACCCCGCCCGGGCAGATGGACGTTCGATCTCGGCCAGAACATGGTCGGCTGGGTCAGGCTCAAGGTGCGTGGCGAGCGTGGACAGCGGATCACGGTCCGGCATGGTGAGATGCTGAATGCGGACGGCACGATTTACACGGCGGCGCTGCGAAGCTGCCCGGCGACGGATTTCTACATTCTCAAAGGCGGTGGCGAGGAGGTTCTCGAGCCTTCCTTCACGTTCCATGGCTTCCAGCACGTCGAGATCACCGGTTTGAAGTCCGCTCCCAAGCTTACGGATGTCACCGGCATCGTGGTCCACACCCCGCTGCGGCGCACCGGTCGGTTCGAAAGTTCGCACGAATTGCTCAACAAGCTCTACAGCAACATCATCTGGGGCCAGAAAGGCAACTTCGTGGAGGTGCCCACCGATTGTCCGCAGCGTGACGAGCGCATGGGATGGACCGGTGACACCCAGTTTTTCGCGCCCACGGCGGTTTACAATTTCGATGTCGCGGCATTCTACAGCCGCTGGCTGGAGAGCTGTGAGGATGGCCAGAATCAAGATGGCACGGTGCCCTTTGTGATTCCCCGCATCATGGGCGATGGCGGGGCGGCCACCGGTTGGGGAGACGCATTGATTCTTTGCACGCATGTCGTTTATCGGGCTTATGGCGACACCCGCATCGTCGATGAGCGGTTCGATGCGATGGAGCGCTACATGGATTGGCTGGCGACAAGGACCAAGGACGGGATCACCTCGGTGGGCGGATTTGGCGACTGGCTGAATGCCGGCAGCAGCGCTCCCGCGCCTGTGATGGATACGGCCTACCACGCCCATCTGGCGCGCATCATGTCCGAGATGGCCGCTGCCACCGGCCGTGATGAGGATGCGGCACGTTACGCCAAACGACACGAGGAGGTGAGGGCGGCATTCATCAGGGAGTTCATCGAATCTAACGGATCATTGAAAGGATGCGGCCAGACCGGCTACGCCCTGGCGTTCACCATGGATCTGGTTCCGGCGGAATTGCATGACAAGGCCGGCGAGCGGTTTGTGGAATCGATCAAGAACCACAACTGGCATCTGGGCACCGGTTTCATCGGCACTCCCAGGCTGCTGCCCGCGCTCGGCAGGGCGGGCCGCGATGACGTGGCCTATCGGCTCTTGCTGACCGATACCTATCCCTCATGGCTGTTTCCGGTGAAAAACGGGGCCACCACCATGTGGGAGCGCTGGGATGGCTGGACGCCCGACAAGGGGTTCGGTCCGGTCACCATGAACTCCTTCAACCACTATGCCTTCGGCGCGGTCGGCGAATACCTGTACGGCGGAGTAGGGGGGATTCAGGCGACCAGCCCCGCATTCAAGACAATGGCAATCCAACCGGCGGTGGCCGATGGGCTGACATGGTCCAAGACCTCGTTCGATTCAATCCACGGAACGATCTCCAACCAGTGGAAAGTCGAGTCCGGCAGACTGGACATGAAGGTCACGATTCCTCCGAACACCACCGCGCGGATCCATGTGCCTGCGAAGGACGCCTCTTCTGTCACCGAGGCGGGAAAACCAGCATCCCAGTCCAAAGGGCTCAAGCCCGCGGGGATGGAAAACGGCGCGGTCGTTTTTGAGGCGGGCTCTGGAACCTACGTGTTTCGGTCACGGATTACGGATCATGACCGTTAGCAGTTTTCCCGCCTGATGCCGGCGGCGTTCCGGTGAAGGAACATTTCCCGTTAGATATACCGGTGTCGCGGCCGGATGGTATAGGGTGGTACACCCGAAGGGACTCGAACCCCTAACCTTCTGATTCGTAGTCAGACGCTCTATCCAATTGAGCTACGGGTGCCTTGCTTCAGGCGCGGGCAGGAAAGAAGCATGGCCCGGCGACCGGTGTCAAGATTTTCGGCATGATTTTTCATATTTCCTGAGTTTCGGACGGATTTTCCGGCAGGCGGTGGTTGATTGCCCACGGCGGGCAGGCTACAAGCCGGGCATGAAACGAGAGAGGTCAGGGAACAGGGCGTCATGGTTTCTGTCCATATTCGGGTTGCCGTTTCTTGGGGCGGGTCTTTTCCTTGCCTGGCTTTACTATGATGGGTTCGCGACATGGCTGGATGCCCGGGACTGGGTGGAGGCCCCGTGTTGGATCGAATCGGCGGAGCTTGAGGCGCACAGCGGGGATGACAGCACCTCCTACAAGGCGGTGGCGACTTACCGCTATCGTCATGCGGGCCAGATGTGGCGCGGCGACCGGGTTTCGCTGGGTTTCGGGGCGGACAATATCGGGAATTTCCAGCAGCAGGCGCATGCGGAACTGGCCAAACATGTTAGAAAGATTCCCGATGGGGTGGAGGTGGGCATGGCTGCGGCTGGGGAGGCGACATTCCGGTGCTATGTCAATCCGCGGAATCCGGCCGAGTCGGTGCTTTTCAGGACCTTGAGATGGGAGATGCTGGCATTCAAAGCGATTTTCGCGCTGACATTTCCGGCGGTGGGCCTGGGGTTGGTGCTTGGTGGGGTGCTTGCCGTGAGTTCGTCGCGCAAACAGGCGGCATTGCGGAACCAGTATCCCGAGGAACCGTGGCTATGGCGGCAGGATTGGGCGGCCGGATCGATTGGCGATGTCCGTGGCAAGTGGGCGGTGGCATTGCATGCCTATACCCTTTGGTCGGGCCTGATTGTGGGCACACTGGTTCTTGCCACCGCCATGAGCGGCGCGTTCGAAAACGAGAAATCCTCGTGGCTGGTGATGATTTTTGTCGGACTGTGGCTCTTGCCGGCGGCATTTTCTTTCAGGCGTCTGCGCCATCACTGGCTGACCGGCGGTGTGCGGTTCGAGCCTGCCAGCGTGCCTGCGGTTCCAGGGGGGGCTCTGGATGGTTTTCTGGTTCTCAGCAAGCCATTGCCGATGCGCTCGGTTGCGGAACTTTCGTTGAAATGCGAGCGGGTGGTCACCACGCAGAGCGGTTCGAAGCAATCGACCAGCCGGGAGAACGTGTGGAGCCATCAGGAGTCCGTGGCGGTGGATTCCATGACCCGGGATGTTTCCGGTTTCCGCCTGCCGCTGCGTTTTTCCATCCCCGCCCATCTTCCCGGGACGACCCGTGATGGCGATGATGCCGTGAAACACGTTTGGGGACTGGATTTCAAGGTTCCCGGGACGCCGGTGCGTTCGACATTCGAGCTGCCGGTGTTTGATGCGGGCGGAGCGCCGGCTGTTCCGTTAGGTCCGGATGAGTGGGAATCGGCCGACGGGGAAATCGTGGAGGATCTTCCCGGCCGCCTGGCAGCGCGGCGGATCCAGGCGGAGTTTTCCGCAGACGGGACACCGGTGTCGCTGGTTTGTCCGCCCGGACGCAATCGTGCGGCGCTGGTGTTTTTCATCCTGTTCGACATCGTGTGGACTGCGGCGGCCGTGTTTCTGATTGTGCAGCAGGCACCGCTCGTTTTCAGGCTCGTCTGGCCACTCAGTGCGCTGGCCATCTGGTGCATGGTGATCTGGTTGCTGCTTCACAAGCGCACGGCGACCTTCGGCCCGACGGGGCTCGTCGTGCAAAACCGGCTGGGTCCCAAGTCGTGGACCACCACGTTGCAGAAATCCGCCATCAGCGGGTTTGAACACGACACCAACATGTCATCCAACAACACCAGCTATTACCGGGTGCGGGCGCGCGGTGTGGACAAGCGGCTCACCACCGTGGTTGACGGCATCACCGAGTCTGCAACCGCCGCCACCCTCGTGAAGCGGCTCGACCGCTGGCGGGTTTCCAATGGCTAGATTCATCCCGGACTCATGAGCCAGCCGTATTTATCGATCGAGGCGGAACTGCACGACGCGTTCTGGGAGGCGGAGGACGACGCCTCCGAGGTCCGCTTGATGGCGGATTTTTTGAAACGTCATCCCGGGCCATCGCTGGAGATTGGTTCCGGTTCGGGCAGGCTGATGTTTCCGCTGCTCAAGGCTGGGTTCGGGATTGAGGGCTTGGAGCTTTCGGCGGACATGCGGGCGTTGGGGGTGGAGCGCGCGCGGCGGCTCGATGTCTGTCCGGTGGTGCATGCAGGGGACATGACGACGTGGCAGCCGCGCCGTCGGTATGCCGCGGTTCTGGCCCCTGCGTTCACCCTGCAACTGGCCGCGGACCCGGGAGCCGTGCTTCGCCACTGGCATGGATGGCTGGAAAACCTCGGCGGGCTTTATGTGACGGTTTTCATGCCCTACGCGGAGCTTCTCGGTGATCTGCCGGAAGGCGTTTGGTATCCGGATCACCAAGCCGATCTCTGTGACGGCCGTCATGGTTTTCTGGAGACCCGTCATCGGATCGATCGCGACCGGCAGTTGTTGCACCGGGAGCATCGCTACACGCTGTCAGGCGTAGGGGACGCGGCGGCGGTGCGCCACGAATCCCGCCAGACGATCCGCTGGATAGAGCATGGCGAGATGCTCGACCTGCTGAAAAACTCCGGATTTTCGCTGCAACGCTACTGCCTCGATTTTGATCCGGAGCACACCCCTGCGGATCCCGAATCGGTGGATTTCGGCGGCGTGATCACCTACCATGCCACGCGATCGCGTGCCGAGCCTTAACCATGTCGTGGGCGATATGGTCGGCGGATCTTCCGTCCTTCTCTGGCGGACAACATGCCCGCGGCAGGTAGCCGACCACATGTCGGCGCTCCGTATCGGCGGCAGATCACACCACATGGCACGGCTGTAACCAAGTGGCCGGAGGATACGCAGCGGTAGCGCTTGCCCGACCGGGGTTCTTCATGCAACATGCGTAGTGTCATCCTCGCGCATCGGGTCAGGCCGATCCATGATTCCACCCACCCACCCGTTTCCTGATGTTTCAAATCAATCCGGACCTCACCGACCTGGTTGCCGATGCCGCCGCCGGCCTGCATGACAGGTTGCATTCCACCGCCGTGATCACCGCGGCCGCACCGGGGCGCGTCAACCTGATCGGAGAGCACATCGACTACTGCGACGGCTTCGTCCTGCCGTTTGCGATCGACCGCTACATTGTGGTCGCGGGATGCGCGAATGGGAGCGCCGAAGCCAGGATCGGCACTTCGCTCGGCGATGGAATCGAGGTGTTGGATCTGTCCAGGCCGATGGAAGAGGGGTCGCCCAAATGGACCAATTACATCCGTGGTGTGATCCGCGGGTTCCAGGACCGCGGCCATCATGTTCCGGGATTCGACGCTTTCATTCTTTCCTCCATTCCCGGCGGTGCGGGATTGTCATCCTCTGCGGCGCTGGAATGTGCGGTCGCGACTTTTCTCGAGGGGCTTCTCGACACCCGTTTGGACACCCGGGAAAAGGCGCTGCTCTGCCAGAAGGCCGAACATGACTTCGCGCATGTGCCGTGCGGAATCATGGACCAGTTCGCCTCCGCCTTCGGAAAACCCAACCGGCTGGTGCTGATCGATTGCCGCAGCGGGGAGCCGGAACTCGTTCCTTTTGAAAACCCGGATCTCACGGTGCTGGTCTCCAACACGATGGTGCACCATGAGCTTTCGGATGGTGGTTATGCGGCACGCAGGAAGCACACCGAGGAGGCGCTTGCGGTCTTTGGCAAGGCCTCGTGGCGCGATGTGACGGCGGCCGACGTGCAGTCGCACTGGGATCAACTGGGCGATCCGGTCAACCGGCGCGCGCGGCATGTGGTCGGAGAGATCGCCCGCACGATCGCCGCTGCCGCGGCTCTTGCCAGGAATGACTTTGAAACTCTTGGTCCGCTGATGGCCGCCAGCCATGATTCGCTGCGCGACGACTTCGAGGTTTCCTGCAAGGAACTCGACCTCATGGTGGACATCGCGCGCAAAATCGGTCGCAACGGCGGAGTCATTGGCAGCCGCATGACCGGCGGGGGATTCGGCGGTTCCACCGTGACACTGTGCGAGTCCCGCCGGGCGTCCGAGATCGCCACCATCCTCTCGGTGGAATATGAAAAACGCAGCGGCATCCAGCCACAGATCTTCGCGTCCCGCCCGTCCCAAGGCGCGCATCTGGTCCATTGAGTCCGGACAACGCGGAGCCGGAGCGCATGAAGCGCTCGGTGAGCGTCGAGGTTCCATGCCTGTTTGAGGGTTGGGAAAAAACGAAACGCGAAGGCGCGGAGAAGGCGGAGTTTTTCTCTGGGAAGAGGGCAGGGGTGATGAGTTCCTCCTTGTGCAGGCCAGCTTCCCGAATGGCGAAAAATTGAATGAAAATGAACCTACGTCCCAGGTTGCAATTTTGGCATCGCTCGTTATTTCCAAATTAATATTCCAAAAACCAGATATCAAGAATCGTCAATCGGCGTTCGTCAATCCATTCGGGAATTCGCGAAGGTGTGCATCTCAACACTCGACACGCTCACAGCGTGGTGGAGATTTCCTCCGCGGCGGTGAGGAATGACGGGTAGCGGGGCTTCCATCCGGTGGCGCGGATTTTCTGGTTGGAGACCTGCTTGTGGGTCCAGCCGCGTTTCCGGTTGAGGTCGCGAGGTCCGGCGGGTGGCAGAGGTTTTCCAAACAGATCGCTCAGCGCCTGGTAACATTCGAGCTGGGAAAGCGGGTGTGAATCGCTGATGTTGAAAATCCCGCCGCCGGGATGGCGGGTGGCTAGGTGATGGATCGAGCTTGCCGCGTCGTCGCGGTGGATCTGGTTGAGAAAGCGCCGGCCGTCCTCCTCGACCACCGCTACTCCTGTTAGAAATTTTTTCAGGATCACGCTGCGGCCTGGGCCGTAGATTCCGGCGAGGCGTGCGACGGTGCCGCCGTTCTCGAGGGTGATGCGTTCGGCTTCCAGCAGCAGGCGGCCGGTTTCGCGTTCGGGGATGGCGGGGCTTTCCTCGGTGACGACCGAGCCGTCGGTCTGGGCATAGACCGAGGTGCTTGAGGTGAAGAGCAGGGGGGTGCCGGGGAAGGCGCGGGTGAGGTTGGCGCAGCCGTCGCGATAGACGTGGCGGTATGCATCCTCGCCACCGCGGCCGGAGGCGGCGCAGTGGATGATGAAGTCGGCGGATGGCAGTGAGGCCACCGATTCCGGATCGCCGACGTCGCAGGCGAGCGAGTCGTCACCGCCGGAAAGGGATGCGGCGGCGACCTCCCATCCGTCGGCGCGGAACACCCGGGCGATTTCGCGGCCGAGGTATCCGTATCCGATGAGCAGCAGTTTCATGTGGGGGAGGGTGGGAGACACGGAGAATGGGAAAACACCCGTGGCCGGGCAATCCCCGAATGACATCGCGGTTGCAAACCGCCGCCACGGGGCTTTTGCGTTTGCCTTGTGCCCGGAATGGCCTACGAAAGGTTCCCGCCGTTGCCATGAGACTGTTTCGCATTCTGACCACCAAAGAGCTGAAGTCCTTTTTCCTGACTCCCTTCGGCTGGGTGATTCTCGCCTTTGTGACGGTGATGCAGGGGGTCTCGCTGTCCACGGCGATGAAGGGATTCCGGGACAGTCCGATCAAGGACAGCTTGGTCTATGTGACGTTTCACACCCCGCTGTTCTGGTTCTACTTCCTGTTCATATTCCCGCTGATCACGATGCGTTTGTTTGCCGAGGAGGAGCGCAGCGGGACTCTGGAAACCCTGCTGACAGCCCCGGTGCGGACCTGGCAGGTGGTGCTTTCCAAATACACGGCGGCGATGATTTTCTACACCCTGCTCTGGGTGCCCGCGCTGATCCAGTTCCGGATTTTCGTGTGGCTCACCGATTTGCCGCCGGCATGGTCGCCGGGGGCGATGCTCGGGATGCTGGCGATCCTGTTGCTGATGGGAGCGGCGTTCACGGCGGTCGGTTGCCTTGCCTCGGCGCTGACTTCCAGCCAGATTATTGCGGGGTTGATCACTATCGGCTTGCTGGTCATCCAGTACTTTCTCGGATTCGTCACCCTCATCTGGGGCGAGTCTTTCGCCGGAGCCAATTTTTTCCATTACATTTCCTCGCAGCGTCACCTCCATTATTTTGCCAGCGGGTTGCTGGACACCCGGCCGCTGGTCTATTTCCTGAGTGTGGCGGTATTCGTCCTGTTCCTGACCTATCAGGTGGTCGACTACCGGCGCTGGAAACGTTGAGAACCCATTTCCGTCCGTCATGCAAGATTCTCCACAGGAAGCCAATCCTCCGGCCGCCGCACGCCCTCTCAACCGCTGGGGTATCGGCACCCTGTCCATAGTCCAGACCGTGTTGCTGGCGATCACGCTGGTCGCCGCGAATTATCTCTCGATGCAGTATTACAACCGTGTCGATCTGAGCCGGGCTGCAGACTATACCTTGTCGCAAGCGACCCGCAGCTATCTCCGGAGTGAGGCGGTGAGCGGTCGGGAAAAGCCGATCAAGTGGATCATGGCAATGCGGCGGACATCGCCGTTTTACGAGCGGGTGAGGGCGCTGGCAGAGGAATACGAGCGGCTTGCCAAGGGCCGGATTGATCTGGAAGCCGTCGATCCAATGCGCAGTCCGGACCGGATGCAGGAAATTACCGCCGGTTTCGGCATCTCGCTGGCCCGGGACATGATCATCATCGACGCGCGGACGGATGATCGTCCGGCCGTCACCGAAAACGCCGAGGGAATCCGCGTGCTGCATCCGCATGTGAAAATCGTGATCGTCGATGAGATGGGGGTCTTTTCAGTGGTCGACCGGGTTCGCAAAATCACGGCATTTCAAGGTGAGGACTTGCTGACATCCCGCCTGGTGGAATCGATCGAGGGCCGTCCGCGGCGGATGGCGCTGATCGCCGACAAGAGTCGCCTGAGCGAGGAGGATGGCGGCAGTGCATGGCGGACATTTGAGGATACCCTGCGGTTTCAGAACATCGAGCTTGTGTCGTTGCAACTGGCGGGATTGAAGAAAATTCCGGATGATGTTTCCGGAGTGGTTCTGGCCGCGCCAAAATACGATTTCAGCGAATCCGAGATTGCGGTGCTTGAGCAGTATTGGATGCGTTCACGCGCCGCGCTGCTGGTGCTCGTGGATGGAGGTGAGGCCCCATCCAGGCTGCGTGCTTTTCTGCGGTCGAACGGGGTGACCCCGCGCAAAGACCGTGTGATCGCGCGGGAGGGCGACCGTTTGGTGACTGCGGCCCGTGGGGTTTTCACCCGCGGGGTTTCCTTCACGGCGGATCTGGCCGGGCAGGCGACCGAGTTCGGCGGGGCGAGTTCCTCGCTTGACGTGCGCGAGGGTGCGGAGGATCTGCTGAACCGGCAGATTCACCCGATGGGGCTGGTCGAGGTCGCTCCCGGTTTTTGGGGCGAGACGGATTTTGGCAAGGGGCAGGAAAAGTTTGATGAGGCGAGGGACAACCGGCCACCACTTCATTTGGCCGCCGCCGTGATCAGGGGAGCCGAGTCCGACGACCGCTTTGCGGCGGACACCGCGCGGATGCTTGTGGTATCGAACACCGATTTCCTGGACCAGAAAAACCACCGTGCCGAGAACCTCGACTTCCTCGCGTCGTCCGCCAACTGGCTTGTGGGCCGCGAGGAACTTGCCGGGATCGGGCCGCGATCACTTGGAATCTACAGGCTTCCCCTGTTGGAATCGCAGGTGTCGTTCATCAACCGTGTGAACCTGTTTTTTCTTCCGGCATTCCTGCTGGTGATCGGTGCCTTTGTCTGGTCGTCGCGCCGGGTTTGATTCGTCATGCGCTCCATCGGACTCACATTCGTATTCGCGTTGGCCGCAGCTGTTGCCTGCGGGGTGGTTGCCTGGCAGGTCCGAGTCGGCAGTTTTGACGCGGTGTTCGGTGTTCCACCCGTTGCGGTGGGCAGCCGGCTGTATGACGGTTTCCGCCCTGAGGATGTCAAACGCATCCGGGTGACATTTGATGGGACGACCGCTTTCTTCGAGCTGAAGGAAAACGGATGGCGCGCCTCCAAACCGTGGGATGACCGGATGGATCCGCGTGCGGCGCTGGGTATCATCAATTTCACGCTCGGCATGCGTGTGGAAGACCACACCGGGATCAAGGGTTTCGATGAAGCGCAGGCAGGCCTAACCCGCAAAGCGGTGACGATCCGCCTCCAGGATGCCGAAAGGAAAACTCTCGCCCATTTCAGGCTGGGGCGGCAGGCAGCTTGGAAGGCCGAGTTTGAAAAAATGCCGCAACCTGTCCCGACGGTTTTCATTTTGCCCAGGGAAAAAAACCGGAGAAACCACGTATACACGTGCAGCGGAGACATCAATCCGCTGTTCAATGGCAGCCTCCGTTACCTGCGGGATCACCGGCCGTTTTACTTCAATCCGCTGACCTTGCGTGCCATCCGGATCCGCTCGCAGCAGGGCGATCTTTCGCTGGGGCGGCAGGACCCGAAAAGTCCGTGGCGGATTGTCAAACCCATCGATCTCCCCACCGATCCGGCCGCGATGAAGGGTTTGTTAGAGGGGCTGTTCGATCTCCAGGCCGTGCGGGTGCGCGACCGTGACTCCGTGACGCTGCCTGACAGCGGCGATGTCTCGAAGACCCGCCAGATAGCCATCCAATCGTTCAATTCCGAATCCGAAACCCTGTTGGATATACAGCCCCCGGAATCGCCCGAAGCCACGGAACTGCTGGCGACCGTGAGCGACCGGCCTGGGGCGGTGTTTGACCTTCCGATCAAGTCAGAGGCGGGACTGGTCACGCTGGCGAGCCTGCCGCTCTCCGTCAATGATCTGCGGGACCCGCGGCTGACCCATCTCCAGATCGCATCCTTGCGCGGAGTTTCGATCGAATCGAGCACCGGGGTGCCGATCACCATTTCCCGCCAGCCGCCCGAGCCATGGATGGTCACCATTGGCGAAGCCACCAGCGAGGCCAACGAGGAGAATCTTTTTGCCTTGCTCAAGGCGGTCACCAGCGGTCGCGCGATCGGCTTCGAGAGCGATGCCGCCACCGATTTCTCACCGTGGGGGCTGGACCGGCCGTTCCTGAAACTGCGCTTTTTGGGCGAGGACAATCAGGCGATCGAACTCCGGTTCGGCATGGACAAGGCGGGTGGCTACTTCGTCAACCGCCTTGGCACCGCCACTGTGATGCGGGTGGAACCATCGCTGGTCTCCTCCATCACCGTGCGCCCATACGAATGGAAACATGCGAGACCCTGGTCGATCAACCGCACCAACCTGGTTTCCATCGAACGCCGGGATGGGGATCAACCGCCGTTGATCCTCAAATACAATGACAATTTTGAATCCTGGCAGGCTGAACGCGCCGGACGGAATCTGGATGCCGCGCTTGACCCGGCGCGCGCCAATTACCTGCTGACCGCCATCGAGGAGCTCAAGGTCGTCCGCTGGTTGTCCATCACCGATGAACATGCGCTTTCCGCTCTGGAGAAACCGGCCATGACCCTCACGGTCACGGAGCTGCTGATCGATGATGATTTCGAACCCACGGGCCAGAGGAGGTATGAATTGTCATTTGCTCCCTGTGGTCCGGGCGAAAACCTCGGGTTTTACTATGGTCGTTTGTCGCAGGGTGGGCACCCGTTTTTGATCGGTGCCGACACTTTCCGGAAGCTGGCCGCGGATCTTTTTGATCCATCTGAATAGGAATCGCGACCCGTGCCGATTGTGCCCGTACATGGGCCTCGGCTCCCGGCCAGGTATGCGGACGATTCACCTGTGCGAGGTGGGTTTGATCGTTGGAAATCCATGGTTTCCAAGCGCTTTGAGGGCCTTTCTTT
Source organism: uncultured Luteolibacter sp. (assembly GCA_964399305.1). Taxonomy (GTDB): domain Bacteria; phylum Verrucomicrobiota; class Verrucomicrobiia; order Verrucomicrobiales; family Akkermansiaceae; genus Luteolibacter. The sequence continues at coordinate 47,345 of CAYNQJ010000006.1, forward strand.
GGCGAGTTTAGGCTTGCAACAGCCAAATCACGACCCTAGAACACTCCCGCACGGCTTCTGACGAAAGAAAGGAGTGGGTCTCGCACCCACTCTTTTGCGTCTCCGGACATCAGCAAAGTCGAGCGGATCCCATACGCCATGACCAACGACATCGTCGCCCTCATCGAATATTACGAAAAGGAAAAAGGAATCGACCGCGACAAGGTCGTTGCCGCCCTTGAATTCGCCTTTATTTCCGCCTACCGCAAGATGGTTCCCGGCGCTGATGCCATTGAAGTCCTGCGCGCCGAGGTCAACACCCGCAAGGGGGAAACCCGAATTTTCGGTTCACTCACCGTGGTGCCGGACGAGGATTACAAGGACAAGTTCAACCAGGTTCCGCTCTCGACCGCGCTCAAGAAAAACCCGGCGGCCCAACCGGGTGACATCCAGGAGTTCAACATCACTCCGAAGGATTTCGGCCGGATCGCCGTGCAGACCGCCAAGCAGACGATGATGCAGCGGCTGCGCCAGGCGGAGAAGGAGATGATTTACGAGGAGTTCAAGGACCGCGCCGGTGATGTGGTCTCAGGAACGGTGCGCCGCTTCGAACGCAATGATGTGATGATCGACCTTGGCAAGTTCGAGGGCATCATGCCCAACCGCGAGCGGGTCCAGGGCGAGGACTACAACATCGGCGACCGCATCCGTTGCTATGTGCTCGCCGTCGAGAACGAGGGACGCGGCCCGGAAATCATCCTTTCCCGCAGTCACCCGAATTTCGTCCGCCGCTTGTTTGAAGCCGAGGTCAATGAAATCTCCGACCGCACCGTGGAAATCCGCGGTATCGCCCGCGAGGCCGGCTTTCGCACGAAAGTGGCCGTATGGAGCAGCGATCCCAAGGTCGATCCCGTCGGTGCCTGCGTCGGCATGCGTGGCGCACGCGTCAAGAACATCGTCCGCGAGCTCAACAACGAGAAGGTCGATATCATCCGCTGGAGTGACGACCCCGCCGAATTCGTCCGCGAGGCTCTCAAACCCGCCGAGCTCCGTTCGATCACGGTCGATCAGGAAAACCGGATTGTCCATGTCACGGTGGACGAAGCCGATCTCAGCAAGGCGATCGGCCGCAAGGGGCAGAACGCCCGGCTTTCGTCGCGCTTGATGGGCTGGGACGTCCAGGTCCGCCGCGACGAATCGAAGGAAGAGCAGTTCAAGGAGAAGATCGGTGGTGCGGCCCACACGCTTGGCGAACAACTTGGAATATCCGACGAGCTTGCCAACAAGCTCACTCTCGCCGGCGGCTTTACCCCGGAGTTGATCATCGACATGCCCGCTGACTACATCGCCACCGCCCTCGAAATTCCCGAGGAGGCGGCGGAGGAAATCCTCCGGCAGGCTGCTCAAATCGTCGGCGGTAACAGCGCGGCACTGAGTTCCAACGATTGATTTTCTTTTCCCCACCACGCCTCACCAACTTTGCCGACCAGCCGGATGCCCGAAAAAAGCAACAGCACCCCTGATAAGGAGCCGATCCTTGATCTGCTCGCTGCCAAGAAAAAACCGTCACGTCGCGAACGCCAGCGAATGGAGGCGGAACCCGCCGTACCGGTTCCCAGCAAGCTCGATAAAGCCAAGAGCGAGGCCCTCGATCTTTTTTCGGAGGAGAAAAAGCCCAGGGCGCGCAAATCCCAGACACCGGCCAAGGATGTCATGGTTCCGATTTCAAAGATTCTCGTCCGCGAGGATCCCTCCATGGTGAAACAACCGGCACCCGCGCCAGTCGTGCCTGCCCCGGCTCCGGCCCCGGACTCCTCAAGTGGGGAGCCGGATGAGGATGCTTCTTCGGATCCCAAACTGATCATTATCAAGCCGCCGATCCTTGTCCCCGAACTGGCGGCCCGCCTCGGGCTCAAGCCGTTCAACATCATGGCGGATCTGATCAAGATCGGCGTCTTCCCGGCACCCAACCAGCCGCTTGAACCCGATGTGGCGGCCAAGATCTGCGAGGCCCACGGTTTTGTCTTCGAACGCGAGAAACGTGACAAGGACAAGGGTTTCCACAAGGTGGAGGAAGTCATTAAGGAACCGGAGATCCCCGCACAGGAGCCTGTCGACCTTCTCCACACCCGACCGCCGATCGTGACGATCATGGGACACGTCGATCATGGCAAAACCTCGATTCTCGACTACTTCCGCAAGTCCAAGATCACCACCGGCGAGGCGGGTGGCATCACCCAGCACATCGGAGCCTATCAGGTTATTCACGGTGATCAGGAAATCACCTTCCTTGACACCCCCGGCCACGCGATTTTCTCCGACATGCGCGCGCGCGGCGCGGACATCACCGACATCGTGGTGATCGTGGTTGCTGCCAACGACGGCATCATGCCGCAGACCCTGGAGGCGATCCAACATGCCAAGAAGGCGGGAAAAACCATCATTATCGCGATCAACAAGTGCGATCTTCCCGCCGCGAACGTCGACCGGGTGAAATCCCAGCTCGCCGAGAACGGGTTGCAGACCACCGATTTCGGCGGCGACACCGAGTTCGCCGAAGTGTCCGCCATCACCGGCCAGGGAATGGAGTATCTTTTGGAGCTGATCGCCCTTCAGGCCGAGGTGCTCGAGCTCAAGGCCAATCCGAAAGCCACCACCCGCGCCGCGGTGATCGAGGCCCGCGTGGTTCCCGGCCGCGGCACGACTGCCACGGTGATTGTGGAGTCCGGCACATTGAAAGTCGGCACCCCTTTCATTTGCGGCCCCTATGCGGGAAAAGTCCGTTCACTGATCAACGACCGCGGTGCAATGGTCAAAAGCGCCCATCCGGGGATGCCTGTCGAGGTCATCGGCTTCGAGGAACTGCCCAATGTCGGTGATCACCTCACTGAGATGAAGAGCGAGCGTGAGGCCAAAACCCTCGCCAACGAGCGTCAGGAACAACAGCGGCTCGAACGCCTCAAACCCCAGCATCGCAACCGCATGCATGACCTTTACGCGATGGTCCGTGATGGTGGCGGCAAGGCCCAGCTGAAGTTGATTCTGAAGTGCGACGTCCAGGGCTCCGTCGAGGCGATCCGCAAGGCGGTGCTCGCCATCGAGTCGCAAAAGGTGGAGTGTTCTTTCATCACCGCCGCCGCAGGGCCGATCACCGAGTCGGATGTCGCCTATGCGGCATCGACGGATGGCATCATTCTCGGATTCAACGTCAAGGTGGAAGCCAAGGCCGTGAAATCCGCCAAGGCCGCGGGTGTTGAGATCAAGCTTTACTCTGTCGTTTACGAATTGATCGACCAGGTCCGCGAGGCGATGCTCGGCTTGTTGGAGCCGCTCAGCCGCGAGACGGTGATCGGCCATGCCGAGGTCCGCCAGGTTTTCAAGCTTTCGCGCGGCCGTGCCGCCGGATCATTTGTCACCGACGGCCGCATCCATCGCAAGGCACACGCACGTGTCATCCGCGGTGGTGTCCCGGTGTTCGACGGCCGTATGTCCACATTGCGCCGCTTCCAGGATGAGGTTGAGGAAGTCCGTGTCAACTTCGAGTGCGGCATCCGGCTCGGTGAGTTCAACGAATACCAGGAAGGCGACATCATCGAGTGCTACAAACTCGAAAAAGTCCCGCAAACACTCTGATGGTGGATTTTGAAATGCTGGAAATCCGAACTGCCGGAATCCAGAGTCATTCCGCCAGATCCTTTCCCATCCCGTTCTATCATTTTCTTATTTCAACATTTCAGTTTTTCAGTTTTTCAGTTTTTCAGTTTTTCCCCTCCCATGTCCCGCCGCCTTGATCGAGTCAACGAACTGCTCCGCCGCGAGATCGGCAATGTCATCCAGAAGGATTACGAATGGGGCGGAAGGCTGGTGACGGTGAGCGATGTGGAGATCACCGAGGATCTCAAGGAGGGAAAAGTGTGGACCAGCGTGTTGGGCGGAGATGGCGCGCCTGTGATTGAAAAACTCAACCGTGACCACGGATCGATTCAGGGCAAGGTCATGAAACGCGTGGTGCTCAAGTCCACGCCGGTGCTTCGGTTCTGCCTCGATTCTTCGGCGGCCCGTGGCGTGGGCATCGTCAATCTGTTGGAGGAGGTAGACAAGCTTCCCAAAGCTCCTGAAGAAGCTCCGGAGTGAGCGTCTGAGGTTGGACTTCCGGGGGCTGACGAGCCCGGGAGCCGGGGTGGAACATTGCGCATCAATTGATTTGCGGTTGCTCAAGTGTCCGCTCATATTTAGTTTTAGCTGTCATGATGGATCATGGTCTTCATCCATCATGACATCGCATCTCCATCCGGTTCTTGTATTTTGAGCCACCATGACTTCTCAACCTCCCGGGCGAAAATCACTTCAGGCATGGGTGCTTCCCCTTGCCGTGCTGGTTTTGTCCATATGGTTCGCCGTTCACCAAGCCGGTCCAAAGGTATCCACAGATGGAAGGCCGGCGGAGGACGGTGCGAAGGTGGAGCAGGGCACCGGTGGCACCGTGCGCAGTGGCAGCATGACGAGTCAGGCCTCATCCGCGGCCGGTGAGGTTGCCGATCCCCTGACATGGGCCAGAGTGGGAATCCAGACGGCAAAAGACGCCAGGGCGCGGGCCTCCGCAGGCGAACTCCTGCCCGGGGATTTTCTCGACCGCATCGTCACTGGCAATTCCATCTCTTTCAAACTGCCGGATGGCCGCCAAGTCGCCGGAGTGGTGGAAATGAGCGGAAGCGATGCGGATGGGCTTTTGTACGTGCAGGTGAGGATTCACGAACCATCGCAAGGCTATGGCTATTTGCAGCGCCAGACGGTCGATGGAGTTGCAGGGCCGTTTGTCGGCAACGTGCGGTTTGATGGAGATGACATGGCATGGAAGATCGAGCCGACCGATGATCACCGGTCCTCCCGCTTCGTGCGGCGGCATGTGGATGAAGTGCTCTGCGTGAATTACACGGAGGCGGTGGAAGTGGTTGAAGGGGAGATTCAGGAGGCCCCGCAAACCCATCCGCAGAACATGCCTGCGGTTCCCTATCAGAGCGTGATACCGCTGCAAAGCCTGCCTGGGGCGGCGGGTGTGCTTTATTTGGATTTTGATGGTGAAGCTGGCCCTTTCCCGGGCTGGGGAAACGGCAATTTCAACGCGGCTCCTTCGGGAGCCAGTACCGCATACGTTTTCGGCATTTGGCAGCGGGTCAGCGAGGACTACCAGGGATTCAATCTGAACGTGACCACCGACCGCAAGGTGTTTGATGCCGCGCAGCCCGGCCGCCGCCAGCAGATCATCATCACTCCCACCGATACTGCGGCTCCCGGCGCGGGTGGGGTCGCCTACGTGGGCTCATACAACTGGAGCGTCAGTCGCGTCGCATGGTCGTTCTACACGCAGGGGAAAACCGCTGCGGAAGTCGTTTCCCACGAACTCGGGCACACGCTCGGATTGTCCCACGACGGCAGGACGAGTCCGAATGAACCTTATTACTCGGGACATGGCGGCGGGACCAGCGATCCCACCAGTTGGGCACCCATCATGGGCAATTCTTATTCGCGGAAACTCACCCAATGGTCCAAGGGGGAATATGCCAACGCGAACAATACTGAGGACGACCTGTTCATCATCGCGAACAACAACAACAATGTCGGCTATCGTCCCGACGACGGCGGCGACTCGCTTGCCAGCGCCCGCTACCTGGATGTGCTCGCCAACGGCACCGTTACGGGCGAGGGGATCATCGAACGCACCGGCGATGTGGATGCCTTCCGCTTCCGCACCAGCGGGGGATCGGTCAATATCACCATCAACCCGGTGAATACGGATCCCAATCTCGATATTTACGCTGAGATCGTCCGTGCGAATGACCTTGTTGTGGTTGTTTCAAACAATCCGGATCTGGATGTGAAAGCCAGTCTTGCCACCACGCTTGCGGCGGGGGAATACCTGCTGCGCGTCCGGGGAACGGGGCGTGGCAGCCCGCCCGCGGACGGTTACACCAACTACGGATGCCTCGGCGCCTATCTGCTTGGCGGTACGGTGAATGCCAGCGTGTTGCCGGATCGTTTCACCATTGCAGAGAACAGTGCCAATGGCAGCCCGGTCGGCACCGTGGCCGCACGCAACAATCATGGCGGGGCCACACTGACATGGTCGATCGCCAGCGGAAACGTCCAGGGTGCTTTTGCCGTCAACCCCGCCACCGGCCAGCTTACGGTGGCGAACGCGGCCGCTCTGGATTACGAGATGCTTTCCACCCGCTGGGATGATCCGGCGACTTTTGAACTTTTCGTTTCGATTGCCAATGCGTCGAATCCCTCGCTCAACGAGTCAATCCGCACCGTGGTGACGGTGTCCGCGGTGAACGAGCCACCGGTCATCAGTAATGGCAGCTTCACCATCTATGATGCCGTGCCGGTTGGCTCGGTAGTGGGAGCCATCACCGCCGGTGATCCCGACCGCTTTGATTTTCCGACGTTGAGCATCACCAGTGGCAATACCGGTGGTCGATTCGCGATTGACGCGGCGACGGAATCTATCAAGACAGCGGCATCACTCAGTGTGTCGGCGGATACCACCTACACCCTGACGATCAGTGGCCAGGATCAGGGAAGTCCCGCACTGTCAGCGGCCGCTGTGTATACGATCCTGGTGAAGAAATACGTGCCGGCATATTCGTCACGCTCCGGTGGTTATACAGTCGCAAGATTCGCGGATGTCGGTGGTGGCACATGGACGGTGCCCAGTGGTGTGAGCTCGGTGGAGTTGCTGGTGGTGGGAGGTGGAGGGGGGGGTGCCGGCCAAGGAGCGGGGGGCGGAGGCGGAGGTGGAGGCGGGGGCGTTTACTACAAGGCAGCCCATGCGGTGACGCCCGGAAGCTCGATCGCATTCACCGTGGGAGCGGGAGGCAAAGGAGGTCCCCAACATGGGTTTGGAACAGCAGGTTCCAGTTCGTCTTTTGCGAATTTCATCGCCTACGGTGGCGGAGGCGCGACGACCGCATGGGGTGTCACCGGAGCTTCGGGCGGAAACAATCAGGGAGGGAGTGGTTACCCGGCAACAGGTGGCACACAAGGCAACTATGGCAGCGGATGCGGAGCCGGAGCCGGAGGGATCGCCACGAACGGCTCGGCCGGCGGTGTCGGATTGTCATACTCAATCGCCGGGACGCCAACGCACTATGCCGGTGGTGGAGGTGCGATCATGGGAGGAGCCGGTGGTGCGGGCGGCGGCGGTGGTGGATCGCCCAATACCAGCACGCCCGCCTCGTCCGGAACCAATGCCTTGGGCGGCGGCGGCGGTGGTGGCTGGAACCAACCCGGCGGCGCAGGCGGTTCCGGCGTGGTCATCCTCGCATTCCTGACGCCCCCGAAAACCGTTACCACCACCATACTGGCGTCCTCACCAAATCCGTCAACCGACGGCCAGAACGTGACTTTCACAGCAACTGTCAAGGCAGGTGGTGTCACGGCCACTTCTGCCACCGGTTCCTGTGTTTTCAGTGTGAATGGCTTGCCGGTGGCGACGGAAGTGGTGGTCGGAGGTGTGGCGTCCCACACGACCGGAATCCTAACAACCGGATCCTACGCGATTGCGGCCGCTTACTCGGGCGACATCTCCCATCACGAAAGCTCCGCCAGCCTCACTCATACCAATATCACGCCGGTCATGCTGACGATGGGTTTCCCCGGTTTCGGCCCGGCGGTTATTGAGGGGACCAATGTCAGCATCATGCTGCCATATGGAACGGGTCGCGCCAGTCTCGCGCCGGTATTCACGCTTTCGAGCGGAGCCCTCAGCGATAAGGCTTCCGGGTCCACATGGGATTTCACCCAGCCAGTGAATTACATGTTGTCCGCCTCATCGAATCCCGGAGTGACGCGGACCTACACGGTCACGGCTTCGGTTGCGCCTGATTATCAGGCTTGGGCACACTCAGCGTGGAATGATGACATCACTTCGGGGATCAGCAATGTGTTCGATTACAACGCGGCGGTCAACGCGGGAGGATTGGCGGCAACCGTCAATGGTGTGGGATTCCAAGCCTCGTCCCTGACAGGAGATCATTTTTCCATTCAAGGTCCGGTTTCAACCTCTTCCGATGTCAACCATGTCACCGGCAGCGGTGCGGCGCTGGCATCCAACTTCATTCAAAGCGCCGCGCCGCTTGAACTGACGCTCACACAACTCATTCCCGGGGTTACCTACGAGACTTCGTTTTTCAGTGTGGGAGCCGAACCATCGGGCCGGACAGTGGATTTTGAATCCGGCGGGAGCTCATACGCCGTCGATCAGGATTTTTACGGAGCCAACAAAGGCATGAGAATCCACCACACCTTTGTCGCCAACGCGAAGACACGCGCATTCAAAATCACCCAAACCGGTGTCGGGCCGTTCCAATTGTTCGCATTGGCCAACCGGGTGGTTGAAATGCCGGTGTCTATCGCCGCTTACACGGATTGGGCTGGGCCTTCCGGCTATGACCTGACCGGAGCCCTTGATGGCGATGACGATGGCGACGGCATGAATAATTTCCATGAATTCGCATTCGGTCTGGATCCGACCAGTGCGGCTTCATCCAGCCCTGTCACCGTATCACTGGACAAGGCCAACCACCGTTTCCGATACACCCGGCTCGCGTCATCGCCTCTCACATACACCGTTTGGACTTCTCAGGATTTGCAGACTTGGAGTGGTCCAGCCGTCATCACTGAAAACACCGTGGCTACCGATGGAAATGGAGTTCAGACCGTGGAGGTCACGCTGACGAATCCGCCTCAGTCGGAAAACCTGTTCGTCCGTGTCCGGGCGAATTAGCCTGCAGCGCTGGTCTGTGACCGTCGCTGACTGGCGGTGAGGAAGGGATGTCAGGGGAAGACCAATCAAGAAGCTTCGCACGGGTCATGGGCATCTACGCTCATGGAGCGCCGCTACAATCCCTTCATTCCCGTTCCAACTGGTGATGCGCACCGCCGAGGATGCTGCGGGCGTCGAAGCCATGGTTCGCCAGAATGCGTGCGGCGAAGTAACTGGTTTTTCCCATTTGGCAGAGTGTGTAAACCGGTTGGCTGCGGTCGAGTTCATCCATGCGGTCGCGAAGTTCCGCGAGGGGAATGTTGCGCGCCCCGGAAACCGGTTGCCTGGTGGAAACCGCACTCGGGCGGACGTCCACCAGCTGTGCGCCTGAGGCTCCAAGATCCCCGAGTTCCGCCACCGGCACCAGCAGCCCGTCGCGGATGTTTCCGGCGGCGAATCCGGCCACATTGACGATATCCTTGGCATTGCCGAATGGTGGTGCGTAGGAAAGTTCCAGATGGGCGAGATCATCGATGCCAAGCCGCCCGCGGATGGCCGTGGCGATCACGTCAAGCCGCTTGTCCACACCGTCGATTCCGCTGGCCTGGGCACCGAGGATGCGGCCATCGGCTGGCGACCAAAGCAGTTTGAGTGTGATGGTTTCCGCGCCCGGGAAATAGCTGGCGTGTGACGAGCCGTTGACGGTGACTTTCTGATAGGGAATCCCTTCGGATTTGAGCCGGGTTTCCGAGTGGCCGGTGATTCCTGCCGCGTGGTCGAACACCCGAACAATCGCGGTGCCGATGCTGCCGGGGTAAGGGAGGGCATTTTCACCAAGGAAAATGTGATCCGCCGCCGTGCGTCCTTGTCGGTTGGCCGGGCCACCAAGCGGAATGGCGGTGCGTTTTCCGAGAATGGGATCCAAGGTCTCGCACACATCGCCGACCGCGTAGACATCCGGAGCGGAACTGCGTTGCCAGGCATCCACTACGATGTGGCCGCGTGGTCCAAGCTCGATGCCGGCGTCGCGGGCCAGTCCGCTTTCCGGGCGGACACCGATCGACAGGATGATCAGTCCCGCACCCAGGGTTCTGCCCGACTTGAGATTTGCAATGACGTGGTTGGAATCCGGTTCGGCGTGAAAGCCTTCGATGCCGTCACCGAGAATCAGCTCCACTCCCTTGCCGCGCAGTGCTTTTTCCAGCGGTTTTGTCATCTCCCCGTCGAGCTGGGGGAGAACCTGCGGCTGGAGCTCGACCACGCTGACTTTTTTCCCGATTGCATGGAGCTGCTCCGCCATTTCCAAGCCGATGAATCCGGCTCCGATGACCACAACCTCCCCGCATTGCGCAGCGGCGGATTTGATCGTGTCCATGTCCTGAAGGTTTCTCAAAGTCAGAATACGCGGGTGGTCGATGCCGGGAAGTGGCGGACGCAGTGGGCTGGCACCGGGAGCCAGAATCAGCTTGTCGTAGGTTATCGTTGATTCCGCCCCGTCCACCAGGGAGCGCAATCTGACTTCGTGGTTTGCCGGATCGATGGAAAGTGCCTCAGTGAGTGTCCGTACGTCGATGTTGAGTATCGCCTTGAGACTCCGCGGAGTCTGGATCGCCAATTCCGCGCGATCGGGAATCTCCCCGCCGATGTGATAGGGAAGGCCGCAGTTGGCGAATGAAACATCAGGCCCGCGTTCCACCATGATGATTCTGGCGCTTTCGGAATGGCGGCTGGCACGGGCGGCTGCTGAGGCACCTCCCGCCACGCCTCCGATGATGACAATGGTTTTGGTTTGGTCGTTCATGGTGTGGTCATTTGGGATGCAGGGTTTCGTTCATGCCTTTGCAAAACCGGCCGAGTGCGGCCGGGTCGAGTTGGAACAGCACCTGGCTTCCCTTCACCCGCGATTTCACCAACCCTGCTTTCACCAACTCATTGATATGCCGTGAACAGGCCGGTTGTGACAACGGCAGGGCGGTGACAATCTTCATGCAGGGAATCTCTCCTGCCCCCGCAAGCAGCTGCAGGATCTGTATTCGCGCCGGATGCGACAAGGCCCGTGCAAACAATGACAGGCTGACCAAAGGCTCCTTGAAAACTTCGAGTTTCGCGTGCGGCATATATTTATATCTAAGATATGCGATACGATAGGCAAGCTTTTTTTGGAGATGTCTGGTAATGGGCCGTTTGCAAGAGTGATTGCGGAAAAGGCCCGGCCTGTGGATGCCGACCCCAAGTCGTGATGAGAGCGCGTATGAACATACGCAGCCGGGGATTTGTGCAGGAATTGGCATCTACAGGGCGGAATTCGGAAATGCCAACCGCGCGGTGGCATGCTGTGCCAAACTCAAATCCTGTCCTTTTGCCTCAGGGGCTTTTGGCAACCGGACCGCCCCCATTTCATAAGGGACAGCCAGCGACAAGAGACGATTGTGAGATGGGCTAGGAAGCCATTGTTCGCGGCTGGGGCAGTGTGGTGGCTGTTTCTATCGTATCAGCAGGTCCTTCATAATCCGGTGTGCCCACGGATTGTGAACTCAGTTGGCACGAACACGCAGGAACAGAGAGCTTTCTCCAGAGAATTGCTCAAAATCATTGATTTCCAACTCAACCGTTTCCACTTCACCCTCCAAGGTCACATTCAGTTCGGTTACGTCCGGCGGCTTTATCCATGTTTGTAAATCGGAGGATAGCCAGACGGTGAAATTCAAGCCACTGCCCGTGCGACGGGTGTAGGAAAATAATCCACGAGACTTGAAACTGCTGAGATCCGTGATCGGGGTGTTGGAGGCGCCGCTGATAGGATTGAGACCGAAGGCATACTCCTGGAAATTGCTCATGCCGTCGCCGTCGAAGTCGGCTTCCTTGTCGCTCAGATCGGCTTCATACAGATCATTCCAGTCGTCGTAATCGTTGAGGCCGGCAGTGGTGTATGCGACATAGATCACGCCATCGCCGCCGGCACCGCTTGCTCTAGCCCCACTACTGCCCGCGCCGCCGCCGCCGAGCCCGTCTAGCCCAGGTCCACCGGTTGAGTCGCCGGATGTGTCAGTGATGTCACCGCCGCCGCCGAGTCCGCCGAAGACGGTGGCACCGCCCTGGGTCGGAGGGTAGCCTGCGCCGCCACCGCCATAATAGCCCTGATCGTATGGAAGGCTTTTGGTGCTGGCGAAAGTTGACGAAATGATGGTGCTGGTGAGGCCGTTGCCGCCGGTGCCATAGGTGTCTGTGGCCGCCAGGCCCACGCCCGAACCGCCCCGGGTGCTTGAGCTCAGACCTCCAGCGCTGTTGTAATTGTTGGTGCCGCTGGTTCCTCCGGTTGATGTTCCGCCGCCGGCGCCACCATAGGCAATCAGCGTGCCGAATTGCGATTGCCCGCCGGCGTTGCCGACGCGGCCCGGATTGTTGCCGTTAGCCGACGCGCCGCCAATGCCCACCGTCACGGTGAGCGATGCGCCGGGAGTCACGGTGTAGCTGTTCGAATCAATCAGCCCGCCGCCGCCGCCACCCCATTTGTAGTTGATGCCAGCCGATCCGCTGCCACCGCCGCCGACCACCAGCACCTGGACACTGGTCACGCCGGGCGGCACGGTCCATGTGCCGGTGTTGCCGCCGCTGTTGCTGTAGCTGAAACGGACCACGTTGTATCCGTCGCCCCGGTCACCGAGGTCGGTCGTGATCAACTCAGCCCTGGCCGATCCTAGCAGCACTCCTGCAACTGCCCCCATTCGGAATAAAGATTTTGTGAAATCAAGATGCTCCTTTGTTTTCATCATATTACTTCAATGGATGGGGTAGCGTGAATTACCCGGTCCGCTTGTGACCGTGTATATGGAAGGAGATGGGGTGCGTTTCATGGGTATCCAGCGGCAGGTGCTGCAGACCGTTCCCGGAGATTAAGGACTTTTGTTCCAACTTTGTGTGATCAGTTGCTGTTTTTTGGCGCGTCGGGAGCGGCAGAGCAGGCTGAAGATCGCACCGCCGGCCAGCAGTGCGCTGGTGCCCGGCTCGGGAATTGTCGTGTATGCGACATAGATCACGCCGTCACCTCCGGCACCACTTGCTCTTGCCCCGCTGCTGCCCGCGCCGCCGCCGCCGAGCCCGTCAAGTCCAGGTCCACCGGTTGAGTCGCCGGATGTGTCAGTGATGTCACCGCCGCCGCCGAGTCCGCCGAAGACGGTGGCACCGCCCTGGGTCGGAGGGTAGCCCGCACCGCCGCCGCCATAATAACCCTGATCGTATGGAAGACCTTTGGCACTGGCGAAAGTTGACGAAATGATGGTGCTGGTCAGGCCGTTGCCGCCAGTGCCATATGGGTCGGTGGCCGCCTGACCCACACCCGAGCCGCCCCGGGTGCTGGAGCTCAGTCCCCCGGCGCCGTTGTAGTTGTTAGAGCCGCTTGTTCCTCCGGTCGATATTCCGCCGCCGGTACCACCATAGGCAATGAGCGTGCCGAATTGCGATTGTCCGCCGGCGTTGCCGACGCGTCCCGGATTGTTACCGTTCGCTGATGCGCCACCAATTCCCACCGTCACGGTGAGGGATGCGCCGGAAGTCACGGCATAGCTGTTCAAGTCAATGACCCCGCCGCCGCCGCCGCCCCATTTGTAGTTGATGCCTGCCGATCCGCTGCCGCCGCCGCCGACCACCAGCACCTGGACGCTTGTCACGCCGGGCGGCACGGTCCAGGTGCCCGTGTTGTCGCCGCTGTTGCTGTAGCTGAACCGGATCACATTGTATCCATCGCCCCGATCACCGAGGTCGGTCATGACCAGTGCGGCATTTGCCGAACCGGCAAGCGATGCAAAAACGGCGGCAAGATAGAACAACTTTTTTGTTTTCATCATTCAGTTCAATCAATCAGATTGTCGGTATCATGGTGATGTTCTGTGAATCACCGTAACATTGGCCGTCCGAAGCATATTCACATTCAGGCAATGGGTTTCAAAGCGTGCTGGCCGCCTGGAGCCATTGGCGTGCGATCAGTTCTTGTCCCTGTGGCCAGGGGTGAAGCCCGTCCCAAATCCAGTGTCCCGGCGATGTCGCCGCAGCGGCTGCGTCGAATGCTTCCTGTGTCTTCACGTGGGCGGTTTTGTATTCTTGGGCAAGCCGCGCAACGATTCCGCACATGATGTCAATTTGATCGCGCCAATTTTTGTAATCGACAGGATGCCGCAGTTTTCCGGATTGAAGGACAAACGGATCGAGCAACACGATTTTAAGCTTGGGATTGGACCGCAGGGAGGAATCGATCACGGCACGATAGTGCTCTTCCCATTGTTCCGGTTTCAGCTTTTTGGCCATTGCGAGGGCGTCATTGACGCCGATCAGGATGCTCAGCAGGTCCGGAGATCCTTCGGCCAGAGCCTTCTCACAGCGGCCCCTCATGCCAGCCACGCCGTCGCCGCCAACCCCGCGGTTGACGAAGTTGAGCTTCGTTCCAGGCATTTCGAAGCCCAGTTTGGCAGCAACCAGAAATGCGTAGCTGTGGCCAAGGTAGTGATTGCGGTCGCGATCATCACGTCCGCGGCCCATGTCGGTGATGGAGTCGCCGAGAAAGAGAATCCGGCTTTCCGGCGCGAATTTTGGCAGATCCGTCTTGCGTGGAGCCGCAGGGGCCGCATGGCTGCGGGCAAGGGCACCTAGGGCGATGGCTCCAGCTGCGCTGGATTTCAGAAAGTGGCGTCGGTGGAACATCATGGTTTTTCGGGTGGTTTTGTCCGGTTTTTATGTTAGAAAACGCCGGGGACGTTATCTTATGAAAATGAGGAATGTGTGAGATTCCGTCAATACCACTTTGCGGATAAATTATGCCGCTTTGCGACATTTCGGCACGTCCGACCCGAGTATGTCCGGATTCACCGCGGACTATTCCAATTCCCATCCGGCGCGGCGGGGTCTTCGGATGAGGGCGGCGGCTTCCGGGCGGTTGGCGACTCTGCACTTTTCGGCATCCCATTCGATGGTTCCGCCGAGTTGGATCGCGAGGTTGCCGAGGTGGGTGAGTTCGGTGAGGGCGGCGGCGTTTTCGAAGCCAGAGGAAACCGGCCCCTCCCCCTTGCAAGCGGCGACCCAGACCATCTCATGGCTGCCGCGTGTTTCGGGCATGGTGGCGGGGACCTTGCCGGCCTCCTCTTTCAGCCCGGCAGGATGCAGCACCAGATTGGAACCCGCGTGGACTCCATGACTGATCATGCCCCGCGTCCCGATGATCAAAGCTCCGCCTTCGGCGTCTCCAACCATCCGGCCCTCTGCCAGCTCGCTGGCTTCAGCAGGGTGCTCGCCGGAATACCAATCGAGCTCCATCGCCGGAAATTTCCCGCGCACGGGAAACCGATAACGGATGTGGGCTTTGTCCGGATGGATGAACTCGTTGGCGCCATCGACGGAAAGGCGTTCGATGGACAAGGGTTTCCCGAGATCAAGCGAGTTGCACGCGGCATCGAGCGTGTGAACGCCGCGGTCGCCCATCATGCCGCAGCCGAAGTCCCACCAGGCGCGCCAGCGGCCCGGGTGATAGGTGGGATGATAGGGCCGCTCTTTCGCATGGCCGAGCCAAAGGTTCCAATCGAGTGTTGCTGGAACAGCGGGGGTTTCCACAGGTGGCCGGTCGGTGAGGGTGGACCAGTAGGCGTTGCCAAACGGCCGGTAGTTGAGTGAACACCAGGCGATGACCCGTTTCACATCGCCAATGACACCGCCGCGCACCCAATCGGCGATCCGCCGCAGTCCGGCAGATGAATGATTCTGGTTGCCCATGACCGCGACGCAGCCCTTGGCCCCGGCGGCGGCCCGAGCGAGCAAACGGGCTTCGTAGATGTCATGAGTGAGCGGTTTCTGGCAATACACATGTTTGCCGGCCTTGAGTGCGGCGAGGGCAATGGAAGCGTGGGTGTGATCCGGCGTCGCAATCATCACCGCCTCGATCTCCGGTTGTTTTTCGAGCATGTCGCGGAAATCGCGCCAGCGCCTGGCATCCGGAAACTTGCTGAAAGCACTGCGGGCGTAATGATGGTCGACATCGCAGAGGGCGACGATGTCTTCACTGGCAAGGTTGGTCATGTTGCTGAGTCCCATGCCACCGACGCCGATGCCGACGATTCGGAGTTTGCGGGGTGTGGACAGGTCCCGGGCTTTCACATATCGCGTCGTCACGGCGGTGGCCAGGCTGAGTTGGATGAATTCTCGTTTGGTTGTCATGGTTCTGACAGGAATTTTCTGCGGGCATCGCGGCAATTGGGGCTGACTCACTTCGCCCGCTTGCGGTAATCGGACGGCGAGCAGCCCTCCAGCTTCTTGAACGCGAGCGACATCCGGCGGGCATCGGTGAATCCGCACAGATCGGCGATGCTGGAGAGTGGCTTTTGGGTTTCGGCAAGCAGTTGCTTGGCCCGGTGCGTCCGCACGCTCTGGATTTCCTCAAGAATCGTGTGTTGCAGGACACTGCGGAACTTGCGTTCGAGGAGCCGCCTTGAAATACCCGATTCCTTTACGACCGCCGCGACCGACATGGGTTCCGCATGACGCATCCGGATATAGGTAAGCGCCCGGGTGATGGCATCATCGCCGGTTGCCACGATATCCGTGGATGCGCGCGTGACGACCTTCGTTGGCAACAACACGCACTCCATGGAATCCAACGGCCGGCCCGCCATCAGGATATCGAGCCTGCGGGCGGATTCGTAGCCAATGGCCTGCATGGGTGCCTGGATGCTGGATAGCGGAGGGTTGGCCATCCGGCAAACACATTCGTCGTCATCCGCCCCGAGAATGGCGACTTGCCCGGGAACCTTCAAGTCGGCCGCGTGGCAGAAGTCGCTCAAGTCGCGTGCCAAGACGTCGTTCGCCGCAAAAACCGCCACCGGCTTGGTCAGACTGCGGAGCCAGGAAACCGCCGACTGTTCCTGCTTCCGCCAGGCCTGTTTTGATAGAGCAACCGGCAGGTATTCAAGGTTCAGAACCGACGCTGTATATCCGGATTGTTCGAGGCGCTTCAAAAAACCCGCCTCGCGCGGAAGCGAGAATCTGGGGTCACCGTTGCCGAAAAAAGCAAAACTCCGGAATCCCCTTTTGAGAAAATACTCCGCAGCCATGACTCCCGCCGCGGAAGTGTCAACCGTGACATGGGGAAGATCGAAGCCGGGGATCGGCGTGGTGTTGACCAGCGGCACTTTGAGATCCACGAGCGCCTTCGCGATGCCGATGTCGAAAACATGCGCGATGATGCCATCCGGGCGCCATTCCTTGAGCGCTCCAACCACCTTCAGGTGAGGAGATGAATGACGGTGAATCCATCCGCCGTGTCCGGCCACATAATCAAACACCCCGAGCAACGCCTGCCTGCAATAGCCAAAGTCGATGTTCATGATCAGGGCAACCCGCTTCATTGACCCATAGAAATCCCGGTTTTCTGGAAAATGCACGTCATTTTTTGACCGGTGGAAGGTGCGTTTCTGTCGCCGGATGCCGCAGAATGTCTGTGTGGTTTCCGTTCCAGCGACATCATTTCTCCTCATTCGCTTGAGAGCGGCCGGTCACGATCGGTTTTGATACGTCCTGATTTCCCAAGAGCAGTTCACCGCGGGGAAATCGAGACAGGAAGTGTCACCGCAAGGCTGATGTTGCTGCTGAGTTGAATTGTGGCCCCCCGCAATGCGGACCGCCGCAGCCATTAGGGACGACGCGCTGATCCGGAATGTTTCCAAATCGGGTTACAGTCGTCTCGATCCGCCGCAAAAAGGGTTCCGCTCCATCTTCATTCAGAATGGGCGAAGGTTGATGCCCAAGTGGGAGAGCCCACAGATTGCCGCGGGGCTTCCGGATTTTTCAGATCATGGGTAGCGGGGCCCTTGATACCAGATGCCAATGGATTCATCGGGGGGCTTCTGGCCGTCGGTCCAATCGTCGGTTCGGAAAGGTGCGGCGGGGAGACCATCGCGGTTGTAGAAATTGAATTTCTCGGGGTACATGAAATGGGCGAAGCGGACGGCCACCGGCTTCGGGACATTGCGGCTGGAAACCACGACGGACTTGCCGTCGATCACCGCATCGGCCCAGTGCCATTTGCGGTCTTCGCCGGCGATGATGAAGTAGCGGAGTTTTCCGTTAGGTTCCTCCACCGGGGCGGCCTCGCCTTGCTTGGTCGCGACCATGAGTCCTTGTCCGGCGTGATCGAAGTGGATGCGGATCCCTGATCCATCGATCGAGTGGTTTTTGTAAACCGGGCCGCTGGAAACGAGTTTGCGTCCGTACACGTGAGCCAGCGCCACCCGGCCCATCCGCAGGCCGACATCGGCCTTGTTTTTGGGATGCACGTCCCGTTCGCCGACATCGATGGTGACCACCATGTGGGTGTTGGGAATTCGGGCGGCGGCCTTCATCTGGGCCTCACGCATCCATGACCAGAAATTCTCGCCTTCAGGTTTTGAATCCGCCGGCGGATCACCGCGGCCCGGAAGCTGTACGATGACGAACGGCAGATCCTTGTTTCTCCAGTCCCTGCGCCAGCTTTCTATCAAAATTGTCTGAAGCCTCTGGTAACGCAGGCCAAGCGGGGCGTCCTGCTCGCCCTGGTACCAGAAAACCCCACGGAAGGCACAGGGTATGAGCGGGTGGATGTGGGCGTTGTATGTCACAGTCGGGCATTGACCCGAGCGGTGCGGATCCAGCGGCAGGATGCGCGGGTATTCCCTGAAAGGTCCGCCGGTATCCAATGCCTTTTCATTTTCATCCAGCAACCGGCGTGTGGTTGCGAGCACTTCTTGAATCCGGGCTTTCCCATCGGGATGCAGCGGGTCCCTGGAGTTGATGAACCGGCTGATTTCCCGATAATCCCCGCTGGCGTCGAAGGCGTGCCGTGAAATCCACATGCAAATGCCCGTGCCGCCGACGGAGCTGTTGATGAGACCTACCGGGACTCCAAGCTCGCGGCGCAGCTCAAGGCCCGCATGATATGCCGCGCCTGACCAGCCCTGAAGATTGTTGGGTTTGCAGGTTGTCCAGGATGCGCGCGCGGGGAGATCGTCGGCAGGCTGGTCCTTGCGGTTGTGCGGTATGAAAACATTGCGCAGGAGCGGGTCATCCGGCGCGGCCTTCGCGTAGTCCGGATGTACTCCCATTTCCATGTTGGATTGCCCCGAGCACAGCCAGACCTCGCCGACGAGGATGTCGCGGAATGTCACAGATTCCTTTTTCACCGTTGTCTCGACCTTGAGCTCGCGGGGTTCCGCGGAAGCGGGCATTGGGTCGAGCCGGACCATCCACCGGCCATCAGCCTCGGCGTGGGCGGTCTTGCTCTGGCCAGCCATGGTAACGGTCACCTCTTCCGCCGGATCGGCCCAGCCCCAGACCGGCACGGGTTGGTCCCGCTGCAATACCATGCGGTCGTTGAACAAATGGGCCGTGCGCAGGGTGGCTGACAGGCACGGTCCCGCCAGGCATGGTAAAGCTGCCAAGACAGTTACGATGATGGGCATGATGCCATGGTGCCGGAGAACAATGTTAGAAAAAGGCGAATTCTGAGCAGCTTGTGTGGCTTGCGAAAATCGAATTTTCACGGGTTGGTTCGTTAGAGTTGCGCCGTTCCATATGGAATTTGGGACCAGCTGTCACTGATTATGATCAAGGGCCGTTTTTCAAGGATATTGAGATCGGCAGGTTGATATCCTGAACGCATCATATTTAATATCTCAGATATGAAAAATTCTATATGGATAAATTGGCGGGTATTGGAGTCGTGGGTGGCTTTGGAAGAGGAGTCTGACCGGGCACGAGGGACGGGGGTGAAGAAATGCAGACTGATCATTGGGAAAAGGGATTGGGGGCACGGGTCAGAAGTGGAAGAAGAAGAGAAATTGGAAATCGGGGATGGGAGTGACGGGTGAGGCGTGGAAGTGAGAAACGGGGGGGATTGTTGGGGGGCGGGCGTACGGACTGCGCTTCAGGCATGGGATCCTGTCCTGGGCTCCGGGCTTTGCGGCAACCATGCGTCAGGCGATCAGGGGGGCGGCCGTATTTGCGGCGCTGAGTGCGGGGCGCCAGGCGCTTCTGCGACGGACAGCATGCGCGCTCGACAGGTAGCCGAAAAGGTGTGGTCGCTCCGAATACGCAGCAGTTCCGCTGCATGGTTCAAGCCACAAGGTCAGGCGTTTTCAGAAATGAGAGGAGACGGGATGGCAATGACCTGCATGCCGGCGCGCTGGGCAGCGAGGATGCCGGAGGGCGCGTCTTCAAGCACCAGGCAACGGGCAGGATCCGCTCCAAGGAGGCGGGCTGCTTTGAGAAATACCTCGGGGGCGGGTTTCCCTTCCATCACATCATCGGCGGTGACGACCTCGTCGAACCAGTCGGAGATATTCACGCGCTGGAGGGTTTTTTCGATCACCATGCGGGTTCCGCCGCTGGCGATGGCCATGGGGACTTTTCCACGGAGGGATTTGGCGAAAGCGGCGACCTCATCGATCAGAGTGAGGGTGTGGAGGCGTTTCAGAAAGGCCTCGCGTTTGGTGAGTGCGACGGCTTCTGGGTTGAGGTGGAGATCGTATTCGTCGTTGAGCTCGACCACGATGTCACGGGTCGGGCGGCCACCCATGGCGAAGAATACATCCTCCTTGAAAACGCCACCTGCGCCGTGGATGGCGAGGGCCTCGCACCAAGCGTCGAAGTGTGCGGGCATGGAATCGACCAAAGTGCCGTCGCAATCGAAAATCACGGCATCAAAACCGTCAGCAGGGAAAGAAAAAGGACCGATACTCGCCATGGCGGCGGACGGATTAGTGGCTGGCGGGGTGATTGGCAAGACCGGGGTTGGAAAAAATCCCTATCTCAGGCCGGAGCCGTTGGGGATCCGTAAGTGCCGGCCGGGATTCTGCGGATATCCGGGCCGGGATGAGAGAACTCCTCCGCCCCGTGGAGAATGACGCCGGGTTCGAAGCAAACCGGACCGTTCACCGTGAGAGAGTGGCAGTGGATGAGCGAGGGAACCCCGAGAGCGCCTAGCGAATCGACCAGCTTGTAATCCTCCGAGAGCGAGACGACGGGAGGGGATCCCATGCGGGACGGGTGAAGACGGACCTGGCCGTTGTCGAGGATTTCGTAGGCGTCCGAGCGCAGGGCCAGGAGGTCGCCGGTGCTCTTGACCGGGGCGAAGCGGCTGCGCGGCACCTCGATGGCGGCGGAACCCTCGAAGCACTCGATGGCTGCGCCCATGGCGCTTTCCAACTGGATGACGGGAGTGGATTTCCTGTCACGGGGGTCGACGGTTTTCTGATTGCGGATCATCGGCAGCGGAAGCACGCCGGCGTCGGCGGCGAGTTGTTGCTTGAGGAGATCGAGGCGCAGCCAGATGCTGTTCGTATTGAAATAGCGGTGGCGGTCGATGTCCTGGAAATTGTCCATGTCCGAGTCCGGGCATTGGGCGACCTCTCGAAGGAGGAGGCGTCCGTCGGATGAGCGACGGGCAAGGTGACCACCTTTGCGGTCGGCGGCGGTGCGGCGGGTGACTTCCATGAGGAAAGGAGCGCCGGAGTTGGCGAAGTGGCGGAGGATGACGGGATCAAGGATCGCACCGAGGTTGTCCGAGTTCGAAACGAACGCGTATTTCACGCCTTCCTCCAGCAGGCGGTCGAGCCATGAGCTGCCGATCAGTGCCGGGTAGAGGTCGCCGTGGCCGGGTGGGCACCATTCGAGCGACGGGTCGGCGGGCCACTCGACAGGAGCGAGCGTGGTGGCGTCGATTTTCGGGATTTGGTTCTGCATCAACTCCACATCGGAGGGGTTGGCGAGGCCCTCGGAACGGTAGCGTTCAAGGTGGCCAAGGGTGTCGGCGCTGGTGCTGAAGCTGTTCATGAGCAGCAGGCGGACGGGGGTGCCGGTGGATTTGCGCAGGTCGAGGATCTGGCGGACCATCAGGTCGAGGAAATTGATGCCATCGCGGACTGGCAGCAGGCTTTTGGGGCCGGTGAGTCCCATGCTGGTACCGAGGCCGCCGTTGAGTTTGATGACCACTGCCTGGGCGAGCAGGGATGCATCGGCGGGCTGGGTGGATGCGATATCGTCAAGGGACGTGAGTTGTCCGACGGGGGAGATTTCCTGTTCCGGGATCATGCCGGTTTCCTTGCGGAGCAGGGCTTCGTAATTCCGGCGGAATGCGCGGATGGCGGCCTCGCCCATGCCTGCGGCGATCATCTTTTTTTCGAAGAGTGGGAATTGGGACATGGGAAATGGCTAATTGGGGGATTGGAAATCGGGTTGATTGGTTTGATGCATCAGGGGCGGATTTGCAGATGATTTTCCAGATCGTGCTTTGCGCTCCGGGGGAATGGAGCCTTGCGCAGGATGCGTGCGGTCCCCGATTCCATATCAAGAAAATCAGCAGACGCGGACGGTTGGCATGTTGAGCAGTTGGCCGAGTTTTTCGATCTTGTGGGCGATGTGGCCGACGCCGACGGCGCAGTGGTGGGCGGGTCCCTGGATGTTCCAGTCGTTTACGAAGCGGCGGGCACCGATCGGGAAGCGGTAGCGCGAGTTCGTATTGCCGATTTCGAGGATCGGCCCTGGGACCGATTCGCCTTCCGCAACGAGGAACTTCAATCCGCCGTCCTTGGTTTCGACCACGCTGAGCAGGGTGACGGGGCCATGTTTCACCGACATTTCGACGGATAGACCACGGCCGACCTTGCCATGATAGACCTGGAGCGGGCGGACCTTGGTTTTTCCCTGGGCGATGGCGATGTGTCCCGGGCCGTCGTGGCCCATGAGCACAATGTCGTCCTTCCAATCGAGCATGTAGTATTCCGTGAAGGATCCGCCGACGCCGAACGAGTCGAGGATTTTCATGGCCTGCACGTTCTTGATTTCCATTTCTCCGGCGACCGGGATGCCGCGGCCGGTGAGCAGCGAGTTGCCGAGGATGATCGAGGAAATCGCGTCCTCGTTATCCGGGTTGCCGGTGCCCATGTAGTAATACGCGAGCGACCCGAGGTCGTGGATTTCCGCGAGGCGGTCGAGAGCGACGGAGGTGCGGGCGGCGCGTTCCAGTTCCGCCCGGGGGCAGTCCGGCTGGACCTCGAAGGTTAATTGGAAATGGGCGACGCGATCCTGGATTTCCGCGTCGGTGACCTCGCGGCGGAGGGCGGACAACTCATCGACCTCGATGATTTCCATGTGGCCGCCGAAGGTGGCGCACTGGCGGGTGAGGTCCGAATAGATATCGAGCATGCCGTTGTAATAGTGGCCCATCACGCCGAGGCGGTTGTGGAACATGATGCCGGCGACGCGGGCCGCATCGATCCATGAGTCCACCTCGTTCCAGCATTCCGGGTCGTCGTGCAGCATGCCGGTGATCTGGTGGAAATCGATGTTCGAGCGGCTGAAGACATTGGCGATTTCCGGGACCGGGCAGGCACCGCAGTTGGCGAGCCAGTCGCCGGTCATTTTCGTGCGGTCGCCCATGGCGTTGAAGGCCGCGTAGTCGATGGCGTCAACGGGCGAAAGGTTCAGGATGATGACCGGGACCTTCGCGCGCTGGACCACGGGCAGGACGGTGGAGGAAAGCGCGTAAGTCGTGACGTGGAGGAAAATCAGGTCCACATCCGCACGGCGGAAGGCATGGCCGGCATCGAAGGCCTTGGGGACGGTGTCCACCAGTCCGAGGTTCACGATTTCCACGCCATCACGCGCGAGTTTCGAGTGGACGGTGGCGAGGTAGGATTCGAGGCGCTCCTTGAGGCCGGGGAACTGGGGCCAGTAGGTATCGAGGCCGATGCCGAACAATCCGATGCGTGTGGCTGACATGATGGGTGGGCGTGTGGTTGGAAGGCGCAGGGTTTGCCGGGAGACGGTGTCACAAGGATGTGGTTCGGGCCAAGCAAGATCTGCTTGATTGCGGATGTGATCTTTAGCCTTGGCAGATTGGAAATGGAGGATTGAATCGGAGGACCTTGAGTGACATTGCATTTGACCACTGGGCATGGCGGGTTGTGGCATTTTTGCTGGGTGCCTGCATCGGGTCGTTTCTCAATGTGGTGATTTACCGGGTGCCGCTGGGGATGTCGGTCAACGAGCCGAGGCGTTCGTTTTGCCCCTTGTGCCGGAAGCCGATTCCGATGGGCCAGAACATCCCGCTGGTGAGCTGGCTTTGGCTGCGCGGCAAATGCGCCGGGTGTGGCGGGAGGATTCCGTTCCGATACTTCGGGGTGGAGGCCCTCACGGCGCTGCTTTTCACCGGCGCGTGGTGGTTGTTTCCTCCACAGGTGGCGTTCTTCCTGTGGGTGATGATTGCGATCTTCGTGGCGGTCACTTTCATCGATGCCGACCACATGATCATTCCGACATCATTCACCTGGGTTGGTTCCGTGGTCGGGTTGGCCGCCAGCGCGGTGTGGCCGCAACTGCCGGTCATGGCCGGTGTGGCGGGGAGCTGGCTGGATGGAATCAAGCAGGGGGGCATCGGCTGGATCGCCGGTTTTTGCGGGCTGTGGCTCGTGGTGCAACTCGGCAAGATGGCCTTCGGCAAAAAGGCCATGCGTTTCGGGAAACCGGTCGACTGGCACATCCAGGAGCCTGTGGGGGATGACGACCCGATGTGCTTCGTCATCAATGGCGAGTCGATTCCTTGGTGGGATATTTTTTCCAGGAAAACCGACCGATTGATCGTGGAGGCGACCGAGATCCGGGTGGATGGCGTGGCTGTGGGAGGAGGAAAACTGACGATCCGTGAGATGGAGATCGAGTTGCCGGATGGGACGACCCGGCATTTTGCGAAGATGACATCGCTGGATGGGCAGGCCACTGCGGCGGTGATTCCGCGTGAGGCGATGGGGATCGGCGACATCCACCTGCTGGGGATGATTGGTGCGTTTTTCGGCTGGACCGGGGTGTTTTTCAGCCTGTTTTCCGCCTCGTTTTTCGCGATCGCAGCGGCGGTGATCGGTCGGGTGGGTTTTGGCAAGCCGCTGCCGTTCGGTCCGTTTTTGGTGATGGGGGCGGTCTGCTGGGCTGCCGGAGCGTGGAAGCTCTGGGTTTGGTATGTCGATTTTCTCGGGCCCATCTGGATGCCTTGAGCGTTGCGAGTGGCTGTCTGGAAATGATTTTCCAAGTCGCGCACTGCGCTCCCCATTTTTGCATGGAGCGCGGACGTTCCGTCCGCTGTGGGCCGGGGACGTTCCGTCCCTTTTACCTGGAAGAAGGCGGACAGGATGTCCGCAGCATGCAGGCGTCAGAATGACGACGTTCCAGAGGCTTCAAGATTTCCGCAGCTACGGGTTGCCTGACAGACATGCGGCGTTTACGGTGGCGCTCTCCACACGCGATGAACGCCCGACAGCTCCTCCTGATTTTGTTGCTCTTTCCATGGGGCGCGCTCACCGCGGACGACCGCCTTTACGTCAACGACAAGAAGGCACCGGAAGACCGCAAGGATCTGGAAGCCATCCAGGGCGCGCTGGCCAAGGTTCTGCCGCAGGCACGCGCGGCCACGGTGTGTATCGATCTGGGCGAGGGTTCCGGCAGCGGCGTGATTGTTTCCGCCGACGGCTTGGTTCTAACGGCCGCGCACGTCAGCACCGGGGTGAAGAAAAAGCTCACCGTCATCCTTGAGGACGGCACCAAGCTCAAGGCTGAGTCGTTGGGGTTGCATTCGGAGGTGGACGCGGCGATGGTCCGGATCACCGAGCCGGGCAAATGGCCGTTTGTTGAAATCGACCGCAAGGAAAGCGCCCGCCTCGGCGACTGGGTGTTCGCGCTCGGCCACTCCGGCGGGTTTGATAAAAACCGGGGATCCGTGGTGAGGCTCGGGCGTTTGGTGAAAATCGTCACTTCGACCTATCAATCCGACTGCACCCTGATCGGTGGTGATTCGGGCGGGCCGCTGTTTGATCTCAATGGCAGGCTGATCGGGATTCACTCCCGGGTCGGGCAGACGCTGCAGGACAACCGCCACGTGCCGGTCGGCGAGTTTGTCATCCATTGGGATGCGATGCTGGCGGGAGAATTCATTGGCGAGGGACCGTTTGCCAAGAAGCCGGTCAAGGGCAACGGATTCCTCGGGTTGGCGACGAATGCCCGGCCCGAGGGCGGTCTGGTTGTGACCAAGGTCGGAGCCAAGAGCCCGGCGGAGGAGAAGGGGATCAAGGAGGGCGACATCCTGCACTCGCTGAACGGCACACCCCTGGAATCGCGTGAACAATTCCAGAAACTGCTCAAGGAGCTCTCCGCCGGAGACGAGATCACGCTTGAGATCGAAAGCGGCGGCAAAAAGCAAACCCTCACTCTCAATCTCGGTGAACGCTGAACGAATCCTGACCGCCCTGCTGTTTCTCTCGGCCACGCTGCATGGCCAGCAGAATCTCGAACATCCGTACCGCACCACCGGTGCCGCGGTGGTCGCCGCGTTTGAATCACAGCGTGCCGTGTTGCAGACGTCCAGTGCCGTGTTGATCGAGGGCCGCCGCGAGTCGGGATATGGAGTGGTGATTTCCGCCGACGGCCACATTCTCGCGAAGGCCAGCGAGTTTCAAAAACTGAAGAAGCCTGCGGTCACGGTGGACCGCACGCGATATGATGAAGTCACTCTGCTTGCGGTCGATCCCGCATGGGATGTCGCCTTGATCAAGATCGATGCCAAGCACCTGGTGCCGGTGGTTTACGCGCCGACCAGCGCGGTGCCGCAGGGGACCTGGGTGGTGGCCAATGGGGTGAGTTCGCGTGTCAAGCGCCGTGCGATGGCGGGCATCATCAGCGCCAACATCCGCGAAATCCCGGCCACAGGCGGTGCGGTGCTGGGCGTGGTGCTCAATTCGAAAGATGGAAAGCTGCTGATCGAGGAGGTCAACGACGGCAGCGGTGCGAAGGAGGCCGGATTGCAAAAGGGCGATGTCCTGCTGGCAATCGAAGGCAAGAAAGTCGGCAAGATCGAGGAAATCGCCGAGTTGCTGAAAGACCGCAAGTCGGGCAGCAAGGTGAAGGTCACCTATCAGCGCGGGAACAAGGAACAAACCGTGGAGGTGGGTTTGTCCGCGCGTGGGGATTTGTTCGACGACCAGATGAACCGCAACGACCAGATGAGCGGTGATTTTTCCAAGCGCCGGAGCGGTTTTCCGCGGGTGATGCAGCATGACATTCTGGGAGCCAGCCGGATTGTCGGCGGACCATTGCTGGATTTGGAAGGCCGTTGTCTCGGGATGAACATCGCCCGCGCCAACCGTGCTGAGAGTTTCGCCATTCCGCTTGAGGATTTGAAAGGGATCGCCTCGCGTCTGATGAAAGAGGCCGAGGCGGCAGGGGCGAAGGAGCCTGCGGATGATTCCCAAGGCTGACCGTTTTTCCGCACATGCTTTGCATGGGTTGCTGATGGCTTGTTGATCGGAAAGCGCGGATGATCATCCAGACATCCGCGCGATGCGCGCGTGTTGCATACGGTCCGCATTTCATGAAAGGGTATTCTTTTTTCGTCGCTCCGTTATTCATCAGTCTTGGAATTTCAGGTTCCGCATTAGCCGCGGCCTATCCGGTGGTGGATCCGCTGCCGGAGGGATCGTTTTGGGCGCGCGCGGCCGGACTGCCGAAGATCTATCAGAATAATGGCAATCCGTGGCTGCAGGAACTCTCCGTGACCGGGCAGCTCCAGGTGCAATACGCGCATGGTTCGAGCAACTGCGGCAATTTCGGGACGGGCGACATGCCCGACAACGTGACATGGGGTGATCTGGAAGTGCGCCGTTTCCGCCTTGGGATGAAGGCGCGTTTCCTTGAACAATTCCGGTTTTTCACCCTGCTGGATCTGGAACCCGATTTGTCACCGCGCTATTACAAACGGACTGCGGAGACTTATTTCACATGGGCACCCGACGATGCCTTTTGGCTGTCCTTCGGCAAGACCGAGCTCAAGTTCACCCGGGAACAGGAGATATCCTCGCGCGAGATTCTGACATTGGAGCGGTCGCAGCTCGTCAACATGTTCTATGGCGGCGAACTGGTGGGAACGTGGATTTCCGGCAAGGGCATCGCGGGCGGCTGGTTTTACGAACTCGGCGTGTATGACAACGTGCGGACGGACGAGTTTTCATACTACAATGGCGGCACGATGATCCTTGGCAAGATCGGATGCGACTACACCGGTCAGACCTCGTTCGACAAGGCGGTGGCCGAGTTTCATTACCTGCACAACAGCCATCCGGGATACAGCACGCCGGGTAATCCGTCATCCCCTCTGTTTTCCGACTGTATCGCACTCTCCAACGAGATCACTGAAGGCCGGATGTTCCTATCCACGGAAATGTATTACGGTGCCGGGGATCTCGACCAGGGCGATGTCTGGGGAATCACCGTGATGCCGACGTATTATCTGACTGACAAGCTGCAATGCGTTGCCAATTTCCAGTTGGCGGGAAGCAACGAGAGCGACGGGATCTCACAACCATCCCGTTACGAGTGTCTGGCTCCCGGGGGTGGATCGGGCGATGCTTATTTCGCGGGTTATGCCGGATTGGATTACTACTTTCACGGTCACATGGCCAAAGTGATCACCGGGGTCAAATACTCGCGGATGACCGGTGGTGACGAGGATTTCAGAGGCTGGACTTTCCAGACCGGACTTCGGTTGGCGTTCTGATGGTTGATACGGGAGCGGTCCGCTTTCCGGTTGTGTAGCGCAGTGGGCGGACATGGAGTTAGGACGTCGCGTTCGCATGTGGAAACAACGTGGCGCCGGTGATCGCCGTCGCGGGCGGACATGGATGTCCGCTGCACGCAGCCGACAACATGTCGGCGCTCCGTATGTCGATCTGCCTGACGTATGTTCAGGGTTCAGGGGGCGGGTGCCTTGAGATGCTTCAGGAGGATGTTGCGGAACTCGATTTTCATGGGTGGTCCGACGTGGACCTGCACGCCGATCATGCCGTTCGTCCTGCGTTTGACCGGGTCCTCATCGCGGACTTCCGACATCAGCACACCATTGACGTAGTGTTGCAGCAGGTTGCCCTTGGCGATGATGTGGGCCTGGTTCCATTCCTCCTTGAGGATTTTCTTCTGGAGTTCCGCCCGGTCGCCGAGTTCCCGGACCAATTCCGGGGGAGTTCCGGGTTTCAGGACCACGCTTTGGCCGCGGTATGCGAGGAAGGTGCGTCCGCGTTCCTCGTAGTTCTGGCCGCTCCATTGGTCCTGCCCTTCGATGTCGTGCTGATAGCCCTGCAAGGCCCACTTCACACCCGGGACTTCGATGCTGCGGTAATTGACCCCGCTGTTGCCCTGTGCGGAAACCCGGTATTCCAGCTTGAGTTCGAAGTCTGCCGCTTCGCCACCGCGCCAGATGATGAAGGAATTCCGCTTGAGCAGGTTGTCAGGCCGCACTTCGCCGATGAGCACACCGTTTTCCACTTTCCAGTATTCGGGATCGCCGTCCCAGTTCTTCAGCGTGCCATCGAAAATCGCGACAAAGCCGTCGTTCTTTTCTTCAGCGCCGAGCGGGTCCGGCAGGCAAGCGGCGATGAGGAGTGGTGCGAGGAACCGTTTCATGTGGGGGCAGCGGCAAGGCCTGGAGCTTCAATGTTCAACTCTTGTCCGGAACCGGTCACCTTCGGCGCATCCGGAGTTTTCTTAACGGCTCCGGATGCGCGTTCGGTTACGATGGCATGGGAAGCGCCGCCATGATTGTTATCATGCGGCGGTGGAAGTGCGGCGGTCATGCCCCGCCGCTGGAGGGGGCGGGTCAGGCCTTCTTCGGCATGGCGGTCCATGCGCCTTTTTTGGCACTGCTCTTGAGGCAGGTTTCGATGAAGGCGAGGCCGGTCCAGCCGTCTTCGACGGTGGCGTATTTGCTGCCGTCGCATTTGAACTTCTTGCCGGCTTTCCATTTGCGGACGTCGGCTTCGAAACAGCGGTGGAGTCGGCCGAAGGCGTCGTGGAACGCTTCCGGGTGGCCGGACGGGATGGTGGGTTCGGCCATCAGGTCGGCGGGGACGTTTTTCGGCAGGAAACCATCGCCCGGGGTGACGGCGCCGCGCCAGTAAACGCGATCCGGTTGGTCGGGGAGGTGGATGATGAGTTTTTCCGGTTCCTCCTGTTTCCAGACGAGCGTGCCCTTCGAACCGGCGATCGTGATGCCGAGGTCGTTCTTGTGGCCGATGCAGATCTGTGAGGCACGGACCAGGGCCTTGCCGCCGTTACTGAGTTTGCAGTAGATCGTGAAGTGGTCGTCGAGCATGCGGCCTTTGACGAACGTTTCCATTTGGGCGGAGACGTCGGTGACATCGAGGCCGGTGACGTAGCGGAGTTGCATCAGGGCATGGGTGCCGATGTCGCCGCCGCAGCCGGAGCCGCCGGCGCGTTTCGGGTCCACGCGCCATGCCGCCTGTTGCTGGCCGGTGGCTTCGAGTTTCGAGGCAAGCCAGCCCTGGATGTAGTAGCTATCGACCCAGCGGACGTCGCCGATCAGGCCGCTTTGGACGATGTAGCGGCTGAGGCGGGTGGTCCAGTGGCCGAGGTAGGTGTGGGCGAGGGCGAAGGGGACGTTGAGTTTGCGCGAGGTTTTGACCAGGTCGCTGGCTTCCTTGAGGTTGAGGCAGAGCGGTTTTTCGCAGAACACGGCGATGCCGGCCTTCATGGCCTTCATGGCGGGGTCGTAGTGGACGAAGTTGGGGGTGACGATCAGGATGTAGTCGAGCTTTTCATTTGCCGGCGCGGTGGCGTTGGCGGCGATCATTTCATCATAGGATCCGTAGCCCTTGATCGGGTACGGCCAGTTGGCGGCTTCCTCGAGCGCGACCTTGGGATCCGGGAAAAGCGCGCCGGCGACGATGCGGCGGGTGCCGTCCATGTGGATGGCCTTTTGATGGGGGTGGACGATGAAGGCGCCTTTGCCTCCGCCGACGAGACCGATGTTGAGCGGTTTGTTAGACATGGTGGTTGTGTTTGGTGTTGGGAGAGCGGGTCAGGCTTGGGATGGGTCGTGCCAATCGCCGAAGTTGCGGAATTTTTCGTAGCGTGCGTCGAGCAGTCGCGGAACGGGGACGGCGGCGAGTTCCTCCAGGTGGCGCAGGACCGTTTCGCGGAAGGCGTCGGCGGTGGCCTGGTGGTCGTGGTGGGCCCCGCCGGTGGGTTCCGGGATGACGTCGTCGATCAGGTTGAGTTGTTTGAGGTCCGGAGCGACGAGTTTCATGGCATCCGCGGCTTCGGGTGCGTGTTTCCGGTGTTTCCAGAGGATGGCGGCGCAGCCTTCGGGGCTGATGACCGAGTAGTAGGCGTTTTCGAGCATGATCACGCGGTCGGCGACGCCGATGCCGAGAGCGCCGCCGGATCCGCCTTCACCGAGGACGACGGCGATGATCGGGACTTTGAGCAGCATCATCTCACGGAGGTTGAAGGCGATGGCTTCGGCGATGTTGCGCTCCTCCGCGCCGATGCCGGGGAAGGCACCTGGAGTGTCGATCAGGGTGATGACCGGGAGGCCGAATTTTTCGGCGAGTTTCATCAGGCGCATGGCCTTGCGATATCCTTCCGGGTGGGCGCTGCCGAAGTTGCGTTTCAGGTTTTCCTTGGTATCGCGACCTTTTTGGTGGCCGATCACGACCACGCGGCGGCCGCCGATGCGGGCGAAGCCTCCGGGCATCGATGCGTCATCCCCGATGTGGCGGTCGCCGTGCAACTCGCAGAAATCGGTGAAGGCGAGGTTGACGTAATCGAGCATGAACGGGCGGTTCGTGTGGCGTGCGATTTGGACGCGCTGCCAAGGGGTGAGGTTTTCGTAGATGCGCGCGCGGGTTTCCGCGAGTTTCTGCTCCATCATGGAGATTTCCGCGGACATGTCGATATTTTGGGATGCAGAGCGGACGCGGAGTTTTTCGAGTTCGCGTTCGAGTTCGACCGCGGGTTTTTCGAATTCAAGGAGCTGCATGGGCGTGAGTTTCGGCAATCAGTAGGCTGGATGCAAGGCAGGAGATGGGGTCAGCGGGAGGCGAGGATTTGCGTGAGGAAATCGGCGGGTGGCTGGTCGGTGGTGGCGGTGCGGAAATCGACGCGGAGGGAGCCGCAGCGGGTGCGGAAGGATTCGATCGCGGAGTCAAGAGCCTCGCGGTAGGAGCGGCGGATGAGGGCGGCGTCGGTTTCGAGGCGTTCGCCGGTTTCCATGTCGATGAAATCCGAGACACCATCGAAGGGCAGGTCGAGTTCGGCGGGGTCGAGCACATGGACGAGCATCACATCGTGGCCGCGCCTGCGGAAGTGGGCGAGGGAGCGGAAGACGGCATCCGGGTCATCAAGGAGGTCGGAGATCATCATGACCATGCCGCGGCGGGCCATGCCTTCGGCGAGCGTTTCCAGGGCCTTGCCGGTATCGGTGCGGCCGGAGGGTTGGTGGGATCCGAGGGCATCGAGAAAGTGGCGGATGTGGCGGCTGCCGCCTTTGGCGGGGAGCCAGTGGCGGACCTGGTCGTCGTAGATGACGAGGCCGACCGAATCCTGCTGGTGGTGGGCGAGGTATGCGGCGGCCGCGGCGAGATTGCGGGCGAATCCGAATTTCGTGAGGTCACCGGAGTGGCGGAAATCCATTGATGCGGAGGCGTCGATCACGAGGTGGAGGCGCAGGCTGGTTTCCTCCTGATATTGTTTGATGAAATAGCGTTCGCTGCGGCCGAAGACCTTCCAGTCGAGGTGGCGCAGGCTGTCGCCCTGGACGTAGTCGCGGTGGTCGCGGAACTCGACGCTGGCGCCTTTTGCGGTGCTGGCGTGGCGGCCGGCGCGTCCGCCCTCGGCGGTCCAGCGCGAGGCGAGGGCGAGGTGGTCGAGCCGCTTCATCGTGGCGGCGGATAGAAAGTCGTTGAAGGCCATGGTGTCGGTGTGACGGCGGGGTGGGGGAATCAGCGGACGAGGGCGTGGAACAGGATGTTCACGCCGATGTCGAGCGAATCCGCGGACTCGTAGCCGATCGCATAGGGTGCGGGGGCCTGCTCCCAACCGGCTGATAGATCATGCGGGCAATAGATCACGGCGGTGGTGCCGTTGATTTCCGCGGTGAGCAGTTCCGGGGCGGCCTCGCGTGCCTGGTTGAGTTGGGCGGCCATGGCCGGGCGGAGTTTCACGCTGCGGATGTCATTGGGTTGGAGCAGCCATGTCGAACCGGCGGGCACCGGGGTGAGAGGCTGGTCAGGAAGGATGCGTGCCATTTCCGCGCGGAAGGCGGAGTCGAACGACTGCCGGCCGTCGCTGGCTTCCGCAAACAGGACGCCGCCTCTTGCCAGGAAGCGGCGGAGGTTGGCGCGTTCCGTTTCGCCGAGGGCGAAGTCCGTGGTGCCGGTGAGATAGAGCATCGGGGTTTCGAAGACCGAAGCGTCTGATAGAGAGACCTCGCGCCAATCGAACGAGACCGGAGCGCCGGTGGTTTCGTTGAACTTGCGCAGCAGCATCGGGATGGCGGCAGGGCGGGTTTTCCATGGGCCGGAGTGCGAGACCCAGCCGATGCGCAGGCTGCCCGCGCGGCTGCCACCGGCGTCGGCGAGTTCCACGCTTTTGCCGACGCTGCGGCCGGCTTCCTGCATGGCGGTGATGTAGGAGATGAGGTTGCCGCCGAGGCGGCGTGCGTCGGCGTCCTCGTATCCCCAGCTTTCATGGCGGTTGTTTTCCCAGCCCATGGCGATGTCGAACCGCGAGATGAGGATGGCGGTGCGGTTATCGATGTCCACGCCGTCGATCCATGGGAAGGCATCGGTGGCCACGCCGTCGCGGATGGCGCGTTCGCGGTATTTCACCTCCTTGATTTCGTGATAGGCGCGGAACAACGGGTGATCGAGGCGGAGGCGGTATGGCGGGTTTTCCGGGAGGATTTCGCGGGCGGCCTGGATGGCGGACTGATGGAAATCCGGGTGTCCGACCAACGCGTTGAATACGATGGTGCCGCCATTGCGGACGTATTCGCGGAGGCGGGTGATTTCCTCCTTGGTGAGCTGGAAGGGTTTGTAGCCGGAGCGGTAGAGAATCGGGTTTTCACGCGGGTTGGTGGAAACCTCCGCCCGGGTCTTGATGTTGGCGGTGAATGAGGCACCCATTTCCGCACTCATCCATTCGAGCAGTTTTTTCAGGTCGTTTGGCGTTCGTGCCCAGTCCTCCGCATCGGTGGTCCGGATTTTCGTGAGGAGGACCGGCGGTTGCGGCGGGTTTTTGCGTTCCTGGCGTTTTTGTGGGACGACCGGATATGGCAGTGGCGGCATGCCTTCCGATGACGAGACCTGCGCGGGTGGTGGTTTTGGGGTCTCGAACGGTGGCGGTTCCGGTGGCTTGGGTGCGGCAATGAGTCCCACCGGAATCATGGTGAAAAGAATGAGGGCGAGGCGTTTCATGAGAGCTCGGGCAATGGCGGCACGCAGTGGGGAGCGCTGGCGCAGGTCATTAAACGCTTGGATTCACCGGATGTCTTGCAGTTTTCATCCGGCATGGCGGGGCACTGTGGTGTCGGTCCTTGCGGGTCAGGCCCGGTCATGGCATGGAGGTCACATGAAGATTGCCAAGACGGGCGGGGAATTGCGGGAAATGCTTGCGGAAACCCGCGGTATCGGGCCGACCCGGGTGCTGGTGCCGACGATGGGGGCCTTGCATGAAGGGCACCTCTCGCTGATCCGCCGTGCGCGCGAGCTGGCCGGGCAGGACGGAATTGTGGTGGTTTCCATTTTTGTGAACCCGATCCAGTTCGATCGTGCCGAGGATTTGCAATCTTATCCGCAGCCGATCGAGGACGATCTGGCGAAATGCCGCGCCGAGGGGGTGGATGTGGTTTTCTCACCATCCGCAGGCTCGATGTATTGGCCTGACCGCTCCGTGACGGTGAGCGAGTCGCTGCTTTCGAGCGGGCTTTGCGGGGCGGCGAGGCCGGGGCACTTCGACGGCGTGTGCACGGTGGTGCTCAAGTTGTTTCTGCTGAGTGGTTGCAACGCGGCTGTATTTGGTGAGAAGGATTTCCAGCAATTGGCCGTGATCCGCAGAATGGTTAGGGATCTCGATGTGCCGGTGGAGATCATCGGCTGCCCGACCGTGCGGGAGCCCGACGGGCTGGCGATGTCGTCACGCAATGTCAGGCTCACGGCCGCGCAGCGCGAGGATGCGCCGAGAATCCGGCGGGCACTGGTTGCCGCAGCGGGGTGCGGTGGCGACGAGGCGGATATCCTCTCCTGTGCACGGGCGGAGATCGAGGCGTCGCCGCTGGCGAAGATTGATTACCTGGAGTTGGTGGATGCGGAAACCCTGCAGGCCCATCCTCAGGCGCATCGTGACGCGGTGTTGGCGGCGGCGGTTTTTTATGGCGATGTGCGCCTGATTGACCATGTCCATGTGCCGCCGCGCGGCGCATAGCGGCAGCATGGGGGGCAAAGTTCGCGCTTTGCGCACCTGGGGGTCTTGCGCAGGATGCGTGCGCTCCCAGCGTTCAAGACAGTCACTCGGCCGTTTCCTCGGCGGTGCCGCCATCCGCTTCCTCATCCTGATAGGGATTGTTGAACGGGTTGGCGGAGTCCTCGGGAGGATTGGCGTTCAGTTGCTCGATCAAGTCGGTGTTCGAGTAGGGCAGGGTGAGCGTGTAGGCGGTATCGCCGGGGCGGACCACGGCTTGGTCACCCTTGATGCTGACCAGCTTCACGCTGCTGCCTGCGGCGACGCTCATGTTCACGCCTGAGCTGGTATCCGAGAATTTGACTTCGGTTTTCAGGGTGACCTTTTCAGGAAGTTGTTCCGGGCTGAGGGTGGCCGGATCAACTCCGGAAGTATTCTCCACGGGCGCGGGATCGGTGTTGGAGGAGGAGGGTTGCGCATCCGCGGGTTGGGAGCCGCCCAGAAGCTGGCGGAGCGAAGGTTCGGCGAAATAACCCAGAATGCCGGCGACTGACATTCCAACAAGCATCAGGATGAGCTTCATATGGCGGGGGATACGGTGCGGGGTGGTGGCTTTATTGCAAAAAAATGCGGAATGTGGGGCGCGTGCGTCAATGGGCTGTCTCGGCAATGTGGGCAAGGGCCTTGGCGAAACTGGCGTTCGCAAGGTAGTGGCGGAGGCGCGGGTCGATCCGGTCGCGGTGGGTATCCGCCCAAGCGGTGATTTCCTGTGACACCTGTTTCAGAGCTTCGAGGTGTGCGGCGGGATCGCGGTCGCGCCATGAGTGATCCGCGATCACGGATTCGCGGCGGCGAAGGAGATTGGCGAGCTCGGCAGTCATTTGGCGGAGACAAGCAATCAGGATCGGGTGATGGATGCCAGCCTGTATTTCACGAACGGTCATCTGTGTGGTGCGCAAACCCCAAGGCGGACGCATCAAAAAACATGGGATTTACCGCAAACCGGCAAAGTGGCCGCTGAGGAATTTTTGAAGAACTTGGATATGGCAGAGCGACTTTGCCACTTGTTCAAGCGGCTTTCGGGCTCTGATTTTGAATACCTTTGCGATTCCCTGGCGTCCTTTGCGGCTTGGCGGTGATCAATCCGAGATTGAGATGCGTCGGCCCTGGCGCAAACCCGTCCTTGCGCGGTTGGGTTGATTTGATAGCAATGGGGTGTGGCCCAATCGAGCGACGTCCGGGAAGTTCTGCAATACATCCCCCAGTTCCGGGGGAAGGTGTTTTTCGTATTGATCGAGGCCGGGCTGCTGCCGGAACCGGCTGTTGCCGAGACCTTGTTGGATCTGGCGGTGTTGGAGGATCTCGGGGTGAAGCTGGTGCTCGGGGTGCTGGGTGGTGACCTCAAGGATTTGTTTGATTGGACATTGGAGTGCGAAATCATGGCGGCGAGGGTCACGCGGCCGATTCACGACCCCGACGCAGTGCGTGAAGCACGGGATATTCTCGCCCGCGGGCAATCCGCGATTGTGGATGCCTCGGCAACCGGTCCGCTCGACCCGGCGGTGGTGGATTTCGCCCGCGGCATTGGTGTGGCGAAAATCATCACCCTGCTGGAGGAGGCCATTCTGATCGATGGCGAGCCGGTCCATGCCATCCGGGCGGCAGATGCGGTTTCGCTGGCTGCGCGCACCGATGCCACCGGGGCGGACTTGCTGCGGGCCGCGGCCGAGGCCTGCCGCCGCGGGATCCCGCGTGTGCATGTGCTCAATGGCCGCCGCCAGGGGGTGCTGGTGGATGAGCTGTTTTCCAACGAGGGGGTGGGGACCATGATTCACGCGGACAGCTACCGGATGATCCGGCCGCTGCGGGAAGAGGATATCCCCGAGTTGTTAGGCATGATCGGCCGCTCGGTGCGCCGCACCAAACTGGTGGAGCGGACCTACGAGGATATCCAGTCGAGGATCGGTGATTTCCATGTGATGACCATCGACGACAACGTGGTGGGCTGCGTGGCGCTGCACCCATATCCTGCCGAGTCCTGTGCGGAGGTCGCCTGTCTTTACGTCAAGCAGGCGCATGAGGGGCGTGGATACGGGATCGAGCTGGTGGGGCATGCCGAAGGCATCGCGCGGGAATGCGGAATTCCGAGGGTTTTCGCTTTGAGCAACCGGGCAGCGGATTTTTTCACGGAAAAGGCAGGATACGTCGCGGCAAGCGTGGATGCGCTACCGGAGCGCAGACGCGCGCAATACGAGGCCAGCGGCCGGGATTCGCTGGTCTTTTCCAAAGATCTGGTCTGACCGGACCGTGCCCGCTTTCATTTCAACCATCATTTTTCCAAGCCCATCATGAAACTCAAATTCTGCGGTGCCGCCGGCACCACCACCGGTTCCCAGCATCTGCTCGAAGTGAATGGCAAGCGCATCCTGTTGGATTGCGGGCTTTATCAGGGATCGCGCAAGCTCGCCTACGAGGTGAACTGCTGTTTTCCGCATTTCGATCCCAAATCGGTGGACATGGTCGTCCTTTCGCACGCCCACATCGACCACAGCGGCAATCTTCCCAATCTGGTGAAGAACGGTTTCTCAGGCAACATCTACGCCACCCATGCGACGCGGGACCTTTGCCAGATCATGCTGGCGGATTCCGCGCGGATCCAGGAAAGCGATATCGACTGGCTCAACAAACACCGCAAGCGTGACGGTCTTGATGCCGTGCCACCGCTCTACAACGAACAGGATGCCGAGCGCTGCCTGCGCCAGTTTGTGACCCTTGGCTACAATCGTCCGCTGCCGATTTGCGATGGTGTTTCGGTCACATTCATCGATGCCGGCCACATTCTTGGAAGCGCCCAGGTGCTGTTGGAGGTGAATGACCACGCTGACGGCCGCAGCAAGCGGTTTTTGTTTTCGGGCGAT
The DNA here is from genome assembly GCA_964399305.1 of uncultured Luteolibacter sp. Classification (GTDB taxonomy): domain Bacteria; phylum Verrucomicrobiota; class Verrucomicrobiia; order Verrucomicrobiales; family Akkermansiaceae; genus Luteolibacter. The sequence goes on from CAYNQJ010000006.1 coordinate 85,313, forward strand.
GTCGGACGCGGCAAGAACGAAGTGCTGCGCGATCCAGTGGCGGTGGAAAACGTCGACTTCCTGCTGATGGAAAGCACCTATGGCGGTCGCGAGCACGAAGCGCCTCCGGGAATCAGCGATCACATCGCCGAGGTGATCCGCAAGGCCGCCAGGCTCGGTGGCAAGATCCTCATTCCGGCGTTCGCGGTCGAGCGGACCCAGCAGATTCTATACGTGCTCAACGAGCTTTTTGAAAAGGGAGCCATACCTGAATTGCATGTTTACGTGGACAGCCCGTTGGCCGTAAGTGCGACGGAAATCTATCGGTTGCATCCGGATGCGTTCAACGAGGATGTATACCAGGCGTTGTTTGAGAAACAGAATCCGTTTGGGTTTGAGAATCTCACGCTGGTGCGGGCGGTCAAGGCATCCAAGGCCCTCAACGACGTGGAAGGGACGGCGATCATCATCTCGGCGTCCGGCATGTGCGAAGCGGGGCGCATCCTGCATCACCTCAAGAACCACATTTCGGATCCGAAAACCACAGTCCTGTTCGTCGGCTACTGCGCCGAGAACACGCTGGGCCGCAGGATCCGGGATGGCGAGCGCGAGGTGCCGATCCTCGGCGGTCGGTACAAAGTGCGGGCGCAGATCGAGATCGTCGATTCGTTTTCCGGCCACGCCGATCACTCGGAATTGTTGGAATATTTCAAACGCACGACCGGTCCGAAATCCAGAGTCTGGCTGGTCCACGGCGAAGCCAACGCGTCCGCGACGCTGCGTACGGCGCTCGATGAGATCCATGATGGTCCGGTTGAGATCGGCGTGCTGGGAAACACGGTCGAGTTCTGATTGGCACGGAGGCTGCGCGTTTCGACCCTCTTGCGGCGGACAGGATGTCCGCAACACGCAGCCGTCAGAATGGCGGCGTTCCGCATGGGAGTGGATTTATTGGAATGAGGAAGGCAGGAAAACAGGAAGGGTGAGTAGCCATGCTCCCGGTTTGGCTTTCCAATTTCGGCGGACAGGATGTCCGCAACACGCAGCCGTCAGAATGACGGCGTTCCGCATGGCGCGTTGGCGCGAGAAAAGCCGGTTGCCAAGGAGGGGCGGAGTGGTGCAGCCTGTAGTGGTGGATTTTGAATCATGAATTCGCCAACAGACATACAGGGTAAGAGGGGTTCGGAAGAATACCCGCGGGAAGACATTGAGGAAACCGAGATGTTCCAGCCGTTTTTCAAGCGGCGGCGCACGTGGTTTGTCTTGGCGGGTTTCCTGTTGATGGGATTGGTGGTTTTCGGGGCACCGCTCGATCATGGCAGCCTGCTGAAGGGGTTGGATGGCGGCAAGGTTGCGCTGGGGCTCGGGATTCTCGTGTGTGTCGCGTTTCTATGGATGACCGAGGCGATGCCGTTGGCGGCGACCGCCATGCTGGTTCCGGTGCTGGCGGTGGTCGCCGGGATTTCGGATGTCAAATCCTCGCTGGCGTCGTTTTCCGATCCATTGATCTACATATTCTTCGGCGGCTTCGCACTAGCCTCCGCGATGACCTATCAGGGTGTGGACCGTTGGATCGCGCAGGGACTGGTGCGGCTGGGTGGCGGGCGCTTCATCACCGTGGCTTGTTTGTTGTTCTGCGGGACCGCGTTTCTATCGTTATGGATGAGCAATACCGCCACGGCAGCGATGATGATGCCGCTGGCCTTGGGGATCCTGCGTCAGATGCCGGAGGGAGAATCCGCAAGGAGGAACCGGACCTTCCTGCTGCTGGGTTTGGCATATTCCTCCAGCATCGGCGGGTTGGGGTCGATCATCGGCAGCCCGCCCAACGGCATCGCGGCGAGCCAATTGAAAATCTCGTTTGCCGAGTGGCTGAGGTTCGGTATACCCGCGGTGTTGATGTTGCTGCCTGCGATGGCAGCCTTGTTATGGCTGATTTTCCGGCCGGCGCGGGGCCAGCGGATCGTGGAGGAAATCAAACGGTTCGACCTCAACTGGCATCGGGTGATGACGCTGGTGATTTTCGCCATGGCGGCGGGTTGCTGGATTTTCGGCGGGTTTTTGGGCCCGATGCTTGGTGTGGCCCAGTCATTTGACACGCTGGTCGCGCTGGTGGCCTTCTTTGCATTGCTTTATTTCCGGGTGGTCCGCTGGAGGGACATCCGGAATGGTACCGATTGGGGGGTGCTGTTGCTGTTCGGCGGGGGGCTTGCGCTGAGTGCGGTGCTGAAGGACACCGGGGCCAGCTTGTTTCTCGCGCGCGCACTGACCGGCATGATCGATGGTTGGCCGGTGTTCGGCCTGATCGCGGCCGTGGTCACCTTTGTGATTTTCCTCACCGAGCTTTCCAGCAACACCGCGGTGGCCGCGTTGTTCGTGCCGATTTTCGTTTCGGTGGCCGCAGAGGTGGGTGTGGAGGCGGCACAACTGGTGTTGCCGATCACACTCGCGGCGTCGTGTGCGTTCATGCTGCCGGTAGCCACGCCGCCGAATGCCATCGTGTTCGGCACGGGGATGGTGGCCCAGCGCGACATGATGCGCGCCGGGCTGGTCCTGAACCTCGTCTTCGTGGTGCTCCTAACCGCTCTGGGGATGGTGTTGTTTTGATCAGCCGCCTACAGCCTTGCGAGGATCGCATCACCCATGGCGCGGGTGCCGACCTTGGTTTCGCCTTCGCGGCCGGTGGCGATATCGCCGGTGCGGAAGCCGTCGGCGATGGTTTTGGCAACGGCGGCCTCGATGGCGGCGGCGGCCTCGTTTTCCCCGAGTGAGAAGCGCAGCAGCATCGCGAGCGAGAGGATCTGGGCGATCGGGTTGGCGATGCCCTGGCCCGCGATGTCGGGCGCGGAGCCGCCGGACGGCTCATACAGGCCGAAATACAGGCCGTTGGCATTCCGGGTGCCGAGCGATGCGGATGGCAGCATGCCCAGCGATCCCGAGATCATCGCCATTTCATCGGATAGAATGTCGCCGAACAGGTTTTCGGTGACCAGCACATCGAATGATCCGGGCCTGCGGATGAGCTGCATGGCCGCGTTATCGACATACATGTGGGAGAGTTCGACCTCGGGGAATTCCCTGGCGATTTCCACCACGGTTTCGCGCCACAGGACGGATGAGGCGAGCACGTTGGCCTTGTCCACCGAGAGCAGGCGTTTTTTGCGGCTCATGGCGGCGGTGAAGGCGACCCGGGCGATGCGCTGGATCTCGCTTTTCTTGTAAACCATCGTGTCGAGGGCGACCGGTTCGCCATTCTCCTCGTGGCGGCCCTTGGGGGTGCCGAAATAGACGCCGCCGGTGAGTTCGCGAACGCAGAGGACGTCGAAGCCGTCGGCGATGAGTTCCTGTTTGACGGGTGAGGCGTGGGTCAGCGCGGGCAGGCAGACGCCCGGGCGGAGGTTGGCGAAGAGTCCGAAGTGTTTGCGGAGCGGCAGCAGGGCACCGCGTTCCGGCTGGATGTCCGGGGGCAGGGATTCCCATTTCGGGCCGCCGACGGAGCCGAAGAGGATCGCATCCGCCTGTTCGGAGGCTGCCACGGTGGCGGGTGGCAGCGGGTGGCCGGTTGCATCGATGGCCGCGCCGCCGACGAGGTGTTCGCTGCGGGTGACCTGGAAACCGAATTTCGCTTCAGTGGCGTCAAGGATGCGGATGGCTTCGGCCATGACTTCCGGGCCGATGCCGTCTCCGGCTAGAATCGTGATGCGATGGGTGCGTGACATGCTGTGCAAAATGACGGCCGGCCGCTTGGCTGGCAAGCGCGCAAAACCGGAATGGCCGCATGAGGTCATCGTGTCTTGACATCGGGTTTCGGATGCAGACCGTCTTTTGCCGTCCCCGCGCGGCACCGTGGTGTTTGCCGGGTGATTCTGAAAATCCGCCCTTGAGTTCCAACTCCCACCGCAAGCCACCATGCCAAAAATCGCATTTCTCACCGCCGGCGGCATCGCCCCGTGCCTTTCCTCGTCCATCGGCGCACTCATCGCCCGTTACAAGCAGATCGCCCCGGACGCCGAATTCATCGGATATCTCAACGGCTATCAAGGGTTGCTGCTCGGCAAGTCGATCAGCTTTCCGCAGGAAGTCATCGACAACCATGAGGTTTTCTACGGTTTCGGGGGCAGCGCGATCGGCAACAGCCGGGTGAAGCTCACCAACGTCAAGGACTGTGTCAAACGCGGGTTGGTCAAGGAAGGACAGCTTCCGCTGGCCGTGGCCGCGGAACAACTCCGCGCCGATCAGATCGACATCCTGCACACGATCGGTGGGGATGACACCAACACCACGGCGGCCGACCTTGCGGCATACTTGCAGGAGCATGGTTATCCGTTCACCGTGGTTGGCCTGCCGAAGACCGTGGACAACGATGTGTTTCCGATCCGCCAGACGCTCGGTGCGTGGACGGCGGCCGAGGAGGGTGCGAAGTTTTTCAAAAACATCGCCAATGAAAACACCACCAGCGCACGCCAGCTGATCATCCATGAGGTGATGGGCCGCAACTGCGGCTGGCTTACGGCCGCGACCGCCGACGAATACCGCAAGGAGCTGAAAACCTGGCGGTTTCTCCCCGCCGCGTTGCTTGAGCCGAAACGCTGGGATATCCATGCCGTCTGGATTCCGGAGATGGACATCGACATGGATGCCGAGTGCGCGCGCCTGCTCAAGGTGATGGACGAGCACGACTGCGTGAATGTTTTTCTCAGCGAGGGCGCCGGTCTGGAAGCGATTGTCCGCGAGTTGGAGTCGAAGGGCGAGGTGGTGCCGCGCGATGCCTTCGGCCATGTCCGGCTGGACGACATCAACGTCGGCAACTGGTTTTCCAAGCAACTCAAGGAGCGCCTGCGCGCCGAGAAGGTGCTGGTGCAGAAGAGCGGGTATTTCGCACGCTCCGCCGCACCTAACAAACGTGATTTGGAATTGATCAGGCGCTGCGCCGATCTTGCGGCGGAAGCCGCCCTTCGCGGCGAATCCGGGGTGGTGGGCGAGGACGAGGATCACGGAGCCGTGATGCGCGTGATCGAATTCCCGCGCATCAAGGGAGGCAAGCCGTTTGATATCACCAGCCCATGGTTCACCGCGATGCTTGCGGAGATCGGCCAGCCGGTCGGTGCCCGCGTCGAGGTGGCGCACTGATCAGCCACCGTTGGAATTTTTCCGATCGTCCCGACACGCATGGCCCAGGGAAAACCCAAGCTGACACCCGAACAGCGCGAGGAAATCGTCCGCCGCGTGCTGGCTGGTGAGTCGTCCGCCGCTGTCGCCAAGGACTATGGCGTGACCCGGGCCTGTGTATCACTATTGAAGATGCAGGCAGTGGATCCCGAGGGCCAGCGGCGGAAAAAGGAGACGAAACGCAAGAAAAACCTGACGATCAAGCTGACCGAAGACGAGGTCGAATTGTTCCACAAGGAGGTTTCCAGCGGCACGCCCGAAAGCCACGGGCTGATACCCGCGGTGGAGAGGTGGAATCTGGATCACGGCTATCAGATGGCGATGAAGCTGTTCGGCAAGAGGCCGAGCGTGCGGGCGATGAAGGAGCTGATGGACCGCCACATCCTGCACTGGGAGGACTACCAGCATCTCAAACCGAAGCCGCCCAAGCCACACCACATCAACCAGATTGATCCCGAGTTGGCGAAGGACGAGGACTATGTTGCCTATTACCTTTCACCGGCTTGCCAGCGGATCGCGCAGCGCGAGTATGAGCTTGCTCTGGAGCAGTGGGAGGAACGCTACGGCGAAAACGCCAGCAAGGTGCGGGAAGAAAATGATGATGATCTGGATTTTCCGGCGCATCAACCGCAGTTCATGCCGAGGCATGTGCCCGGCCAACGGATCGGCAAGCATGCCAAAAGCAAGGGCAGCCGCCATACGCCGCCGAAACGCCGGAAAAAACGCCGATGACCGGTCTTCTGCCTGGGTTGCGGTCCAAGGCGGGGTGAGTGCCGGCGAGCAGTGGTGGCACAATCTCCGCTTGGAATGGCCGCATGGCTTTGGTTGGATGGCTCGAGTCAGCCGCAAGCTGGACATTTCATGAAAGCCCTCATTGCCGTCATTTCCGCATTCAAGGAAAACCGCAGCAGCAGCGCCAACCTCAGGACGCTGCTGCGGTTGTTCGGGATCATGTTTGCCATGATCGCGATCTACAGCGTGTTGTTCCATGTCCTGATGGAAAGCGAGGGGCAGCGGCACAGTTGGCTGACCGGCCTGTACTGGACGCTGACGGTGATGACGACACTGGGTTTCGGCGACATCACGTTTCAAGGGGACATCGGGCGTTTGTTTTCCATCTTTGTATTGGTCACCGGCGTGATGTTCATGCTGGTGATGCTGCCGTTCACCTTCATCCAGTTTTTCTACGCGCCGTGGATGGAGGCGCAAAGCCGGGCGAAGGCCCCGCGTGAGCTGCCGGAGGAAACGCGGCGGCATGTGATCTTCACCCGTCATGATCCGATCAGCCACGCGCTGATTCCGATGTTGGAGCGGTATGGGCATCCATACGTCATCCTTTGCCCGGGTGCCGCCGAGGCCCTGGAGTTGTTCAATCAGGGCCTGCGCGTGGCGGTCGGGGATCTCGATGATCCCGAAACCTACCGCCGGATGCGGCTTGACCGGGCGGCGATGTTGGTGACCACCCGCAGCGAGACGCTCAACACCAACATCACCTTCACCGCGCGTGAGTTCGCGCCGAATGTTCCGATAGTCGCCACATCGGGTTCGGATCCGGGGCGTGACATGCTGGAGCTGGCTGGTGCGAGCCTTGTGTTGCGTCTGGATGAAACGATGGCCCAGGCGCTCGCGCGGCGTGTGATCGGCAACAACAACGTGGCGCATGTGATCGGGGATTCCCACGGGCTTCTGATCGCCGAGGCCAACGCGGCGGGGACCACGCTGGTGGGGCATACCATTGCGGAGAGCATGATCCGCCAGCGCACCGGGCTCAGCGTGATTGGGGTGTGGGATCAGGGGCGTTTGAAGGTGGTGGAGCCATCGATGCCGATTCACCGGCAGACGGTTTTTGTGTTGGCCGGCACGCAGGAGCAGATCGATCTATACAATCGGGAGTTCAGCAAGACTGGAGGGGAGCCGGCGCAGGTGGTGATTGTCGGTGGCGGCCGGGTCGGGCGATTGACCAGCAAGGCGTTGGCGCAGGCCGGATTCAAGCCGGTGATCATCGAGAAGCTTGCCGAGCGGGTGGCAGGGCATCCGGAGGCGGTGATCGGGGATGTCACGCACATGGATGTCCTGCGCAAGGCGCATGCGAGGGAGGCGAGCGCGGTCATCATCACGCCTCACGATGACGACACCAATATTTCCCTGACGATTTTTTTCCGTCGGCTGCGGGCGAATTTGCAGATCATCGCGCGGTGTTCTCTGGAGCGGAATGTGCGCACACTGCACCGTGCCGGTGCGGATCTGGTCTTGTCCACGGCATCGATGGGGGCGAACATGATTTTCAACGAGCTGCGGGACACCGATCATTTGTTGTTGGCGGAGGGAGTGAGCCTTTTCCCGTCGCCTGTTCCGGCGTCGATGGCTGGCCGCCTGGTCGCCGAGTGCGCGGTGCGTAGTGAGACGGGTTGCACGATCATTGCGATCGAGCACGCGGGTGAGCGTTCGATCAATCCGGATCCGGGGCACCGTTTGCCGGAGGGGGGCACCATGCTGCTGATCGGGACGCTTGAGGCGGAGGAAAAGTTCATCCGTCGTTTCAAGCCGGAGCTTGCGCCACATGAGTTGCGGCGGCGATGGTGGCGGTAGAAAAGCCAATCCGCGGGCTGATGCGGGATTTCTCCACAGTATGTTCGACATTACCGAGATCGATCGCGAGGACTTCCGCAACCTGCTGGCGGAGATTGGTGGCGCGCACATTCCTTTTGGAAAGTTCGGAATCAAGGCCTACCCGCCATCCGGAGTTCCGATCATGGATCTGCCTGAGGAATACCTTGCCTGGTTCAAGGAGCGCGGGTTTCCCAAAGGCCGGCTCGGCGAGCTGATGGCGCTGGTTTTCGAAATCAAGGCGGTGGGAATGGACCGCGTGTTTGATCCGCTGCGTCAGGCGCGTGGCGGCCGTTTTCCGCTGCATGGCAAGCGGCCGCGGAGTTTTGATTTCGAGTGATGGGTGGTTCCTAACGGTCGCATGGGCAGGGATTGCTTTGCCTGCGGCCATGCGGCATGCGCTTCGCGGATGTGTCGTGCCGCTACAAGCGGCTGCGGCGTTCCGTGGCGGTCCGGCGGATCCGTTACCGGTGATCAACTCATGAAATAGCACGAAGATCCTTCCCTCGGTGGTCATTGGCGTTCCATTCTCACGGACCGCCCGGAGGTCGGTCCGTGCCTTATTCCAGTGCGGCCCGCAGGTCGTTGGCGGCGTCGCTGTAGCCCGGGGTGGGATCTGGAACGAAAGAGAAATCTTCTTCGGCGTGCGGATCTGTGAGGACCGTGGCTTGCGCGGGGGAGGGGCTGGCAAAGTCCTGATCGTCGGCCGGGGTGTCCGGGACGAAGGAGAAATCGTCATCGCTGAGAGTGGGTTCCGCGATTGCGGCTGCATCCGGGAGAATCTGCGTCATTGCTTCAGCGGTGGCTGTGGCCGTGCCGATCACCTGCAATCCGCGGGGGATTTTATCGAGGGGCTGGAGGTTCGGAATGCTGGCGCTCTCGGGTGCGGCCTTGAGTTCTTCGAATCTGCGGGCGCTGGTCAGAACCCGTGTCTCGAGCGATCCGACAGCCATGTTGTAGTTGTCCACCGCGCTGTTGAGCGAGCGGCCGAGTTTGACGAAGTGATCGGCGAGTTTTCCAAGGCGTTCGTGGAGCAGGCGGCCGAGGGCTGAGATTTCCCGGGCGTTTTCCGCGATGGTTTCCTGTCTCCAGCCGTAGGCTACGGCGCGCAGCAGGGCGATGAGAGTGGTGGGTGTGGCGAGGATGATGCCGTGGTCGACTCCACGCTCGATCAGCGAGGGGTCGCTTTGGAGTGCGGCGGAAAAGAACGATTCGCTGGGCAGGAAGAGCACGGTGAACTCCGGTGCGTGTTCAAATTGGGATGAGTAGTTTTTCGAGGAGAGTTGCTGGATGTGGGTGCGCACCTGACGGGCGTGGCGCTGGAGGCATTCGTCACGCACATTGTCATCGGTGGCTTCAAGGGCTTCGAGGTAGGCATCCATCGGGGTTTTCGAATCGACGACGATGGTTTTGCCACCGGGGATGCGGACGATCAGATCGGGGCGCAGGGATCTGCCTTCGTCGGTGGTGGAGGCATGCTGTGTTTCGAAATCGCAATGTTCCTGCATGCCTGCGAGCTCGACGACGCGACGGAGCTGGATCTCGCCCCATTGGCCGCGGCCGGTCGGCTGGCGAAGCGCCTTGACGAGCGAGGCGGTCTCGCGCTGCAGTCCGAGTTGGCCGACACCGAGCGCGCGGACTTGTTCCTTGAGCTCCGAGTATGCGCCTTCGCGGGCTTTCTCGATTTCGCCGATGCGGACTTCGAATTTTCCGAGTGAGTCGGCGACCGGTTTGACTAGGGTTTCGATGGCGGCCTTGCGTTTTTCGATTTCGCTTCTGGCTTCCTCGGCCTGGGTGGCGAGCGAGGACTTCGCGAGTTGCAGGAATTGTTCCGAACTGGAGCGCAGGGCGTCGGCGGAAAGGGCCTTGAAGGTGTCGGCGAGCTTCGCCTCCGCGCGGTCGAGGAGGGCTTGCTTTTCGATGGCGGCCTTGCGCTCCGATTCGAGGCGGGCCTGGATTTCGGTCATTTGGTTGCGAAATGATTGGGCATCGAACTCGCTGCGATCGGCTTCTTCCTTTGTCTGCGCCAGGCGTGCCTGGAGTTCCGCAATCCGCCGTTCATCGGCGCGGGCGCGTTCGGCGGCGGTAGCGGACTTGGCGGAGGCGGCCAGCTGGGTGATTAGCCAGCCGAAAAAGAAAGCGACGGCTGCAGACAGGATTTCAGGGAAATAGGGGTTGAGATCGGGCAGGTTCATGATGGTTTTCTCTTGCGGACAGGGCAATGCTCGGTTTCGTAGGGAATGTCGCGAGTGCAATCCCTTGTATCGGGATTTCCGGCGACACGCAAACGAAACTCCCTTAACCACCATGGCCCACACCCTACCTGAACTCGGATATGCCTATGACGCGCTCGAACCGCATATCGACGCCCGCACGATGGAAATCCATCATTCCAAGCACCACCAGGCATATGTCACCAATCTGAACAACGCCATCGCAGGCAAGGCGGATCTCGAAGCCAAATCGCTGTGTGAACTGCTGGCCGATCTTTCCGCCGTCCCGGCCGATATCCGCGGCGCGGTTCGCAACAATGGCGGCGGTCATGCCAACCACACGTTTTTCTGGCAGGTCATCGCACCCGGCGGCGCAAAGTCACCTTCAGGCGAGCTTGCAGCGGCGATCGACAAGGCATTCGGCTCGTTTGACGCATTCAAAGAAGCCTTTGCCAAGGCCGGGGCGACCCGTTTTGGCTCGGGCTGGGCGTGGCTGGTGAAGAAGGATGACGGCTCGCTTGCGGTTTGTTCGACGGCCAACCAGGACTGCCCGTGCATGGGCGAGGCCGTTGCCGGATGTTCCGGCAAGGCGGTGCTCGGACTGGATGTCTGGGAACACGCCTACTACCTCAACTACCAGAACCGCCGTCCGGATTACATCGCTGCCTTCTGGAATATCGTCAACTGGGACGTCGTCGCGAAGAACTTCGCCGCCTGACCGCGAATTCGTTCATCAATCACCCATCAAAAAGCGCCGGTTGCATGACCGGCGCTTTTTTTCTTTCAGGAATTCCCAGAGCCTGTCTGTAAAGTCATTTTCCAGGTCGCGCATTGCGTTCCAAGGGAGGGGAATTGCGCAAGATGCACGCAAGATGCGTGCGATCCCTTTTTAAGACAGCCTTTCAGGCGTTTTTCTCATCAGCCTTGGGTTTGCGGATTTTAGGCGGTGTGGGAGGCCGGCTTGGGATGACTTTTTCGATATCGCCGATGGGCACCCAGCCGCGGGTTTTGGTGGCGAAGGCGATGTAGGCCCAGCGGCCTGACTCGGTGATGATCTCGCAGAGGGAGCCAGGCGGTGCGTCGATGACATCGGGCGAAGTACGCGATGCATCGGCATGCAGTACGGTTTTCTGATGGATGACGACGGCTTGGCGTTCGAGCGGAGCGAACTCGGCGTCGTCCGGGTAGTAGCGCCAGCCGAGGCCGGCGGCGGCTGCAAGCAAGGGCCCGATGATCAATCCGGCGATGGCAAACACACGGATGCGCGCTCCGCTGCGGGTGGCAGGGAAGACCAGGATGGCAAGTGCGCACAGCCAGGCACTGGTCCACAGTGTGGCTTTCCATGATTCGAGCGGAATACGGGCGAGCGCGTATTGGAATTCCGGGCGGTGGACGGTGATGGCACCGTATTTGCGCTCAAGGAAACGCAGGTTTTGTCGCGACTCCTCGTGACCGGGGTCGCGGGTGAGGGCGCGGCGATAGTAGAGCGCGGCATGTCCCGGGGATCCTGAGCGATAGCAGGCGTTGCCGATATTGTAGAGGGTATCGGCGGAGAGTCGCTCGTATGGTCCGGCCTTGAGCCAGAGAGCGATGGCATCGGAAAACCTGGCCGAGTCATAGGCTTCACGGGCCTGGTCCGCGAGACTTGCCGGCGCGGCGGGTTGCTCTTCCGGTTGTGCGGTGACGGGCAGTGGGGCGGATGCCAATAAAAAGCCGGCGATGCAGGCGGTGATCGATTGTCGCAGGGTCTTGAGGATGGCGCTGCGGCGTTTGGCATCGAGAATGCCGGATTTCGGTTTGTCGCTGCGGAAGCACACGGCGTCACGTTCGGCAAGGACGGCCTGGACCTCTGGCGGTGGATGGTTGCCGAGCCAGCGTTCGATGAAACCGCCGGCAGCCATCAGGAACGAGAGATCATCTGCGTTTTTCATGCTGCTTTCCAACTGGCGCAGTGCGGCGAGGCGCGCGTCGCGCCCGGGGTTGCGGTGCAGACGTGGCTGAATGCGCATCCAGAGAGCTTTCGCGATTAGAGCGAGGGCTGCCAACGCGCCGATGACGTGGCCGATCCATCCCGGAATTCGGGGGCCATCGGCAACCGTCAGGCTGGCGGGGTGGAGCAAGCCGAGGACGTCGGTCATTCGTTCGACAGGTGTGGCCACGGCCTGTGGCGGACCGACCGGCACGGCGGCTTTGGCGGTGGAGGGTGACATCCGCAAGGCGATCGGTTCGGTCAGGATCGACTCGTAGGATTTCTTTTTTGGATTGAAGAACACCAGCCGGTATGAGGGGACTTCGGCCTTGATTTCAAGCGGACGGATGAACTGGCGGAACACGGCCGAACCCGAGAGCTCGCGCCGCTCATCGCCGCGCACTTCGGGGGTGGCATCGTAGATTTTCCATCCCTCGCTGTTGACGGGTTTCGGCGGACGGATCGTGTCGAGGTTACCGCTGCCGCGAATGATGATGTCCATCGGGATGGGATCACCCTCGGCCACATCGGTCTGTCTGGTAGTGACGCTGATTTCGAAATCGCCGACGGCATTCTCGAAGCCTGCGGGTGCGCCGCGAGGCAATGGCTGGGCCTCAAGCTCCAACTTCGGGATGTCGAGGTGGCTTTCGATGGCGACTCGGCGGAGGATGCCGTCCATGATGACCTGGGTCGTGATCAGTCGGAGCTTGGCAGGGCCGATCGAAACCTTTCCCGAACGGGTGGGAGTGAGGGTGCTCGGATAGGCGACCGACACATAAGGCATCCCTAACAGATTGATGCGTCCGCGCAGGGCGGATGGCTGGAAGCGCCATGAGGTGACGCCGTCGCGATCGAAGTCCGGGATCCCCCAGTCATCGACGAACAGATCCGCAGGTACGAAGATCTTGATTTCCACGGGGATGGTTTCGCCCTCGTAGGGTTTCGAGTTGAGGGTGCGGAAGGTGCTGGCGTAGCGGAAGCGGATGTCACCAGCCCGGGCGTCCGCCCATTCGAGTTCGTCCGGGTTGAAGACGCTGAATTCGATCGGCTGGGTTCGGTAATTGGTGCCGCCGGTTCGCACTTCGATTGGCGGGATGCTGTGGCTGCCGACCTCGTAGGTGGAAACCAGGTATTCGAAGACATATTCCAGCCTGCGTCCTGGCAGGACGCGTGTCTGGGCTCCGTTGCCCACGGGCTGGATTGTGACGTCATCAACGGTGGGCATGCGGGGGAAATCCGTGGGTTGTCCGCCGGTGACGGCGACCTCCAGCAGTGCTTGCTCGCCACGTGCGAGGAAGCGGGTGGAGAGTCGGCTGCTGACCTGTGCCTCGACGACGAAGGGGAGCAGAAACCATGCGGCCAGCAGAATCGGAAACCAGCGGTGGGGAAGGAGCGGGGTCATCGTGTTACCAGTCTTTAGCGGGATTGCGGAATTCGCGGCGTCCGGGCGTGAGCGGGCCCTTTTCGAGGTCGGCATTTTCCTGAAGCAGCCTGCGGGCGCGGTCCTGCGGGGATTCGTTGGCGTCCTCGGGTTTGGTTCCCCCTTTGCCATCGGTTTCGTTCCCTCCGGGTTGTTCGCCTTGCTTGGGATCTTCAGATTCCTGGTCGCCCTTCGAGTTATCATCAGGTGGTTCCTGATCGCCGCCTTTGGCATCGTCCTTGGGGTCGCCAGGGCCGGGTTTTTTGTCGCCTTTTTCGTCGCCCTCGCCTGGATCTCCCTCACCCGGATCTCCCTCGCCGGGCTGTGGTTGGGGGATGGAGTCGTTCGTTTGTTGCATTTCCTCCTTCAACAGCTCCTGCAGGCGCTTGAGATAGACGATGGTGGTGTCGCGGTTGGTGCGTGCTTCATCGGCGTGCCTGCCGCTTGCCAGCACGGTGTCGAAATGGCGAACCGCGTCGGTCCAAGAGGTGATGATGTTTTCGATTGGGCGGGTGCCTGAGGAGCCTTCGGGCTCCGCATTGAGCATTTGGTCGAGGCGGGCGCGGACGAGGGCGTCGAACTGATCCAAATCCAGCTGCTTGGATTTTTCCTTTGGGTATGGCTTTCCGGAGAGCGTGATCCAGCCGATTTGGAAAAGCGTGACCCCGAGGCCTTGATGTGCAGCTGCGGCCACGGCGGGGTCGTCTGTGAGCAGAGACTTGCTGTAGGCGGAACGTGCGTCGCGGAAGTCGCCATTCTGATAAGCCGAGGAAGCCTCGCCGAGGCGGAAGCTCGCCCTGCGTCCTGCGAGCATGCTTTTATCCGCGAGGTTCTGATAGGCCTTGCGGGCGTCGGCGTGACGGCCTTCCGTGAGAGCGCGTTTGGCGTCCGTCACCTCGTCCGCGCGAGTGGATGAAAGCATTACGAGCAACATGGCGGTGGTGGCAACCGCGGTGTTGACGCCGCGCCAGCGGGTAGCGGCGACCAGTGCGCCGGAGAGAAACACGATGCCGGGCAAGAGCAGCCACTGATAGAACTCGATGGCGATCCGTCGTTCACGGCCTTCCAGTTCAAACGCATCAAGATCCTTGATGACCGATTTGGCGATGTCTGGAATGTCCTCGCCCGTTCCCGCCAGGACGTAACGCCCCTTGGTTTCGGTGGCCAGCCTGCGGAGGATCTCCGGCTGCAGCCGGCTGATGACCGGCTGGCCGTTGAGGTTGACCAGTTTGCCGCCCGGGAAATCAGGGTGTGGAACGTAGTCGCCGTCCTCGGTGCCCACACCCACGGTGAGGATGTAAACTCCCGCCTCTCTGGCTTCGGCGACGATGTCATCGATGTCGCCGTCATGCTTTTCGCCGTCGCTGATGATGACGAGGGCGTTGTTCTTCTGTCCGGTCTCGCGTAGCGTGGCGATTGCCAGTCTGACCGCTTCCGTCAGGTTGGAACCACCGAAGGTCGTCCACGTCTCGTCGATCTGGTTCACGGTTTCACGGACGGCCGAATGGTCCACGGTGAGGGGAGCGTAGATGTAGGCGCTGCCGGCAAATCCGATCAGGCCGATGCGTTCGTTGGGCATCGTGTCGATCAGCTCATGGATGACCATTTTCGCCTGGGCGAGGCGGTCGGGTTTCAGATCAGCGACGCGCATGCTGCGGGAGAGGTCGAGGGCGACAAGCAGGTTGCGGCCGATGGATTTCTCGGTGCGTGTCCCGGCGTCGCCTTGCGGGCGGGCGATGGCGATCACGATCGAGGCGCAAGCGGCGAGCAGGAAAATCAGGGCGAACCATCGGGGCAGCGGGCTGGAGCGCCTGAGGATCGCGCTGCGGAGGCGCGAGGCGACAAAGGCGTTCCATTGTTCGCGCCGCAGCCGGGCCACGGCGATCGCGCCGGCACCCAGGAGCGGGAGCAGGACGAGCAGGATCAGCCAGGCGGGTTGGGCGAATTTCAAGAGGTCAGGGAGTGGGTGGCGGATTGAGGGCGAGCAGCGTGGCGGCTGCAAGCGCCGCAAGCAGAG
Source organism: uncultured Luteolibacter sp. (assembly GCA_964399305.1). Lineage (GTDB taxonomy): Bacteria > Verrucomicrobiota > Verrucomicrobiia > Verrucomicrobiales > Akkermansiaceae > Luteolibacter. The sequence goes on from CAYNQJ010000006.1 coordinate 100,687, forward strand.
AGACGCCGAGAAACCATGCGAACAGCTCGGTATCTTCGATCACGGTGTGGACTTTCGCATCCGTTTTTTCAAGTTGGTCGATTGAGGAAAACGTGTCCCGCAGGGATTTCAGGTCCTGGGCCCAGTAGTGTTCGGCGCCCGTGAGCGATGCGATCTTGCGCAGCGTGGGGATGTCGAATTCCTGATAGGGATAGCGCATCACCCTGCGGTCCACGCGGCCCTCTTCGGTGCCGATCGCGATGGTGTAGATCTTGATGCCGAGGGTTTGCGCGTGCTCTGCCGCTTCGATCGGCGAGATTTTCCCCGAATTGCTGGCCCCATCGGTGATGAGCAGGATGATTTTGCTCTTGGCGTCCCTTGCGTCGAGGCGGGTGGCCGCAGCGGCGAGGGCGGAGCCAATCGCCGTACCCTGTTCCTTCACGGTGCCACGGTCGAATTGGTCGTTGAGCCGCAAACCGTTGAGGGCGGCGCGCAGCCACTTGTGGTCGAGCGTGATCGGGCTGGCATCGCGCGGACGGCCGGCGAAAGCGATCAATCCCATGCGGTCGTCCGGGCGGCGGCTGATGAAGTCATCGACCACCATTTTGGCGACATCGATGCGCTGGACCTTGCGGCCTTCGTCGATGAAATCGTTGATCTCCATCGAGAGCGAGACATCGAAGGCGATCATGATGTCGATCCCGCTGGCGGTGCGGCTTTGGTATTCATTCCTGAGAACCGGTCTGGCCATCGCCAGGATGGCGGCGACGAGCGCGAGGAATGCAAGCGGGATGGCGAAACCGCCTGCGGTGTGGCGGACCCGCTGGCCGAGGCTGAGCAGCACGGACAGGTTGGGAAACATCACCGCCGCATCCGCGCCGCGGCCGCGGCGCAGGAGCAGCAGCACCAGCGCGGGCAGCAGCAGCAGCAGCCAGCCTGGCTGTGCGAAGCAGAATGACTCGAGGAACGCGCTCATGCGGCAAAACCGTGGTGAAGGGTTTCTAACAAACTGCGGGACTCTCCCAGCACGGTATCCGGGGATTCGGTGGGGATTTGCGGCGCGTATTTGAGTGTGGCGAGCCGGGAGAAGCCGGTTCCTGCGGCGTTCCGGGCGTCTGCGGTGAGCGATTGGAGCGCATCGTGGCGGGAGATGAATTCCTCGTGCGTTTCGTAGAGTGCGGGGTCCGCGGCTGCGGCGGCGAGATAGGAGCGCAGGATCAGCGAGGCCTGGACCGCGATGTCGCGGGTTTCGGCGGCCCGGATGGCGTTCAATGCGGCGAGCGCATCGCGGAACGCGGCTTCGCGCAGGGCGGCGGGGCTGGCGTAAGATGACTTCTTCCGGACCATCCGGATCACGACGATGGCTGTGATGACGAGCGCCATCCCAAGGCCTGCGGCCAGCCAGAGCGACCACCCGGTATCAGGCACCAGCACCACGGGTGGCTCGGGTTCTATCAGTTCCAGGCTGGCGGTGGATTCGTTCATCGGGATCGCTTGCGGCTGCGGCCTTTGAGCAGGCGGTGGAGTGCGGCGAGGGTGTCGCCCTGGGTGTTGAGTTCGGCGTTGTCGATGCCGTGCTTCCTGAAGATCGATGAGATCCCTTCGTGCTGGCGCCGCATCAGCTTGCGGTATCCCATGCGGAGGTTGGCGTTGTGGGTGTTGACTTGGGTTTCAAATCCGGTTTCCGAGTCGATCATGACCACCTTGCCGGCCTCGGGCAGGCTGGCTTCGAGCGGGTCGGAGATCCGCAGGGCCACGGTTTCATGTTTGCGTGCGAGCTTGCCGAGAGGACGGTCCACGGAATCGGCGAAGAAGTCTGAAATCAGGAAAACGAGTGACTTGCGGCGGAGTGTGCGGACGAGGAAGTCGCAGGCGTTGGCGATCGAGGTGCGCGGGTCGGCGGGTTTGGCGACGAGGATTTCCCGGATCATCCGCAGCAGGTGGCGGCTGCCTTTTTCCGGCGGAATGAAGAGGACCGGCTCTTGGGCGAAGATCACCAGGCCCACCTTGTCGCCGTTGTTCAGCGCGCTGAATCCCAGAACGGCGGCGGTTTCCGCGGCGACTTCACGTTTGCTCAGCGAGACGCTTCCGTAGTCCGCCGAGCCGGAGACATCAACGGCGAGGATGACGCACAGCTCGCGCTCCTCACGGAATTTCCTGACGTAGGGGGCGTTCATTCTGGCGGTGACGTTCCAATCGATGAAGC
>CAYNQJ010000007.1:0-2761 GCA_964399305.1 uncultured Luteolibacter sp.
TGCTCGAAGACATCGCCATCCTCACCGGCGGCCGCTGCATCACCGAAGACCTCGGTATCAAGCTGGAGTCGGTCGAGCTCAGCGACCTCGGCGAAGCGAAACGCATCAACATCAGCAAGGAAAACACCGTGATCGTTGAAGGCGGCGGCAGCTCCGAAGCCATCACCGGCCGTGTGAACCAGATCCGCCGCCAGATCGACGAAACCACCAGCGATTACGACCGCGAGAAGCTCCAGGAGCGCCTCGCCAAACTCGCCGGCGGTGTGGCCGTGATCAACGTCGGTGCCGCTACGGAAACCGAAATGAAGGAGAAGAAGGCACGCGTCGAAGACGCCCTCCACGCGACCCGTGCGGCCGTCGAGGAAGGCATCGTGGCCGGCGGTGGCACCGCGCTCATCCGCGCCCACGCTGCCATCGGCGACCTCGGCCTCATTGGTGACGAGAAGACCGGTGCCGGCATTGTCGCCCGCGCCGTCGAAGCCCCGCTCCGCCAGCTCGTGGCCAACGCCGGCCGCGAAGCCGCCCTGATCGTCGAACACGTCAAGAAGGGCAAGGGCGCCGAAGGTTACAACGTCGCAAGCGACAAGTTCGAAGACCTCATCGTCTCCGGCGTGGTCGATCCGACCAAGGTGACCCGCACCGCGCTGCAGAACGCCGCTTCGATCTCCGGCCTGCTGCTCACCACCGAGTGCCTCATCACCGACCTGCCCGCCAAGGAAGCTCCGGCGGCCGGCGGTGGTCACGACCACGGCATGGGCGGCATGGGTGGCATGATGTAATTCGCCCGGCGGTTTCGAACCGCCACACCCGATGAAATTCAAAGCCGGACGGGGAAACCTGTCCGGCTTTTTCGCGCCCGTCCCGCGATCGCGGCATGGAAGATCAGGGACAGGGGATTAGCGGGAAAACCAACTTGAGACGTTATCGCCCGCCTGCTGCCTTCCCATCCAATCTTGTTGGCCGGCTTGGATTCGTTGCTGTTCCCCGAGCAGGAGACCCGATTGGCCTTGGCTTGGTTTGATCCATATGACGGCCTTGCCTGTGTCATCAACGAGCGCAAATGACCCGGTAATCATGTAGCTGCGATCTTTCATCCACGATCCACGATCTTCTATCCACGATCCACGATCGGCATTCGTCAATCCCACTTCCTTTTCCACCCGTTTTCCGCGTCCTCAGCCGCCGATGAGCACCTCGACGCCCTTGCTTTGCAGCTCCCGCACGATTTCCGGGTCCGCCGCCTTGTCGGTGATCAGGCAGCTCAGGTCGGAAATGGAGGCAAAGGCAAACGAGGCCTTGCGTCCGAGCTTCGAGTGGTCCGCCATGAAGACGACGTCCTCGGCGTTGGCGAGGACGCGCTCCTTGAACGCCGCCTGCCGCGAGTTGCTCTCGCTCACGCCGCGTTCGGGGTGGATCCCGCTGCCGGAAAGAAACACCCGGTGGATGTTGTAGCGCTGCAGCGATTTTTCCGCCGTCAGGCCGATGAACGACCGCGACTTGGCGTCAAACAGGCCGCCGGTGCTCATCAGGTCGAGGTTCGGCCGGTCGGAGAGGGCGGTCAGCACGTTGAGCGCGTTGGTCAGGATGGTCAGCGGCACATCCGGGAGAAACTCGGTGAGCGTCAGCACCGTCGAGCTCGCATCCATGAAAATCGTCTCGTTCGGCTGGATCCGGCTCGCGGCCAGCTTGGCGATCGCCAGTTTTTCCGCCCGCCGAATGCCCTGGCGCTCGGTGAACGGCAGGTCGCCACGGATTTTTTCCGGCCGGCTCGCCCCGCCGTGGATCCGGATCAGCTCGCCCCGTTTCTCCATCACCTCGAAATCCTTGCGCACCGTCTCGTCACTCACCCCCAGAGCCTCGGATATCTCCGTGGTCCGCAAGGAGCCCGCACCTTGAAGCAGGTCCAAAATCCGGCGGTGGCGTTCGATGGCGAGCATGGATTCTTGGTTTTTCTGTGTTTCTTTGGGAAATTCTGGTTTTTCTGGTTGACTTGTCAATCAAATCCGAGAAAACACAGGCAATCCATGGCCGCAACGCTCAAATCCACCACCCCACGGGCCGTCATTGAACACATGGTCCGCGAGCAGATTTACGCCAAACTCGGGCTTTCCCTGCCAAAGGCAGCCAAGGCTCCCAACGCGCTGCTCGTCAATATTTCCGCCCGTCACTGCCACCTCACGCAGAAGGCGGTCGAGGCCCTGTTCGGCCCCGGCCACCAACTGACGCCGATGAAGGGCCTCTATCAGGAAGGCCAATACGCCGCCAAGGAGTCCGTCACCCTGATCGGCCCCCGCAGCCGCGTGATTTCCAACCTCCGGATCCTCGGCCCCTGCCGCAATCTCGACCAGGTCGAGCTCGCCTACACCGACGCCGTCTCGCTCGGCTTCGACATCCCGGTCCGCATGTCCGGGGAAATCAAAGGCACCCCGGGCTGCATGCTGATGGGGCCTAACGGATATTTCGAGCTCAACGAGGGCGTGATCCGCGCGCAACCCCACGTCCACATGCATCCGGACGATGCCGCATACTACGGCGTCAAACACCTCGATGTCATGAAGCTCAAGGTCCACGGGCCGCTCGGCATGACCTTCGACAACCTCGTCGTCCGCGTCGACCCGAGCTTCAAACTCGAAGTCCACATCGACACCGACGAAGGCAACGCCTGCGGCCTCAAGCCCGATACTTTCTGTGAACTGATCAAATAACCGAATCTGAAATCCCGAATCTCCACCAACCACACCCACCAACCACTATGAGTGCA
>CAYNQJ010000007.1:2771-97742 GCA_964399305.1 uncultured Luteolibacter sp.
CAAAGCGGCCAACGTCCAACTGATCAACCAAATCCAAATCGGCGGTGCCTTCATCACCGTGCTCGTCAAAGGCGACGTCGGCAGCGTGAAAGCCGCCGTGGACGCCGGAGCCGACGCCGCAGGCCGTGTCGGCGAGCTGATTTCCGCCCACGTCATCGCCCGCCCGCACCCGGAACTCCTCAACCAGTTCGGCATTGCCTGAGTTTCCTGACAACCACTAACCGATAACCTTCAACTCTTATGGCCAAACAAGCAATCGGCATCCTTGAAACCAAGGGCCTTGTCTCCCTCCTCGAAGCCTCCGACGCCGCCCTCAAGGCCGCCGACATCAAAATGACCGGCTGGGAAAAAATCGGCTCCGGCCTCGTGACGGGCTTCTTCACCGGCGATGTCGCCGCGGTGAAAGCCGGCCTCGACGCCGCCGCCTCCGCCGCCGCGAACCTCGGCACGGTCTCGTCCGTCCAGGTCATCCCGCGTCCGCACGACGACCTGTCGCGCCTCGGCTCCTGGCTCGGCTGATTCCGTCGGCTCACGCCGGAGTTATCAGAAACCGGTTATCAGTTATCATCAAATGAGACAGCGCGAAGCTCTCCTCCTGATAACCCATAACCGATAACCGATACCCGACAACCATCCCATGCTCATCCTCGTCGCCAACCTCGGATCGACCTCGTTCAAATACCGCCTCTTCCGCATGGATGGGAACGGTGGCGAGGTCGTGGCCAAGGGTGGATACGAGAGAGTGTCCGATTATGCCTCGGTGATTGATGACGCCCTCGCCACGCTGCAACGCGACGGCGTCATCGCCGGGCCGGATGACATCGATGCGGTGGGATTCAAGACCGTGCTCGGCAAGAACCTCAGCGGATGCGTCATCGCCGACCAGGCGGTGATCGATGCGCTCGAAGGGTTCGCCGCCGTGGCTCCGGCCCACAACCCGCCTTACGCGAACGGCATCCGCCAGTTCGCGAAATCCCTGCCGAAAGCCAAACTCGTCGCCCTGTTCGAGACGGCTTTCTATCAGTGGACTCCCGCCGCCTCCGCCAACTACGCCATCCCCAAATCCTGGCGCGACATCGGCATCCGCCGCTACGGTTTCCACGGCGCGAGCCACAAGTTCGTGGCGGAACGCTCCGCCGAGCTCTGCGGCCGTGAGGACGTCGCCGCCATCGCGCGCCGCCTCTATCTCGATGGCCCGCAACCGCCGTCCGGCAAGCCGTTCCGCGTCGTTTCCTGCCACCTCGGCGGATCCAGCTCGGTCACCGGCATCCTCAATGGCGCGGCCATCGGCACCAGCATGGGCTTCTCGCCCCAGAGCGGTCTGCCACAAAACAACCGCGTCGGCGAGCTCGACTCCGGCGCCATCCCGTATGCCATGCGCACGCTCGGCATCTCGGTGGACGAGGCCGAACGCCAGCTCACCAAGGAGTCCGGATTGTTAGGGCTCTCCGGTGTCTCCAACGACCTGCGCGACATCAAACAGGCCGCGGACGACGGCAACCCCGACGCGCGGCTCGCGCTTGATTCGCTCGTCCACTCGATCCGCCACTGGATCGGCGCGTTCATGATCGAGCTCGGCGGCATCGACGCCCTCGTCTTCACCGCCGGCATCGGCGAGAACAACGCGGATCTCCGCGCCGATATCTGCGCCGGCCTTGATGCGTTCGGCATCACCCTCGATCCCGCGAAAAACGCCGCCTGCCATGCCACCGAGGCAGGCATCGGCGCCGCCGGATCCCCCGCCTCGATCCTGGTCATCCCCGCCAACGAGGAGCTCGTCCTCGCCCGCGAGGTCTTCCGCAAGCTTTCCTGATTTTCCCATCACCCACACTCCATCCCACCACTCACAACCACCAACCAACAACTACCATGGCCAAACAAGCAGTAGGACTCCTCGAAACCCGCGGCCTCGCATGCCTCGTCGTCGGCGTTGACGCAATGCTCAAATCCGCGAACGTCGAACTCGTCGGTCCGATGAAACAAATCGGCAACGCGCTTTGCAACGCCGTCGTCGCCGGTGATGTCGCCGCCGTCAAGGCCGCCATCGACTCCGGTGCCGCCGCCGCCTCCGCCGCCGGTGGCGAGGTCATCAGCGCGCACGTCATCGCCCGCCCGGACGAAGCCATCGATGGCGTTCTGCCGAAGGATGCCGCCCCGCGTGCCCCGCGCAAGTGAGGTTGATGTGAATGGCAGACGCGGGTGTGGCGCATGTCTCCACATCCCGCGCTCCTAACATCCGTTAACCCATAACCTATCAATCTTCATGTTCCTCGCTGAAGTCATTGGCCAAGTCGTCTCGACCAAGAAGGACGAGCAGATGGTGGGAAGAAAGCTCCTGCTGCTGCGCCCGAAACTGGTGGACGAAAAGGATCCTTCCAAATTCAAGGACGGATCCAACACGATCGTCGCCATCGACACCGTCGGTGCCGGTGAGGGCGAGCTGGTGATGTTCTGCCAGGGCAGCTCCGCCCGCAATGCGCAGGGCCTCAAGCAGATTCCGGTGGACGCGGCGATCGTCGCGATCATCGACCGCGTCGAGGTCCAGGGCAAAACCCTCTACAAAGGTTCTTTTTAATTTCGAATGAAAACCATCGATCCCGATCTTCTCCGCTCTGTTGTTGAATCCGTCGTTTCACGCCTTGCCGCGGGCCAGGGGACGGCCCCCGCCGCCGCGCCGCAACCCGCCGCCAAGGCGTCCTGCGGATGCGGCACCGCCTCCGGCGGTGGCGAGCGCGGAGTGTTCAACTGCGTGGAAAAGGCCGCCCAGGCCGCCAACGACGCGCATCTCCGCCTGAAGAAACTCGGAGTCGCCGGGCGGGCCAAGGTGATCGAGATCGTCAAGGGCCTCGCGGTGGCCAATGCCGAACCATGGGGCCGCTTCGAAATGGAGGAAACCAAGATCGGCCGCGTCGATCACAAGATCGGCAAGCTGCTCATCACCAAGAATGTTCCCGGCACGGAATGGCTCCACCCTTATGCGATGAGCGGCGATGGTGGCATCACGCTTGAGGAATACGCGCCCTTCGGCGTGATCGGTGCGATCCTGCCCGTGACCCACTCGGTGCCCACGCTGACCGGCAACGTGATCAACATGGTCGCTGCCGGCAATTCGATCGTCTTCAACCCGCATCCCGGCGGCGCCCGCAGCGCGGCCATGGCGGTGCGCGCCTACAACGAGGCGATCGTCCGCGAGATCGGAATCGACAACATCATCACCACCATCGAACAGCCGTCGCTCGAATCGTTCGATGCGATCTGCAAGAACCCGCTGGTCCCGCTGCTTGCGATCACCGGCGGCCCCGCCGTGGTCAACGCGGCCATGAAATCCGGCAAACGCGCGATCTGCGCCGGCCCCGGCAACCCGGTGGTCGTGGTCGATGAAACCGCCGATCTCGCCCGCGCCGCCCGCAGCGTGATCGAAGGCGGCGCTTTCGACAACAACCTGCTCTGCATCGGCGAGAAGGTCGTGTTCGTCGTCGCTCCGGTGTTCAACCGCTTCTGTGAGGAACTCGTCAAGGCCGGTGCCGCCCGCCTCAACGCGCAGCAACTCGAAAAACTCACCGCCGCCGCATTCACCATCAAGCCCGGCGAGGGCGGTGGCTGCGCCCACGCCTCGGTCAACCGTGCGCTCGTCGGCGCCGACCCGTCGAAACTCGCCGAGCACGCCGGAGCATCGATCCCGAGCGGCACACAGCTGCTCTTCGCCGAGACCGACGCGGACCACCCGTTCGTCCAGGAGGAGCAGATGATGCCGATGATGCCGATCGTTTCCTGCCCGGACTTCGAAACGGCCGTGCGCGAAGCCAAACGTGCCGAGCACAACTACCGCCACTCCGCCATCATCCACACGCTGGACGTCAACCACATGACCTACATGGCCAAGGAGATGGATACCACGATCTTCGTCAAAAACGGTGCCTCGGTCGCCGGCCTCGGCCTCGGTGGCGAAGGATACCTTTCCTACTCGATCGCCACCACCACCGGCGAGGGCATCACCACTCCCAAAACCTTCACACGCGTCCGCCGCTGCGTCCTCGTCGAAAACCTCCGCATCATCTGAGACAAAAGACAGAAGAAAAGAAAAAGCCCCGCGCGAAGCTCCATCTTCATTTCAAATTTTCAGCATCTCAGCTTTTCAGCATTTACCCCAATGATCCCCGCCCAAGTCGTCGGCCATGCCGTGAGCAGCCATGCGCATCCCTCCCTCAAGGGCTGCACGATGCTGCTCTGCCAGCCGATCGACTCCGACGGCGCCTTCTGCGGCGCGCCGATGGTCGCCATCGACCTCTTCGGCGCCGGGTTGCACTCGAAGGTCTTCGTTTCCACCGACGGGCTCTGCGCCCGCCACATCGTCCACGACGACAAGTCGCCCGTTAGAAACTTCGTCCAAGGTGTGATCGATTGAGTAAAAGCTGAAATTCTGAAAATTTGAAATCCATCATGACCTGCCATTTCAGTCCTTTTTCCAGCAATCACTTCCGGATCTCCCGTTCTTCAATTTCAGCATTCCAGTTTTTCAGCATTTCATAATTTACCTAATCCCGTGCGCGTCGCCCAAGTCATCGGCCGAGTGACCCTCAGCCTGCAGGACCCCTCCTTCAAGGGAGGCCGGTGGCTGATGTGCAACCCGCTGGATGCCGGGAGCTTCAACACCGCCTGCACCACGCCGCCGCCGCTTTCGAAACAGTTTTCGCTGATCGCCTATGACGACCTCGGCGCCGGCGAAGGCGACATCGTCGGCATCGTCGAAGGTGCCGAAGCCACCGCCCCCTTTGACTACGACATTCCGATCGACGCGATCACCGTCGCCATTTTCGACTCTCTGAATTACGAACCCCCGCTTTCCAACACTCCCACCCGCTGACCACCATGAGAAAGAAAGTCTTCACCGCCGCCGATATCGAAGCGCATCTCAAAGCAGGCAAGTCCGCATCCGACATTCCCGCCGATGCCGTGCTCACGCCATCCGCCAAGGACGTCCTCCGCGATGGCCTCGGTCCGGTCCGCGCCGGTGGCCAGTCAACCGCTTCCGCCGCTTCCGCGGAGCCGATCCTGCCCGATTACGAATACCACTGGACTCCCGGCAAGGACCCCAAAACCCCTGCGGAAATCGAAGCCTTCTTCCACTCCCCGGCCATCGTCGCCATCAAGGAAAAGATGGTTGATATCGGCAAGCGCATGTGGGCCCGCGAATACACTGATGGCAATGGCGGCAACCTCACCATCCGTGTTGGCGACAATCTGGTGCTCTGCACACCCACCCTGGTTTCCAAAGGCTTCATGACCGTCGAGCAAATGTGCCTGGTCGACATGGAAGGCAAGCAGCTCGCCGGGAAGTTCAAGCGCACTTCCGAGTGCATGACCCACCTGGCCATCATGAAACGCCAGCCCAAGGCCAAGGCCTGCTGCCACGCGCACCCGCCGCACGGCACCGCCTTCGCCGTCGCCGGTGTCCAACCGCCGACCTGCATGATCCCCGAAGCCGAGGTGTTCCTCGGCCAGATCGGCATGGCCGAATACCGCACCCCCGGCAGCCCGGCCAACGCCGAAGTCGTCGGCAACGCCGCCGTCGATCACATGGCCGTGCTGATGGTCAACCACGGCGTGATCACCTGGGGCAAGGACATCGAGGACGCCTATTGGAAAATGGAAAACGTCGAGGCCTATTGCAAAACCGTCTGGGTGGCCTCCCAGCTCAAGGGCGGCGAACTGCTCACGATCACCGGCGGCCAGGCCAAGGAGCTCATCGCGCTGCGCAAAACCCTCGGCATGGACGACAAGCGCGCCAACTGGCAGGAATGCCAGCTTTGCGACAACGCCGGCTTCCAACCCGGAACCGTCTGCCGCATCCCGGACCGCTCTAACGAAAGCGGCTCCGCCCAGCTCGACCCGGAAGCTGAAAAACTCGTCCAGGCGCTCACCGAGCAGATCATCGCCTCGATGAAGTGACCGGTCTGAAATGGGGAGCGCACGCATCCTGCGTGCTTCCTTGTGCAAGGATCGATTTATTTTCCAGGAGCGCAAAGCGCGGTCGGTCTTGGGGAAATCCAATCGCTGGAGCGCTGGAGCGATCTGCGGACACGCAACGCACCACGCTGGTTTTCATGCAGAGTGTCAGACAAAATATCAAAGTATATCACTCCACGCGTGTGGTGATCAAAACGGAGAGCCGGAGACCGTCCTTGACTTCGATTGGCATGCGTCTGCCCTCACTCAGTTCCGAGGCCAACTTCTGATCAGAAGCAAAATCCCATAAGCGGTCACTTTTGATAGCGTAATTCACGTTTTGCGGTAGCGCGCCAGCCTCGCCAAGCAGTAACATCGCGTTCAGTGTGCTCTGTACAATTCCACAGACCTCTCCAGCTTCGGATATTAAAAATCCACCTGAGTTGCCGGGCTGAATAGGGATGCTGTGTTGGAGTAAACGCATATTGTCATGTCCTCCTGAATGGGCATTCAAGACGCCTTGTGAAAATTTTGGTTCGCGTCCCATGATCTCTGGAACAGGAAATCCGACTGTGAACACTGTTTGGCCAACTTCAGGTAGCGCTTTTGCAATCACAGGGAATACGAGATCCACAGGGAGGTCTGTTGCCTGCGTAAGTCTGAGGAAAGCCAGATCATTATTACGGTCAAAAGCAATCACTTTCGCAGTTAGATTATTGCCTGTTGCGGGCATCCAAACCTCTACTTGGTCGTGCCCTTCGATTACGTGATGATTGGTAACTATTAGGCCATTTGGCGATACGATGAACCCGGTTCCCGTAGCGGCTACAGGCTTCTCATTTGAAGACTTGAGGCTCCGCAGCTGTGCGGCTGCTTCAGCCAATTCTGCGTCCGGATCTAGCATATCGTAATCAACCGCCAGAGCATCTCGGTCGAATTTTCCCAAACAATCCACCAACATCTCACCAAACATCGCTACGTTCTCAAGAATCGATTTTGAATATCCGGAATTTTTACCAGCGTATCCGCCAACATGCTCAGAAAAAAGAATTGTTGGTCGCGCGTCGCCGGACTGCCATGCCAATCCGACACATCTAATAGTGGCTGTGTAGGCAGCAAATCCGCCTTGTGCATTCGAAACTTGCGAAAAAGTGTATCTCACGAGGATGTATTGGCGGTCTGTCGGAGCTTCAAAAAATATATTGAATCCTGCTGTCTCTAGTGGTTCGGATAAAGCTTTTCTAACTGCATTTTTTTGAATCTTCAGGAGGCCGGGATCGATCTCAATGCTAAGAAAAAGATTGGGCGGAAGCCCAATTGCTGGAAGCAACGACTCTCGCAGCTGCTGTTGGTCTGCGGCGAGCGCTTGGCTAAGATTTTCAAATATGGATTTTTTTTTGGTTTCCCGCGTAAGGCTCTCTGTGGTTTCCCTTAGGTCTGCTTGCAGTCGTTCGATTCTTTCGCTTTTTTCTTCCTCCAAATGTTCGGCCTTGGCTAGCTGCGAGGTAAGATTCTCAATCTCGATGCTCTTTGTGCTTAATTGTTCAGCTTGCTTGCGGAGAGATTGTTCAAGCAAACGTTCCCGGTGATCGATAATATTTAAAATCCCCTTGTCCGACTGTTGGTTTTCCTGAAACAGGTGCCACGATGCTCCTAAGCCAACCACGATAATGAGACCAGCGCACAAATATCTGGCTAATTTTAAGCACCGTCTGGGATTGGTGGCAGCAGCTTGATTATCTTGACCAGTGTGTGCTGTCGGATTCAATAGTATTGAGATAGGCGTCCATTTGCCACCATCACCAAATCGTGCTAGAGTTGAGGGTTGAATCTCATTCCTCAATAGTAGTTCCCTGACATCGTCTGCATCGAAGGGTCCCTCAGCCTCTCCTTTTTGCTGGAGAAATACTGCGCGATCTTCTGGGTGGTGGAGTTCTTTCATTCAATGACTTACTATTTCGCATTTAAGGACGTCTGTCACAGCCATACCACAGGATGGTGAATTTTTGAGAGGGAAAGCGGGCTGACGTTTAGTTGAAATCCCTGCCATTCGGTAGGGGTCTATGAACAAAAAAACACCAACCCGCGGCAACGTAGTTGTAATCAAGCAGATGCTCAATCTCATTCCTCGTGAGATGATCAACCGGATCGCCCGTGAGACCGGTGTGGAGCAAAAATCCCGCACCTTCACTGTGGTGAGCCATCTTGCCGCGATGCTCTTTGCCCAGTTGTCCCGTGCCATGGGGCTCAACGACGTGTGTGACTGGCTCCACCTCAAGGCCCCAGTTCTCGCGCGCTTTGGGTCTTGGGTCGCGCCAAAAAATAGGGTGTCTGACAAATGATCAAAATTTCTGCTTTCGGCCCAGTGGATGCTTGGTGATTCGCATCAGACCTTACGCGGGACGCGCAAGGGGGCCATGCAGGATGTGTGCGATCCCCGTATTTCAGAGGGCTTCGCGCCAGTGGGCGACGCGTTGGCGGACGTTGGCGATGGATGGGGAGCCGGGGTTGGTGCTTGTGCCCTGGGTGGATGAGCCAAGATCCTTCATGGGCGGTCGGGTGTCTGTGACGAATGCCTCCAGGCCCATGCACGGCTTTCAAAGCGCAAGGAGCAGTTTGGTGAATTCTTACGATGCATAATTCAATGCGAAATATAGACTTAAAATTTACAAAATGCTTGTGTTCAGTTATTTAAATTGTATTGATTTATTTTAATTTTGATGCATAATACGCGCATTAAATGGCACGTATTCCACAAATCACTCGAGAAAACCTCGCTCCGTTGATCCGGGCACGGGGACCGGTTTCGGCGACGGAGCTGGCAGCGTCGCTGCGGGTAAACCGGACGACGATTACCCGGACTTTGCCGGATTTTGGCGAGGAACTGGTGACTTTGGGCTCCACCCGGAGCACGCGTTACCTGCTGCGACGGGGGATTCGGAATATCGGGAACCGCTGGCCGGTTTTCCGGATCGGCGAGGATGGACGGGCATACGAGTGGGCTGAGCTGGAGGCCATGCACGAGCGTTCGTGGCGGGTGAATTGGGCGGGCGGACCGCCGGATTGGGCGGGGATGTTCACGGCAGAGAACGGCTTGTGGAACGGTTTTCCGTTTTTTCTCAGTGACCTGCGGCCTCAGGGTTTTTTGGGGCGCTTGATCGCCACGGGGATTTCCCGCTTGCTGTTGCTACCTGAAGATCCGCGGGACTGGAGCGATGACGATGTGCTCGTCTATCTCCGGTCGGCTGGCGAGGACTTGCCGGGAAATCTGGTGCTGGGCGAGGACGCCTTGCGCCGCGCCTTGGCGTGCTCTGCGGATTTGCCGGCTGGCCGGGCAATCGGGTATCGGCAGTGGGAAGCATTCTATCCATCGCAAGCGGTGGAGGTTTCCCAAAATCCTCCCGGCTCCTCGGCGGGCGGCGAGCAGCCGAAGTTTCTCGCCACGCTGCGCATGGACGATGGCGGATGCCGGCCGGTGATCGTGAAGTTCAGTGCGCCGCTGGAACAGGAAACCGGGCGTCGCTGGGCGGATTTGTTAGCCTGTGAATTCCACGCCCACGAGGTGTTGGCTGAGGCGGGCCTGTCGAATCCCGGAGCACGACTGCTGGATGCGGGCGGGCGGAGGTTTATGGAAATCCCGCGCTTCGATCGCAGCGGCGCCTCGGGGCGGATGGGTGTCGTTTCCCTGGAAGCGCTCACCGCCGCCTCGGTGGGACTGGTGCGGGATTGGAGTACGGCCGCGCGGGAGCTCGAGCGACGCGGGTTGATCGACGCCGGCTCCCTCGCGGCCATCCAGCGCTTGCAGGCTTTCGGCGAGTTGATCGGCAACTCCGACATGCATTCCGGAAACCTCGCGTTTTTCCTGGGTGGCACTCTGCCGCTGCAAGTCACGCCATCATACGACATGCTGCCGATGCAATGGGCTCCAGGTCCGCAAGGAATCGTCAACCGCCCCTTCGCTCCGGCCCCGCCCGTGCCCATGCTGGTGGAGCCATGGCGGGATGCGTCGGCAATGGCGCAGGATTTCTGGGATCGCGTGGCGGCGGACACACGGATATCGCCGGGGTTTCGTCGGGCAGCGGAGGACGCGGGTGGCGTGGTCCGGCAACTGCGCGGGTATGTCGGGTAGAACACCACCGGAAACATAAGCCAAGCTGGTTTTTGCGCGTCGAACTGGAGCCCGTGAGGTCGGACCAAGATCTCTCATGTGGCGTGGGGAATAGGAATGTGAGAGGGCCTCATGCCATCTATGAAGAAGAACGCCGCTTGTTCTACGTCGCACTCGCCAAGGATGAATTATACTGACTTATGTGAATTGAAGTGGCGTTTCAGAGCTTATGAAATCAAAGGGATCAGGTCTCACGCGTTTGCATTAGGCGTTTTCGTTTCAACACTCATGCGGCTGGGAGAGTGCCGGTTGCTAATCCATCTTCGCCGATGGCTACCCGTCCTGGCCGTGGTGAACCACAGGACAAGTTTTTGGATTTTCGATTCGGAAGAATGATAGCAAGGTTTCGATGAGACCGCAGATGGCGGGACGATGAAACCCGCCTCTTGCCGGTCGATGGATTTTCATTCGCATGTGCTCTCTGCGAGAGTGCGCCACTTTGGGAAGTCGGTCGACCGGACCGGTCGGCCCTACCGTTTGGGCAGGATGCGGATGGGGAGAGCACGAGACGGCTGATGATTGCCGGAAGACTTATGGGATTGAGACCGGAGGGAGAAGAAAAAAGTTAGGCCCAGAGGTCTAGGAGGATAGCCAGTGCCCGGATTTGACCAACACATCATGGCTCGCAGCTGCCCGGCCATTCGCTGAAGACCTTACGCGGGACGCGCAAGGGGGCCATGCAGGATGCGTGCGATCCCCGTATTTCAGAGGGCTTCGCGCCAGTGGGCGACGCGTTGGCGGACGTTGGCGATGGAGGGCGAGCCGGGGTTGGTGCGGGCATCGAGGGCGCGTTCGAGCGAAAAGACGTCCTTGGCGTCGGCGCCGTAGGCGGGGTCGATGGCCGGGAAATCCAGTTGGTCGAGTGGTGTGCGGGTGCGGATCGCCTCGGCGACGGCTTTGCCGACCAGCTCGTGGGCATGGCGGAAGGGAACGCCCTTTTTGACCAGGTAGTCCGCAAGGTCGGTGGCCAGCAACATCGGATCTGCGGCAGCAGCGCGGCAATGCGCTTCCTGCAGCGTCATCGCAGCGACCATTTCCGTGTTCACCTCCAGAATCGCCTGTAGCGTGTCCACCGAGTCGAACAGCGGCGGTTTGTCCTCCTGCAAGTCGCGGTTGTAGGTCAATGGCAGTCCTTTCAGCGTGCAGAGGAGATTCATCAAATTGCCAACCAACCGACCGGTTTTTCCGCGGGTGAGCTCGCAGACATCCGGGTTTTTCTTTTGCGGCATGAGCGAGGAGCCGGTTGTATGGGCATCGGAGAGCGTGGCGAAGGCGAATTCGGACGAGCACCAGAGGATCAGATCCTCGCTGAGGCGGGACAGGTGGACACCGCACAGCGAAAGGTCGAAGAGCAGTTCGGCGATGTAGTCGCGGTCGGAGATCGCGTCCATCGAGTTTTGGGTGATCGAGTCGAACCCGAGTTCTGCGGCGACGGCGGTGCGGTCGAGGTTGAGGGTGGATCCGGCGAGGGCACCGGAGCCGAGCGGGGAGACATTGAGGCGTTTGCGGCAGTCGGCGAGGCGGGATTTATCGCGCTGGAGCATTTCGACGTAGGCGAGGAAATGGTGGCCGGCGGTGACGGGTTGGCCGCGTTGGAGGTGGGTGTAGCCGGGGATGCAAGTGGCGGCGTAGGTATCGGCCTGGCGGAGCAGGGCGTGCTGCAGCGCGGTGATTGCGGCGACCAGCGAGTCGATTGCGGTGCGGCAGTAGAGGCGGGTGTCGGTGGCGACCTGGTCGTTGCGCGAGCGTGCGGTGTGGAGTTTGGCACCCGCGGGGCCGATCCGGCGGGTGAGCTCCATCTCGATGCTCATGTGGATGTCTTCGAGTGAGGTTTTGAACTCGAAGTTTCCACTGGCGATGTCTTTTTCGATTTCGCGCAGGCCTTTTTCGATCGCGTCAAACTCCTCCTGGGTGATCAGGCCGGCGTTTTTCAGGCCGCGGGCGTGGGCGATCGATCCGGCGACGTCGTGCGGGAACAACCGCCAATCGTAGGAAATCGACTCCCCGAATGATTGGACGAGCGAGGAGGTATCTTGGGTGAAGCGGCCTTTCCACATGGCGGATTGGGGTTTGGAAGATGGAGGGATGGTGCGGGGTGGGCGGATGGTCCGCGGACCCACGGGCGGATTTGAACCAATTCGCCGGGCCGATGGAAACGAGAAAAAGCGCAGATCCGGGTCGGCGGGTGAATCCGGGGATTTTGAAGAGACAGATTGCGCGGCGGGTGGTTTTAAGCGACAAGACCTGCGCCGACACGGTTTTTCCATCCATCTTATGACCCCGCTTTTGATCGAACCCGCCCGCCGGACCGGATGTGAAGATATTCCGGCGCTTGAGGACTTGTTGAAATCCGCCGCGCAGCGCCAGCGGTCGCCGATCGACGAGGTGCTGGATGCCGGCCTGGTGGACGAGGAACCTTACATGCGGGAGTTGGCGCGGGAGCTGGGCGTCGAGTGGCTGGACAGCATTCCCATCGCCGAAGTGCCGTTGCCGCTGCGCGAGGCCTGCGGTCCGCGCATCGCCCTGAGGCACCGCCTGTTGCCGGTGGAAATCACCGGTGAAGGCGACCGCAAACGGCTGAAGCTCGCGACGTTTGATCCCTTCAACCTGGTCGCCCGCCAGGCGGCCGCGCAGGAACTGGCGCTGCCGATCGACTGGTGCATGGCTTCCCGCAAGCGGCTGCACGAAGCGCTGCGCCGCCTCTACGGCGTGGGAGCCGACACCTTCGAGCAAATCCTCGAAGGCCGGGAATTCGATTACGACCACCTTGAGGCCGGCGAGGACGAAGCCAACGTCATCGACCAGGACGACGACGAAGAGGCCAGCGTGGTCAAGTTCGTCAATCAGATCATCCGCGAGGCGCTCGACCAGCGCGCGACCGATATCCACGTCGAGCCCTTGAGCACCAACCTGCGGATCCGTTACCGGATCGACGGCCGCCTGATCGAGGTGGCCGTGCCGGAAAACATCAAGGCCCTGCAAAGCTCGGTGATCGCCCGGCTCAAAATCATGGCGCGGCTCGACATCGCCGAGCGGCGCATCCCCCAGGACGGCCGCATCAACCTGCAATTCGAAGGCGCGACCATCGACGTCCGCGTCGCCACCGTGCCGACGGTCGAGGGCGAAAGCGTGTCGCTGCGTTTGCTCAACCAGGAGAAATTCAATCTGGCGAAGCTGGGCATGGAGCCGTTCGTGCAGCGCAAGATCGAGGCGCTGCTGCATCTTCCCAACGGCATCATCCTGATCACCGGGCCGACGGGTTCCGGCAAGTCCACCAGCCTCTATTCATTCCTGAGCGAGGTGAACCACCCCGAGCGGCGCATCGTGACGGTCGAGGATCCGGTGGAAAACAAGCTGACCGGTGTGATGCAGATCGCCGTGAAATCCGAAATCGGATTGACCTTCGCCAGCGCCTTGCGGTCGATTCTGCGGGCCGACCCCAACATCGTGATGATCGGGGAAATCCGCGACCTCGAGACCGCGGAAATCGCGATCCGCGCCTCGCTTACCGGCCACCTGGTGTTTTCCACCCTGCACACCAACGACGCCATGGGCGGTATCAGCCGTCTGGTGGACATGGGCGTCGAGCCGTTCCTTGTCAGCGCCGCCGTGCGCGCCTTCCTGGCCCAGCGCCTGGTGCGCCGCCTCTGCCCGCATTGCAAGACCCCGCGCGAGATCACCGACGAGGACAAGCGCAATCTCGGCATTCCGTTAGACATCCCGGGATCGCCATTCTCGCCGAAAGGCTGCGACCGCTGCCGCGGCACCGGGTTTTCCGGGCGGCTCGCGATTTACGAGGTGGTGCTGGTGACTCCGGCGATGCAGGAGCTGGTGGCGCACAGTGCGCCCGCGCCGAGCCTGCGCGAACAGGCGTTCCGCGACGGATTCGTGCCGATGCGGACCTACGGCTGGTACAAGGTGATGCAGGGCGCGACCACCATCGAGGAGGTCATTTCCGTCACCTCCTCGGACATCGGCGGCGACGATTGAGCATCCGCCTCCCACCCTTTTCCCAATCATCATGCCTGTATACGCATACAAAGCCCTGTCAGCGGGCGGCGCCGTCACCAACGGCGAGATCGACGCGGCGGACCGGCCGGAGGCGCTGAGGTTGTTAGACCGCAAGGGCCTGCAGCCGGTGCAGCTGCGGGAAACGGCGGCGGCGGTGCCTGCGGCAAGGGCGGCCGGCCGCAAAAGGTCCGAGGAAACGCTGCGCCAGTCCGCGAAGGACGATTCCCGCGAGGCTCCGGTTCCCGAAGGACCGATCAGGCTGAAGCGCCAGGAAGTCGTGTTGTTCACCGAGGAGCTTTCGGACATGCTGAGCGCGGGCCTGCAGTTGGAGCCGGCGCTCAAGTCGATGGAAAACCGGCAGGAACTGGGGAACCTCAAGGCGGTGTCCTACAAGATCCGCCAGATCGTGCGCGACGGTGTGAACTTTTCCGCCGCGCTGCGCAAGGTGAGCCCGAGCTTCGGCCCGCTGTATTGCTCGCTGGCGGCCGCGGGCGAGGCGTCGGGCGCGCTGGACACGATCCTCAAGCGCCAGGCGCATTACCTCAAAACGCTGGCCGAGCTGCAGAGCCGGCTGATCCTGGCGATGATCTATCCGGCCTTCCTGGTGGTGGCGGGCATCGGGGTTTCGATCGTGTTCGTGACCACCCTGATTCCGCAGCTCACCCAGCTGATCGAGAGCACGCCGGGTGGCAAGGTTCCGTTAGGCGCGGCGATCCTGATCGCCTGCTCGGATTTCCTCAGCAAGTGGTGGCTGGTCATCCTGCTCGCGCTGGTGGCCGCCTTCATCTTTTTCAAGGCATGGAAGGACAACGATGCCAACAAGCCGGCCTGGGACCGGATCAAGCTCCGCCTGCCGTTGATCGGGCCGGTCATCACCAGCCGCTTCTACGTCCAGTTTCTCGAAACCATGGCCAACCTGGTCGCCAACGGCCTGCCGCTGCTGCGCGCGCTCGAACTCTCCCGCGACGCCACGGAAAACCGCTCGCTGCGGTCGGAACTCGACCGTGTGATCGAGCAGGTCGGCGACGGCCGCTCGTTCTCCAAGGCGCTGATTCGCAATGGCGCGTTTCCGCCGCTGCTGATCGACATGATTTCCGTCGGCGAGCAAACCGGGAAAATCGATCTCTCGCTGCGCCGCGCCGCCGAGCGCTATGACAAGGAGCTCGACAAGGATTTGCAGCGGATCATGGCGTTGATCATGCCCTCGGTGCTGATCGTGATGGCCGGCCTGATCGGCACCATGGCCTATCTGATGATCACCGCGATCTTCCAGACGATCTCGAATCTCGGTTGAGGAGGTCTAGCAGGGACAGGGCGGTCGGTCCCTGCCAAAATGACGGTCCAATTCCACCTCATTCCCACGGCCCGCCCGGAGGCTGGCCTAACTGGCTTCCAGCCACAGCGATTTCAGGTAGGGCGGGGCGGTGAAATCCGCGGGCATCGGCGAGTGGCGTGGTTTCATCCGGCGCTGCAGGCCGCCGAGAACCATGCTTTGGAAGTCCGCCGGGCTGATGCCGCGGAAGTTGGTGCAGCAGAGGATCCAGCCGTCGCCGGCGAGCACGGCCGCTGCCAGCGCGGCCAGTTCGCCGAAGTCCTTTTCGACGCGGAACACGCGGCCTTTGTCGTCGCGCGAGAAGGTGGGCGGGTCGAGCACGATGGCATCGAACCTGCGTCCTTGTTTGGCGAAGCGGCGCAGCCAGTGGAAGGTATCGCCCTTGCAGAAATGGTGGGCTGCGGGGTCGAGCCCGTTGTGGGTGAAATTGCGGCGTGCCCAATCGAGGTAGGGTTGCGACAGATCGAGGGTGGTGGTTTCCGCGCCCGCCATGGCGGCGGCCACCGAGAAGGCCCCGGTGTAGGCGAAGGTGTTGAGCAACCGCAGGCCGGGCCGCATCATCGCGCGCACGGCGGCGCGGTTGTCACGCTGGTCGAGGAAGATCCCCTGCGAATACCCCGACTGATAGGAAATCTCGTAGCGGATGTGGTTTTCCCGCATCAGGAAGGGTGCTTCCACAAGCGGCCCGCAAAGGTGGACAGGTGATTCCTTCTGGTGGTCATCGAGCGTTTTCCAATAACAGGAATGTCCGCGCTCTTCGAGCCACTCGCGAAGGCCGGTTGGCAGGTTGCGGCCGCTGGTCGAGAGCAGCCAGCGGTTGGCATGACTCTCCAAAAACACCCCGGGCAGGCCGTCGCCCTGGCAGTCGATCCAGCGCAGCGCGTCGGTGCCATCGGTTAGAATCGCGGCGCGCCTGGCAACGGCATGTTCGATCAGTTCGCGCATCGCGGCGGAGTCAATGGACGTAGTAGGGCCGCAGCATCCAGTAGCAGACCGGGCCGGTGACGGCGACGTAAAGCCACAGTGGAAACACCCAGCGGGCAAGCCGCCGGTGGGCGTCGAAGCGGTGGGTCCAGGCGGCGATGAAGGTGAACAGGATGAATGGCAGGCTCACCGCGGCCGAGACAATGTGGGTGATCAGAAGGATGAAATACACCGTCCGCGCCGCGCCCTCGCCGCCGAAACGGGTGGGATCGTTGGTGATGTGATAGGCGACGTAGGAAAGCAGGAACAGCACCGAGAGCCCCATCGCGGACATCATGGCCGCGCGGTGCAGGCCGATCCTGCCGGCCTTGACGGCGATCACCGCGACGACCAACACCACCGCGGCCAGTGCGTTGATCGCGGCGTGCAGCGGCGGCAGGAATGCGGTGGACCAGCCGTCCGGCAGCGGCAGGCGGATCTTCTGCATCATCACGACCAGCAACAAAACCACGGCCGAGAAAATCCACGCGGCGATGCCGAGTTTTTTCGACAGCTCCTCGCGAGGCGGGAGCGACAACCATTGGGAGCGTTCGTTGTGCATCAGGGTGTGGGTTGGGGGGGCTCGGCGAGTTCGCTGCGGATGCGGTTGAAGAGATCGGTTTTGATCTGGTCGTAGAGTTCCGGGTAGAGCTTGCGTTTGTCCTCAGCGCGCGCCTCGGCCAACGCCCATTTGCCCACGACTTTGAAATCGCGGTCCACCAAGGCGAAGCTGAGGTCGTGCAGATAGAGCCCGTTGGCTTCGATGTCCGCCGGGTCGGTGCGCTTGCGGATGCCCATGAACTTCAACACGTCCTCCATATAGCGATGCGTGGTGGTGGCGTCGCCGGCGTTGAGAAACCACCAGTTGCGGCTGTCTGCGGACAGGGCGCTGGCGTAGTCGCGGAGTTTTTCCTGCGGATCATTTTCCGGGTCCACGGTGATGCAGACGATGTGGAAATCCGGGTGCTTGCCGAACTCATCGAGGATTTTCCGCAGTTCCTCGCCGTTGCGGACCGCGCAGTGCGGGCAGACCGCAAAGAACTCGGCGACCAGCCAGACCTTGCCGCGCAGGTCGGAGAGCTTGACCCTTTTGCCATCCTGATTGACCGCCTCGAGGTCTTGTTTGATCTCAAACCATTCCTGGGGGGTTTCCTTGCCGACATCGACGATCGCGGCCATGTCCGGTTTCGGCATGCGGCCGCGGATGTAGAACGCTGTCCACAGGATGGCGGCGGAAACCAGCGCGACGCCGGTGTAAAACAGGGTGATGGTGGTCTGGCGCTTCATCATTTCTCCGGGGTTTCGGCCAGCAGCTGGCCGATCGTTTTTTCTAACAATGCTTCGAGCTGGGCCTGGTTGTCGAGGCCGGTGCCGGTTTTGACTCCCTTCGCGTCCCAATCGGCGGCGAGGTCGAAATCGAAGGTGGCGACGTAGGGCTGTCCGCCGCGTTTTTGCGGAACGACGGCGCGGCGGACATGGCCCTCGCGGTCGATGAGGACAATCGAGGTATCCAGGATCCAGCGGCCGTTCTCCTGGTGGGGGAAGATATTGGCCTTGAGTTCGGATTTGATGAACTTGTGGATGGTTTCGGCCTCATTGCCGCCGAGCCACCATTGTGGCAGGGTCATGCCATGGGTCGCGGCGTGGGATGCGAGGGTCTCCTTGAGCTGCTCCGCAGCGGGTGGATCGACGGCCAGGGTGACCAGTGCGAAATCGCTGGTGGCCGCATGTTTCGCCGCGAGGCGCTTCATCACCGCGAGTGAACGGGCGGAGGTCTCAGGCTGGCTCAGGGACATCGTGTTGACGATCCAGACCTTGCCGCGCAGGTCGAACAAATCAGCCGTTTTCCCATCCTGGAGAATCACGCGCAGGTCGCGCTCCTTGCGGATCTGGTGGATGCGCGCCGGGCGGTCGTCCGCCGCCTTTTGCGCCGACCACTGCTGGTAATAGCGGAGAATCAACACGCCGCCGAGCACCATGATGGCGACCAGGACCCATGCGGTGCGGCGCAGTTTGCGGGGATCGCGCGGGACGGGATCGAGATCGGCTGGCAAGGTCATGGGTGCCGGAAGGTAAACGAGACCCGCCACTTGGCAAGTCGTCAGAACATGCGTGCCGGGGTCCCGGATTGCCGGTCGGGGAAATTCCTTCTGGATTTTACCCGGGATTCGCGGCTCAGTCGGTGGCCGACCATGTTTGTGATCTCCATCGCCGCGCTGAAGCGCAACACCGCCATCCTGCGTGAAGTGAAGGAGGCGGCGGGCTGCCATCTGGTGCTCGCGCTCAAGGGGTTTTCCTGCTGGAAGGCTTTTCCCCACCTGCGCGACGACCTAGACGGGTGCTGTGCCTCGGGACTGTGGGAGGCGATGCTGGCCCGCGATTATTTCCAAAAGCATATCGTCACGTATTCGCCTGCCTATGATGAGGCGGACGTGGCCGCGTTGTGTGATTTCACCGATCATCTGGATTTCAACTCGCTTTCCCAGTGGTTCCGGTTTCGCGAACAAGTGATGGCGCATCCGCGGTTCCTCAGCGGCGAGCTTCTGTGTGGCCTGCGCATCAACCCGGAGTGTTCGACCGGATCGACGCCGATATATGATCCATGTGTGGCGGGATCGCGGCTCGGCATCACCGCCGGCCAACTCGCGGGCGCGGATCTCACCGGACTCTCGGGGCTGCATTTCCACACGCTGTGCGAACAAAACTCGGATGACCTCGAAACGACGCTGGCCGCCGTGGATGAAAAATTCGGCACCTTGCTCAAGTCACCGCAGTTCCGCTACCTCAACATGGGCGGCGGCCATTGGATCACCAAGCCGTTCTATGACCGCGAACGCCTGATCCGCCTGGTCGTGGAAACCCGGGAAAAATACGGTGTCGATGTCTGGTTGGAGCCCGGCGAGGCGGTTGTCATCCATACCGGAGTGTTGCGGGCCACCGTGATGGATGTGTTCGAATCCGCCGGCCATCGCCTGGCAATCCTGAGTGTCTCCGCCACCGCACACATGCCGGATGTGATGGAAATGCCCTATCGCCCGGATGTCTTTCTGGTGGACCCGGCGCCTTCATCCGGAGCCAGGCCCGCAGTGGTCCTTGATGGCGAAAACTATCATGCTGCCGGAAACCCCGCATCCGACGCCCACGGATCTAACCATTTTACCTACCGCCTCGGCGGCCCCACCTGCCTCGCCGGCGATGTGGTTGGCGACTTTTCCTTCCCCCGCGAATTGAAACCCGGCGATACCCTGGTGTTCGACGACATGGCACACTACACCATGGTCAAGACCACCACCTTCAACGGTGTCAAGCATCCGCCAATCGCCCTGCAACACGAGGACGGCCGGCTCGAAGTGATCCGCGAATTCGGCTACCCCGATTTCCGCGACCGCCTTGGTTAGATCGGCACGGCGGATGAAATGACAAGACTTCAACAGCGGAAGAGAATCCATCTGCTGTCCGGGCATGATTTCCAGGTCGCGCCTGGCGCTCCCCTTTTTCATGGCGCCTGTCCGCGGCTTTGGCCATCTTGTTGGTCTAGCGGTCTTCCCAATGGAACTTGTGGAGCACCCGGTGGATGACGGGTGTGAAGATGATGGCGAGGACCATCAGGAACACCAGTCCCGCATAGAGGGCGTACAAGCCTGCGAATATTTTGCCGCCATCCGTCTGGGGTGCGTTGACCGGCCCCATGCCCCCCAAGAGCATGGCCGAGTTGATGAAGGCGTCATTCCAGGAAAGATTCTCGAAGTGCCGGTATCCCGCCATGCCGGCCCACAAGGAGGCGGCGACCAAGGCCATGGCGACCATGAAATGACCTAACATGCGGCGCATGAAATGCGCACGCGCGATGGGTGGATGGCGTTTGGATTCGTACATGAGCGGGGGATCATTCCGGCGAGACCCGGACCATTGCGCAGCCCCGCACCAGCGGAACGGCGAGGCGCAGGCGTTTGCCGTCGTCGTCGGTCTTTACGGGCACCCATTCATTGCGTCCCGGGTGGAGTGCTTCAAAGACGGGGTTTTGTGGGAGTCCTTTGAAACGGCGGAGCACGACCGTGACCTCCGGCTTGTACCCACCGAACACCACCGGGATGACGTGACCCGAAGGCGTTTCGAACACGTTGGCTTTCGCCGCCTGGTCCTGGACCTCGACCGCATGGGCCTCCAGCACCCATTTTTTCCCGCGGTTCAGGTCGAGCATCGGGCCGTAGGTTTTGTATTGGGCCTCAGCCCATTCCCCCGGCTGGATCGAATGCAGCCATGCGACGGGAGTGGAGTTTTCCGGGAAGGGCGCCATGGGGAAGATTCCGAGATAGAGCTGGCGTTGGAAAAAGGCGTCCGGGTCCTGCTTCAGGTAATCCTCACCCGGCGTCCAGCCGATCACCGACTTGCGCAAACCGAGCAGCGCAGTGGCATTGTTGTTGAACGGCAGGTAACCATACTCGTCGAAAATGCCATCGACGTGGCGCATCAGGTCGAGCCGTTTGATGTGCGGATTGACGAACATCGCCTTGTCCGCATCGTGAAGGACCCGCCCGAGGCGCTCCGTGATCTGCAACCAGGAAACCCGCAGGCTGCGCGCTGCTTTGCCGTTCACCCAACTGACGCCGTCGTCGCGGCGCGGATTGTACCATTCCAGCCAATCCATGCGGTCGATGCAGATCCCGGCGCAATGCGGGACCTCACGCACGAAGCGCCGTGTTTGATCTTCCAGGAACGCGGCGAAAACCGGTTCGCCCGGGTCGGTCACGATGTTGGACTTGGGCAGGTCGAGCTGTGAGAAAACGATCTGGTCCTTGTCGTCGAACAACACGGTGCCCGGCAGTTTTTTCACGAGAAAGTCGGTCGCGTCCTTCCATGAGTCGCCATCGCGGAATGAAGCGATGTCCACTTTTTCCACATGCGAATCGGCGGTCGGGATGCGGTCGCCCTCCAGCGTCTTGTATCCCCATTCGGTGGTGACGAATTCCGCCAGAGTCTGGATGCCGGCCGCCTGCCATTTTTTGGCCAGCCGGTCCAACGAGCGGGTTGATTCCCTGCGACCTTCGAAGCTGGTCCACTCTTCGCCCTCCTTCACATAAGGGAGATACATGCCGATGTAGGGAAAGGTGAACCCGAAGCCCCAGTTGACGCCCGCGCCCATGGCTTTCATCTTGTCCGCGTCGAGATCGCCCGCGTATGACGAGCAGAAGGCACCGCAGCCGGCGATCGTTGCGGCTTTCGGGTTTGGCGGGTTGAAATATTCCGGGTAGCGTTTCGCCATCCAGCCGAGTGCCGGGCGCCAGTCGCCCTCGTGTGCGACGAGATCCATTGCCAGGCGCACCGGGCGGTCCTTGGAGATCCTGAGGTTGGTCCGCGAGAAAACCATGTGGCCATCGGCGCTTGAACGGAAGTCGAGTTTGCAGGGGACGTCGTCCGGTGAGAGGGCGAGTGTCAGGCCGCGATCGCCTTGTTCTTCGATCAGGGTCACCAAGGGGATGCAGAATCCGGGTTTCGTCGAGTCCCCGCCATATCCGACCTGCCGGTCACACAGCGGCTGCGGCACCAGCGGGTCGTTCCATTCCAACACCTGGCCGGAGCGGTGGTTGGTCATGAAATGCAGCGGTGGAATGATGCCGGTCGCGCCGGTTTCCGCCATCCATGACTTTGCGGGAAACGCGTCCTTCGGCCAGACGAGATGGCTTTCGATGGCGGTGCTCCATGGTTCACCCGTGCCGGAAATCTCCAGCTCCCAGCGCACGCTTTGTTGGCCCTCGGAAAACCGCTCGGTCACGGTGCATTGGTTTCCGGTGTCCGCCTGTGCGAATTTTCTAACAAACTCAATGCGGCCATCGGCAACCCGGTGCTCCAGCGGGCCCGCCTGCTTGCAACCTGCCAGTTCCGTGAAGGCCCGGACCGGCCGGGCCGCATGATCCGCGCCATGGGCCACGGATCCGATCACGCCGTCATCCGCGATTTCCACGACCAGATTCCTGGTGGTGATCCGGCCGGGTTCCGCCCGCACCGGGCCCAATGCCAGGGCCAGCAATGCTAGCAGAAAAAACCGATATACGCCGGAACGACTTGCTTTCAATGGCGGTTTCATTTGGCGGAATCCTAGCCTCACCCCACCCGCTGCCAAGGTTTTATTCGGCGGCAGCCCGCTCGGGACGGCGCGCGAAGCCTAACAGCAATCCCCGCGCCGGGGCGGTGAGGACCCGGCTATTCCGGGGGTGTTGCGACGATCAGCCTGGCGGACTGGCCGGGCAGATCCTTGATCCGGTATTCACCTTGGTGGACGCCCAGTTTTTCCCCGGTCCAGAAGTCGGTGAGGTCGGAGCGTTGCTTGAGATCGAGCGTGCGGGTGACCGGATCGTTTCCCCAGTTGAATGCGTAGAGGTATTGCCTGTCGCCGGCATCGGTGACCCCGGTTTCATAGCGCATGTCGGGGAAGGTGGCGCTGCGGCCGGTGGGCGGGATCAACTTGCGCAGCATCGCCAGTTGAGGTTCTGCCAGATCCTCGAATTTGTCGCCGCTGAGCACCAGTCCGCCGACGGCATGGACGATGGTGGCATGGAATTGCCAGACGTTTGCCGGGATGGCGGGATTGCCCGCAAGCTGGACGCAGTCGGGATCACAAACCCATAGCCGGCCGTTCTGCCAGGTGCGGTTCAGGTTTTCGCGTCCCGTGCTGGAAAATCCGTCCCAGTTGCGGGTGATGTCGTTGCTGGTGCGCATCACATTCACCAGTCCGAACGACGGCCACATCGGTGCGTTGCATCCGAGGATGATCGCATCGCGACCCGCCCCGCGGATGACCGCCTCCATGCCGCGGCGATAGGCTTCCACGCGGGTGGCTTTCGGATCGTGGCGTTTTCCCCGGTGGATGGCGCCCCAGTAGGTTCCGTCGAGTTTGAAATACGTGATTCCCCAGTCGTTGCGCATGGTTTTGAACACATGCTCAAGATAATCCAGGGTTTCGGGATGGGTTCCGTCGAACACCCGCCACGGGCCGTTTTTCCAGCCGCCGAACCCGACGGTGCCTGAATCCAGCGGCTTGCCATCCGGTCCTTGGACAAACCATTCGGGGTGGTCCGCAAGCGTCTGCGAGCCGGGTGCCGCGATGAATGGACCCACCCAGATGCCCGGCAGGAAGCGGTTGCGCCGGATTGCCGCCAGGGTCGCCTTCATGTCGCCGAATTCAGGCGCGACTCCTAACAAATCTCCCTCCAGCGTGTAGCCCTCGTCAATCTGCATGAAGCCGAGGTCCGGCAGTGCCCTGGCGAACTGCTCCGCGTGGCGCGTGATGATCTGCTGGTTGCCCGAGCCGCCCACGCCATACCATGTGCACCAGCCGGTCCTGTCCTTGATGGCCGGCTGCGGCAGCGGCGGATGGTTGACACAGACGCGCGCCGCGAGTTTTTCTAACAAAACTCCACGGTCGGGGCCTTGCAGGGCGATGAACTCCTCGAGTTTCCATGAGGCCCCCGGTGCCAGTTCCAGCCCCTCGGGATCCACCGACACCCTGAGCGTCCGTTCATTGAACGAGATGCGTCCGATGAATCTCCGGCACGAGGTGAATCCGAGCAGCATATGATTCTTGCCAGTCTGCAAGGTCATCATGCCATAGACCGTCGGCAGCCCGTCGGGTTCGGGAATGCGGTAGTGGGTGGCGTCGGGATAGGGACCACGCCGGGCGGGATTTGCCAGAGTGCCTTCGGTCTGTGCCAGCATCTGGAAGCCCTCGCCGTAAACCCCGGTGTCGGGTGGCAAACCGTGGTTCGCCAGATCAAACAGGATGAGGTTGCCGAGCCGCAGGGATTCTTTGCCGACATTGGTGATTTCCGCGGCGCAAAGGTTTCCGTTCCACTTGCGATCCAGCCGGATTTCCCCGGCGCCCAGTGTTTTTCCCGCCGTGTCCTCGACGCGGCAGGGAGCGTCCTTGACGCGCGCCAGCAGCCCTTCGATCCCGGCCGCATGGGTGTTTTGGAAAATGAATGCGACGTATACCAGCGAGCCAGCCAAGACTAACAGTTTCTTCGCCTGAATGTGGATGAACGCCGGCAATCCGGTCGCGGGGGATGAAAGCCTGCGCTGCCTTTTTGTCGTCACGATTCGTGCTTGTTGGAAATTCTCCGGATGCGGCGGCAACAGCGGCGGTCAGCCCGGGATCCGCATCTCGCGCTTGGCAGGATCGAAGCCGATGGTCTTGCCATGGAGGTGGCCGGCCATCGCCATTTGGAGCAGGGTTTGGGTGCGGAAGGCGAGGTCCATCGTGCTCCACGTATCCTTGCGGCCTTCGAGAGCGCATTCAATCAGGTTTTTCCAGAGCAGCAGGTTGTTTTCCGAGCCTGGAATGGCGAAGCGTTCGAGGGATTTTTCCCGCTTCGATCCCTGAGTCGAGCGGCAGACGATCTCGCGGTTGTTTTCATCCACATAGAGCGTGCCTTCCCAGCCACGGATGACCGGGCAGCGCTGGCCCGCGCCGCGCCGCGGAGTGGTTTCAAAGTCATTGCCCTGGGTTCCCAATATGGAAAGCGAGAGCCCTTTCGGGTATTGGGCGATGACCTGGAACGAGTCCGGCACGGTCCGCAGTTCATACGGGTAGCGGTTGACGCTGCCGATTGCGGCAACCTGTTCGGGGAAGGTGAGGTCCAGCATGTCCACCACCTGTGCCAGGCAATGCGGATAGAGATCGGTGACCGGTCCGCCCGCATAATCGGCAAACAAGCGCCAGCGGAAATGCCGGTCCACCGAATACGCGACTTTGGGCCGGTCGGGCGCGAGAAACGCGTCCCAATCCAGGTCGGGGCCCGGGGCGGCCTTCGGATCATCGATCGGCATTTCACGTTCTCCCCAGTCGCCAACCCGGAAGAATCCGAGCTCGGCATGGATCGGCTGGCCGATGGCACCGGCGCGGATCAATTCCTTCATTTTCATCCAGGCCGGGTCGGACATTGCCTGGGTGCCGCAGACAAAAGCGATCTTGGAGGCCGCGACCGCATCCGCCAGCGTGCGGGTGGCCTCAAACTGGCTCCAGTGGCTGATCGGTTTCTCACAATAGACATGCTTGCCGGCCTTCACCGCCGCGAGGGCCTGCGACGCGTGCTGATGGTCCGGGGTGGCGATGCAAACGACATCGACCGCAGGATCCTCAAGAAGCTGGTGGTAATCCCGGTAGGTTTTCTTGATCTGGAATTCGCGCTGCCGCTGTTCCATCCGCGGGCGGTAGAAATCGCAACACGCGACGAGATCAACCGGCATTTTGAACTCCTCGCGCAATTGGCGGACCATGTGGAAATGGCTGAGGGAGCGGCCACCGCAGCCGATGAATCCGACACCAAGGCGCTTGGCGGCGGCGGGTGCCTGGGCGAGGGCGGCGGCGGGCGCGGCCGCAAGGGCGGCGAGCGTGCCGGTGGTCCGACCGAGGAAACTGCGGCGTGAAACAGCGGAGTCGGGGGCGGATGGATTCATGGTTTCGATGGGGCTGGTGGGAAGAGTTTCGGGGCGTCCGCCTGCCATTTGCGGGCGAGCTTTTCGAGGGCTTTGGTATCGGCGGGCGTTGCCAGCGCCGCCAGGCTGTGACGCAAAGTCCAGCGTTCGCCTTTGGCGAGCGTCACGGGTTGTTCCTCCAGATTGTAACTGGCGGATAGATAACAGAACGGATCGGCCATGGTGAACCAGCGCGTTGGCCGGGAATTGGCCGGGTGGGCGAACATCACCAGCGTGACGGGTGCGCCACCGATGGTGTTGGAAACGGCGCACCAGGCACCCGGAGTGAGTTTTTCATCGCCGCGCACGACCGTTTGGCCCTGGGTGTCCTGCCACACAAACCGGCCCTTGCCGGTCCACTCCGGCAACAGGCGCAGGCCGAGTCCGAAGTAATGCCGCCCCCAGAGCTTGACTGTGTCGCGCCCTGGGGCGGGTGTGAGTTCCGAGTGCCAGTCGAGCCAGTGGATGGCTTGCGGGCCGCTGCCTTCGGTGCGCGCACGGACTTCGCGCGTTTCATCCAGCAGGTGGGTGCCATCGGTCGCCAGCCAGCGGAGTTTCTGGGTGAAACCATCGCCTGCGGCGTTGGGGGTGAATTCCATCGGCTGCTGGGTGCCTGCGTTCGGAATGTCTTTCTCCGTCCAGAAATCCGTGTCATCCGCACCCAGCGCCAGCATCAGCCCGTGATGGTGGAAATGGTCCGCCGGCGAATCATCCAGCAAGGCCAGCGGTTTTTCACCCGGCGCGAACCACTGTGCGATGTAGGGTTTCCTCGGGTTCGCCTTGGCCTGA
Organism: uncultured Luteolibacter sp.; assembly: GCA_964399305.1. Taxonomy (GTDB): domain Bacteria; phylum Verrucomicrobiota; class Verrucomicrobiia; order Verrucomicrobiales; family Akkermansiaceae; genus Luteolibacter. Next base: position 29,453 of record CAYNQJ010000007.1, read on the forward strand.
TAGGTGGCCACCTGCGGACCGTTTGGCACCCGCAACGGCACCGGTGGGGCGGGTTCGGCCGATTCTGTTAGAACGAGCGTGAGGAGCAACGCGGCAAGCGGTTTCATGGGGAGGAGGGTTTGGTGGTTTTGGAATGCCGGGCGCCGGCCGGCATGGCTCACAGCAGGCGCCGGAGGTGTTCGATGCTGGTGGCCGCCTGGGCGACGGTGCCGCACTCGACGGACAGAACGATGTCGCGCGGGCATTTTTTGCGGCAGATTTCGATCACCCGCGCCCAGTCGATGACACCCTCGCCGCAGGCGCAGCCCACGGGTGTGCCGGTGACCTGGCCGCGTTCGGCGTCGGATTGGCTGACCGAGATGTCTTTGGCGTGGAGGTGCACCAGCCGGCCGGCAACGCGTTCCAGCCATTGATAGGGATCATGGCCGCAAAGGTAGCTGTTGCCGGTATCGAAGTTGATGCCGATCGCCGGGGAGTCCACGAGCGCATGGATGCGGTCCAGGCCGTCCGGGTGCTTGGTGTATTGCTGGTGCGGCTCGATGCCGATCAGAATGCCCCGTGGTGCGGCTGACTTCGCCGCCTCCATCAGCACGTAGCGCATCAACACATGATCCTCATCGGCATTCGTCCACGCGGGTTTCGGCCCCTCATCGGTGTTGACCACCGGCGCTCCGCACTCGGCGGCGAACCGGATCGCCTGTTTGAGGTATTCGGTCGAAATTTCGGGTTTGCACAGCGGGGTGTGGGCGGAGAAGCCGGACAGCTTGACCCCCGCCGCCTGGCAGGCCCGGACAATCCGCAGCGGATCATCGAGCATCGAAACACTGTGGAAATATCCCGCTTCGCTCAGCAGCTCGCGACCCCAGTGCAGCATGGGTTCCACGAATTCGTAACCGAGCTCCGCCGCCTTGTTGACGCCCCATTCAAACGGTTTGTCCTCGTGCCGCACGAATTCCAGATTGATGCCTATGCTGATCCTGCCCATGGTTTTTTCCTTTCTGATCGGTTGTGGTTTTTTGAGTGATGTGTCGAAACTAGCCCGGGACCCGCCCCGCTGTCTTTCACCTGAGGCCATTGGTAAATATTGAAACCCGGGCCCGCGCCGGGCCGACCAGCCGCCTCGACGCGCCCGCCAACTCATGGACATGCCAATCCCGCGGGATGTGGCTCAGTATTTCACAACCAGATTCATGATTTGGGTTGATAAATCGGAGCTCCAAGCAGAAAATTTAGGCAATTTAATTACATAATCCACAGAACACCAAAGACTTACGATTTTTATAATGAGAATTAGAATAATTCTTGATATTGGTTCAAGTGGGCCTACCTTGCCGCCGCGATGGTCAGCAAAATTCCAGATATCCCCCATGCTGCGGAGATTCCCGAGGAAATCGCCGGTCTGCGCATGACCCGGCAGCGTCAGGAAATTTACCGCATCCTGATTGAGCAGCGCGATCACCCGACGGCCAACGAGGTTTTCATGCGGGCCAAGGACCGGCTGCCGAACCTTTCGCTGGCGACGGTTTACAACTGTCTCGAAGCCTTGGTGCAGCACGGCATCATCCGGCAGGTCAACTTCGAGCGCGAGTCCTCGCGGTATTGCCCGAATCTTTCGGAGCACGGGCACTTCCACGACGCGACGACCGGAGTCATCCACGATGTCGATTTCAAGCCCGGTGTCAGCCTGGCCGACGTGCTCGAACTGCCCGCCGGGGCGGTGATCGAGGATGTGGAGATCACCCTCCGCGGCAAACTCACCCGGCCACAATCTCAAATCTGAATTTCCAACCCTCTTTCCCAACCACCATGAGCCTGCACATCCAAGACCTCCACGCCACCCTCGAAGACGGAACCGAAATCCTCAAGGGAGTCACCCTCGAAGTTCCGAAAGGCGAAGTCCACGCCATCATGGGGCCCAACGGCTCCGGCAAATCCACCCTCTCCAAGGTCATTGCCGGCCATGAAGGATACGTCGTCACCGGCGGCAGCGTGACCATCGACGGCCAGGACATCGCTGAGATGTCGATCGACGAGCGTTCGCGCGCCGGGATTTTCCTGGCCTTCCAATATCCTTCCGAAGTCCCCGGTGTTTCCAATGCCAACTTCATCCGTGCCGCGCTGCAGGCGCGCCTGCCGAAGGGCGAGGAAATCGACGCCGTCGCCTACTACAAGAACCTCTATGCGAAGATGGATCTGTTGGAAATGGACCGCAAGTTCACCGCCCGCGCCGTCAACGAGGGCTTCTCCGGTGGCGAGAAAAAGCGCAACGAGATCCTGCAGATGATGATGCTCGAGCCGTCCTACTGCATTCTTGACGAGACCGACTCCGGCCTCGACATCGACGCGCTCAAGATCGTCGCCAAGGGAGTGAACGCCATGCGCTCCACGGAGCGCGGCATGCTGCTCATCACCCACTACCAGCGCCTGCTCGATTACATCAAACCCGACCGCGTGCACGTCATGGCCGAGGGCCGCATCGTCCGCTCCGGCGGGCCGGAACTCGCGCTCGAACTCGAAAAGCACGGCTACGATTTCCTCAAGGAAGCCGCGCTCGCCTGATGTCATTCCGAATCCGAAATTCCAAATCCCGAATTTTCCACCATGTCCAACGACCCCGCCACCGCCGTCCTCGACGAGGAAACCCACGAGGCGATCAACATCGACCGCACCAAGGGTGACTTCACCTTTCCCGAGCGCCACAAGTACGACGCCGGGCGCGGACTCAGCGAAAAGACCATCGATTACATCTGCGACGTGAAGAACGACCCGCAGTGGGTCCGCGAGTTCCGCCATCGGGCGCTCAAGGTCTTTTTGGAAAAGCCGATGCCCACCCACTGGGCCACCAGGGATCTGGAAAACATCAACTTCGACGAGATCCGGTATTATCTATCAGACGGTGAGAAGCCGAAGCGCTCGTGGGACGACGTCCCGCCGGAAGTGCTGGAAACGTTCGAGCGGCTCGGCATTCCGGAGCAGGAGCGCGCGTTCCTCGCCGGCGTGGAGGCGCAGTATGACTCCGAGGCCGCCTACTCGAACATGAAGGAGGAGCTCACCCGCCAGGGAGTGGTTTTCGTCAACTCGACCGAAGGTCTCAAGGAGCATGAGGAGATTTTCCGGCCGTGGTTCGGCAAGGTGATCCCCACCGCCGACAACAAGTTTTCCGCGCTCAACAGCGCGGTGTTTTCCGGCGGCTCGTTCATCTACATCCCCAAGGGCGTGAAGCTCAAGCAACCGCTTCAGGCGTATTTCCGGATCAACTCGGAAAGCTTCGGCCAGTTCGAGCGCACCCTGATCATCGCCGACGAAGGCGCGGAGGTGATGTACATGGAAGGCTGTACCGCGCCGAAATTCGAGACCACCACGCTGCACTCGGCGGTGGTCGAGCTGGTGGCGCTCAAGGGTGCGAAAATCCAGTATGTGACCGTGCAGAACTGGAGCAGCAATGTGTTCAACCTGGTCACCAAGCGCGGAGTGGCGATGGAGGATGCCGAAGTCCGCTGGATCGACTGCAACATCGGCTCGCGACTGACCATGAAGTATCCCGGCGTCGTCATGAAGGGCGAGCGCGCCCGTGGCGAGGTGATCTCGATCGCACTGGCCAACACCGGCCAGCACCAGGACACCGGCGCGAAGATGATCCACGCCGCCAACAACACGACCTCCAACGTCGTTTCCAAATCCATCTCGGTCGGCGAAGGCCGCGCCACCTACCGCGGCCAGGTCCACATCCCCAAGCACCTCAAGGGTTGCAAGAACAACACCGAGTGCGACGCCCTGTTGATCAACAGCCACTCGCGCACCGACACCTATCCGGCGATCACGGTGAAGGGCAACCGCCACGCCACCCAGCACGAAGCCTCCGTCTCGCAGGTTTCCGAAGAGATGCTTTTCTACATGCAGCAGCGCGGGCTCGACGAAGGGCAGGCGATGTCGCTCGCCGTCAACGGTTTCATCAACGACCTCGTCCGCGAGTTCCCGATGGAATATTCGGTCGAGCTCAAGCGGCTCATCGATCTGGAAATGGAAGGCAGCGTCGGCTGACATCATGAACCCGCAATCCGCCTTTTTCCCATGACCACCACCGCTCCCCAGACACCCGCCGTTTTTCCCGCATGGTTCGCCGCGCGCCAGCATGACGCGTGGGAAAGATACCTTGCCACCCCCGCGCCGAAGCGCGGCGATGAAACCTGGCGCTTTTCCAATCTCAAGCAGCTCGACTTCGATGGCTTCACGAAGCGTCCCGCCGCCAACCACCGCGATCTCGTCGCCCGGTCCAACGGTTTGGAGAAAACCGCCGCCAGGTTTGTCTTCATCAACGACGAGCTCGCGCATGCCGAATCGGATCTTCCGCAAGGAGTGATCTGCATGCCGCTGGCCGAGGCGCTCGTTTCGCATGGCGATCTGGTGGCCGCACACTTCATGAAACAGGAAACCCGTCTGGGTTCCGCCAAATTCGCCGCATGGCACGAGGCCTCCGTTTCCAACGGCCTGTTCGTCCACACCGGCGACAACGTCGAGGTCGAAGGTGCCATCGAGGTTCATCACTGGATCTCCGGAGCCAACACCGTCATTTTCCCGCACACGCTGGTGGTCACCGGCAAGAGCTCGAAGGTCCGGGTGATCGACATCTTCCGTTCGGTAGACGACATCAGCCCGGGTCTGGCCATCGCATTCAACGACCTCTCGGCCGGCCAGAACTCGCAGCTCGACTACGTCGCGATCCAGGCGCTCAACGAGGTCACGCGGGTCATCCAGATCAACGAGACCTCGACCGCGCGCGATGCGTCAGCCAAGGGCTTCATCCTCAACACCGGCGCGTCGTGGGCGCGCAACGAATGCCTGTCGCGCCTCGAAGGCCCGGGTTCGCGCTCGGACATGCTCGCGGTGTCGATTCCCGCCCGCGAGCAGGAATACGACCAGCGCACATTCCAGCACCATGTTTCGGAAGGCGCTTACTCGGATCTTTTGTACAAAAACTCGCTCTATGACAACTCGCGGACGATTTTCTCCGGGTTGATCTTCGTGGACAAGGACGCGCACCACACCGACGCCTATCAGACCTGCCGCAACCTGCTGATGAGCGACACCTGCGAGGCGAACTCGATGCCCGGGCTTGAGATCAATGCCGACCAGGTGAAGTGCTCGCACGGATCGACCTCTTCGCAGATCCATGACGACGAGATTTTCTATCTGCGCGCGCGCGGCATCGACCCGGTCAGGGCGCGCCAGTTGATCGCCCGCGGATTCTCGGTCGAAGTGGTCGAGCGCCTTGGCGACGAAGCGACCGAGGAGCTGGTTCTCAGCTTCATTGACGCCAAGTTCGCCCACATCGCCGGAGGCGGGGCGTGATCCGTGGCGTGGATTCCCAATCTGCCCGGGTTATCAAATGATCATGCCATACGGGATTGATTGCCGGATGGCATGTCTGTGACGGGCCCCGCCGTTGCGGGTGGGTCATGAATCAACGGTCGCGATTGCGCTCACGCTCGCCATCGCGCTTTTCATCCCTGCCGCGCTCGATGCGTGGCGCGCTCTCGCGATTGCGTTCGCGAATGACCGGCGGCTCGACGCGCTCCCTGCGTTCGACACGTGGCGCGCTTTCACGGGTGCGCTCACGAACGGCCGGTGGTTCGACGCGTTCCCTGCGTTCCACGCGTGGGATGCTGGGTCTCTCGATTCGCTCCTTGCGCTCGGTGCGCGGGATGCTGGGTGGTTCGACACGTTCCTTACGCTCGACGCGCGGGATGCTGGGCGGTTCGACACGTTCCTTACGCTCGACACGCGGGATGGTGGGCGGTTCGACACGCTCCTTCCTCTCCGTGCGCGGGATGGAGGGAGGTTCGGCGCGTTCCTTACGTTCGACACGTGGAATGGTGGGAGTCTCTTTTCGTTCCTTGCGCTCGGTGCGCGGGATGCCGGGCGGTTCGATGCGTTCCTTGCGGTCGGGGCGGGGAGTGGCATCACGGCCGGGCTCTGGATTGTCGGGGGAGATTTCGGTTTCCTTACGTTCCGGTGTTTCCGTGTCTGGTGTTTTATCGCGATCGCGGGCAGGAGGAGTTACCTCCGGGGTGGTGCGCTTCGGTGAATCGATACGGGGTTTTTTATTCCGGTCGCGAGGTGTCTCCTCAGTGGGCGGAATCGAAGGTTCTTTGCGGTTGGTCCGCTCGCGTTTTCCGTCACGCTTGGGCAGTTTGTCATCATCCCCGGTCACTTCGGGTTTGTCTTTATCCGGTTTGGGCCGGGTCACCGCGGGAAGGGGCTCGCTTTTGGCCCGGCTGAAAATGGGGGATTTATCGCGTTTTTCCCGTCTGACCTCGTTGCCGTGTCCGGCGGGCTTTTTGCCGTTGCGGCTTTCCAAGCGTTGGCGCTCGAGGCTGAAGTCGCGCACCTTGCGGTTTTGTTCCACCATTTTTTCACGCGAAGTTTTGTCCACCTTGCGGAAGCGCGCGCCATCTTTCACGCGGGTTTCGGCGTAGCGGTCGAGAGTCGTGGCAAGGGCGCGGTCGCCCTCGCGATATTCCTCGCGGGTCCGCATGCTGGCCCAGGTGCGTGGCGGCCGGTCACTCTCACGTTCCCTCAGGCGTTCATAACGTTCCCTGAGGTTGCGGTCCCAACGGCGGTCGTCACGGTGGTTCCAACGTTCATAGACATAGATCGGATCGTATCCCCGCCTGTTTCTGTGATAATCATAAGTGGCATAAAAACCGCGGTTGATGTAGCTCGGTGCATAGTAGTCGCCAAAGTAATAGTGACAGTATCGCGGGCGCAGGAACAGGTGGTTGGTGAAGACCGACAGACTGATCACCAGGCTCGGCGAATACCGGTATCCATGATGGGAATAGACCGGACGGTGGAAATAGATCGGCGCGAAAACCACTCCGCGGCGCGGCACCGCATAGTCCCAGTATCCAGCGACGTAGATGTATCCGCGTGGAGTCCAGATGTAGTGTGCGGGGATGTAAACCCAGTTGGGGCGGGGCTCCACCCAGTAGCCGGAGCGCCAGACATAACGGTTTTGCCGATAGACCCAGTTTCCGGGCAGCCAGACATGATTCACCGTCACGGCCTTGATGTTGGGCCCGGTTTCCAGAGTTTTGGGTGGAGGAGGAAGATAGGTGACCTCGGTGCTTTCGGATTCCGCCCAGTAGCCGGAGATCCATTGGTATTGACCGTCCACCGGATTCCAATAACCGGGCACCCACTCGCGACCAGGCGGCAGATTGCGCCAAACACCGCTTACCCAGAGGAAATCACCGAGCTCATCATCCCAGGCCCAATAGCCGGGAATCCAAACGACGTTGTCTCCTTCCAACTGCTGCTCGGGTGGCAATTCCTCGATTGCGGCGGGCGGGGCTTTTTTGACCAGAATGCCCGGCTCCGGATCATAGGCCACGGTGCCGGCGAAGGCTTCATGGACCGGTCCGCGGGTCATGGTTTCATAATCATCGGACTCCTGGGCGATTGCCGGAATGTGGGCGAACATCCAGACCGCGATGGCAAGCCGTCCGATTCCACGTAGTGCCGAAATGCGTTGGGTTTTCATAAGTTCATGCGTTGCTGACGTTCACATAGACGGGTCGATGGCGTCATTGATTCAATGGGATCAAGATCGTGCCGGATCCGGATGACGCAAGCCGCATGTTTCAAAGGCCCGGAGCCTGGTTTGGCTTGGATTTCAGGGCAGGCCACCAATGCGCGCTTGTCCGCCCGATGCTGGAATGACAGAAACCGGGAAGCAGAATCCGATGATTTTCCACGGTTCGTCGTTCCAGCGCTGTGCATTGGCCACACTTTCGGGTTTGGTTTATGCGGCGGCTTACCCGCCAGTGGGCTGGGGATGGCTGGTGGTGCCGGGCGTCGCCGGATTGCTGGTGGCGCTGAAAAGCCAGGACGGGACGCGCGCACGGACGATCGGCTTCCTCCACGGATTGGCCGCTTATGCGGCCGGCTTGTCGTGGTTGTATGAAATCTTCGGCACGATGGTGGTCGCGTTGTGGTTCGTGCTCGCCGCGTTTCATGCCTTGTTCGCCGAAATGCTCGGCCGGGCGGCGAGGCGAGGCATGTCCGGTTGGTTGTTGGTGGTGTTCGGGGTGCTCAACTGGAGCGCATGGGAATTCATCCGCGCGGAGGTCTTTCCCCTGAAGTTCCCGTGGATGACGGTCGGCCTGGCGATGGGTCCGAACGTCCTCCTGCCATGGATCGGAGTCTATGGCGTGGGAGCCGTGGTTGTGTCCGCGATATTTTTGTTAGTCATGGGGCGGTGGAAAGCGGCGCTGGTTCCCGCCACGCTGTGCTTCGCGGCATGGAGTGCCTTTCTAACGAAACCAAGCCAACCTTCCGGCGATGGGATGTCGGTGAAAACCGCGGGTTTGCAATGGGAGGTGGTCCCCTTCACCGATTACATCCGGCACACGGAGGAGTTGCCGGATGATGTCCGCCACGTGGTCTGGCCCGAGTATGCCGTGCCCTTCGACATCCGCAAAAACGAGCGCGATTGGAACCGTCTGCTACGGCTGTGCCGGGAGCGCGACATCACCCTGACCTTCGGCACCCAGAAGGATCACGGGCCCGGGAAAGGATGGAGCAATATCGCGCTGACGATCGATGCCAACGGTGTCCTTGGTGAACACAACAAGGTGCATACCGTGCACTTTTTCGATGACGGGAATTCCGGCGAAACCGCGCTGCCGGTGATGACCCGCCACGGCAAGGTCGGAACCCCCGTGTGTTTTGATTGCGATTACGAAGGCGTGAAACGCCGCATGACGGCGGCCGGGGCCGAAATGTTCATTGTGCCGATCATGGATGCGGAATCGTGGACCGCAAGGCAGCACGACCAGCATGCGGAGCTGTTCCGCATCCGCGCCTGTGAGAATGCCCGCTGGATGTTTGTCTGCGGCTCGTCAGGCGTTTCGCAGGTGATCGACCCGCGGGGACGGGTCCACGCCCGCATGGCGGCTCTGGATCAGGGTACACTTATCGGAACCGTGCAGCGTGAAACCCAACTGACGTTTTACACGCGCTTCGGCTGGCTCACGCCATGGGGTCTGCTCGGAATGGCGGCGGCTTTCTGGTCCGTTCTGGCATTGCCTGTCCGGTGGATGCCGCGATGGATATCATCCTCTGCAAAGCCGACACGAGATGATTGATGCGCAGGCCGATCTAACAAAAAAATCATTGTGTGATCTTTTTTGCTGGAATTCCGCGGTTTTGGTATTATGCTGCAAAAGCGCATACTGCCAGGTCCTGAGGGATTGCGGTGGCGGGCGTGTGTTTTCTCATGCTTTTATTATCCACCGATATTGACGGTACCGTCCATGATGGCACGGATGCCGCAGCTCGGTTTGCGGCTTTCTGGTCGCAAACACGACGAATCTCAAGCCCGCCACTGTTGGTTTATAACACGGGACGTTCGCTGGATGACACCTTGTCGCTGATCCGTCGCACCGCATTGCCGGCTCCGGATTTCATTATCGCAGGTGTCGGAACCGAGATCTATAATTGTGCTAACGAACAAATCCTGACGAATTGGCATCAGGAGTTGGCGGTCGGCTGGGATTTAGGCAAGGTGAAGCGTGTCATTCTGGAGCAGATCGAGGGAATCGAAGCGCAACCTCCCGAATGCCAGAATCCATACAAGTGCAGCTGGTTTTGGCATGACCGCGACACGGCAGACCTGGATCGGTTGTGTCAGCTGCTGCAGGAAGCAGGGCTCGACGCGCAAGTGATCTATTCCTCTTCCCGAGACCTTGATATCCTGCCGCAAAAGGCCAACAAGGGCAAGGCCATCCACTGGCTTGTCCACTGGCTTGGCATTCCACTGGGACAAGTGGTCGTTGCGGGAGACTCCGGCAATGACGCTTCGATGTTTTTGTTAGACGGCGTGACCGGGATTCTGGTTGGCAATGCTGAGGAGGCGTTGCTTGAAGCAGCCGCCGCGGGAAATCCGATCCGGGCTTCCGAATCATGCGCGGATGGCGTCATCAACGTATTGCGTCCCATTTTGGAGAAGTCCTTCGCTCCCGAAGACGTGCATTCTGGCACCCAATACCCATGAACGTTCCCGACAATCTCTATCTGGTGCATCTGTCAATCCATGGACTGATCCGTGGCAATCATCTTGAGCTGGGTCGCGATGCGGACACAGGTGGCCAATGCCGGTATGTCCTCGAACTGGTCCGCTCGCTCGCGGAGCATCCGAAAGTCGGTCAAGTCGATCTTTTCACGCGACGCGTGTTTGATGCGAAAGTAAGCACCGATTATGCTCAAGCGGTCGAGCCGCTCGGCAACAACGCGTTCATCCGGCGCATTCAGGCGGGACCGCGCCGCTATCTCCGCAAGGAAAATCTCTGGCGTTACCTCGACGAGTTTGTGGACCAATCGCTCGCGCTTTTCCGCCAGAACAACCGGCTTCCGGATATCATCCACGCGCACTACGCCGATGCCGGCTACGTGGGAAGCCGCCTGGCATCATTATTAGGCTGTCCATTCATATTCACCGGCCATTCCCTCGGGTGGACCAAACGGAAAATCCTTTTACAAGGGCAGTCTGATCCGGATCGACTCGAGGAGCGCTACAACCTGTCCGCGCGCATCGAGGCGGAGGAACTCAGCCTGGAGACCGCGGCCATGGTCTGCACCAGCACCCATCAGGAAGTCGAAGAGCAATACCGGGCGTATGAGCACTACGCGCCTGATAGAATGAAGGTCATTCCTCCAGGCGTGGATGTCTCGCGATTCTCGCCGCCGGAAAGCGGTCCGATTCCGGACGATGTCGTTGATAAAATCGAACGGTTTCTAGATCACCCCGCGCGCCCTCCGTTTCTAGCAATCGCCCGGGCCGATGAGAAAAAGAACCTCGCCTCGCTGGTGCGGGCGTTCGGCGAAAGCACCACGCTGCGGGACCGGGCGAACCTCATCCTCATCGCCGGCAACCGGAGTGCCATTGCCGGACTCCATCCCGGAGCGCGCAAGGTGTGGACCGAGCTGCTTCAATTGATCGACGACCACGATCTTTACGGATGTGTCTCCATTCCCAAGCATCACGAACCGGACGAAATTTCCGCCTTTTACCGCTACGCCGCATCGAAGCAGGGTTTGTTTGTCAATCCGTCCCTAACAGAGCCGTTCGGGCTCACCCTGATCGAGGCCGCCAGTTCCGGGCTACCGGTTCTCGCCACCCATGATGGCGGCCCCCGGGATATCCTCAGCAATTGCCACAACGGGAAACTGATTGATCCACTCGATATTCCAGCGATGACCGCTGCACTCGAATCGGCAATTTCCGATCCCGCCCAATGGGCCGAGTGGTCCGCCGCAGGCATTGCCGGAGTTGCCAAACACTACACATGGAGGGGACACGTCGATCGCTATTTGATCGAGTCGTCCGGTTTGCTTGAGGAAATATCGCGCCCTCATCTCATCATCGACAAAACCCGCACATCGCTGCCTCTCAAGGACCGCATCATGTTCACCGGACTCGAGGGAAACCTGGTCGATGGCGACATGGAGGCCATCGACCGAATCCGCGAGCTGACAAATTCCAACCAGCCCGCCCTTGGGTTTGGCATTGCGACCGCGCGCAGCATCGGCATGGCAAGGAAACTGGTGGAGGAAACCGGGCTCCCAGAGCCGGATGTTTACATCACCCAGCTCGGAGGCAGCATTCATTATGGCAAACGCCAGGTGCTCGACCTTGGGTGGGAAAAACATATCGACTACCGCTGGCAGCCGGATGCGATCCGCGAGGTGCTCGGATCCGTTGCGGGATTGTCGCCACAAGAGGAGCCGGACCGCCAGCACCGGTTCAAAATTTCATACCATTATGACAAATCGAAGGCCCCTCGGCGGCATCTGATTCACAGACTACTGCGACAGGAACATCTATCTGCCAAAGTCATTCTATCAGAAGAGCGGTGGCTGGATGTGATACCGCTGAGATCCGGCAAGGGCCAGGCGATCCGTTATATCTCCATGAAGTGGGGGATTCCGGCCGATCGCATCCTGTTTTACGCCCGCCGGGGCAGTGATTACGGTGCGCTATCGGGCCGTCTCCTCGCGGTACTTGGCTCGGATCACAGCATGGAACTGCGGCAAACGACCAACCTGCCACGTGTCTATCTGGCAAAATCCCCCAATTTCTCAGGTTTTCTTGAAGGCATCGAAGCCTATCATTTTGATGGCCGCATCCAGATTCCACTGTCGGCCCTTGGAGGCGTGCCACCCGATGGAGCCGACGAGCCGGAAGCCGTGCTATCCCACGACATGATTGCCCACACTTCTTATGAAGACTGAAACTGAAGCCGAAATGCCAGTAAACACGGATGACGTATCCCTTCTCGCAGCGATTGAGACAGGCGGGACCAAATTCGTTTGTGCCATTGCCACTCATCCCGCCGAGCCACTGATGGAAGCCCGCTTCCCTACCGGTGACCCGGAAGAAACCATCGCGCAGGCAGTTGCTTTTTTCCAGGAAGCTGTCGCCGCATACGGACCGATCCGCACCATGGGCATCGGCTCCTTTGGCCCGGCAGATGTCGAGCCCTGTTCACCGGGGTATGGCTCCATCCTTGCCACTCCCAAGCTCGGATGGACAGGCTACAATGTGGTCAACGGAATCCGCAAAGGCCTACAAATGCCCATCCCGATTCTCTTTGATACCGACGTCAACGCCGCCGTCATCGGCGAGGCCCAATATGGTGCCGGGAAAAACTCCAGAAATGTCGCCTACATCACCGTCGGAACCGGAATCGGCGGAGCCTTTCTTCACAACGGCACTCTTCTCCACGGCCGCATGCACACCGAGATCGGGCACATGATCATGCCCGACCTCGACGCCGCATACGGCCACAGCACCAATGTCTGCCCGTTTCACGGTTCATGCTTGGAAGGGCGCGCCGGCGGGCCAGCGATCGAGGCGCGCTGGGAAATGCCAGGTGACCGAATCCCGGAAAATCATCCGGCATGGGAATTGCAGGCAAAATATCTTGCGATCGGTTGTATCAACCTGACCGCCGCATGGTCGCCTGATATCATCATTCTCGGCGGAGGGGTCTCACGCAAAGCAGGCCTGATCGACCGGATCCGCCATGAGTTCGAACAGCTTGCTGGTGCCTATTGGTCGCTCCCGCCATTGGACCTTTATCTTCAGACTCCCGCTTTGGATCAAAATGCCGGTATTGTCGGAGCCCTCTCCCTGGCGCAGCGTCTGCTTTGACATTGCCGCTCTTCAATATGATATTCCCCACACGCTTCCGTCCATCTCCCCATGGTCATTTCCGAGCTCCAGTGCCAAACCACACTCAAAAGGCTCCAGGTGCTGTTGGAAAGCCGTTACCCGGACGAGGTCATCACCCCGGAGTGGCAAGCATTCTCTTGGCGGCTTGAAGAGTTTTTCCCGACACTCCTGAGACAACTGCTCAGTCTTTACGGGCATCATTTCGATTTCCACTATCATCTTGAAAGATTGTTGGAAATGATGGCGAGGTCCTGGCTGGAACGATCACCGGAGTGGAAAAGCATTGATGTCATGCGGGAGGCCAATCCGCTCTGGTACCAATCCGGCCAACTCGTCGGCGCCGTTGCCTATGTGGATTTGTTCGCGGACAACCTGACAGGGATACAGCAGCGCATTCCCTATTTGAAGGACCTCGGTATCACCTATCTGCATCTGATGCCGCTTTACAAGCGCCCTGATGGTGATGATGACGGCGGATATGCGGTGAACAGCTACCGGGAAGTGGACCCGCCGCTTGGCACCATGGACGACCTGCGCCAACTCGCGGCGGAACTCCGGCTCCAAGGAATCAGCCTGGTTCTCGATTTTGTCTTCAATCACACGTCTGACGAACATCTCTGGGCGCAGAAGGCGATGGAAGGCGATGAAACGCATCAGGGTTTTTACCTGATGTTCAACTCACGCGAGGAGACGCAGGAATACGAGAGACACCTGCGTTCGATTTTCCCGGACGAACATCCCGGGTGTTTCACCTATCTGAACCGCCTGAAAAAATGGGTTTGGACGACTTTTCACACCTACCAATGGGACCTCAATTACCGCAACCCATCGGTGTTCAACGCAATGGCTGGGGAAATGCTGTTCCTCGCCAACGTCGGCGTTGAGATCCTGCGGCTCGATGCCGTGCCCTTCGTCTGGAAGGAAAAGGGAACATCTTGTGAAAATCTGCCGGAGGCCCATACGATCATCCAGGCGTTCAACAGCATCGCCCGGATTGTCGCGCCGGGAATGGTTTTGAAATCCGAGGCCATCGTGGCCCCCGACGAGATCGTCAAATACATGGGCCCCGATGAGTGCCGGATTTCCTACAACCCGCTTCTGATGGCGCTGCTCTGGGAGGGACTGGCCACACGCAATGCCAACCTCCTTCGCCACTCGATGAACAAGCGCTTTCAAATCCCCCAAGGCTGCGCATGGGTGAACTATGTGCGTTCGCACGATGATATCGGCTGGGGGTTCGACAATACGGATGCGGCGGAAATCGGCATCGACCCCCATGGTCATCGCCGATTTTTAACAAATTTCTACGCCGGTCGTCATCCGGGCAGTTTCTCCGAAGGGGTGATTTTCCAAGAAGACCCATCCAGTGGCGACGCCCGCATCTGCGGGACGACCGCCTCGCTCTGTGGTCTCGGTCGGGCACAAGCCGCCGGTGATGCCAGGGAGATTGAATTCGCACTCCGGCGCATCCTGTTGCTGCATGGCGTGTCCTTCACCATTGGCGGCATTCCACTGATCTATCTTGGTGAGGAAACCGGCACCCTGAATGATCCGGGTTATCAGGATGACATTGAGAAAGCCGGGGACTCGCGTTGGATTCACCGGCCGGTGTTTGATTGGGGAAAAGTCGGTCGCCAAACGGCCCCGGGAAGTCCCGAGCACATTCTTCATGAGGGGTTTCTCAAGCTCTCCCAAATGCGTCTCAAGAACGAGGCTCTTGCCCGCGGCGACACGGAAATCGTTCACCCCGGCAATGACCATGTCTTTGCCTATTTCCGGACGACCAGGGACCAGAGCATCCTTTGCCTCGTCAACTTCAGTGATGAACCGCAGACTCTCCCCGCGACGCGTCTGCGCCAACTTGGTTTGAAAAAAGTGCTTGTCGATATCATCGCTGGCCAAACAGTGATTGCCGCCAAACATTTGGAAATGGAGCCACTGCAATTCATGGTTTTGTTGCGCCAAGGCGGATGAGCCGCAGTCAGACGCGTGGATTGATGTTGCAGGCTGCCATGGCCGCGCCTAATTCATGAACGTCTGGTTGACCGTTCAGCCATGCGGATGGAGACGATCCCAGCCAACTCACTGCCAACCCACCTTCCAATTATGAAACCCGTATCACGCATCATTTGCATCGCCGCCTCGGCCCTGATCGCCGCCGGACCCTGCCTGGCCCTGACTCCGGAGGAAATCGACGCCGCCATCCTCAAGGCCTTGCCCGAAAAACCCACCGTGCAGCCCAAAAAATCCCGGAAACTGCTGGTTTTCTCCCGCACCGAGGGCCCCCGCCACGAGTGCATCGATGTCGCACAGAAAACCTTCATCAAGATGGGCGAGAAAACCGGTGCGTTCACCGCAGTGGCCTACCACGAAATGGACGTTTTCGATCCGGGTAAACTGGATGAATACGATGCCATCCTGCTCAACAACACCACCAACCTGAAATTTGAAAAACCGGAGCACCGGAAATCACTGCTGGAATTCGTCAGGAACGGCAAAGGCATCATCGGCATCCACGCCGCCACCGACAACTTCCAGGTCTTCCCGGAAGCCGGAGAAATGATGGGCGGTTACTTCGACGGGCACCCGTGGACTTTCGACGGCACCTGGGCGGTCAAGCTGGATGAAAAGGACCACCCGCTCAACCGGGCTTTCGGAGGCAAGGGCTTTGCCATCAAGGACGAGATCTATCAGTTCCGCGGCCCCTACTCGCGCAAGACCCACCGTGTCCTGCTTT
Source organism: uncultured Luteolibacter sp. (assembly GCA_964399305.1). GTDB lineage: Bacteria > Verrucomicrobiota > Verrucomicrobiia > Verrucomicrobiales > Akkermansiaceae > Luteolibacter. The sequence goes on from CAYNQJ010000007.1 coordinate 45,427, forward strand.
CACTGGACATGGCCGATCCCCGCAACAAGAAGGACCAGGGCATCAACCGCACCGACAACGATTTCGCGATCGCCTGGATCAAGACCTTCGGCAAGGGCCGCGTGTTCTATTGCTCGCTCGGCCACAACCCGGAAGTCTATTGGAATCCCGCCGTGGTCCGGCATTACCTCGACGGCATCCAATACGCCCTCGGCGACCTCAAGGCCGACGACACACCGTCGCAACCTTGAGCATTCAAAAGTAATTGGGAATTGGAAGATTCGACATAAGGAAATGCGGCATGAGTGACGATCCCTCGCACGCCGTTAGTCCATAATCCGCTACAAATCAAAAAACCGCCGCCTCGTTGCGGGGGCGGCGGTTGTTGATTTTGGGATGTTGTCCTTGCGCGGGATCAGAACGAGTAGTTCAGGCCGATCGAGCCGCCGTTGCTGTCCACGCCGTCTCCGGTGGAGATTTCGCCGTAGTAGCCGACGTTCATTCCGAGGTTGGAGTTGAACGAGTAGCCGGTGCCGATCGAGATCAGCACGGCGGAGTCGAGGCCGCCGCCTTCAACCCGGAAGCGCTCGCCGCCGGGAAGGGTGGCGGTGGTGCCGATCTCGCCATCCTCGAATTCATGCGCATAGGCGATGGACGCATATGGCGTGAATTTACCGTAGGTGGCCTCCGCGCGGTATCCGACCAGCAGGCGGAAGGAGTCGAAGTCGAAGCCTTCCACATCGATCGGCAGGATCGAGTCCTGCGTATATCCGTCGGCATCAACATTCTGATACTCAAGACCTGCATACGGACCGTGTTTCAGGTTTCCGGACTGCATGGCGTAGCCGACCGTCAGCATCGCCTGCAGGCTGTCCGCATCGGTCGAGCTGTCGCTGGAGAAGCCCGATAGAATGCCGCCAAGGGCGCGATCCGCGTCAAGGTCGTGATTGCCATAACCAACCAGGAAATCGGCATAGAGTCCTGTGGATTGGCCATAGGTGCCGTAGATCGCGATGCGGAGGCTGTCGACATCGGAGCTGCCCCCGGTGTAGTCATAGTCGCCTTGCGAGCCATCGAGCATCAGGCCGACCAACCAGTCGTTGGCGATCCGGTAATCCACGCCTGCGGTGAACGATGCGTCCTCGCCATCGAAGTCGGTGTTGTCGAAGTCCGCTTCCTTCCAATCGTAGGAGAACGTGCCCCAGACGTGCCGCGATTGCTGGCAGAGGTCGTGGTTGCAGGAATGACGCCGCCTTTTGCATCGGTGCTTGCGGGAGTCTCGATGATGGCTCCGCCGGAGCGGGTCATGGCGAGGTGGTTCTGAGCGAGGCGGTGCAGGCGGTAGTTGCTGCTAGCCAGTCCGGACACCTGGGCGAGCATGCCGTCAGGAACGAGTGATCCGAGGGTGGCTTGGACGGTTTCAAGGTCGGAATAATCCAAGGCCGCGATGAAATCCTGAATCAGCGGGTCGCTGTTGCTCACGGACGCGTCCAAGGCCGCGCCGAGGCTGGATTCATTGTCACTGAGTCCCGGCAGGCCTTCGAAATCGTGGTTCACGTAGAAGACCAGATTGGTGCCTCCATCCGTGAAGCCCGAATACATGAAGAGGTTGAGCACGGCCAGAGTGTCGGCGTTGCCGGTATTCCAGGTGCGCGACCCGACAAAACCATCATCACCGTTGTTCACGTTGGAGTTGAACTGCACCGCCATGTCGGGATACGAGCCGGTGATGACCGAATCGCTGTCGATCACGGTATAGGTGCCGTTGCGGATCACCGTGTTGTTGGTGGTGGCCGAAACGCGAATGTCGGTGTTGGTGCCGAGGGCATAGGTGCCGCCGGTGTGGGTGATGAGGTCATCACTGCCATTCGGAATCATGTCGTGGCGGATGAAGGTGCCCGACGAGTGGGTGACATTGCCATCGAGATCGAGAGTTCCGACGGCATTTGTAGGAGTCGAATCCAGGTCGATGGCAATCGCCCCGGCGCTGAAGCTGCCTGCCGTAAGCAGGATGTCGGCATCCCACAGGCCTGTGCCGCCGAGGGCGGCTCCGCCTGCGTTGATGGTCGTTTGTGCAACCGAGTATGCGGAGATGTCTCCGTTAATGTAGAGACCGCCTCCGGTGATGTTGAGGGTGTCCGCGACCACCTGATAACCGGTATTGCCCGGGACGCCAATGAACGCGGCTCCGCTGCCGGTCTTGTTGATGACTTCAAACCGCCGGACTTCGCCCAGAATCGAGTTGCTGTAGGCTCCGCTTGCGGAGTCAAGATAGCTTGTCAGGCCTCCATCGAAGTTGAGTGTGTCAAGGTCCGCGTCAGCGCCGCCATTGACGTCGCCGATGATTCTGGAGCCGTAGTTCGCATTGAGGGTGTCGCTGCCGTCCCTCAGCATGATCGCATTGGAGCCACCGCCCTGGATGAGCCCGCTATTGGTGATGGTTTCAACCGAACCTGAGCCGTCGATGGCACTTTGGCTGCCGCCATTGAGCGTTCCTGAGTTGGTGATCGAGGAAGCGGCTCCGGTGCCGACGATGTCGATGGCGTCCTCACCGCCGGTGATGGTTGCCCCGGCGTTGTTGGTGATGGTTGCCCCGGGACTGACACGTATGCCGTCGAGGGTGCCGGTGATGGAGCCATGGTTGGCAATGGTTGAAGCGAGATCCGCATCGATGCCGTCCTGGCCGCCGGTGATGGTGCCGTAGTTGGTGATGGTCGCGTTGTCACCAGCGCTGATGCCCTCGCCCGCGGTGCCTTGGATCAGGCCGAGGTACTCGTTGGTGAGCGTCAGGTCGTCGCCGGCATCGACGCCATTGTCCGCGCCGATGATGCTGCCGCCGGCCACGGGGAAAATGAAGCTGTAGGTGGTGGCGTTGGTGATGGTGGCGTCATTGCCGACATCCACGCCGTTCGCGCCGCCCTGGATCAGGCCGGAGTTGCTGATGGTCGCGTTGTTGCCGGCATCGACTCCATGGGAGTTGACGCCGGTGATGGTTGCGTTGGTCTGGTTGGTCAGGGTGAGGCCGTCGATGACATCGATGCCGCTTTCGACTCCGGAAATCGTTCCATATCCGTTGTTGCTGATGGTCACGTTGTTTTGGCCGGCGATGCCGTCGGACAAGGCGCCAACCACACCTGCGATGGTCCCTGTGTTTGTCACCGTCCCGCCATCGGTGGAGAAATAAATGCCGTCGTAGTCACCCTCGATGGTGCCGCTGTTGGTGATCGAGGTGGTTCCGCCGACCGATGCGACCCCTTCACTGGTTGCTCCATTTCCATCGATGGTTCCTGAATTGACCAGGGTGAAGGCGAAAGTGGAGTTGATCCCGTCATGGTTGGTGCCATTCAGGATGCCGGCGTTGGTGACGGTGTAGTTGGCCGCGGTGATTTCGACCACCTCGGTTTCGCCGGCATCGCCGGTGAACACCACGCCGTTGATGATGTTGACGAACGGGTTGGCGGAGGTCCCGCCATCCGCACGGATGGTGTTCGCTCCATTGTCGGCGGCGGTGGGCTGGGCGTTGCCTGCGGTGTCATCGACAAAGATCGCGGCGCTGGCGATCTGCGTCATGGCGGGCAGGATGATGAGACAGGGGAGCGCGGCGCGCAGGTATTTTTTGAATCGTGGTTTCATGGTTCTGTTGGTTGTTGGCTAGCAGATAAGTGGGCAAAATTCTATCTGATAATATGATTAACAGCAAGAATTAATTAATTTTCCTTTAGGAAGGGTTATCATCCAAACAGATGGATGGCTTGGTTTCAAGCAGAAATTGGCCGGCGCATGGGGTTTGCATGGCAACGCGTTTCCTCGCAGGCCGCAAGTGTTCCGCGAAACCTGCCTTATGGCCGGCACCTCTATCGCCCGGGAGCCCGGCGGCAGCCCGCAGCGCCCCAGTGAGCAGGCTCAACCCCTCACCGGAGGCCGCACAGGCACGCCGCAGCTGGCGAAGTGGCGTTTGGCCTCGCCTACGGTGTGTTTTCCAAAGTGGAAAATGCTTGCGGCCAGCACGGCGTCGGCCTTGCCCGCATTCAGGACTTCGACCATGTGGTCGAGATTTCCGGCGCCGCCGCTGGCGATGACCGGGATGCCCACTGATGTGGAAACGGCGGCCGTCAGTTCGATGTCGTAACCGGCCTGGGTTCCATCGGAATCCATACTGGTGAGGAGAATCTCGCCTGCGCCACGCCGCCAGACTTCCTTGGCCCATTCGACCACGTCCAAGCCCACCGGGGTGCGTCCGCCATGGGTGTAAACGCCCCATTTTCCGGGGCCTTCACGTTTGGCGTCGATGGCGACCACGATGCATTGGCTGCCAAAGGCCGCGGCCCCGGCATCCACCAGGCCCGGGTTTTGCACGGCGGAGGTGTTGATTCCCACCTTGTCCGCGCCGGCGAGGAGCATTTCCCGCATGTTTTCGACACTGCGGATGCCGCCGCCGACCGTCAGCGGGATGAAACAATGCTCGGCCGTGCGGCGCACCACATCGACCATGGTCGCGCGGTTGTCCGAGGATGCGGTGATGTCGAGAAACACCAGTTCATCCGCCTCCTGCGCGTTGTAGGCGAGGGCGGCTTCCACGGGGTCGCCGGCGTCGATCAGGTCCACGAAATTCACACCTTTGACCACGCGGCCATCGGTCACATCAAGACAGGGGATGATTCGCTTGGCGAGCACACGGCCAGCCAAGCGCCAAATTACGCCCATGGCAAAGCAATTGCGGGCCTCCGGAGCATGGGGTCTTGCGGAGGCGGCGGGGTTTGGTAGCTTGCTCGGGATGAGCCGCAGATCCAGAAGACGAAGGGGTGTCAAAAATGAAGGAGCCGGCTGGCTTGGCAAAGTGCTGATCCTGCTGATCGCCTTGGGCCTGCTTGCAGCCGGGATTCTTTATGCGGCCGTTCGCAGCTATCTGCACAGCGATGGATTCCGGCGGTTTCTGTCTGAGAAAGCCAGCGTCGTGGCGGGGGTGAAAGGCGAGTTCACTCCTTTCCGCTGGGATGGACTGGCGGTGGATACCGCCAAATTCCACGGCACCGGTGAGGGGATGGTGCGGGATATTCGGCTTGAAGGTCTGCACACCGAGATCGTGGTGGGCGGACTGCGCCGGGGGGTCTGGGAGATCAGCGGCTCGCGCATGCAAAGGCTTGAGCTCACCGTGGATGCCAGAAGCTCTGGCGCGCTTGTCCAACCGTCCGGCGTGATGCCGCCTCCCGCGCCGAGCGGTGCCAAATCCCCGGGTTGGCTGCCCAACAAGGTGGATTTGCGCGGGCTCGATGTGCATGAAGTCATGATCCGTGCGATGTTTGATGCCGGCCCCGCCCTTGCCAGTGGCATGCGCATGGCGCTCGAGCCGGATGGCGCGCCAAACGCCTATCGTCTCGAGATCGCCGACGGTTCGCTGCGCCTGCCTTATCCCATCCTGCCCGAAGCCCGCCTCGGGCGGGCCAAACTCCGCTATCAGGACGGCCGGGTCTATCTCAACAGTGCGGACGCCTCATTGTGGGACAGCGCCCGGATCGAGGCCGCGGGTGAATGGGATTCCCTGACCCGGCAATACACATTCCATGGCAACCTCACCGGGGTGGAGTGCGCGGATCTTTTGAATGAAACCTGGGCCAAACGGCTCACAGGCACGCTTGAGTCGGATTTTACCGCCAACAACCGGGATGGGCATGCCGCCTCTGGCAAGCTCCAGTTGCGCAACGGCACCCTCACCGCCCTGCCGGTGCTCGACGCGCTCGCCGCATACGCCGACACCCGCCGTTTCCGCGTGCTCGCCCTCAATGACGCACGCACCATCTGGCATTGGAGACAGGGTGAAATCCAGCTAACGGATCTGGTGCTCTCCAGCGACGGCTTGGTTCGTCTCGAAGGAGCGATAAGCATCCGGGGCCGTGACATCGACGGGACGTTCCGCCTTGGGATCGCGCCAGGCACCCTGTCATCCATCCCGGGCGCGGAGACCCATGTGTTTCTGCCGGGAGAGAAGGGCTTGTTGTGGGCGCCGCTGCGGATCACCGGCACCCTGGACGATCCGGAAGAGGACCTCACCGCCCGCCTGATCGAGGCCGCCGGCCTGCGGATGATCGAGGTGATTCCCGAGACCGGCGAGAAAGTCATCCGTTACAGCCAGACGGTCATTACCGAGTCGAATGCTGAAATTCTTGAGCAAGCCATCAAACACGGATCAGGAATCATCGACAAGGGTGCGGGTCTTATCGAACAAGGCTCCGGGTTGCTTGACGGCCTGCTCGGCACGGAGCAGCCGGAGCAGCCGGAGAAACCCGCCAATGGGAAGGCCGGCGAGCCCTCCGGGGACAAGGAGCGGGGCGGGGCAAGGGATGAATTACAGAAAAAAGCCGGGGATCAGGCCGACAAAGCCGTCGATGAGGCGATCGACAAGGTTCTGAAGGATTCCATCAGGATTCCCGGAGGCGATCTGCCGGGCGGGCTGCCTGTCGGCCCGTGACGCCGCCTGGCGGTGCTTTGAAACAGTGAGATTGATAGATAAATATGCCGGATGCGGAATTATCCGCTTGGCAAGAGTCGGAAACTAACATAACCGCGTCCCGCGCGAATGATTTTTGTTAGCTTATCCGACTTTACAAACAAGTGACCTCATGCCGAAGGCGGTTTCCCGGTCCGGAAAAACGGGCGTTCACCCTGATCGAGTTGGTTGCAGTGACTGCGGTGCTGTCCATCCTGCTGCTGGTTGCCGCCAGGCTGCTGGGCGATCACGGCTTTCATGCCCGCAAGGCCGGGGCCGACCTGATCGCCGGGTTGGTCGATCAAGCCCGTGCCGCGGCCGTCTCGTCCCGCAGCCGCATCATCCTTGCCGTGGCCGAGCCCGGTGATCTCCCTGCCGTCGGCAAAAAGTGCCATTTGGGATTGTTCAGGGCCGAGTCCTGGCCGGAGCGCCCGGGCGAACCGGTCAAGGCCGTCCTGATCCAGCGCTGGCAGTCGCTTGAGGCCGGGGTGGTTCTGTTGGGCGGCGAGGCGGGAGGTGTCTCCAACTTGCTCGACACGGAACAACTCACCATTCTCTACGGCAAAGACCATGGTCAGAGCGTACACGCACATGCCATGGTCATTCACCCGCATGGCGGACTCCACTACCCACAAGGCTCGTCGCCCGTTACCATCCGCATCGCCGAGGGAGGATACCAGAGTGGTATTGCCACTCCTCTCCGCCGTGGCGAAAACCGCACCATCGCCGAGAACCTGCTCAAAATCGGCCGCGTCACCGCCCGCGCATACCATTCCGGCAGATGAGAGTCTCCTCACAACACGGGCGGCTGGATTCCGGGGCCACATTGATCGAGGCGGTGCTTGCCATCGGCGTGTTGGCGGTCGCGATTCCCCTGGTGCTCGGAGCCATGGCCGAGGCCGGGAAATGCGCGGCCTTGGTCATGGCTGAAACCCGCAGTGCCTGCATCGTGAACGCCTGCATGGAAGAAGTCCGCGCCATCCGCCAGGGCCGATCGCAATACTTCGACGCAGTCCCCGTTGGAGAACTGTTTCCCGGGGATAGCGGGTTGCTTGCGTTGGGGTTTTCCAGTGAAGGAAAGCCGGTCGGGAAAATTTCCAGGGCCGGCTATGACCAGGGACTCCGCAAACCCGACGCTCCGGGCGTGCATTATATCGCCACCCTCAAAACCACCCGCCGGAATGCTGCCGCAAACCCGCAGCCGCTCGAATTGTGCATCACCATCGAATTCCCTGCCAGCGCTCCCGCAGGCAAACGCCGCAAAATCGATTTCCGCAGCCGCACCCCATGAAATCCGCCATCAAAGTCCCGCGCGGCCTCTCACTTGTGGAGCTGACGGCCGCGATGGCCATCGGTTCGATCATCCTGTTGCTTGCCGCGGCCATGCTCGCCCGATCAGGCCATGAATACGAACAGCTTGGCGGAAGCCTGGAGGCGGAGCGCGAAGCCCGCGCCCTCGTCGGACAAATCAGCGCCGATCTATCAAGCGCCTGCTTCCACCCCGGTGCCGTTTTTGAATCGCCCGGATCGGACTGGGCGTCCGACCGCATCGGCTTTCTCTGCCTGAAGCCGGAAGGAGCCCAATCACAAAACCGACATATCGGCGACCTATGCGCGGTGCATTACTATCTGGAGGATCTTTCCATCGAAGGCAAAACCGTGCGGGTCCTGATGCGCGGCTTCCGCGACAGCGCGGACACCTTCGGCGCACTGCGCGACGATGAATTGCCGGAATTGTTTTCTCCGGAGGAATCGGTGGACGAACCCCTTGCCTTCGGCGTGGTGTCGTTCATGGCACGGCCGGTTACGCGCGGCCAGGACGGCCGGTGGTCGGAATGGGAGGCGTCCGCCACGACGCCACCCGATGCCATCGATCTGCGGGTCGTGATCGCCCGACGCAGCCTGGCGGCAAAACTCTCCGCTCCGGCCGATTGGGAAGGCCGCGGCACACATGGCCGTTTGTTAGGAAATCCTTCCATGGCCCACCGCCACCCCGATCTCGTGACTTGTGCGGTTCATGTCCCTTTCGGCCCCCATGAAAATCCCGGATCGTAGTCGTCTGCGAGCGGGCTTCGCGCTGCCCGTCGTGCTGATCATTGCCGGCGCGTTGATGATCCTTGCGGTCGGCGCCCTGCTGCTGGCGGGCATCGAACGCAGGACCGCGCGCCTGTTTCTTGACCGGCAGCGCGCCGAGCTTGCGGCCAGTGCCGCACTCGAGGATGTCCGGCAACTGCTCGCAACGGAGACCGCCAACGACGACTTCATCATCCTCCAATCCACTTATCATGAGCCGCTCCGCAAAGCCGACCCGCCACCCTTGCAGGCACCCCACCTGTTCCTCGCCCGGGCGCGGTTGGAAGAAGATGCGGTAGCCTACCGCTACACTCCGCTTTTCAGCACGCATCGCGCCCCACAACCGGAGAACCCGGCGCGGCTTGCCCACCCTGAGATCGAGCCGCTGGTCGATCCGTCCGATGCCGCATCCGTCGCTTTCGCGACACTTCCCTATCAGGATCATGTCCGCGTCGCGTGGATTCCCATCCACGACGACCAAGGGCGTCTCGTCGCACGCTACGCCTACTGGGTGGAGGATCTCCAGGCAAAGCTGGATCCAGCATGTGCCGGCAATCTGGATGGGCCTGGTGCAACCCATATTCGTGCCCCATGGCCCTTTCCCGCGCCGGGCATGCGCGACGCCGCGGACAAACCCGCGCTCGACCCGATCGCCCTCTATGCGGTCGATCCTGATGCCACCGCCGCCGCTCAAGGGGGACTTGCGAAAACCCTGATTGAAAACCGTCGATTGCTGATTTCCCCGGGTTCCACCCTTGCGGCGGCGGGAATCGAGCCACCGCCGGCCCGTGAAGCCGGAAGCGGCCGTCTCGTCGATCCGCAATCCCGGGCGGTCGAGGAATCGCTTGCGACCGGCATCCGCCCATACCTTGAACAACCACTCGTCCCCTTCGCCGACGGCATCAACCCCGGTGTTTCCGGATTGCCCAAACTCAACCTCAACGAATTCGTCGCCACCGGCGGTGACGAGGCGGTCACAAGGATGGCCGGGTTCATCCGGACCGCCCTTCCGGATTTTGAAAACCGCAAGGGGGGCTTCCCGGAAGACTATCTCAAAACCCTCGCGGCCAACGCCATCGATTACGCGGATGCCGATGGCGACTCGACCGTCCGGCCCGGTGAATTCCGCGGTTTGGACTCCCATCCGCTTCTCAGCGAGATTGTCCTGCAAATCGCCTATCAGGGCGCGGAAACCCGCAACGGCAGAAGAGGTCTGAAGTTCACCTTCAAACTGTTTGCCGAACTTCACAACCCGACCAGCCAGCCTACAGGCTCCGGTGCGGCGCGCCTCAGCTACGAGGTTTCCCTTCCGGTCGAACCGATTGGCAGCGGCACCGGCAGCCCTCCATTTGATTCGGAGACGCTGCTCGACGACCCGCGTTTCTCAACACACGACCTGAGCAAAATCGACGGCCGCTACTGGACGCGGGAACTCGATCTGAATCTCGCGCCCAACCAGTATCGCAGCGCGAAATTCGCCGAGGTTTCGTATTGGATCGATCTTGGCAGCGCGTCAGAGACCATTCCTGATGGAACTCCGTTCGGCCTGGTCGAACAACGCGGGGCATCCGGCCTCTCGCTGATGTGGAACGGCCGCATTGTCGATCGCTCCTCAAGCATGATCCGGCAGCAGGGGCTGGTGGTTTCCTATTACACGGATTCCAACGGAGTGCGGCGCAAGTCCGGTGGCTTCGAGGTGAAATCCGGCTTCAATCCCGCCAGCGATACAAAATCGAAATCCTCGATTCCCGCCCTGTGGTATGCCCAAAGCCCGCGCCGCCACTACAACACGGGTGATCCCAGAATCGGCTACTATCTGAGAAACGCCTCGCTCGATGAAAGCGCCTACCCTGAAAACTCGTCGCCAAACCGGCGCAATGTCCGTCTGCAGATCTATCAAGGAGACGCGCCATCCAAGCCCAAGGTTTACGCGCGCGTCCTGCCATCGGAATGGCCGGATGGCGGACACAACGCCCCTGTCGGAACGTGGTCGCCCGGCACCTCGGAAACCACGGAACCCACCGCCGCCAGGTTCGCATTTGTCTATCAGAATCAGATGGCCGATTCCGCCCCGCAGGCGGTTTCCAATCGCGGAAGGTATTTCAGCGCGGCCGAGTTGGGCAGGATCTTCGACCCGCTGATGCATCTTCCCGCATTTGAGGATCCGTCCGAAACCGTCTCACTGGTCCAAAACGGGGTGATGCCGCAAGGACGATCCTGGCCGGACGTGACTGCCAACCAACCCAGCGGGTTCCATGGCGGTGGCAACACTCTGCGGATCGGCAGGCCGGAACACCCTGCATTTGACTCCGCCGCGCGCCGTGGCCTGCATGCCGCCCGACTGCTGGATCTTTTCCACGCCGGAAGGCCTCATGCCAAGGACGCCGCCGCACGGGAAGGACCGCTCGTGGAAATCGCCGGCCATGTGAACATCAACACCGCCTCGCGGGATGCGCTCAGGGCCATGGCCGCAGGGTTGTTGGTCATGGATCCGGCGCTCTCGGAGCAACTGCAGGCGGAACACGACGAGTCGATGATGCCGCCCGTGCGGGCGGTCACGCTCGATGCGCCGCAGACCAGCATCGCCGCAGACCGCATTGCCGATGCGATCATCCGCATGCGGCCTCACACCAGTCCTGCGGAAATCGCATGGGCCACGGATGCCGATGGCAACGCGGTGTTCGGCAACTGCAGGATGTATCAAGAAAACGACAAACTTGAATGGTCGGACGCAGCAGCTGAGGAGGTTTTCGCGCGCGTTCATGAATGCGCTACCGTACGATCGCGGAATTTCCGGGTGTGGATCGTGGCGCAGTCGGTCCATTGCCAAGCTGACGGACAAGTCGGAGTCCTGGCGGAAACGCGCAAGGCCCACACGCTTTTCGCCGATCCCGGCGCGCGGAAACCCGACGGTTCCATCGACCCGGCCACATTCAAAACCACATGCGTCCATGCGACTGATTTCTAAAGGAATGATTGCCCCTGCTTTGGTTGTTCTAACAATCTTGTGTTTTGCGAGGGTTCATGGCCAGCAGGCGGGCTTTGTCCGGCTTCTCAACACCGTGCATGTGGGCGCGGGACCCATGAGGGTCGCAATCGACGGCAAACCGGTCCGCGACGAGGGGTATCAGCCGGACGATCTCACCGGAGGCATCGCGGTCGTACCCGGCGGTCATGTGGTTTCCTTCGAGCGCGTCGGCCTTGTGAAAGGGGCGGCACGCGTGACCGTCAGGCCGGATGAAACGACCATTCTGATCCCGTTCGCCGAGCGTGTTCCCGCCACGGCGGACCGGCCGGAGCAATGGGGAATCCGCATCCTCCGTCTGAAACAGCATGACCCGGAAAACAAACGCAGCGCGACCTTTGTCTCGGTTTCCGCCGAGCCCGAAACCCGGATCGAAGTGATGCGGTCCGGGGGAGATTGGGAGCCGGTCGATGTGCGCCGGCTCGGTCTCACACGCATCGGTATCAAACAATCAAAAGGCTATCTTCCCGTCAGGTCAAACGGCAGGCTGCTGACGGAAATTTCCGTGAGTCCGGCAGGAAACCATGTGTTGGTCCTGTATGACGATGTCCGGGGCGTGATGAGATCCAGGGCATTCGGTGATCACAAATACCTCGGTGCCGAATGACATCGCATGATCAGGCCGCGGGATGGCGTGCCGACGCAGTCCATTGACGAACCCTCGCATGAAGTTTTTCCATGGCCGCCATGAAACGGTCGCGTGCGTCCGCAGGATCGGCATACGGGTACATTTCCCTGACATTTCCTCCGTCCGCGCATCCCTTGGCGGACATCCACAGGAAATGGTTGGACGATTGCAGCCTGGCCCAGGCATCCAGCAGCTCCGCATCGCCTGTGGCAAGGATTTCCTTTTCCATTTCCGCGAGCTTGGCAAAGACCTCGCGTTGCATGGTGCTGCCGATCCATGGGGTTATGTCGTGGTCGGCACCGATCCACGAAGTGAGTGTCGGGCAGGCATATTCGCGTGAAGCACGGTAGAGCTCGACGGCCTCGCTGGGCGTGACCCACTGCAATCCCGCGTAATCCACCGCCCCCGGCAGTGCCTCCCAGAACCGGAAGACTTCGGATGCGTCTTCATGGAACGCACCAATCGATTCATAGGGGAGGAACAGGTTGACAACATCGCCCGGGCTATCCGCCAGCCAGGACGCGAACTCGTCCGGTGTCAGCGGGTGGTTCGCACATGATTTGTCGGAAAAGCGCAACGCGAGGTCATCGGAGAGCCTGGCATTGCGCAGCAGGGTCTTGATTCTGGCGGTTTCCGGCGCGCGGTACAGGTGGTTCGGTGTATGTCCGCGGAGATTGCGGTCCACTCCCTCTGCAAGGATACCGTCGAAACCCATTTTCTCGGCGTTTGCCGCAAGCGCGTCGTTGTAGGCGAGGCCGGTATTGCGGAATACCCTCGGACGGACGTGAAACGTCTCTTCCAGTTTTTCAAGATGACAGTCCACCTGGCGGTCGAATTCCTTGTGCGAATGCAGAAATGCCAGCGAATGATAATAGGTTTCCGCCACCAGTTCGACCCCGCCGCTGGCCACCAGCTGCTGAAACGATTCGAGCACATCCGGGCGGCAGCGTTCCATTTGGTCAATCAGAGTGCCGCTGATCGACATGGCGATCCGGAAGCGGCCCCGATGTTTCCGGATCAACTGCCGGAACATCCGGTTGGCCGGCAGATAGCATTTTTCGGCGGCCTGACCGAGCATGCCGGCATTCATGATCCCGTCGTGGGTCACGCCCGGGTCGCACGCGCGCATGGAACCGCATGAAAGCAGTCGATCCGGCTGGTGCACTTGAAAATAGAGACAAATATCAGGCATTGGGCTTGGTCCTGTGTACTCCGTGACAAAAGTTCCAAAGCCGTTTCAAGCAATTCCCGGGCCAGATTTGTGCCGATCTCATTCTGGCGACGATGCCCGGTCCGGAGCGGGGATTTCATCCTCCTCCGGCCGTTTCCTGTGTGGAGTGTCGCTTTTGACAAACCGGCATGCGGCCGGAAAATCCATCACCGCACCACGCGGGCACCACCGCCGCTGATGAGTTTTTCGACCTCCTTGCGGGTGGCCATGGAGGTGTCGCCCGGGGTGGTGGAGGCGAGCGCGCCGTGGGCGGCGCCGTATTCGACGGCTTTTTGCGGGTCGTTGAATTCGAGGAAGCCGAACTGCAGGCCTGAGGCGAAGCTGTCGCCGCCGCCGACGCGGTCGAGGATTTCGAGGGCGTCGTATTTGCGGCTTTCGTGGAAGGTCCCGTCGTGCCAGAGTATGGCCGACCAGTCGTTGACAGTGGCGGTGATCACGCGGCGCAGGGTGGTGGCGGCGACCTTGAAGTTCGGGAATTCCTTCACCGCAGTTTCGATCATGCGCTTGAAGGCACCGGTTTCGATTTCCGAAATGTTGTGGTCCACGCCCTCCACCTCGAAGCCGAGCGATGCGGTGAAGTCCTCCTCGTTGCCGATCATCACATCGACGTATCGGGCGATCTCGCGGTTGACCTCGCGGGCCTTGGCGAGGCCGCCGATGGTTTTCCAAAGCGAAGGGCGGTAGTTGAGGTCGTAGGAGACGATCGTACCGTGGCGGTTGGCGGCCTTGACGGCTTCGACTGTGAGGACGGCGGTGGTTTCCGAAAGTGCGGCGAAGATGCCGCCGGTGTGGAACCAGCGCACGCCGAGGGTGCCGAAAATGTGGTCCCAATCGATATCGCCCGGTTTGAGTTGGGAGGCCGCGGTGTTGCCGCGGTCCGGGTTGCCGACGGCGCCGCGGATGCCGTAACCGCGCTCGGTGAAGTTCAGTCCGTTGCGCACATTGCGGCCGATGCCGTCGTCTTCACGCCATTGGATGAAGTCGGTGGCCACGCCGCCCTGCATGATGAAATCTTCTATCAGGTGTCCGACCTCGTTATCGACAAAGGCCGTGACCACGGCGGTCTTGAGGCCGAAGCATTTGCGCAGTCCGCGCGACGTGTTGTATTCGCCGCCGCCTTCCCATGCGGCGAACGAACGTGCGGTGCGGATCCGGCCCTCGCCGGGATCGAGGCGGAGCATGACTTCGCCGAGGGAGATTTGGTCAAAGGCGCATTCGGATCCGGGCTTGAGTGTCAGTGGCATGGTGGTGGGTCGGTGTGATGGGCTTGCTGGCGGCGGGATTGTGATCCGGATTCCGGCCGCAGGGCAACAACGACCCCGCCCCATGGCGGTAAAAAATGCGGCGGCCGGGCGCTCCTTACGGCTTACAACTGGTCGGTGATGAGTTTGACCAGGCGGTTCGCGGCCAACCGGGTTTCTGAGAGGTGCAGGCGTTTGGATTGGCGGAAATCCGGCAGGAAAACCTGACGTTCCAGATCCGTGACAGTCTTATGGTCGGAAAACGCGAGGTTGAGCTCGCGGTTGATCCGCATGCTGAGGGTGTCGAGATTGGCGGAGCCCATGCTGCCCCAGTTGTCGCAGAGCATCACCTTCATGTGGGTCATTTTCGGGTATTGATAGACCTTGGCACCTGCTTCAATGAGGGAGGTGGCCGTGACCATGTTGCCGGCGTCCATGATGGTTGAATCCCCGCGTCCGGGGATGATGATGCGGACATCGACTCCGCGACGGGCGGCATCGGCCGTGGCCACCGTGATGTCGTCGTGGGCGAAGTATGGGGTTTGGATCCAGATGCGTTTGCGTGCTCCGCGGATGGCCAGCAGCGTGGAATCGAGGATGTCATGGCGTCCTTCCGCGGCATCGGTGCGCAGGACGCGGAGCGGGATGCTGCCTGGGGCCGGTTTGGGCCGGTCAAAAACCAGGGGTTTGCGGAAAAGCGCGAGGTCGCCCCACGGCCCGGCTTTCTTCCATGTGCGGTTGAATTCGCGAGACAGCTTGCGGACCACCGGTCCTTCGACCCTGACCATCAGGTCGTGCCATTCGGAGTAATATTCGCGGCCGATGTTCATGCCGCCGAGGAAAGCGGTGCGTTTGTCGAACACCAGCAGTTTGGTGTGATCGCAGATCAGCCACGGATTGAGGGTGCGGCGGACGCGGACTTCCGAGCCGCTGCGGAGATGGGAATGGATGTGGGATGGCGGAATGAAACCTTTCGGGCCAAGGGTCTCCGGTGCCGTGCGATGGGCGAAGGTGCTACCGAGATCGTCAAACATCACCCGCACCGGGACATCGGCCGAACGTTGTTTGAGGGTGTCGGCGTAGCGGACGGCGATGTCATCATTGTCGAAAATGAAGACCTGGACATCGATGGATTCGGTGGCGTTGGCGATTTCGCGATCCAGTTCGGGAAAGAATCCCGGTCCGTCGACCAGCCATTTCAGGGATCCGGATTCGTTGCGGGGGAAACGGTTGTGGTCGAGCAGTTGCTCGAATTCGGGCGTTCCCGGGGCGATGTCCAGCGCGGGCTGCGAGACGAGCGGGCGCGGCAGATTGGCGCTGACGATTTCCCGGGGGCGGTGCCAGAGCATGGCCATGCCGAGCCTGGTCGTTGTTACGGGTTGGCGGACCGCAGAGACGGCTGTGGCGCGGAAGGCGGTCAATGCCAGGTGGCCACCGCCGGTCAACGGATCATTCGCCTGCTCCAGCCTGGCGCTGGAGGAAACGCCCGCGCAGGACACCAGCAGAGCGGTCATGCTGCCAGCGATGGAACATGGCAGCCATTGCAGGAAAATCCGCGCCATGGCGGAATGCTGTAACGCATATGACCGCCTGATCCAAGCACGGAAATTCCCGTGGAGATTTGAGCCCGGATTCCGAAGTCGAGATGGTTTTCAAAGTAGAATGAACCACTGATTGCGCGCGCTCCGCTTTTCAAAGACGGCACCCCTTAGAGGCGCGCTTTGGCGGCGGCTTTGATTTCCTCCAACTTGTCGCGCTCCGGTGCTGCGCCGCGGGCCTGGTCGGGTTTTCCGCCGCCTTTGCCGCCGGCGATGGCGGCGAGGTCGCGGAGGAGGTCACCGGCCTTGAGTCCCTTGCCCAGCGCGTCCGGGCCGCAATGGGTGGCGAGGTGGAGTTTCTCACCGTCATCGACGATGAGCAGGGCGGGACCGGCGAAGGCTTTCTTTTTCAGGCCGTTCTGGAGTTCCTGAAGCAGCGAGGCGTCGGACTCGAAGGAGACGATGATCGGATCTCCCTTGGCGATGAGTTCTGATAGAGCCTCGTCGGCGAGTTTGGCGGCCTGGGAGGATTGGATCTTCCTGATGCGTTTTTCCACCTCGATGGCGGCGAGCTGCGTTTCCTCCAGCGTGCGCGCGCCATGGGCGAAGACGGCGTTGATCTCGTTGATGTCCGCACGCCCGGCGAGCATGGCTCCCATGACGTGCGGAAAGTCGTTCACGGAAACGGGGCTTTCGCCGAGGGCTGTCAGCTTTTCATTGGCGGCGGCGAGTTTGGCGCGCGCGGCCTTGAGGTCCTGGTTCCATTTTTCCGCGACTTCGTTGAGGTGGTTCCATGCGGCCTCACCGCAGACGGCCTCGATGCGGCGCACCCCGGAGGCGATGGCACCCTCGCTCTTGATTTTGAAAAGCCCGATCTCGCCGGTGCGGCGGACGTGGGTGCCACCGCAAAGTTCCATCGACGGGCCGTTGAGCTGGTGAGGCTCGCCGCCGATCTGGACGACGCGGACGGTCTCGCCGTATTTGTCGCCGAAGAACTGCATGATGTCGGCGCGGCTCTTGATGTCGGCGTGTTTCACTTCGGTCCATGAAACCTGCATGCCTTGTTGGATGGCGCCGTTGACCATGTCTTCCATCGCCGCGATCTGCTCCGTGGTGACGGGCGCGCTGTTGAAGTCGAAGCGCAGGCGGTTTTCATCGACGGAGGAACCTTGCTGCGCCGCGTCCTTGGAAACGACTTCGTGAAGCGCCCAGTGGAGCAGGTGCGTGGCGGTGTGGTGGGCTTCGACCGGGCGGCGGCGGGCGGTGTCGAGTTTCAACGTGACGCGGTCGCGCACGTTCACCATGGCAGAGGCGTCGAGCACCAGCGCACGGGCCTTGCCGATCTGTTGGACACCGGAAACCGGGTATTCGTTACCGAAGGCGATGAGCGTTCCGGTATCGCCGACCTGACCGCCCATCTCGGCGTAGAAGACGGTCTTGTCGGTGATGACGAAGATCGAGTCGTCCTGCGGATGGACTTCGAGGATGGTGGCCTCGCATTCATCCTGGTCGAAGCCGACGAACTCGGTGACGGCCTCGGTGGAAATGTCGAGGGCGCGGACGACGGTGGATTTCTGCGCGGCGCGGGCACGCTCCTGCTGAAGACTCATTTCGCGTTCAAAACCCGCCTCGTTGGAGGTCCAGCCACGTTCAGCAAGGACAAGATCCGTAAGATCCTTGGGGAAGCCAAATGTGTCGTAGAGTTCGAAAACATATTCCCCTGGGAGGTCTTTGGCGCCGAAGTTAACCGCGAACAAATGGTCAGCGGCATTTGCATCATGCCAGTTTTCGGAATGCTCCTGAATCATGACTTCCAGTCTCTTCAAACCCCTATCCAGCGTCTGGTTGAAGCTTGCTTCTTCCTGCGAGAGCGTTTGCTCAATCGTTGCCTGGCGTGCTTTCAGCTCCGGGAACACATTGCCCATTTCCACAACGAGCGTCGGCACGAGCGCGGCGAAGAACGGTTTTTCCCCGGAGAATCCGAGTTGGCGACCGTATCTCACCGCGCGGCGGAGGATTCTACGAAGGACGTAGTTTCTCCCGTTGTTGCCCGGCATGATGCCGTCCGCAATGGAGAAGCTGAGGGTCCGCAAATGGTCCGCGATGACACGGAAGGCGATGGCGGTTTTCATTTCCCCGGAGAAGGCCGAGCGGTCGGCTCCGGGCTCCGGATAGATGTTCACATAGGTCTTGCCGCTGAGTTCCTCCAGCTTGCGGAAGATGGGGGTGAAGACGTCGGTGGCGTAGTTGGAGGGTTTAATCGAGAAATCGGTGAAGCCCTTGGTGTTCTGGATGATCGAGCAGGCGCGCTCGAAGCCCATGCCGGTGTCGACGTGTTTGGCGGGCAGCTCGCGGAAGGTGCCGTCGGCCTCGGCGTTGTATTGGATGAACACGAGGTTCCAGATCTCGATGCAGAGGTCGGAGTCGTTGTTGACGAGCCTGCCTTGGGAATCGCCTTCGGGTGTTAGATCGACGTGCAGTTCGGAGCACGGGCCGCAGGGGCCGGTTTCGCCCATCATCCAGAAGTTGTCCTTCACGTTGCCGTGGACGATGTGGATTTCAGGGTCGCAGCCTTTGGAACGGAACAGTTCGGCCCAGATGTCCCAGGCTTCCTGGTCGAATTGGCCGGGGTCGCCGGTTTTCGGTGCGTAAACCGACGCGTAGAGCCGGTTGGCAGGCAGGCCCCAGCGTTCGATGACGAGCTCCCATGCCCAGGCGATGGCTTCCTTTTTGAAGTAGTTGCCGAAGGACCAGTTCCCCAGCATTTCGAACATCGTGTGGTGATAGGTGTCGTAGCCGACGTCCTCGAGGTCGTTGTGTTTGCCGCCGGCGCGGATGCACTTCTGGGTGTCGGCGGCGCGGGGCGGATCATAGGGGGCCTTGTCGGTGCCGAGGAAGTAGGGCACGAACTGGTTCATTCCGGCGTTCGTGAACAGCAGCCCGGGCGACTGTGGCATCAACGAGGCGGACGGAACGATGGTGTGTTGTTTCTCGCGGAAAAAATCGAGGAACGAGGCGCGGATTTCGGCGGCAGTCATGGGGTGATCGCGTGGAAAGGATCTTGCCGGATAGCCCGGAAAGGGCCGGGAGAATGGGGGCGAATCCGGGAGGACGCAAACCCAAATGACGCTCAGTCCATCGCGGCGGACTGCGCCTTGAGCGTTTCCTCGATGGCCTTCACGCGGGCCAGCAGCTTGGGCAGGCGGCGGACATGGGCGCGGCTTTTCATTTCCTCGGTGAAGCGCATGGCGGGGTGGCCGCCGTAGATTTCTCCGCCGGGAAGGTTGGTGGTCACTCCGGTGCGGGCCGTGATGGTGGCCTTGTCGCCAATCGTGACGTGGCCGCCGATGCCGACCTGGCCGGCGACGGTGACGTAGTTGCCAATGCGGCTGCTGCCTGAAATGCCGCAGAGGGCGACGATCAGGCAGTGTTTGCCGATCACGCAGTTGTGGCCGATCTGGACGAGGTTGTCGATTTTCGTGCCCTCGCCGATGATGGTTTTACCGAAGCGGGCGCGGTCGATGGTGGTATTGGAGCCGATTTCGACGTCGTCGTGGATTTCGACGATGCCGACCTGTTCGATTTTCACGTGGCGACCGCCGGAGAACTCATAGCCATAGCCGTCCGAGCCGATGACGACGCCGGGTTGGAGGATGACGCGGTCGCCGAGAGTGCAGCGTTCACGCACGGTGGAATTGGCCATCAGCAGGCAATCGCGGCCGATCACCGCATTTTCGCCAACCACGGTGTTGGGGCCGATTTCCGAGCCATCGCCGATGGATGCGCTGGCGAGAATCACGGCTCCGGGGTGGACGCAGACCTTGGCGGGGTCGAGCTTTGCGGCCGGGTGCACGCTGGCGGCAGGATGGATGCCGGGAGTGAAATTCCGGGCGGCGGCGGCGAAATGGCGGACGACGACCGAGAATGCGAGCGTCGGATTTTCCACGGCGATGAGCGCCGTTTCGGGCGGACCGCCGGTTTCGCCGGGTGGCACGAGCACGATGCCGGCCCGGGTTTGGAGGAACTGGCCGTGGTATTTCTCGTTGCCGAGAAAGCTCACATCATTCGGGCCGGCGGCGTCGAGCGCGGCCATGCCGGTGAAAGACGAATCGAGCCCGCCCCGGACGATGTGACCATCGACCCATTGGGCGAGCTCGGAAAGCGTGAGGGCGATTGCCAACGCGGGAGGAAGTGGATTATTCGCCGCCTTCAGCGGGCGGGAGCACCGGGATCTTGGCGTCTTTCTTTTCCTCTTCGGTCGGGAGCGATCCTTCCGGGGCATCCTTGTTCAGGTCCTTGAGGAGGCCGGCGGTGATGTCGGTGGCGTCCTTGGTGTAGAGCAGGAAGGGAACTTGAGAGGTGCTGAGGCCGGACTTGTCGAAGACGTAGTCGTAGTTGTCCACCTTGGCTTGTTCTTCCACCAGCTTGCGGATTTCCTCGAGGATGCCCTTCATGCGCTGGACCATTTTCTCGTTGAGGGCCTGGTTGCGGCGTTGCAGGAACTCGCGGCGCTCGCGGTCGAGGGCGATACCTTCCTGTTGTTGCATCTGCCATTCCTTGAAGAGCGTCTGTTTCTTCGAGTCGGAGATGGAAGGATCTTCCAACTGCTTGCGGAGATTGCCGAGGTTTTCCTCGAGTTCACGGATCCGGGTGAGGCGCTCGTTGTTGTCCTTCTGGATGCGGGCGCGCTCGACGTTGATTTCCTTTTGGGCCTCGTTGGTGCGGTAATACTGTTTGAAGAGCTCCTGCATGTCCACGGTGGCGATGTTGAGCTTGCCTTCCTGTGCGGTGGCTATGGTGACCAGGGAGGCCGCACAAATGGCGACGAAAAAGCGATGGATCAGTTTCATGAATGGGTGGGGTAGGTTCGGAAAGATGGGATTGTCGGAGCGAGAGTGCATGTAAAATGAGGTGCCGTCAACGATCATCGCGGGGTTGCCGGGAATCCGAAGCTACGTGGGGTTGCCGGATCGCGGGAACGGGTGTATGAAAATGGGTCGTTGCGCCAGAGGCCCGGCCGTTTGCCATCCACCCAGACCATCCCCCAATCCCATGAATCCGACATTCCTTCATCTCCGCCGCTCCGGGCTTTGCCTGGCCATCTTCGGCCTGATCCAAGCGTCATTCGCGCAGGGGCCGCCAAACCTCAAGGAACTCAGGATCGGCGACCCGGCTCCTGACTTCAAGCTGCCCGGGATCGACGGCAAGCAGATGGCGCTTGCGGATTTCAAGGACGCCAAAGTCCTGGCGGTGGCGTTCACCTCGAACCACTGCCCGGTTTCCAATGCGGCGTTTCCACGGTTCATCAGGCTTTACCATGAATTCAAGGACAAGGGTTTCGGCGTGGTTGCGATCAACCCGAACCACCCGGAAGGGTTGCGGCCGGATGAGCTCGGATATTCGAAATACGGCGACAGTTTCGAGGAAATGAAGCTCAATGCCCGCGACAAGAAGTTTCCTTTTCCCTTCCTCTACGATGGCGAAACGCAGGCCACCGCGATGGCATACGGCTGCCTCGCCACGCCGCACATCTTCATCTTCGATGCCGACCGCAAATTGCGCTACAAGGGCCGCATCGATGACAGCCACCTGCCCGGCGACGACCAGGTGAAGAAACCCGATGTCCGGAATGCCGTGACCGCATTGCTCGCCGGCCAGCCGGTCCCGGTCGAGGTGACCCAGCCGATCGGATGCTCGACCAAATGGCGATCCAACAAGACCCAAGTCGCCAAGGACGATGAAAAATGGGCGGCGGTGCCGGTCAGCATCGAGGAAATCGATGCGGCGGGCGTGGCCAAGCTGCGCGCCAATCCGACCGGCAAATACCGCCTGATCAATGTTTGGGCGACCACTTGCGGGCCCTGCGCGCAGGAATTTCCCGGATTGGTGAAAGTGGCGCGCCGGATGGGGATGCGGCCGTTCGAGCTGATCACGATTTCCACCGACCTCCCTGGCGACAAGGCCAAGGCCGAGGCATTTCTCAAAAAACACCGCGCCGGGCTGCCTGACCATCTCAAGGCCGGGGTCGAACAGGAAGGCCGGAAAACCAACAACTACCTCTACACCGGAGCCAGCATGGATGATTTGATCGCGGCCCTCGATCCGGAGTGGGAGGGGCCCCAGCCACACACGATCCTGGTGGCCCCGGGCGGCAAAATCGCTTTCCGCCACACCGGCATGATCGAGGAGCAGGAGTTGATCAACAAGGTCATCGACGTGCTCACGCCCTATTTCCCCAAATGAGTGTTCACACAATTCGCCCGGTCCTCCGGTTGACTTTTTCCGCTACTGCCGCCATACCCCGCGCATGTCGAACGCGCTTTCGCTGAAACCCCGCATCATCGGACCGAAAGTCCGGATTTGCATTGTCGCGTCCAAATTCAATGAAACCTTCACCGATGCGCTGGTGCAAAATGCCATCGAGGAACTCGGCGAGCTGGTCCCGCAAGGCCGTGTCGACCTGATCCGCGTGCCCGGCGCATTTGAAATTCCGGTCATGGTGGCCACCGTGCTCGATCGCGATCCGCCGGCCTGCATCATCGCCCTCGGGTTGATCATCCGTGGTGCTACGGCCCATGCGGACCATATCGGCCGCTCGGTGACCGAATCGCTCCAACGGCTGGCCATCGAATCGCTGCGCCCGATCATCCATGAGGTGCTGCTGGTTGAGGACGAAAAACAAGCGTATGCCCGTTGCATCGGCAGCCAGCTCAACCGCGGCCGCGAGGCAGCCCGCACCGCCGCCGCGATGATCGATGTCTATCAGGAACTCGACCGCTCGATGCCCGGCAAATCCACCGCCAGAAAAACGCGACATGCCTAGCCGCCGAGAAATCCGTGAGGCGGCCGTGCAATTCCTCTATTGCGCCGACCTCGAGGGAGGAGCGGATCCGGCCGCACTGCGGGATCCCTTCTGGGATTTTGTCAGCGAGTCCGACCGCCGCCGGCTCCAGCTCGCGACCTTCCGCACCGTGCACCATCTCGCGCATGGCCGGGACGGCCGCATTGCCGAGTTCGTCGCACGCCACGCCGCCGCCACCACCCTGCTCGCCGCATGGCCCGAAGCTGAAAAACTCAAGTCAGGCCTCCAGCGCATCGCCGAGCTTGAATCCGCGTGGAGCACCGCGCTGGCAAAACTCGAACGTCTCCCGCGCGATGATGACCATGATTCGGTCGCTGAGAATTTCGGTGACGCCTTGGAAAGCTTGTTTCGCACGGATCGCGATCTGGAAAGCGCGCGCTGCCGGTTCATTCTGGACCTGGAGGATTTCCCCGCATTGTGCGGCCCCTTGGAAGCGGTGACCGCCAGCATCCGCCGCCTGCAACGTGTTTCCGACCGCATCCGCATGGTCGAGGAGCCGGAGAACTTCCCCGAGCAAACGGACCTCGCCAAAATCCGCGAATCCAAAAGCGAAATCCGCGAACTGCGCCGCCGCACCGATGAATTGGTCGACGCGGTGCTCGCCAGAAAGCAAGCCATCGATGCCACGCTGGCATCGGTCGTGGACCACTATTCGCCGGAGCGGATCGATCCCGTGGACCGTGCGATCCTGCGGTTGGCCACGCATGAGATCCTGAATGCCGAGGCCCCGGCCAAGGTGGCGATCAACGAGGCGATCGAGCTCGCCAAGCGCTTTGGCACCACCGATTCCAAGCGTTTCGTCAACGGGGTGCTCGACCGCATTGCCAAACAGGCCGGGCCATGTTCCTAGCGTGCGGCGGTTTTGTCATTGGCCGTTACCGCGTGATCGGCTAGTACCTGTGTCCGAACCATGCGCCAGCCCACCCGATTCCAACAAAAAACCCTGTGGAACGCCGCCACGGGTGTTGCCATCCTGATCATCGGGGCCCTGCTGGTGGGCTTGATCTGGCTCACCGGCCAGGTGTTCGGCTTTCTTTCGCCGGTGCTGATCCCGCTGATCGTGGCGGGCATCATCGCCTACGTGCTCGATCCGGTGGTCCACCTGTTGCAAAAACGCGGACTCAGCCGCTTGTGGTCGGTGGTGCTGGTGTTTGTGGCGATGCTGATGGCGGCGATCCTGCTGGTGGCGGCGGTGCTGCCCGGAATCCAGCGCGGCCACCAGAGCCTGCTGGGTTTTCTGAAACCGGCACCGAAGGAACAAACGGACAACCCGCCGGACCGGGCGAATCCGATGCAAGAGGCCGATGACTCCCAACGGCTCGGCACGGCGCTCGCAAGGCAGCTGACCGAATTGCGCGACCAGAACCGCGGAGGGCCGATCGGCTGGATGCTTGCGGTGACCGATGAGCAGGGCAATCCGGTGGTGGCGCAGGAAGGTGCCGCTCTCGAGCCATTCACCATCGCGTCACTCGCCCAGACGCGCGTCGGGCGGATGCTGTTCGAATACAAGGGTGCCATTTTCAAAACCGTGCGCGAATGGGTGACGGCGGGCTCCACCAAGATCCTCGGTTTTCTCGGCCTGGTGATCGGCATGATCATGGTTCCGGTCTATCTGTTTTTCTTCCTCAAGGACTCCGCTTCGATCCGCGAGCACTGGCATGACTACGTCCCGCTCAAGGCATCGCGCTTCAAGACCGAACTGGTCGGAACCCTCCAGGAGATCAACGGCTACCTCATCTCGTTCTTCCGCGGGCAGGTGATCGTCGCGGTGATCGACGGCATGCTGGTGGGCATCGCCCTGACGATTTTCGGCCTGCCGTATGGTTTCCTGATCGGTGTGTTCATGGCGATCCTCGGGGTGATTCCCTACGTGGGAAACATCCTGTGCCTGATCCCCGCGTGCATCATTGCGTGGCTCCACGCGCAGGGAAGCTCCCCGTTCGGCATGAGTTCCTGGGCCTACGTCGGATGTGTGGTGGCCATCTTCGTGGTCGTCCAGCAGATCAACTCGCTGGTCACCGCCCCCAAGATCGTCGGCGACTCGGTGGGCCTGCATCCGCTCACCGTGATCTTCTCGATGCTGTTCTGGTCGCTGGTCCTGGGCGGCTTCGTCGGTGCTCTGTTAGCAGTGCCCATGACCGCGGCGGTCAAGGTGCTGTTCCGTCGCTTCATCTGGGTCCGGCAGCTGCAGGAGCCGGAGGATGACGTCGCGCCTGTCTGAAATGTGGTGAGCGGCCGCTGATAGGTGCGGCGAGGCAGGGGCCGGCCTCCGGGCGGTCCCGGGAGAATGGAAAGCGAGTGTCTTCCCGCATGGGATTTTCAAGCGTTCCATGGTTGCTTCCATTCTCCATCCATTCGCCGGACCGCGGCGGGACGCGGTGTCTGCTGCTGGATTCACGCGAACAGGCTGGCGACTGCCTGGCCCTTGCCGTCTTCGGTCGCGTAGAACGGCCGCTTTTCGATGTCGTAAACTGTTTTCGGGCTGATGCCCATGGCGGTGAAGATCGTGGCGTGGAGGTCGGTGATGGTGACAGGGTCCTTGATGGCGACCAGCGGGCGCTCGTCCGCGGTAGCTCCGTGCACGTGGCCTTTTTTCATGCCCCCGCCGAACATCACCACCGATGATCCGCCAGTGAAATGGCGGTGCAGGCCGTAATGCGTCGGCAGTTCGAGAGTGTCGGATTTCACGGTTGCCTGATCCGTGGCGGTTGATCCGGGAACGCCCTCGATCATCATGTCGCGGCTGAACTCGCTGGCGATGATCACCAACGTGCGGTCGAGCATGCCGCGCTCCTCGAGGTCGCGGATGAGGCGTGCGATCGGCCGGTCGATTTCCTTTTTCAGGCGTTCGACGGTCGCGTGGCCGTTCTCATGCGTGTCCCAGTGGACGAAGGGAACGTATTCGGTGGTGACCTCGATGAAACGGGCGCCGGACTGCGCGAGCCGGCGTGCGAGCAGGCAGCCGCGGCCGAAGTGGCTGTCGCCATAGGCGTCGAGCGTCGCCTGGTTCTCGAGCGACAGGTCGAACGCCGCCTTTTCCTTCGAGTTGAGCAGCCTGTGGGCGTTCTCGAGCGAGCGCAGCATCGATTCCTGCTGGTAGTCGCTCATGAACCCGCGGTGCGGGCTGGCGTCCACCAATTTCTGATAGATCCTGTGGCGGTTGGCGAAGCGCGAGGCCTCCATGTCCTTGGGCGGGCGGACCGAGCGCGCGGCGTCGTTGGGGAACGGCAGGTTGAACGGGCCGTATTCCGAGCCGAAGAATCCGCCGGTGGTGAATGCCTTGAGTTCCTCGCTTTCGCCGATGCCCTCGAGCCGTTGGCCGATATTGATGAAGGCGGGCATCACGGGGTTGCGCGGGCCGAGGACGCGGCTCATCCATGCGCCGATGTGGGGTGCGGCGACGGTTTGGGGCGGGACGTATCCGGTGTGCCAGTGGTATTGGTGGCGCGAGTGGAGGATCGACCCGAGGTCGGGCTGGACGTGCGAGCGGATCAGGGTGGCGCGGTCCATGATTTTGGCGATTTCCTCGAGGCCCTGGCTGATGTTCACGCCGTCGAGCGTGGTGGGAATCGCGGGAAAGGTGCTGAGGATGTTTTCGATGTGCAGGCCTTTCTTGAACGGGCGGTATCCTTTGGGATCGAAGGTTTCCGGAGCGGCCATGCCACCGGCCATCCACAGCAGGATGCAGCAGTCGGCGGTGGCTTGCGGGTGTTGGATTTTCTCCTCGCCGAAAACCCTGGGTGCGCCGGCCATGGCGGCGGCGATGCCGGATGCCGAGAGCGCCTTGAGGAAATCGCGCCGCGAGTGTACGGATGGATATGGGGATTTCATGAGGTTTTTCTAACGGATGAATTGGAATTCGGGGAGCATGACGACCATCCACAGCAGGTCCTCGATCGCCTGCGGCGACGGTTTTTCCCCGAGTTGTTTGGCGAGGCCGTTCTTCTCGCCTGCGGTGGGCGGGCGGTTCAAGGCACGCAGGTAGATGGTTTCGATCAATTGCGGGGTCGGGACCGGTGAGGCGGCGAGCGTGGCCGCACCGCGCCTGAGCAGCGTGGCGAGCGCTTCGCCGTTGGCGAGGTCGATCGCCTCCAGGGTGGTGATGTTGTCCGGGCGCATGCTGACGATCTGTTCGCGGTTCGGACGGCCCAGCGCGCGCATCAGCATGTCCGCGGGAACGAGCGAGGCACGGACCATCGGGTTGCCGGTTTCGCCGATTGCCGCCGCGCGCTTGTCATGGGGAATCGTTCCGTGGGGGGTTTCCGGAGCGGTCCGGGTCAGCATCCACACGGCGTCGATGAACTGCTCGGCACTCATGCGCTTCGGCAGCGGGCCGCGGAAGAGCGAGGTGTCGGTTCCCTCGCGCGTGACCACCGGTGCTGACTGATAGATTTGCGATGAGGCGATGAATGCCAGTGCTTTCTTGAGGTCATGGCCGTCATCGGCAAACTGGACGGCGAGCTGGTCGATCAGGTCCTCGCTCCAAGGCTCGGTGTCCATCGCGTCCACCGGATGAACGATGCCGCGGCCCATGAGCCGCTGCCAGAGGCGGTTGGCGATCGTGCGGGTGAAGCGGCCGTTGTCCGGGTGGGTCATCAATGCGGCGAGCTGTTTGAGGCGTTCCGGCCGCGGGGCATCGGTCTGGATATGGCCGAGTTCGGGGAAGATCCAGCCGGGTTTCGCGGTGCGGCCGGTCGGGATGTCGCAGCGGGCGATTTCCACCGGCTGGTTGGCGTAGATGGCGGCCAGGCTGTAGGCGTCGTCGAGCTTCCAGCGATCGACGAAGCTGTCGTGGCAGGACGCGCATTTCATGTTCAGCCCGAGGAATGTCTGTGAGATCGATTGGGCGAACTGGATTTCGCGGGTTTGGCTGGAGTTCACCTTGCCGCGCCACTGGATGCCATCGATGAAACCGCTGGATTGGTCGGATGCCGGCGCGAGGAGTTCGCGTGCGAACTGGTCGTAGGGTTTGTTTTGGAGCAGGGAATCGTAAAGCCAGCCGGTGATCGGTTTCCTGCCGCCGTCAATATAACCGGTTCCCTGATAGTCGTTGCGCAGCAGGTCGTTCCAGAAGCTCAGCCAGTGGTCGGCATAATTGGCGTTGCGGGCGAGGAGCGACCCGATGAGTTTCGTGCGTTTGTCGGGCGCACCGTCCTTGACGAAGGCGGCGACTTCCTCCGGTGTGGGGGGCAGGCCGATGAGATCCAGGCTGAGGCGCCGGATGAACGCGGCGTCCGCGAGCGGGGCGGGGCGGGTGATCCGGTGGGTTGCGAAGTAGTGATCGACGATGCGGTCGATCGGGTGGTTGCGGCCTGCGATGGCAGGAGGGAGTTCGGGGCGGCGCGGTTTCAACGGCGGTTCATAGGCGTTTTTTCCGAATGTGAATCCGGGTTCCCATTTCATGCCTCCGTGGATCCATTCCTTGATGATTCCGACCTGGTCGGTGGTGAGGCGCGCGCCCTTGGGCGGCATGCGTTCGGACTTGTCGGTGGTGGTGATGGAATGGAGCAGCAGGCTTTTCTCCGGGTTGCCGGGCTCCACCACCGGGCCGTTTTCCGAGCCCTCCAGAAGCGACTCCCGGGTGTTCATCGAGAGCCCGCCTTTCTTCGCATCGTCCATGTGGCATTTGGCGCAGTGCTCCGAGAGGATCGGGGCAACCTGATGCGCGAAATCGACTTCCGCCGTGGCGGCGGCGAGCGGAAACAGGGAAAGGCATGTGATTTTGGAGAGCCTCATGGATTGGTGTGGCTGGCGGTCGGGGGGAATACGAAAAAACGTTTCGCCCATACGGAAACCCGAATGCGGGTTTTTTCAAGGATCGGCTGAATCCCGGGATTTGACCTTTCCCGGTGGTGCCTGTAGGGGTTGCATCTTCTACGAGCCATGATTTTAGACATCGTCCAATACGGTCATCCCGTGCTTCGCCAGCGTTGCCGCCCTGTCACGGAGGTGGATGAACCGCTGGTCCGGCTTGTCGCGGACATGCTGGAGACAATGGTCGATGCCGAAGGTGTGGGCTTGGCGGCTCCGCAGGTGGGCAGGGACATCCGCCTGGCGGTGATCGATGTCTCGCATGACCCGCAGTGCGTTTCATTCCTGAAGGTGAACGGAGAGGAGGCCTCGCTGGATTCGATCATGCCCCTGGTTTTCATCAACCCGGAGTTGGTGCTCGGGCAGAAGAAGGAATATGGCATGGAAGGCTGCCTCAGCATCCAGGGGATCCGCGCGGAAGTTCGCAGGGCCGCTTCGGTCAAGGCGACGCTGCCCCAACTCGATGGAACGACGCTTGAAATCGAGACCGATGGTTTGCTGGCGCGCGCGTTGCAGCATGAGATCGATCACCTCAACGGGGTGCTGTTTGTGGATCGCTTGTCGTCGGTGGCCAAGGTCTCGATGAGAAACCGCCTGAAGAGGCTGCAGGAAGAGGGTGGGGAAGAGTGAGGCTTTCAGATATCCCCGCGCTCGTCGCGTTCGAGCTGGATCCGGTCGGCCAGGTTGCGGGCTTTCACGCGGTGGCTGCGCTTGGCCCAGCGTTCGATGGCCATCTGGCGTTTTTGCGCGCGTTTTTTCAGGGCCGCGATTTCGGTTTCCAGATTGAGGAAGCTGGCATGGCGGGCAGGGTCGAGAAGTCCCTCCTCGACGGCCGCGCGGATCGCGCAGCCCGCGTCCTCGCGGTGGCTGCAATCGGAATACTTGCAGCGTGAGGCGATCGATTCCACGTCGGCAAAGCTTTCCCGCAGGGTGGATTCATCCGTCCACATCTGGATTTCCCGCATCCCCGGGTTGTCGATCAGCATGCCACCGTTGGCGAGCGGGACGAGTTCGCGGCTGGTGGTGGTGTGGCGGCCTTTGCCGGTGGCTTCGTTGACTTCGCCGGTCCATTGCCAATCCTCGCCATAGAGCTGGTTGACCAGGGTGGATTTTCCCACGCCGCTGGATCCCACGATGCACATGGTGATGCCTTTTTTGAGGTATTTTTTCAGCACCTTGAGGCCCTCGCCCTTGATGGCGCTGGTCACGTGGACCTTTGCGCCATCCCACAGGGCGGCGATTTCATCGGCAGCCTTTTGGTTTTGCTCTTTTGGATAGAGGTCGGATTTGTTGACCAACACCACGGCTCGCGCGCCGCTCCGGTGGATCAGGGTGAAATACCGCTCCATCCGCCGCAGGTTGAAATCCGGGCCGGCGTCGGTAACCACGGCCACCAGATCGATGTTGGCACCGATCACTTGCGCCTGTGAGCTGTTGCCCGGCATTTTCCTGGAGAAACAACTTTTGCGGGGCAGTACCGCCCGGATCACCCAGTCCTGGTTTTCATTTCCCGGTTCCAGCGCCACCCAATCACCCACCGCAGGCAGATCGGCGTCGCACGCCGCCTCATGCCAGACACGCCCGCAGAGCACCGCATCGAGCTCCTCTCCGCCTTCGATAAACGCGCCGAAATTGATCGGTGTCTCGCGGATCAGCCGTCCGGGAACCAGCCCCTTCGCGCGGTGTGGCGCGAAGGCTGCTTCGAAATCGGCGTTCCATCCCAGGTCCTGCAAGGTCATCGGCAGTCAATTTACCGGGAAATCCCGCCCTGTCGATTCCCGAGCATCGGCCTGGGATGTGCCCCAAAACTCGGGGGGCCGCTGGCCGACCCGGCTTGGCCGACGGGCGCAGCCCGGCGAGATCCCAAATCCCGGCACATCACCATGCTATACAGCCCAACAACCGACACATCCACTCGCTGATCATCATCAATCATCATCATCGCCCGGAGCCTCGATGAATACCATGCACCATGCCCAAAAACGACGCCCGGGAAAGCGGGGCCGGCCTCCACACATCGCAAGCGGATTTCTAATAAAAAGTCTGACTTTTTATCAAGATTCCATGATTCAATGAATCAGATAGTCTGTGGTTGCGGGTTGGTGGGGATTAGGGCATATCCAAGCCGATCGTTGCCGTATGGGTGACTTTGTTCCTGCGGGTGCGGATTAGGTGCCATCAAGCTCATGCAATCTTTCATCAAGACGCTGGTAAGGGAGGTCGTTCCTTTTGAGATGCGGGTGTGCTGGCATCAATGGAAACGCCACTTCGATTGGAAGCTCCACCCGCTGCCTTGGGCGACCGGCCGCGGATTGGTGGAGGATTTCCCCTGCGTGCTCAATGCCAGAACGTCGCCGCTCCACCGGGCGACATCCGGTCCCCAAGCCGGCACGTCGGAGGGCAAGGAGCGGAACCTCGCCCTGGGATGCGCGGAGGTGAACGGCCTGGTGATCGCCCCCGGCGAGGTGTTTTCATTTTGCCGCACGGTAGGGCCGACGACCGCGAGGCGCGGTTTTGTTCCGGGGCTTGAAATGCACGACCAGGAGTTCACCCGATAGCCGGGCGGCGGTTTGTGCCAACTGGCAAATCTGTTATTCGCCTTGTCGGTCGATGCGGACGCTGAAATCATCGAGCGCCACCGGCATTCGTTCGATTTGTTTCCCGATATCGACCGCACGGTCCCGTTTGGTTTTGGGGCGACGGTTTTTTACAATCATGTCGATTTCCAATTCAGGAACAGACTGACCCAGCCGATACTTCTTCGCGTCTGGATCGAGGGTAGGGAGCTGCATGGGGAGGTCCGCACGGCCGCATGCCCCGGCTGGAGAATGCGGGTGCTGGAGACTGGCCATCGGTTTTACCGTGAAAACGATGCGATCTGGCGGGAAAACCAGCTTTGGAAACAAAAAGTCATGACCGATGGCACTGCCTGCCCGAAGGAGCCGCTGATCGCCACTCGCGCCATGGTTCTTTATTCGGCAGACCATTTGCTCACGCCATGAATCTGATTGCGAAACCGGTCGTGCTTACAGCCGCCACCGCCCGATCCGGACTGGGTCCGGATCTCGTGTCGATGCGTGCGGCGATGCTTGCGGGTCGCCATGCCATGCGGCCGCTCCGTGAGTTCGGCGGGTTGCCCGCGTGTTTCGCCGAGGTGCCGGGTGCCTGGTTGCGGGACCGCAAACCGATGCTCGGCAGAAAATACGGAGCCGCCAGCAATCTCGCGTTGGACGTCGCGAGGCAGGCGATCGCCAAGGCGGGATGGACGGCCGAACTCACAGAGCATGCCTGGGTCTTTGCCGGCAGCAGCCGCGGGAATACCTGTGAGCTGATGGGCATCCATCATGGCCGCCGCCCGATGCCGCTTTACGCCGCCAGCAACTCGATGCACAGCGAGATTGCCTCTGCGGTGAGCATCGGGTGCGGAATCCGTGCGCCTTGGCAGATGCTCTCCAATGGCTGTTCCTCCGGGCTCGACGCGCTGATCTGGGCCGCCCACGCGGTTTCCTGTGGCCTTGCGCCGCGGGCGCTGGTGGTCGCAGTGGACCTGCCGCTGGCCGGATCATTGTTAGGTGACTTTGCTGCCACCGGATTGATTTCCGGAAACGGCATGAACGATCCGTATTCGCCACATACCAGCGGATTTTTCCCGGCCGAGGCGGCCGCTGCGATGACTATCGAAGCCTGTGGATCCGGCCCTCGGTTGACCGGCGCATGGTTGACCTCGGACGCCTACGATCCGGTCGGGCTGCCGCCGGATGGCGATGGCATCGCGCGGGTGCTTCGGATGGCCTGGCAGCATCTCCAGCAAACCGACCCGGGTTGGCGCGCGGCGATTTGCCCCCATGCCAGCGGTACCCGCGCCCACGGTCTCGCGGAGCGGCGGGCATTGGGCGATGTTCTATCAGAGATGGGGGCGAGTGACATCCCGACGCATTTGTTCAAGCCCTTTACCGGCCATTCGCTCGGTGCCAGCGGTGCTCTTGATGCCGCCATCCTTCACGAATTCATGATCCACGATGAACTCCCGCCCAACCTTCCCGGGCTGGCCGGAGCTTGTGGTCAAATCCGACTCCCATCCCGGGCCGAGCCATTGGATGGCCGCACCGTGCTCAAAATCAGCGTTGGCATGGGAGGACACAACGCGCTCATTGCCCTGAAGGCAAGTCCACCACCATGAACTGGAAACTCAAGGCGGCGATCCGCAAAACCATCCTCGCTTCGCCCGGCGGTGCCGGGCTTTACCGGTATCTAACCACCAAAGTGCTGGGAACGCAGCACGGCATGGCGGCAAAGTGGTTCCGCGTCTTCCCCGCCCATGTCCGGGTCCTGCAGGAGAAATTCGGGAACGAGGCGCGGCGTGTTCCCCTCTGGTGTTTTGAAAGTGGAGCCACTCCGGGTTCCGGATTCGCCGCCGCGCTTGTTTCGGATGAACCGGGTCTGCTCACCGACCGATGGGGCCGTTTGGCCGACCGTTACCTCGAATCGAGCCGCGCGGTCCTGCGGGAGAAAGGCGTGGAGCTAGCGAGGCTGGCACAGGCACCCGATGGACGGTTCCATGAAATTCTCGCTGCGGTTTCGGGATGCAGGAAGTCGCGTCAGTCGCTCGCCGCATGTGGCATGAATTACTCGGGAAGCCACCAGGTCGCGGTTTCGGACCGATGGCGGGGTCGCATCGGCCTGGTGTATTCGGCCGGCAGCTTCGAACATTACACGCCGGAACAAGTGGATCAGGAGCTTTTGCGCATGCGCCAGGCCCTCAGGCCCGGGGGAGTGCTGAGCCATGTCGTGGACCACCGCGATCACCGCTGGCATGCTGACAAAACCATCACTCCCTGGCTTCACCTGACCCTGACCTCCGGAGAGTATGCCCGCAGGTTCAATAATCCGCTCGATTATCACAACCGCTGGATGAAAAGCGACTGGCTCCGCGCCTTCGAGCGGCATGGATTCTCCGTCGAGGCGAAGACCGTGATCGCGCCGACGCCCGATCTGGTCCCGCTTGATCGCAACCAACTCGCTGCGGAATTCCGCTGCGTGCCGGAACAGGATTTCCAGTCGCTGGTGACCCACTTTGTTGCGGTCAAGCAGGATTGAAAACCGGTATTACAGGCGTCGCGAGATCTTGTCCGCCTGAGGGACGGAACGCCCCTCGCACAGAGCGGACGAAACGTCCGCGCTCCTTACATACATGTCAGCGGGAGTTGAAGACGCGTGAGGCGGAGAGGGCGAAGTTGTCGGGGTCGTACATGGATTCGACCTTGGCGGGCGGGGCGGTGGCTTGGCCGGCCAGGGTGCAGCGGGCGAGGTAGGTGACGGTGTAGGTGCCCTTGCGCCAGACGTGGTCGAGGAAGAAAGCGGCGCGGTCGCTTCGCAGTTCCGAGTGGCTGATGTTCCAATCGTTCTCGCTGGTGGCCACGCCGAGGGCGGTGTTCTGGGATTTGAAGTCGGTGTTCACCGTTTCAAAAACCGATGGCAGGGGATCCTCGATGACCAGATACTTGCTGTCATCCTTGGGCAGGGTGATGCGGAGCGAGACGCGGATGAGATCGCCGACTTTCGGTTCGGTGAGCAACTCGGTGCCGCCGTCCGGCAGGACGCGGTGATAGAAGCGGTCGATGGACAAGCCATTGTTCGCCACCGGTTGCAGCGGGGCGACGGGCGGTTTCGACGCAAGGCGCAGCCGGACAAATGCGGGGGCGTCCGAGTGGAGCTTGAGTTCCAGATTGGGGCCGAGCGGCAGGCTCCGGATTGCGGCGGGCGACTTGGCGTCGAGTTTGATCTCCTGTTTGCCTGTCTGGGTTTCCAGCACGAGATTGGCCGGCTCCGGGGACAATTTCTCGCACTCCGCGTAGCGCGCCATGGCGATGAGCGACCAGCCGTTGACCCAGGTGGTGCGCCAGTGGCCGTATGGGTTGCGTTCGTTGAGCATGCGGTCGAGGGTCTGGGTGGCTTGCGGGCCCTCCGGGTCCACCGCGAGCCAGGCGATCAATTGCAGTGCAAGGTCGGGGGACCACGGCATCCATCCGTCGTTCTTGGCGGTGAACGGGACTTTGGATGTCAGGATCTCGCGGGCGGTTTTCAGTGATTTCGGGTTGGCGATGTCCGCATGGGCGATGGCGCAGGCAAGCAGGGCGCGGCTGGCGGGGCTGAGGTCCGCCATGCGGTCGATCATGGTGTTCTGATAGGCGGGCTGCGGGTTGCCGGTCAGGGCGAGCACGAACAACGAACGGGCGTGGGATTCCAGCTCGTGAGCGGACTTGGTCAAGGCCAGCCCGCGCAGGCTTTCGATCAGGTATTGCGTGAGCGAGTCGATCGAGGATTCCGGCACGTCGGCACCGGCTTCGCGGGCCATCAGCAGGCCGAGTCCGGCATACGGTGTGGCCCAATCGACGGTGGTGCTGTCACCCGGCCAGTAGGAGAATGACCCGTTGGCAAGCTGCATCGAGAGCAGGCGGTCGGCACCCGACTGGACGGCCTCCCTCACTTTCTTTTCCGGGATATTGGCAAAGGCGGGAATGACGTGCCTCAGGGACTCGATCGAGCACCAAGGAATGAGCGATGAGGTGGTTTGTTCGACACAGCCGTAGGGATAGTGCAGCAGGTAGTCGATCGAGCCGGCGGCTTCAACCAGCGGCGAACGGGCGAACTCGAGTTCGAGCGCTCCGGATCCGTCGAGCAACGTGGGGTCCAGCAGCTTGCGGAGGTCGTGGGTTTTGCCGGGTTGATTGAGTTTGAGGAATTTCACCTGGCGGATCAGCGGCATCGGATAGACCGACTGGAAGCGTTCCTCCACGGCGTCGGAGAGGCTGCGGGTGAGGTCCGGGGTGAGATCGGTTTGATTGAGTGAGACTGGAACGGCGTTCCAGCGGAAGACCGCCTCTCCGGTGTTTTCCACCAGGGTCGGGAAAGCCACGGTGGTCGAAGCGCCGGGTTCCAAGGTCACCGTTTGCGTCGGCGGTCCAAGGGCGCGGCAGACCGGAGTGCCATCGGTGGCATGTGCGTTGAACTGGATTTCCCAGGTGCCGGTGAACTTGGAGGCGTTCTGGACCATGACCTGCGGGTGGATGGTATCGGTCTGGTGGGCGAAACGCGGAGCCTTGGGTTCGAGCATCAGATCCTTCTTGGCGATGATCGAGGACTCGATGTGGCCGAAGCGGGTGGCACCATGGTGGGCGATGGCAATCACCCGGTACCGGGTGAGCGTGTCCGGCAGCGTGAAATCGTGGCGGAACGCGCCACTCGCGTCGGTGACGAGTGCGGGGGCCCAGGTCGCGCAGGGGTCGAAATTCTTGCGCAGCATGTCCGCGAGTTTTGATAGATCACCGCCGCCGCCGACAAAGAATCCCTTGTTGTTGAATGTCTGCATCTCCGGATCTTCGGCGACAAAGCTGTGGAACGAGGTGCCTGCGTCCACGCTGAGGATGCGCGGGCGGTAGAAATAGTCCATTGGCCGCGGGGTTTCGTAGCCCATGACGGCGAGGGTGCCTTCGTCTTCCGCATAGAGCGTGACTTCCGCGCCGGCGGCGGGTTTGCCATCCGCGCGTGTGACGGTGCCGCTGACGGTCACCTTGTCGCCGGGCCTGCGGCTTTCCGGGTGTTGGAGCGCCACCTTGAGCCGGTCGCTTTGGTTTTCCACCATCACTTCGCAGTAACCGAGCCGGAGCTGCGGCTCCTTGAAATCGCGTGCGGAATCGCGTGCGCCTTTGACGATCAGGATCGAAACATAGGCATTCGGGGCGTCGGCCTCGGTCAGCGGGACTTCAATCACCGGATGGTCCATGCGGATCGGCACTTCGAACGACCGCAGGACTTTCTCGCGCTCCACCGTAACGAGCGCGGTGCCTTCGATCGGCGTGAGCACCAGGATGCGGGCGGTGTCGCCGGGCTGATAGGATTTCTTCTCGGCGACGAGTTTGACGCGCATGCCGTCCTCATAGAGCCATGGGTATTCCTTGGTGCCGTAAACATAGATGCGCGTTGAAGTGGAGAAAGCCCGGCCATCGGGATCGGTGCCGCTGAGCGTGAGGTAATGCTGGCCGTTGGCATCCGGAGTGAAGGAAAACTCCTGTCCGTCCCGGTTGGATGCGGCGGGATCGAGGGTGATCTCGCTGGTCATCACGGTTTTTTCCGAAACATCATTGCGGGTGGTGGTGGCTCCGGAGCCGGTGCGTGTTTTCACAGCGTGGTTCACCTCGCGGGTGAGGGTGGCGGTGAGTTTCAGCGGTTTGGCGTAGGGCTGCTCATCGGTGCCGATGGCGACGATCCGCAGCGGCATTTTTTCCCCCACGCGGACGATGCGGTCGATGCGCGAGATGCCGACGTAGACGGACGCCGGGTGGACCGTGGCGGTGGCGCGGGAGGTGAGTGTCTGGTGGTTGGCGTCGGTGACTTCCGAGGCGACCATGATTTCGCGGGCGGTGGGGAAATCGCCTTTGGGGATTTCCACCTTCAGGGTTGCGGTGCCGTCGGCGGCGAGGCGCGTTTCACCCTGGAGCTGGGTGCTGTGGCGGGTGCGGTCCTCGTCTTCATCGCCATAGCCGAAGTAGTGGTACCAATACTGCCAGTCGTAGGCACGGTGGTTGCCGAATTGGAAATCGCGGAATCGTTCCGGGTATGGGTTTTTCGTGGTGATGTTTTGGTAGTATTTCACATCGCCCGCGGCGACCGGCTGTCCCTGATAGTATTTGGCGCCGAGTTTCACCGCGACGGAGGAGGCTCCGATTTCCGGGGCGGGGATTTCCTGGGTGATTTCAAAGGCGTTGCGGCGGAACTCCTCGACGCGCAGGGGAATTTCGAAGCGGGCATTGGCGAGGATGTTTTCGCGCTCATACCAATCGATTTCCCCGTTCGATTCATTTCCGCCCTCTTCGTCCGGGTCTTGGACGGCGGCGAGTTCATCGGGAAATTCGATGCGGATCGTGTGAGTGCCGGTTTTCCCTGCGGCGAGGGCGTGGGTGAAATCAAACGAGCCGTTCGCGGACACCGTGATCTCCTGGCTGAGGATTTCCTTTTGGGTTGGATCGACCACAACGATGCGTGCGGGTCCGGATTTCGCGGCCTGGATGGCATTGCCGCGAAGTGTGCGCAGGATCCCCTTGAGGCGCACCGTTTCGCCGGGCCGATAGAGCGAGCGGTCGGTGAACAGGAATGCCTGGCGCGAGCTTTCGAGCGGTTTGTTCCAGGAATAGCGGACGGGGAAATTCCACAGGCCCACGGTTTCGAGCGTCTGGTCGAATGCGGTGACGTAGGCGTCCTTGCCGAGAGTGGCCAGGAGGTGGCGCGCGTCGGGCAGGCGTGGCAGGGTGGCATGGCCGGCCTCGTTGGTGACGGCACTTTGCAGGGCGGCGGCGTCCTCGCCGTAGAGCTGGAGTTTCACGCCGGGGAGTGGCGCGCCGGTCTCGCAGGAAAACGCGTAAATGAAAGCCTCCGCCGCGTTGATTTTCCATGCCAGGCCGATGTCGGTTAGTTGGATGACCGCTTGGGCGGTCGTGTGTTCGGAAGTGCCGCACTCCGGATGCGGGGTGCCTGCGGTTTCGAGGTAAAACACCCCGTGGGTCATGTCCTTGGGAAGCTCTTTGTTCCAATCGAGCGTGAGGATTCTGGTGGTGTCGATCTCGTTGCCCAGCGGGATCACCTTGTCGGCAACGCTGGCTCCAGCGATCAACTCGTAGGGCATGGGGAAATTCGGAGAGATCCGTTGGTTGTCATGACCGCGGCCGGTGACATGGCGGTACCCCTGGAAGGCGCGGATCAGGTTTTCGCCTTCAAGTTTTTTGGCGCGCAGATGCAGGCTTGCGACGTTCTGGGTGAAGACGCGGTATTTGCGGTTGCCCTTGGCGAGCTGGCCGACGTCTTCGGATGGCAGGGCGACTCCCGGGGTGAGGTGCTTGAACAACAACTCCTCGGTCTTGCCCGATTTGAGCGGAAAGCCGATGGAGGATGTGAGGCGGGGTCGCAGGGTGACCGTGTATTTGTCGTGCTCCGCCAAACCGCCGGTGATTGTGATGGTGTTGTCTTTTGATTCGAGCGTGAGCGGATCCGGGCGCGGCTGGATTTGGAGGGTGGTTTGCAGGAAATCGTCGGGAAGTTTCTCTGGCAGCGGCTGGTTGAAACTCAGGGTGATGGCGCGTGGCTCATTGGCGATCACGCGGCTGCTGATGCCGGTGACCTGGAAGGGATCAATGTTGCCGATTTCATACTGGATGTCCGCGGTGAGACGCGCGCTGCCGGACTGGTTGGGCAATCCCTTGAGGAGCTGAAGCTGCCAACCTTTGCCGGGCGGCAGTGGGGAAACCGGCCGGGCGACCAGGACATGCGGCAGGATGGTGTCTGCTGGGAGCTCATCGGCGGCGGCATCCGCATCAGCGGTGGAGGCCTTCCAACGGGCGGCCCATGGCCGGTGCTGCCGGCCTTGGTAACCGGCGGCCTCCGCCGTCTCGCGAACCAGGGTGGCGGCAACACGCTGGCCGGATGCCGAACCAAACGAGACAAACGCGGCGGCTGCCGCAGGATCCACCTCGTCATTGAAAACCAGCATCCAATGCGTCAGCGACGGCGCGTAGTTCGAGGACCAGCGGTTCGGGGCATGACTGGACATCACCCGGAATTCCTCCGAGGCGATCGCGATGATTTTGCCGGCGGGAACGGCGGCACCGTCGAGGTGCTTGCGCCCCTTGGGAATTGAGAACGTGTAAGTCGCGCCGATCGTGGGTGGCTGGTCGGGGATGAACTCGGCGATGCTTTGGGCTTTCCAGCGGAGTTTTCCCGGCCATTTCGGTTGGATGTCGAGCCAGGTGTTGGGCACGGTTTTGCCGATATCACCGGTTTCCACGACGGGGAAATCGAGGGCGAGGTCGATTTTCGATTCGGGGGTCAGCGCGGGCGTGCTGACGATCATCCGCGGGGCTGCGGGAGCGGCCATGACCATGGCCAGAAGCGCTGTGAGGGCGCAATTGTTAGTTTTCATGGGAAAAGGATTGCGAACTGTTATTGAGACATGTTTTCCGCTTTCTTTCAACCATCAAATCGGGAAATCCCTTTTTCCGTGCGATAATCAGGCATGGCAGCGGGCTGTCGTCCGTGGGCCCGCTCAGGGTGGACAGGAAGCACCGCCAACCAAATGCGGCCTGGGTTTTCGCCAAGACCGGGTGAAATGGAGTGCCGACGTTCCGCGCTGCGACTGCAGGCCCCGGCCATGGAATGTCATGGGCGAGCCGGTTCCAGGGAAATGGATTCGCCGGGGGTGGTTTTGAAGGTGAGCCGTTTGCCAGTGAGAGATTCCGCCTGGCGGCCGTTGCGGGTGAGGCGGACCTTGCTATCAGGCCATGGGTTTTCGACCCGGCAGTCGCGCCCGCGTTCGCTGGTGATGCGGACCCTGCCGACCACGCCGTTCCTCAGTTCGGCGGAAACGAGGAAGGCACCCCAGGCGCGGAGGTTGGTGAACGAGGCGTCGTGCGACTTCGGCCAGACCGGGAAGAGGCGGAGGACATGGCCGGCGCTCATGCAGAGCATTTCCTGGATCGTGTTGTGCACGGTGCTGCAGTTTTCGACGCCGTGGATGTTGCCGCTGCGGAACCCATTGGGCCAGGTGGCCTGGATGTGGGAACGCATCTCGCGGAGGATTGTTTCCGGATCGTATCCGACGCGGGCGGCGGCGGGGAAAAAGCTGTTGGCTCCATTGCCGTCCTGCCAGCGGTTCATTTCGGCGATCGTGTTGCGGCTGATTTCCAACAGCAGCGGGTTGCTGTCCAGGGTGATCGCGCTACCCGGATAAATGTGCTGGATGCCGAGGGTGTTGCCATCCACCCATTCCGGTCCCTCGGTGGTGTAGCGGAACACCGTCCTGCCGTTGCGCTGCTGGACCGGGAAATCGGCGAGGTTTTCCAGAATGTCCCGCCATTTCGCGCGGCGCGGGGCGTCCGCGCCAAGAGCTCCGCTCATGTCGATGGCGAGGTCGAAGGCATTGCGGAGCAGGCCGAGCGTCAGGACCGGGTTTTTGTTAGGCCCGGTGAGTTCGTGGATCGCATCGCCGTGGATGTGGTATTTGCCGTCGATGGGCTTCAGGTAGTCCTCCCAGAATCCGCACACCTCGAGGACGAACGGATAGGTCTTGCGGGCGTATGCCGGGTCATACGTGGTGCGCCAGCGCTGGGCGATGTTGACCAGGCTGTATGCGGCGTTCGACCGCTGGTGGTGGAACAAACCGCCATGTTCGACGCTCCCCTGTTCGCTGCCGAAAGTCTCGCCGCGTGAGAACTCCATGCCCATCGGGCCGATGCCGACCGGATAGAGGACGCCGCGGGTCTTGGTCACGTTTTCCGCATACCACTTTCCGCGCGGCACGAACTCGATCAAGGGCGCGTCCTGGGGATCGGCCTGCTCGATGCGGTTGGCGGCATACAGTCCGTAGAACGGGGCGACAAAATTGTAGTTCAGGTGGTAATCATTCGACCACGGCGGGTTGTCGGTGGTGATCCAGGGTCCGAAAATTCCTGGTGGAAAGCGCGGGTCACGGCTGGCGGCGGCCAGGGTGTAGAGGCCCTGATGGTAGCCTTTCATCAGCACCGGATCATCGAGGACCACCCGGGATTTTTCCCAGTAATGCGACCACCAGCGGTCATGGGATTTCCGCAGCGCGGCGAGATCCGCCGGCTGCATCGAGGCCATCCGCGCGCGCGCCTTGGCCAGCGGGTCCGGTTCTTTGAACGCGCTCGAACTGGCGACCAACACGGTCACCGGCGAGCCGGGCTTGAGGGTGAACTTGCGGGCGTCCGCGCCGAGCAGCCGCATGACCGTGGCCGCCTCGCTCGGGATATCGACGTCCCTCGCATACTTGCGGCCCACCCATGAGGTGCCGCCTTCCTCGCCGGAAAGCACCTCCGATGGAGGTTCGTTCGGCGTGTGCAGGGCGAGTTCCACCCGGGTTTCCCCGCCGGTGGCCTGGAGCTCGAAGACCATCAGGTCCTGGGTCGCCGCCAACCAGCCGGTGAGGCTTACCTTCAGCGGGTCCTTGCCGAACTCCGCGTCCACCGATCCATCGCGGATGGTCTGGGTCATCCGGTAGGAACCGCCATCCAGCGCGGGGATCTTCAAGTCGAGGATCGCCGCGATTTTCTGTTTGCCGTGGTTGTTGTTGGACAGCCTCCAGAAATCGTTGCGGTTGATGAAAAACCGCAGCTCGTGCGGCGGACCGCCGAGACAGGCCGCCATCGAGCCGTTACCTAACAAAATTGCGCCGGTCGAGCCTCCCTGGTTGCCGGGAAACGAGGGTGGCGGGGCATCCCATGTGGTGGTGAGTGAGGCGGGGATCGGCGGCGGCGCGGCAGCTCCGGCAGCAATGGCGGACAACAGGCAGATTGCCGTTAGTTTTGGAATGTTTTGCATCAAAATGGAGAAATATCACACCTTCCACGGGGCCCGGTAATCGCGGGTGAGCCACTTGGGATCGCAGGTCGGGTCGGCGAAATTCATCTTCTGCGGGTCCCACTTGATGGTTTTCCGGTGGTAATAGGCGAGGTTGACCAGATGGCAGAAGATGGCGGTGTGGCCGCCCTCGATTTCGCTGGCCACCGTGCGCTTGCGGTCCGCGACGCGGCCGAGGAAATCGTGCGCGTGCGAGGGATTGCGGGGAAAGCGGATTTTGGCATCGGTGAGGAACTTCTGTTCCGCGAGGCCGACGTTGTTGATCGTTTCGCCGTCGCGGGTGATTTCCATGCGTCCGCGATCCACTTCGATGTCGCCATCCTCGCCAAAGAAGCGGATGCCGCCGGTTTTCATGTCCTTGCCGTCGGACTGGGTGACGGTGATTCCGTTGGCATACGTGACGACCGCGCCCGTCAGCGCCTCTTTGTCGTCCGGCGGGCGGACTTCCACCGGGCTCGTCTCGTCCATGCCAAGCCCCCATTGGGCAATGTCGAAATGATGGGCGCCGAAGTCGCAGATCTGGCCGCCGCCGAACTCGGCGTAGCTCCGCCAGTCCGGAAAGCCGCTGTGAACGCCGCGCGGGCAGAGCGCCGAGTGGTAGGGCCGCTTCGCCGCCGGGCCGAGCCAGAGATCCCAGTCGAGTCCCGGCTCCACGGGTTCTTCCGTTAGATCGCAGGGTCTCGCCGGCGGGCCGACCTTGCAGACGACGCGCTGGATTTTTCCGATCACCCCGTTGCGGGCCATCTCGCATGCCACGCGGAACTCGCCCATCGACCGTTGTTGGGATCCGGTCTGAACCACCCGTTGGTTGCGCTTGGCCGACTCCATCACGGCGAGGGCCTCGCGGATGTTGTGGGTGAGCGGTTTTTCGCAATAGACATCCTTGCCGGATTCGAGCGCCGCCAGCGTGATCAGCGCGTGCCAGTGGTCCGGCGTGCCGACACAGACGGCATCGATGTCCCTGCGTTCGATGATCTCCCTGAAATCGTTGTAGCCCTTGCATGCGAACGCGCCCTTGCCGGGGTTCTCCTCATGGAAGCGTTTCACCGTGTTCACCGCGTCGTTGCGCCGGCTCGTATCCACATCGCAGACCGCGAGGACCTTGACCGGCATGCCGAGGAAATTCCGCATCGTCTGGCGGTTCTGCGCGCCCATGCCGATGAACGCCATGGTGATCATGCTGCTAGGCTTTG
Organism: uncultured Luteolibacter sp.; assembly: GCA_964399305.1. GTDB lineage: Bacteria > Verrucomicrobiota > Verrucomicrobiia > Verrucomicrobiales > Akkermansiaceae > Luteolibacter. The sequence continues at coordinate 88,917 of CAYNQJ010000007.1, forward strand.
TTTCCGCGGCGCGGATGCGCGAGGGAAGGATGAATGGAAACGCGGCGGTGGAGGCCGTGGCGAGAAACGAGCGGCGGGTCTGGTGGTTCATGGGCGTAACGGCGGTGGACGGTCGGGGCACGCCCGGTGGCGGGCATCACATGCGCTGGATCCAGATATTGCGGAAGCGGACGGGGTTGCTGTGGTCCTGGAGCATCAGGCCATCGGGCAGGTGCTCCTTGTCATCCACGCCACCCGGGGTGATGCCGGGCAGCTCCAGGTTGTCGTGGATGGTGACGCCGTTGTGGACCACGGTGACACGGGCGTTGGCGGTTTTTTTGCCGGCCTCGTCCCACTTGGCCGAGGTGAATGTGATGTCGTAGGTTTGCCACATCAGCGGCGGGTGGCACATGTTGACCCGGGGTTTCGCAACCTGATAGATCCCGCCGCACTGGTTGTCGGCGCCATCCAGCCCGTAGCTGTCGAGGATCTGGATCTCGTAGTGTCCCTGGAGGTAAACGCCGCTGTTGCCGCGCCCTTGGTCGCGGGCGTTCGGGTCGTAGGGGGTGCGGAATTCCAGGTGCAGCTTGAAGTCGCCGAACTTCTCCTTGGTGATGAGGTCGCTTTTCGTCACCTCCATCGATCCGTCGCCAACCAATTTCCACGATGCCGCCTCGCCGCGTGGATCGCGTTTGGTCCAGGCGTCCAGGTTGGTTCCGTCGAGCAGCACCACCGCGCCGGCGGGTGGCTTGAGCCCGAGGGTGGGCGACGGTTTGCGCGGGGCGGGCTGGAGTTCGAGATCGCCCTTGTGCTGGCCGGCGATGGAGCCCTTCATCCGGTCATCGATGGTGCCTGCCCAGAGAGACCCCTTATAGACCAATCCATCCTCCACGGGACGAAGGATGCGGTCCAGATGGAAGGACATCTCGTTGACATCCATCATGCGGAATTTTCCGGAGGCGAATTGCCCGCGGAGCTGATGCAGTACCGGAACCCTCTCGTCGAGCCGGCTGACCACCCGGGCCTCATAGGAACCACCGCCCTGCGGAACCATCTGGAAAACGACCTTTTGGCTGGCCTGGCCGTCGATGCGCAGGGTTCCCTGCCAATCCCCCATGATCGGGTCCACCGGGTCGGCTGCGATGGCGGTGTGGATGAGGCAGAACGATGCGAGGATTGGGGCGGACTTCATGGGACATCATACGCGGCCTGCCACCCGTTTCATCATTCCGGTTGTGGTTTTCCGCAGATCATCCGACGGGCTGCGGCCGCCTCAGCGGATGGTGCCCCATGGGACGGAAAGTGGCAAGGTCCGTGAGCAACACAAAGTGAGATGACCAGGCCGTAAGGCGGTTCAAGACCTGGTGCTGGGGGGCTTTGTGTTTGCCACGGACCTTGCTGGATCGGCGCATGCGCCAGTGTAGCGGGGGGGGAAGATTGGTTTTGGGAAAGCGGTTTTTCCGGGAAAGGATTGTGGAGTTGATAGGATACTGGAATCTCTAAACAATCATCTATAGACTAGACTCATTGCTGCATCAATGGACTATTCGTTTAATGGTGAGACAAAACGTGCAAGTCCGATGGCCGGTTTTCAAGAGGCCGGGATTTCAAGGCCTGAATCCGTGGCGGGATCGGTTCAGCAATTGGCATCGGGCAAGCGGCCCTCTGAGGCATGGCCAGCGAAGGCCGGATGGACGATGACCGGTTGGGCGAATGCGGCGGCTTGGGATGCGGTGGCCACCGGGTCAAAGGCTCCGTGAGTCCACAGGCCGTATCGCAGGCCGATGCGTCCGGGCTGGGTCAGCGGGAAGTTGGTGTTCCAGTAGTTGTTGATCGGCCAGGCGAGCAGCAAGGGATCCTGTTGGCGCGGGATGCTTTCGAGCGGTGGTCCGAAGTGAAATCCGCCAGCCATGACCATCGGCGCGTCAGGGCAGAACAGGGTCGCTCCAAAATCCGGGTTGTGAAGCGAGGCGTAACTGCCTGCGGTGAACCAGTTGCGGCAAGCCCCCGGCAGTTGTTCCGCATCCAGCTCGACTGCCTGGCCTGCGGTGTCGAAATGGCAGCGCCACCCTGCCGCAAGACGGAGCGGGATGGCGAAGTAAACCGCCTCCGGATCGGCATAGGCGAGTTTGTCGATGGTGATCCGGATTTCCAGAACGGGTGACTCGGCATGCAGCGTGATCCGCTGCCGGAGGGCTGAAGTGCCCGGGGCCTCGAAATCGCGCTCAAGCGTGATGGAGCCCGCGTCCCGCGAAATTTCGACGTGCATGACCCGGATGGCCTTCTCCCGGACGGCCCGCCATGGTTTCCAGCACGATTGGTCGAATTTCTCCTTGTCGAGATCCCGCTCGTAGTAGGCTTCCCGGCGCCCATCCACCTGGGCGTCGGGACGCTCGCGGACGAAATCGAAAAATCCGAATTCCGCATTGGCGGAAAGCACCTCGCGGCCGGATTTTTTATCCAACAATCCCAGGATGCGGCCGCTCGCCGGGTCATAGGACAGCCGGTGGTGTGGCGATTCGAGGATGGCGTGACCGCGGCGCGAGGTCACGATCCGGACATTGTTGAAGGACCGGACGAGCTCCTCATCGCGGAGGTCCTTGTGGAAGAGGCGCGGATCGTCCTGTGCCGGACGCAGCGTGGCAAGCGGCACCCGCCGCCAGCTCCAGGGAGGCAGCTCCACCGGCTCGAACTGATCGGTGGGCACCGGTGTGGACGGAGCGAAGCGCTGGCAACGGAGGCGCGGCCCGGGACTGAACCAATCGCGCGGGATGGTCACCCATTCGCGGCGGGACAGCGGCGACGGGTTGACTAACAGCACATGATCGGGTGGACCTCCGGAATGCGGCGGGTTTGCCGCAAGCGATTCGAGCCAATGGGTCAGCAAATACCCGGCCAGTTCGCGGCCCTCGATGGCCAGTGCGGATTTGAGGGTGTCGATCACCAGACAGGGCTCCTCGGCACCCGCAGTGTCCCAGTAGCTCCAGGTGTGTTCGTCGTAGAGGTCGATGCGGTCACAGCAGCGCTTGCGCACGGCGGCGAGCGCGTCGCTGCCGCTTGTCCCACCGTTGATCCGGTCGGCGCAGGCCAGATCGCGCTTGGCGGCGCGGTTGCGCGCCAGGTCGGCGGCGGCACTGGCGCAGCCGAAGTTCCAGTAATCGGTCCAATCACCTGATAGAAGAGGCAGGTTGTCGGCGGGCATGGCGGCGATCCGGTCGACCAGGTCCTCGCTGGTGACGAAGCGGATGCGGGGTTCGAGGCCGCGGGCGTTCCACTCGCGGATCAGGCACGCGGATGACAGATTGGGCGGCGAGTTGTCCCACATCTCCGGCGCGGCCGTGGTGGTGAGGTAGAGGAAGTCATGCGGGTAATGGATGTCATCGAGATGTTTCAGATAGGAATCCAGTCCCTTGCGCATCGAGTCGAGCGATTGTTCCCACGACAGCAGGATCTGGTCGAACATCGTGTAGTGGTTGCCGTTGAGAACCCTGAGTTCGCGACCTGACGGGGTCAGCCAGCGGAAGACGCCGGGGCGCGGGCGGACATGGTTGGCCAGGTGGCGGTTGACCGCCATGACCAACAGCCCGACATCCTGATCCAGCAGGCAATCCGCCAGTGGCCATGGCACGCCGGAGACATCGTGTTGATGGGCCGCGCGAATGGGAGCGCCCAGTTCCCGGCGCAGGCAGGCCAGCGGTGCCAGTTGGCGGATCAATTGGGAGGCATCCATGGTGGCTGTGATGCCGAAACGCATCGCCCCGATGGCAAGGCGGCCGGCCGCGGCATGGAAACGGAAACGCGCGATATCGGCTTCGGGCGCGTGCTCAAGCCAGCGCAGCACCGGCTCGTTCACCTCGCAGGTCCACTTCGGCCGCGAACCGTCGTCCGGCCAATCCGAGGTCACATCCAGCAAGTCCAACGCCTGTCCCAGATACTCCCGATGCAACTCCCATGCCACCGGCTGGCTGTGGGTGTATCCCACGTCAAGATGGCTGTGGTGCAAAACAAGGATCTCACGGAGGGGGGGCATGGTCCGAACCACCCTATGGTGATGCGACCCCGGACATCAACCGACTATTCCGGAACCGAATGGACATCACGTGCATGAAACCGCTCCGATCCACATCGGAGAAAGACGGCCCCGGACCTGGTCGACGGCCTGGCTTTGCATCCGCCGACCTTTTGAAAAATTACTGGACACTCCGTGTCGTTAGGGAGCAGATAGTTGTGCTGATGAAACGCAAGCGCAAGGTCCTGATTCTGCTAGGTTGGAATGACCCGGCTATTCTCCTGGCCTTGGCACAGCATGCGCGCGAGGCGGACTGGCATCTTGAAACACGCCACTTTTACACCGACACGATTCCGGACGGCTGGCGCGGGGACGGGCTGATTGTTTCCAACCCGCAGCGGACCGACCTGCGGGACTTCATCCTGCGGCAGGCGGAGCTTCAACCGACTGTTTTGTTAGGTGGTAACAACCCCGGCGTAGGCGCGCCGCAGGTGAGCGAGGACAACCGCGAGGCCGGGCGGGTGGTTGCCCGTCATTTTCTGGAGCGGGGGCACAAGCACTTCGCATGGATCGATACCGACCAGAACACGGTGGCGGCCGAGCGTCGCGCCGGATTTCATGAAGTGCTGGCTGCCGTCGGGCGGGCACCAGCAAGCATCGGCTATCCGGCGGGTGACTGGTCGTCGCGCCGCCGCCGGTTGAGGCAGGCGCTGGAATCGCTGCCCCGGCCGCTGGCCTTGCTGGCCATGGACGACCAGCTTGCCTCGGAGGTCATCGGGGTTTGTGTGGAAAGCCGCCTGCGGGTGCCGGAGGATGTGGCCGTGGCCGGGATCGGAAACATCACCCTCGCCTGCGAGACATCCTATGTGCCGATCACCAGCGTGGATTTGGCCAGCGAGGCGACGGCGCTGGCAGCCGCCTCCTTGCTCGATGAGCTGATGCGTGGCGGAAGCCCGCCGGTGAAACCGATGGTCGTACCGCTCAAGGGCCTGGTGGTGAGGCGCAGTTCTTCGGCGCTGGCGGCAACAAACGCGACGGTGCTGCGCGCGGCCCGCTACATCGAAAAACATCTGGCGAAGCCGTTGGATATCGACTCGCTGGCGCAGGCGGCTGGGGTTTCGAGGCGCACGCTTTACAACATATTCGCCAGGGAATTGTCGCGGACACCGGTTGAATACCTGCGTGCCGAGCGCATGAACCGTGCCCGCAAACTGCTAGCCGAGACCGACGCTCCGATTGGTGAAATCGCGTTGTCCTGCGGTTTCGGCACCATCCGGACTCTCAACCGGGTGTTTCTTGAACAGGAAAAAACGACACCGCGCGGCTGGAGGCGCGCGCACAGGAATCCCGCGCCATGAACCTCCAATCGGCCGACTTTCTGGTTCTCGCCGCGTATTTCATCGTGACGATTGTGGCGGGTGTCTGGTTCACGCGGAGTTCGGCCAAAGGATTGCGTTGTTATTTCCTGGGAGAGAACAAGGAGAAGTGGTGGATGCTCGCCTGTTCGGGATCCGCCACCAATTATTCGGTGGACGGCACGGTCTGGAATATCTCGATGCTGATGGTCCTGGGAATGATGTCGTGGTATACCACGCTCATCTGGTGGATGCCCAACCCGGTCATCCTGATGGCCTTCACCGCCATCTGGATCCGCCGCACCGGGGCGGTCACCGCGGCGGATCTCAACACGGTGCGCTTCGGCCGCGACAGCGGGGCGAGGGCGGCGCGGATCGGGTTCGCCGTGTTGATTTCCGTCTTCAGCATCATGCAGATCTGCATGTCGTATGTCGTGCTCCACAAGTTCGCCACCATCTTTGGTTTTCCCGGCCACTTCTCTGCGATGCTGCTGGTGGGATCAACCGGGCTGTATGTGCTGTTCGGCGGCTTCAGCGGGGTGATTCTAACGGATTTTATCCAGAACTTGCTGCTGTTGTCCGTGTCGCTGGTGATCGCCATTTTGTGTGCCGTGAATTTCGACAGGGCGGAACTGGAAGCGGCAATTCCACACCGTGCGCTGACCAACGACGCGAAGATCGCGGCACTCGATGGCTTGCAGGCGAGGACGACATCGAAGCATGAGCTGGGCATCATCGCCGCCGAACGGGCCAGGCTGCTGGCTGATGGCGGGCGCGGCCAGCCGGGTGGCTCCGCAGCTCCGATGACGCTGGCGGAATGGAAATCATTGGATTACAGGGCGAGGCCGGCGATGGGCCGGTTTGCGGATTCCAGCTACAGCGGATGGAATGATTTCGCCGGCGCGGCGCTGGCGTGGTCGGTCGTAGGCATCATCGGTTGTTTTGGCGGGGCGGGCGGCCGCTATGGCGAACAGCGTTATCTGGCTGCAAAAAATGCCAGACAGGCGGCATGGCAGGCGGCATTGTGGCAGGTGCTGGCGGTTCCACGCTGGGTGCTGACCGCAGGGCTGGCTTTTCTGGCGTTCACGATGTTCCGCGAGCAGACGGTGGACGCGGTGAAGGTGGCGGGAGGATGCGTGGTATACAGCGACCCGGACGCCATATTCCCGGTTTTCACCTCATCCTCTTTGCTGGCCCCGGGCATGCGGGGGCTGGTGGTGGCCACACTGACGGCGGCATACATGTCCACCTTCAGTTCGGAAATCAACGCCGCTGCGGGAATCATGGTGCACGATATCTGGCAGCCGCTTTTTGCGGGGGACCGGGAAAACGCGCCCGGCACCATGGCGACCAGCTATGGCTCCACATTCCTGCTGATTGCGGCGGCGTTGGGATGCGGCTGGATGTTTACCGAATACAGCTCGCTGAATGGCGTCTGGACCTGGATGCTCGGCGGGCTCATCACCTGCGTGGTCGTGCCACTGGCGCTGCGTTGGTATTGGGGGCGCATGAATGGCTGGGGGTTTGCGGCCGGTTGCGGCGTTGGTTTCCTGCCCTCACTGCTGATGTTGAGCAAGCAGTTCCTGCCGGCGGGGGCATGGGTGCATGGGGTGCCCGACGCATGGTTCACTTATGCGATACTGGCGCTTTCACTGGCCGCCTGCGTTTTGGTTTCACTGCTCACGGCCCCGGTGGACGCCGCACATCTCGAACGTTTCTATCGAAACGTCAGGCCGTTCGGTTTCTGGGCAGGAGTGCGCAAACGCGCGATGTCGTCCGGGGAGCCTGCGAACGAGCCGCTCAAGCTGCGCTATATTCCGGTCAACATCGTTCTCGGATTGACCGCCACCTATTCGCTTTACATGGGCGGAGTGTGTGCGGTCGCACGTTGGTTCGGTGATGCCGCGCTGTCGTTCGGGATTTTCGCCGCGTGTGTGATCGCGCTTTATTTCACGTGGTTCAGAACGCTGCCGGAAGACTGACGTCCGGCCAACGATTGCGTCGGCACCTCAACGCGAAATCAGGAAATAAAACTGTAATCGTAGGGCTTGCGCATTTCCCGGGCCACATGACGGTTTGCTTCCTCCGCATGATCCCCTGTAAAGCGCTGGTCCATCGAGTCCCAGGTAAGCGCCAGCTTGGTGCGCAGCGAGATGGCTCCCAGATGGCAAACCGTGGCCGAGCGGTGACCGACCTCGACATCACAGATCGGATCCTTGCGCGAACGGATGCAGTCGAAGAAATTGCCCATGTGATCGTTGCTGGTGTAAAGGCGCTCTGCGGTATCCGGAAGGGCGGCGGTGAGTAACGCACGGTCGTTGGCCTCGATGGTGTCGCGATTCACCCAGATCCAGCCGTTTTCCCCTTCAAAACGAATGCCGTTGCGCTGACCCTCCGGCCGGACCACGCCGCCGAAAGGGTTGTCGTCGGTGGTGGTGCGGACATTGAAAACCACACCGTTGAGATAGGTGAACTTCACTTCATATTCGCTGATGGCCGTGTACCCGCCGCTGACCGGTTCGGCGAGGGCTTTGCTTTCAATCTGGGCGGGTGCCGGCAGGCCGATCGCCCAATAGCCAATATCCATATGATGCGCGCCCCAGTCGGTCATGGTGCCACCGGAGTAGTCATACCAATAACGGAATTTTCCATGGCAGCGCTCGGGCATGTAATCTGTGGCGGGAGCCTGCCCCTGCCAGAAATCCCAGTCCAAGTGCGCGGGGACCGGCTGGGTTTTGAACGGGCCTCCGCGCAAGCCGGCCGGTAGCCAGACGGTGACCTCCTTCAGTTTGCCGATGCGGCCGTTGCGGACCAGCTCGCAGGCTAAACGGAAGCGTTCGTTACTCCGCTGTTGCGTGCCGGTTTGCAGGATCACACGTCTCGAGCGAACGGCTTCGACCACGCGTTTCCCCTCGTCTATGGTCAGGGTGAGTGGTTTCTCCGAGTAGATATCCTTGCCCGCGTTGGCGGCGGCGATGTTGATCAAGCTGTGCCAGTGGTCCGGGGTGGCGTTGATGACGGCGTGGATGTCGTCGCGCTCCAGCAGCTTGCGGAAATCGGAGAATGCGGCGGGCTTTTTACCGTCTTTGGAAAATCTCGCGACTGCGGCATCGGCGTGAGTCCGGTCCACGTCGCAGACAGCGACGATGTCGCCGAATCGCAGAGCGTTCTGGGCATCGCCATTGCCCATGCCGCCGCAGCCGATCAATGCGATGCCCGGGCGGTCATTGGCAGAGGGTTTTTTGGAGGGTTCCTTGGCGAACGCCAACTCACGCTCTACAAACCACAGCGGCAAACCTGTAGCGGCCGCTGTGATCGTAGCGCGGCGGATGAAAGAGCGGCGAGAAACTTGAATGGATGTATCTTTGGGCATGACAATAGGAGCTTCTATCAATGATCATCGCCTACTGGCAATTCCGCATTTATTTTCAACGGTGTCCAACATTTGGATCAGAGACGTGAATAGATTTTGGCCAGACGGGC
>CAYNQJ010000008.1:0-94684 GCA_964399305.1 uncultured Luteolibacter sp.
ATACGGTTATATGTTTCAAAATCACGATCCATATTGGTCAGAAAGACTGTTACAGGATCATCGAGGCGATGATGAAAATCCACCAATATGCCACCTTGTGTGCGCCGATCATGAGCCAGAACGCGGCCATTGAGGCATTGGAAAACGGCACACCCGCCATGCTGGAAATGCGCGCCAGCTATCACCAGCGGCGCGACTTTCTGGTGAGGCGTCTCAACGAGATCGGCCTCGATTGCCATCTCCCGGGTGGTGCTTTCTATGTGTTTCCGGACATCCGCAGCACCGGATTGAGTAGCAAGGAATTCGCCATGAAACTGCTGGAGGAGGAGAATGTCGCCTGCGTCCCCGGAAGCGCGTTCGGCTCTTCGGGCGAAGGTTTCCTCCGTTGTTGTTATGCGGCGGCCTTCGAGGACATCCGCACCGCGACCGATCGCATCGGGCGCTTTGTCGAACGCATCCGCATGAAATGATCGGCAGCCTGTCAGCCGGAAACCGCGAACGGCCCGACGATCCCGACCGGCTGACCTGGGCGCACGTCGCGCCATTCGTCGTCTTCATGGCCTTCATGGTCCTGCTGGAACTGGTCAACGCGGGCATTGCGTGGAACCATCCGGACGCTCCATGGTGGCGCAGGGATCCCGCGCATTTCATCTATCCGCTGCAGACCTTGTCCGCTCTCGCCCTGCTGTTCCATTACCGCGGCAGCTACACGTTCAACTGGTCGTGGAAGTGGTCTCTCGCGGCGCTGGTCTGGGGTGCGGTTGGCATCGCCTTCTGGCTGTTGCCCACCACCCTTTACGACCACTGGGGCATGGAAGGGAAGACCCACGGGATTCTGGGTCTGTTGGGAGTGCAGGCCAGGACCGACGGGTTCGATGCCTCGATTTTTTCAAACCCCGTGGCATACTGGCTGGCACTGGCGTTCCGCTTCCTGCGGGCTGTCGTGGTGGTCGCGTTGGTGGAGGAGATTTTCTGGCGTGGCTTCATGATGCGGTTTGTGTGCGACTGGCACGGCTATTACTGGAAACAACCGTTCGGCAAGGCGTCGTGGAAGTCCTATCTGATCGTGACCACCCTGTTCGTTCTGGCCCACAGCAAGGATGATTACGCCGGGGCTTTGGTGTACGGCACGCTCACCTACATTCTCTGCGTCCGCAGCAAAAGCCTGGGGGCCTGCGTGGTAATGCATGCCGCGGCCAACCTGCTGATGGGCATCTATATCGTCTGCTACGGCAAACACGGACTCTGGTAAGCCTTCCAAACGACCATGCCACAAGGATCGATACGCTTTGAAAACGTTACCAAACGCTTCGGTGGTTTCACTGCGGTGGACCGGGTGACGCTCGATATCGAGCACGGCATGGTTTTTTCCCTGCTGGGTCCTTCGGGTTGCGGCAAGACCACCCTGCTGCGCATGGCCGCCGGTTTTGAAAAACCGGATGAGGGCCGCGTGCTGCTTGATGGCCGGGACATCACCGACCTGCCTCCCGAACAGCGTCCGCTGAACACGGTGTTCCAGAACTACGCGTTGTTTCCGCATCTCACGGTGCGCGACAACATCGCGTTCGGACTCAAAATCGCAAAACTTCCGAAGAAAGCCATCGCCCGCGAGGTGGACCGCATGCTCGACCTTGTGGACCTCGCCGACCACGCGGACAAAATGCCCGCCAAGCTCTCGGGTGGACAAAAACAACGCGTCGGCATCGCCCGTGCGCTCGCCAACAAGCCGCGCGTTCTCTTGTTGGACGAACCTCTCGCGGCACTCGACCTCAAGCTGCGCCAGCGCCTGCTGGTCGAATTGGACGCCCTTCACGATGAGGTCGGCATCACGTTCGTTTACGTCACTCACGACCAGGGCGAGGCGATGTCGATTTCCGACCGCATCGCGGTGATGAACCAGGGGCGCATCGAACAAATTGGAAAACCTGCGGAAATCTATGAAACGCCGCGCACCTCGTTTGTCGCGGCGTTCATCGGTGACACCAACTTTTTGGAAGGGCATGTCACGGCGGCGATGGACGGGCGTTTTTCCCGCGCGGAAATTCCCGGTCTTGGCGAGGTGTTGATTGACAATGACAAGCCGGTGCGTCCGGGTGACGGCATCCACCTCTCGTTGCGGCCGGAAAAGCTGATGGTTTCGCGCGGCGAGCGGCCGGTCATCGGGCCGCATGACAATGCGGTTCCCGGCACAATCGAGGATGTGATTTACTTCGGGTCCCACACCCGGTTCTGGGTGCGTTGCGGCGAATACCGGATCTGCGCCGAACAACAGCACCGGACATTCCAACTTGATGAGACCGCGCCCGGCTGGGGTGACCGGGTCTGGCTCCGCTGGCACGCCAACGACGGTTTCCTGCTCGAACAATACCGCGAGGAGGACGAGGAATTGCTGACACTGCCGGAGGAATGACGCCGGCTCAGCTTTTCCACAACATCCGCAGGCCGAACACCACCAGCAGGCAGCCGAAAATCCGGGTCAACGTCTGGTTGCTGAGCGCGCGCATCAGGTCGCTGCCGAACCATGCGGCCACTCCCGACGCCAGGCCGACCGCAGCCACCACCTTCCAGTCGATCAACTGGTTCTCACGCGCGTTGTTGAGCGTTGCCGCAACCGCGGTGATGATGATGACCGCCATCGAGGTGGCGACCGCCTGCTTGTGGTCCAAGCCGAGCAGGGCGACAAAAGCGGGCACCATCACGATGCCTCCACCGACGCCGCACAACGCGCCTAACAAACCGGCGGCAAGTCCGATCACAATCGAGGGAATGAGGAGTTTCATCGTGAGGAGGCGGCCATCCGCCGGGCCGGGGTTTTGCGTGCCGAGGCGATTTCGACAATCAAGCGGTGGAGGATCAGGCGGTGATCGAGTCCGGTGGTGACCAGCGCCTGGTCGGCCCTGAGGGTGGCCTCCATGATGTTCTGGAGCCCGGCGAGATCGAAATTCGCCGCGTTTGGCAATGCCAGGAAGATGGGGAAAACATTCACGCCGCTACCGTCCTTTTTCTGCGGTAGCCACGCACGGTCGTTTTCCGGCAGCCGGTTCAGCGCCCCGGCGAACGCCTGATAGCTGCCGGTGGGCACTTTGAAGCGCTCAACGATGAGTTTTGCCATGTAAAGGTTGCGCACCACGCCGATGATCGAGGCCCGCATGATGCCGATCGCTGATTCATCGGCCTCGAGCTGTTGGTCGATGAGCCGGATGGCCCGCGCGGCGTTTCCCTGTTGGATGGCCTTGCCGATTTCAAAAACCACGGCCTCGCGGCTGAGCGGGACCAGCACGTTGACATCCTCCTCGGTGATCGTCCGGCGCTCCGGTCCGAGATAGAGGTCAAGTTTTTCCAATTCGTTGCCGATTTGCTGGGATTGCTCGCCGGCCTGCAGCACGAAGATCGCGAGTGCGTCCGGTTCGAATTCCAAGCCGGACTCCCGTGCGCGCCTGGTGACCAGTGATGCCACCTGGTCCTGCCAGTCGTCGCGGCTGGTGTCGATGCGGTCATAAACCTGCACGTCGGCGGCCTTCTCGATGAATTTCCAAAAGCCGCGCCGCTTGTCCACCCCCTGGGCCGTGAGTAAAAATTTCACCCCTTGTGGCAGCCCACCCTCAAGCGTGGCACGCAGCCGCTCGACCCCGGCCTCGGTTCGCTGCGAGCGGCCGGTCACACTGTCCGCCAGGAAATTCACATTGCGCAGCCAGACCACCTTGTCGCCGCCAAACATCGGGATCGTCTGCAACGCCTGCACGGCCGAGGAGCAAATCTCGTAGGCCGAGTCGGAATTGTCGGCAATGCCATCGATGGTTTCGTGGGTGAAACCATCGTCCACTCCACCGGTGAGCTGGGTGAACAAGGCCAGTGCCTTTTCGCGGACCATTCCTTCATCGCTGCCAACCACCGCGAAAAAACTTCCGGCGCTGTCGGAGGGAATTTTTGTTTTTGCGGCCACGACCGGTTCTTAGCCAGTGCCGATGGGAACTGCAAGCGCGGTTCGGAGTCCCCCCGAACGGACGGCAAAAAACCCAGCCTTGCGGATGGGTCTCAGGAGAAATCCGCCCGGATCATGACCGGGCGGTTGAATGGTCAGGCAGTCTCAGTTTTGATTCGGCTTGGCCAGGATGACCCGGTCGCCGGGCTGGATCCGTGCACCCGGAGCAAGTGTTTTGAAGTCAATTTCCGCGATCGTCTGGGTCGGCTCGATTGATGACGGATTGACCCGGCCGACGATGTGACCGTCACGTTGGACGATCAGGCTGGTCTGGGGTGAAAAGCCGGAATTCGAGCCGGCACCGATCACCACGAAGCCCCAGTCATGGTCCACAGCGGTGACCACGGACACGGTGGCGTTGCGGCCGATGCGCGCACTGCGGTCCACGTCGCGCTTGACCAGGCGGTCGAGCTCGGCACGGTTTTTGGCAAGAAGTTTTTCCGCCGCCCCGATCAGGGTGCCCAGTTCTTCAAGTTTGGCCTCACGGGCTTTCTTGTCTTCGCCGATGGCCTCCATTTTTTCGGCGAGGTTATCGAGCGTGACTTCCTCGCCCTCCATGTCAGCACTGAAATCCTTGAGGATCTTGTTCACCTCTTCCATCGTTTTGGCGAGTTGGTTGAACTCAACCTTCTGCTCGTTGAGCGTGCCGTCCAGTTCCGCCACAGCGCGTTCCAGCCCGGCACCGGTCGATTTCAGCGCGGAAATGCTTTCGGTGAGCTCGGTGCGTTTTTGTTTCGATTCCGCAAGGATCTTCTTTTCCTTTCCAAGCTCGGTTTCAGTGGCGTCGGCATCGGCTGAAACGATCGTGTTGCGCTTGATTTTGTCGAGACGGACGGTCTGGAGCGCCTCGAACTTGCGGGTGTGCTCCAGTGTGAAGTAAATGGCACCTCCGACGATCAGGAAGGCGACTACGTAAAGGATGGCTTTCTTCATAAAGTTGGGTTATGCGAAAATGGGTTGCTGCGGTTGAGTGGATGGTGTGGAGCCACTGGCGATCATTCACCAAAGGGATCCTCTTCCCCAGCGGGCTCCTTATCCTCCGCAGGCTCTTGTTCCGCCGGTGCCTCTGCAAAGGGATCATCGGTTGCCGCTTCTTCTTCTGCAGCGGGCTCGGCTGGAGCTTCTTCTTCCGAAGCCTTGTCCTCAAGCGCAGGCTTCTCAACCGGTGGCGGGGTCACCACGGGTTTTTCCTCGGGTTTGGTGGGGACGACGCGGTCACCCACCATCAGGACGGTGTCCGGTGCGAGGGAATCCGGCACGATGCTTGCCGACGCGCTGCTCCGTTCCACCGAGGTCACGAGGAGCTGGGCAATCACGGTGTCATCGCGGACCACATCCAGCTTCGAGTTGCTGACCACACCGCCGTTGTTTCCGGCAGCCAGGGTCACAAATCCCCAGGTCGGGTAAATCGAACGGATGCGGGTGTTGAGAGTGGGCAGCGAGCGGCCGGAACTGATGATCTCGAATTTGGTCTTCATGTTGCCGGACTGGGTTTCCGTCTGCTCATTGACGGCAGTCAGGTTGGCAAGCTTGGCTTCAGAAGCGGTGATGTTCTGTTGGAGTTCCTCGAGTTCGGCCTTGGTGGTGCGCATCTGGGATGCCAGATCCTGAAGGTCGCCGATTTTCGCCGTTTTGTCGCGGATAGCGTCGAGCTCCTGCTTGTTGCTTTCGACCTCGGCGGTTTTGCTTTCGATGTCCTTCTTGAGCTTTTCGTTGTTCTCCCGCTGGGCGTTGTCCTCTTCCGTCAGGGTGACCACCTCCTCATCGACGCCTTTGCGTTCATCGATGGTGTCGGCGACATTCTTGCGGGCGGTTTCAAGGCGTTCCTGACTGACCTTGAGCTCCTGCTTCCGCTTGGCCGTCTCTTCGATTTCGAGTTGATATTTCTCCTTGTTCTTGAGGGCGAGGAAGCCGGCTGACAGGAGCGCGAAAAGGGTTAAGATTCCGAAGACGTTGGCCATGGGTTTGGTGCGAGTGAGGCTTTGGGTTCCGTGTGGCAGCAGACTAGGAACGCGGATTCCCCCACGGCAATCTTAAATTTCGGGGACTCCTCAACTAATTTTGCCCTTGGCTTTACAAAATCGGCCGGGGAAGGCATCGCTCGGGTGTCTCCATGAAGTCGATTCTCCGCGTTTTCTCATACCTCCGCCATTATCCGGGAATGGCATTGGCCCAGCTTTTGTGCGCCTTGGGGATGACCCTGGCCGTGTTTGTGTTCCCCAATGCCACCGGCCATGTGATTGATCAAATCATCCCGAACCCCGCCCGTCATCGTGAGTTCGGCTTCTGGATTTTCATTGCCCTGGTCGGATTCCTGGCCAAGGACGGGTTGAACTCCCTGCGTATTTTCATCAACAACACCTTCGAGCAGAAGGTGATTTTCGACATCCGCTCGGACCTATACGCGAAAATCCAGCGCCTGCCGCTGCGGTGGTTCGACACCCGGCGCACCGGCGACATCATGACCCGGGTCGTCGAGGATGTGACCAACATGGAGCGGGTGCTTATCGATGGCGTCGAACAAGGGCTGATCGCCGCCCTGCAGGTGCTCGGAATCGGTGTGTTCCTGTTTTTCCTCAACCCGACGGTGGCGGCATGGGCCACCCTGCCGGTGCCGTTCCTGGCCTTAGGCGCATGGATCTATTCGTCCAAGGGGCGCGACCGCTACCGCAACCAGCGCGATGCGGCCTCGGACCTGAACGCGCTGCTCCACGACAACATTTCCGGCGTCCGCCAGATCAAGGCCTACGCGGCTGAAACCGCCGAACACGCGCGCTTCAACCGCTTTTCCGACCATCTCAGGACCACCACGCTGCGGATGATGAGATGGTGGGCGATTTACTCGCCCGGCATGTCGTTCCTGCGCATGACCGGATATGTGCTGGTGTTGGCGTTCGGTGGTGCGGCGGTGATGGACGGTTCGCTGACCCTCGGGGATTTCACCAAGTTCCTGCTTTTCCTCTCGCTTTTTTACGAGCCGATCGACCGCCTGAACTCGCTCAACCAGATGATTCTGTCCGGCCGGGCGGCGGCGGACCGGGTTTTCGACATCCTCGATTCCGCCGAGGAGGCCAACTCGACCAACGGTGCCCAACTGCCGGAAAAAATCGCCGGTCACGTGCGCTTTGACCGGGTTTCCTTTTCCTATCAGGACCAGCCGACGCTCCACAACGTGTCGCTCGAAGCCCCGCCCGGACAAACGATCGCGCTGGTGGGTTCAACCGGCGCTGGAAAAACCACGGTGCTCTCGTTGCTGGCGCGGTTCTATGAAACGACCTCCGGTGCGATCAGCATCGACGGGATCCCGATCCACACGCTGGCGAAGTCGTCGCTGCGGGACCGCATGGCCTATGTCACCCAGGAACCGTTTTTGTTCAATGGCACGGTCCGTGAGAACCTGCTGTTGTCGAAGCGCGACGCCAGCGACGCCGACCTGTGGGCGGCGCTTTCGGCGGCGCACGCGGAATCGTTCGTCCGCGGACTGCCCGAGGGCCTGGACACCAATGTCGGAGAGCGCGGGGTGAAACTCTCAGGTGGCGAGAAACAACGGCTGTCGATCGCCCGCGCCTTGCTCAAAAACGCCCCCATCCTGTTGCTCGACGAAGCCACCGCCTCGGTGGACTCGGAAACCGAGCGCCAGATCCAGGAGGCCTTGGACCACCTGATGCAGAACCGCACCGCCTTCGTCATCGCCCACCGGCTGTCCACCATTCAGAACGCCGACCAAATCTACGTGCTGGAAAAAGGCTCGGTCATCGAGCAGGGGCCCCACGCCGCGCTGCTCGCCAAAGGTGGGAAATACGCCGAACTTTGCCGCAAATCCTTCCTCGCCAGCCAAGGCGGCTGAAACGTGCGGGCTCAGCTGTTCTCCGGCCGCGGGTCGCGGTCGAGCAGCTCGCGCATGGCGATGGCCGCGGGTTTGCCCTGATAGAGTATCGCATACACGGCATCGATGATCGGCGTGCGGACGCCCAGTTTGCGGGCGGCCTCGTAAATCGACAGGGTGTTGGGCACTCCCTCCGCGCACATGCCGAGCGAGGCAACCGCCTCCTCCAGCGTTTTCCCGGTGCCCAGTGCCAGGCCCACGCGGTGGTTGCGCGAATGCTCGGAAAAACAGGTCACAATCAGGTCGCCGACACCGGAGAGCCCGGCAAACGTCTCCTTGCGCCCGCCGAGGGCCATGCCGAGGCGGGTCATTTCCGCGAGCGCGCGCGTCACCAACGCGGCCACCGCGTTGTCGCCAAGCCCGAGCCCGTGCGCCATGCCGGCCGCAATCGCATAGACGTTCTTGACCGCCCCGCCGAGTTCGGCCCCCGCGACGTCGTCACTGGTATAGACGCGGAAATGCGGCAGGGTGAACACCTCCTGCAGGCTGGCCGCAAGTTGCGCATCCTCAGAGGCAACAACCGCGCAGGTCACGAGATCCTCGGCGATCTCCTCGGCGTGGTTCGGCCCGGTGAGGATGCCGATCGGATTGTGGGGAAACACATCGCGCAGGATCTGGCTCAGGCGTTCCCCGGTGTTGCGCTCGATCCCTTTGGCACAGGAAACCAAAGGTGTGGCGGGCGACAACCCGAGCGCGGCAAGCTTCTCCGCCTCGGAACGGATCGCCACCGTCGGCACCGCGAAGATCACCATTGGCATGTCGAGAGCCTCGCGGTGGTCGCCGGTCGCACGGATGTTTTCCGGCAACGGGATCGAGGTCAGGTATTTCGGGTTCCGGTGGTCGCGGTTGATCCCATCCACGCACTCCTGCTCGATGGAAATGAGGACGATCGACTTGAGCTTCGGGGCGAGCAGCTTGGCCAGAGCGGTGCCAAGCGAACCCGCACCGAGAATGGCGGCGGAATGAAGGGATGGGGTCATGAAAACGGATGAAATGGGTGGTGTGGGATCAGGGCTCAGCTTTTCCTGCCGAACCGGTGTTCGGAACCTTCGCGCAAGCGGCGGATGTTGTCACGGTGTTTCCAAATGGCGAGCACCGCGATGACCAGGGAAAACACGAACAACGGCTTGTTCCATGTGCCGTTCTGGATTCTGCCGTGATGCCAGGAACCCCACAGCGTCAGCAGCGGCAACGCCACCGCCGCGCCAATGCTCGCCACCGAAACGTAGCGTGTCATCAGAAAAAGCAACAGCCAGACAGCCAGCAGCAACAACACCGCAAACGGCATCAGTCCTAACAAGACACCCGCCGAGGTGGCGATTCCCTTGCCGCCCCGGAACCCCGCCCATGGCGAGTAGTTGTGGCCGAGCACGGCGCACAAGGCGGCCAGAATGTGTACGATCTGGCCGTTCAATGCTTCCACCGCGGGCAACACCAGCGCCCACCCTTCGGGGATTCCGACCGGTATCTGCACCGGACGGCCGTCAATCCGGATCAGGTTGACGGCGATGACCACCGGCACGAACCCCTTGAGCATGTCCAGCAAAAGACAGGCGATTCCGTAAGGCTTCCCGACCACCCGCAGCACATTGGTCGCCCCGATGTTGCCGGATCCATGGGCGCGGATGTTCACGCCTTTGGCCCGCGAGATGATCAGGCCGAAGGGAATCGAGCCCAGAAGGAACGCGAGCAGCGGACAAAGCCAGAGTTGCATCGGCATCGGAAGGAGTGGGGGATGAAGGGGATCTAACCGTTCATTCGGCGGTGGCGGAGGTGATCACCACCGGCTCCACCGGAACGTCACCGGCAGCGGTTTTCACCACCTTGATCTTGTCCACGACTTCCATACCCTCGATCACCTTGCCAAATACCGCGTATCCGCCGTTGCTCGGATGGTTCAGGGAGTCGTTGTTCACCACATTGATGAAAAACTGCGCGGTCGCGCTGTCAGGATCCGGCGTGCGCGCCATGGCAATCGTGCCGCGGTCGTTCTTCAGGCCGTTGGCGCTTTCATTTTTGATGCCCTCGCCGGTCGGTTTTTCCACCAGCCTTCCATCGGTCAGCGCCATGCCGCCACCCTGGATCATGAAACCGTCGATCACCCGGTGGAAAACCGTGCCGTCATAGTGTTTCTTGGCCACGTAATCGAGGAAGTTCTTCACCGTGATCGGTGCCTTCTCCGCATTGAGCTCGACGACAATATCGCCAAGGCTTGTTTTCAAACGGACTTTCGAAGCCGTTGCCTCGGCAGCTGGTGCGGGCGCGGGGGCTGTGGTTTTTTTCTCCTCCGTCTTCGATCCACAGGAGGCCAGAATCGGAAACAAGGCAAGGGCGAGCAGGGTGAGTTGGCGTTTCATCGGCGGTTTTCTTATGTCATCTCCCCCGCAAGCGCAAGCGCGGGTCCGGCCCCGGCTCTAGGATTGGCTCCCAAAGTCGCCATATCCGGCCGAAAAACCTCCCAAAAACACGGTACAGTCATTTCCGGAACCCGCGCCCGCTCGTCAGCACCATCGCAGCCACGTATCCTTACTCGTGAAAACCGACCTGAGCGCCAATTCAGTCCTTGTCACGGTTAGCGCTCATTCCATCACTCCAAGCCACTTGGGCAACCACAGGGATAATGCGGGCCAGTAGGTGACCAGAGCCAAAGCGACCAGCATGGCTGCGTAAAACGGCAACATCGCCACGGACACCCGCACGATGTTGGATTTCCCAACACTGCAACCCAGAAACAAGCAGGTGCCCACAGGCGGTGTGCACAGCCCGATACACAGATTGGCAATGAGGATGATGCCGAAATGGACCGGGTCCAGACCGATGCCCGTGGCCACCGGTAGAAAAATCGGAGTGAAAACCAGCACGGCGGGCGTCATGTCCATGAACACCCCTACCACCAACAGAATCAGGTTGATGCTCAGCAGGATTACCAGCGGGTTGTCTGAAAATGCCAACAGAAAATCGCTGACGACTTGGGGAACCTGTTCTGCGGTGAGCAGACCACTCATGGCCTGGCTGACAGCCACCAAAAGCATCACGATGCCGGTGGTACGGGCCGAGCCAATCATCAGGCGCGGCAACATCCTGGGCTTTACCTCTCGGTAAAAAACAACCGCCAGCAGAAATGACCACAAAACGGCCACGGCGGAGGCCTCCGTGGGGGTAAACACACCGGTCAGGATGCCAGCAAGCACGAATACGACCAGCAACAGGCTGGGAAGAGCCCGCCAGGTGCAGGCCATGAAAGACCGCTCCGGTGTGTGAGTGTCCGCAACGACCTCTCCACCATAGCCATTTTTCCGACTTACCAGGACAGCGGCAGCCATGATCAGAAGTCCGACCAGTATCCCCGGCACGACTCCGGCAATGAACAACGCGCTGATGGAGATGTTCGATGCCACCACGGCATAAACAATCATCACATTACTGGGCGGAATCAGCAATCCCGTGGTGGCTGCGGTCGCGGTGAGGGCAATGTTGAAATCCTTGTCATAACCCTTGCGGTTCATCTCAGGAATCAAGGTGCCGCCGACAGAGGACACTGCGGCCGCCGCAGACCCGGAAATCGCTCCGAACAACATGCAGGTCAGTGTGTTGACCATCGCAAGTCCCCCACGGAAACGACCGAGAAACACCGCAGCGAAATCGATCAAACGCCTGGCAAGTCCTCCAGCCCCCATCAGGTCGCCCGCCAAAATGAAAAACGGAATGGCGAGCAGCGCGAAGCTGTCGAGTCCATTGCCCATGTCACGCGCCATCGACAGCATGACGTCCTCATATCCAAGCGCCATTGCCGCCATCACGGTTGAAATGCCGATGACAAAAGCGATCGGCGTATTGAACAACATCAGCGCCACAAATGCAGCGATTAACACCGCAAGTCCCACGCTCATGGGTTCACCTCCTTTTCATTGGAATTCCCGGTTGTCGTGTCTCCTGCCCCGGCAGCCATGGCGATCACATTGCCTGCGGCGAACAAGGCGATCAGAAATCCGCTGGTGGGCACTGCCAGATAGAACCAGGCTTTGTGGATTTGCAAGGCGGGCATGAGTTGCCCGGAATCGAAGCGGTCTATCACCAGCACGGTGCCGCCCACCCCCATGGCCAACAGGGCGAACGCGCAGATCATGCCGTGAGTCAGCACGCGGGACAGCCTCCTGGCATGCGTTTCAAGCCGGTTCACCAGCAGGTCCACACCAAGATGCTTGTCATCGATGTATGCGATGGCTCCGCCGAGAAATGAAATCCACACCAACAGGAAACGCGCGAGTTCCTCCGACCACCGGTATTGATCGCCAAGAAGCCACCGGCTGAACACACCCGCGAGAACCACTACGACCAGAAACAGGAAAACCGCTATCGTAAGCCACCCCAACAAGGCCGTGGCGAGATGTTTGATTGTGCTCCACATGGCTTACCTGACGGCTTGGATTTTCCCGATCAGCGGGCCGATGGTTTTATCGGAATATTTCGCGATGATATCCGAGGACGCGGCCCGGAAGGACTCAAGGTCCGGTTCGATGATCTCCACTCCTTCTCTCCTCAGCTGTTCCAGAGATTTCCCGGTTTCTTCTTTCCACAGTTTCCGCTGGAAAACGCTAGCGTGGGTGGTGGCCTCCTGAATCCATCCGCGCTGCTCGCTGTCGAGCGTCGCCCATACCTTGCTGCTGATGAGGATCACGTCGGGAATCCGCGAGTGATGATCAAGGGTGTAGTATTTGCAAATTTCATAATGGCGGCTGGCGACAAAACTCGGAGGGTTGTTCTCCGCTCCATCCACAGTACCTTGCTTGAGAGCGGTGTAGAGCTCGCCGAAGGCGATGGGTGTGGGGGATCCGCCCATCGCCTGAACCATGTCCATGGCGACCTGGTCGTTCATCACCCGGATTTTTTTACCACGCAGATCAGCCGGAGATAGAACCGGTTTGATGGTGTAGAAACTGCGGCTGCCACTGTCAAAATAGCCGAGCCCCTTCAAGCCGCTGGGCGAGCCGTCGCCACGAATGGCGAGCACGTCGAGCATCTCCTCTCCGGTCGGGCTGTCGAGGACCTTCCAGTAGTGCTCCTCGTCACGGAATAAATATGGCAGGCTGAACACTTGGTAAGCCGGAACAAAACTACCGATAGGGGCGGCACTGACCTTGGTGATGTCCAGAGTGCCAGCCTGCACTTTTTCCAAGCACTGGACCTCGGTGCCAAGCTGTTCGTTTGGGAAAATGGTGATTTTCAATTTCCCGCCGGAAATCTCCTCGGCGTGATTCTTGAGCTCGACGAGACCAAGATGGACCGGATGGCTCGTAGGCAGGGAATGCGCGATTTTGAGAACCCTGACTCCGGCTTTCTCACCTTTCCCGTTGCTGCCGAGCCAAGCAAACCAACCGCCTGCGGCCAGAATTCCCACCAAAATGCCCACAATGAAAAAGGAAGCCGCTTTGCTCATAGATGATTCGGTTGCAGGTTTGACCAGCGCAAGGACCGTGCTGCATCCGCAGCACCGCCAAAATGCCAGTCCCCACTTATCTGGCAAGCTGCAAAAATCCGCCTGCAAAAATCCGCCGGCATTCGATCCCGCTGCTCCAATCCGCCGCAAGCATCTTCTTGACACCGGATTGGACGATCTCAACCTCTGCCGGCAACGGCATGATCGACAATTACAACCTGATTCTGCTCTCGGGAGGTCGTCACCGTTGCGATCAATCCTGGAGCAGGAAGGCGACGGGAACGGACCGCTGCTACAAGGCTTATTTCCCGGTTTCCGGCGGAGCCTCTCTTCAATTGGGTCCGGATTCCCTAACGCTGCGTGCCGGGCATGCGTATTTGATTTCCGGTTTCCATCTCACCCGCCAGCATTGCCTGCGGACGATGGAGGTTTTCTGGGCACATTTCGTGCCGGAGTCCCTCTATCTTCACCACCTGCTCAATCAACTTCCGCCAGTCTACCAATGCGAGCGCCCCGGTATCTGGTCGTTGGAAAAACTCCGGGATCTTTGTGAGATTTTCCAAAATCCTTTCAGCGACGAGAATCTTCCGCGCATGGATAGTTCGCCGATGGCGGATTGCCGGACCCACGGCATGCTGCTCACCCTCATTTCCATGGCTCTGGAAAACCGGCCGCTTGCCGCGACCCCGGCATTCCAGCCGGAGTGGCAGCGCTTGAAACCCGCGGTCGATTTCATGCAGCTCCATTTCCAGGAAAATCCGCCCTTGGCCGAAATCGCCTCACACGTGGCAATGGCACCGAACCACTTCCACCGCCGGTTCACCACCTTGTTCGGCAAAACACCATTCGAACACATGCTGGCCCAGCGGATGGACCGTGCCCGCCACCTCCTTGCCAGCACCGCATTGACGGTCAAGGAGGTTTCCTCGCGGGTCGGCTACGAGGACGCCGCATATTTTTCCCGGGTATTCACCAGGCGCTTCGGCATAACCCCCTCGGGTTACCATTCGAAACCCCTGTGGCACAACCGCTGATCATCACCCCGCCAAGCGATTTAGATCGTCCAACCATTTGGCATTATTGTCCATATCCATCAGCGGGTTTTTCCGCTATCAACGTCTGGCTCCGCCGTTGCACATTTCCGCCACCGGTTGCGACAACCTGTTTTCCACCCCCTGAACCCACCATGTCATCCGAACCCCCGCGCCCCGCCCAAACTGATTTCACTGACGGCTTCGCCGAGCGCCTGGAAAAATGTTATTCCGGCGCGGTCTATGACGTGCTCCGCGCCATGGGATACCCCGCTCAGGTGCTGCCTGACACAATCCGTCCCCTGCTGCCCGGGCGCAAGCTCGCCGGCCGCATCTACACGATCAGTGGCAACTCCAAACCCGGTCTCGACGCCCACCAGACGCTGCTTTCCTGGACCGAAATGCTTTCCCGGGCCCCCAAGGGCAGCGTCGTGATGATGCAGCCGAACGATTCCACCATGGCGCACATGGGCGAGCTTTCCAGTGAAACGATGACCTTGCGCGGTGTCCGCGGCTATATCGTGGACGGCGGATGCCGCGATTCGGACTTCATCCGCAGGATCGGCTTCCAGGTATTCTGCCGCTACTTCACACCGGTCGATATCGTCGGCCGCTGGCAGGCCGAAACATTCGGCGAACCGATTGTGATCGGCTCGGTCACGATCCATACCGGCGACTATGTCATGGCCGATCACGACGGCGTGGTGGTCATTCCGGCCGCACTGATCGGGGAAGTCACGACCCGGGTCGAGGAGGTGCTGTCCACCGAGAGTCTGGTTCGCAAGGCGATCCTCGAAGGCGTTGATCCGAAGGAGGCCTACCTGCGCCACGGGAAATTCTAACATGAATGCCGCCTCCACACCCGCGCTGCTGCGCATCTCGCCAGACGACAACGTGCTGGTTGCCGTGCGCACGCTCGAGCCCGGAACGTTGCTGGAGATCGGTGGCCGCGCGATCCCTCTCGGCACCCGCGTCAGCCTCGGCCACAAGATCGCCGCCCGCGATATCGCCGCCGGCGAAAGGATCATCAAATACGGTGTCCCGATTGGCTCCGCCACCACATCCATCCGGGCGGGAGAACCGGTCCATCTGCACAACATGAAAAGCGATTACCTGCCCACCTATCGGCGCGGGACGGAATCCTCCGAATCCCATGAAACCTGAACTCACCGGCTACCTGCGCGCCGATGGCCGCAAAGGCATCCGCAACGTGATTGTCATCGCCTATCTGGTCGAATGCGCCCACCACGTGGCACGTGCGATCGCCGCACCCTTCGGCGATTCCGGTGTTCACGTGATCGGCTTTGGCGGTTGCTATCCGAATGCCTATGCGGACCGCATGATGAAGGCCCTTTGCACCCACCCGAACGTGGGCGCGGTGCTGCTCGTTTCACTGGGCTGCGAAAGCTTCGACCGAGCTTCCCTGGAGGCGGCAGTGGCCCGCTCCGGCCGCCCGGTCGAAACCCTCGTCATCCAGCGTGAAGGAGGAACCCGCAGCACCATCGATTCCGGCCGCCGGTGGATCGCCGGAACCCTGGCGGAGATCCTGACGGCCACACGCGTCCCGATGGACGTCGCCGAACTCACCGTCGGCACCATCTGCGGCGGTTCGGATGCCACCAGCGGACTGACCGCCAATCCCGGTATTGGCAGGGCCTTCGACCTATTCGTAGACAATGGGGCGACCGCGATTTTCGAAGAAACCGGCGAACTGATCGGTTGCGAGGAGATCATGGCGATGCGCGCGGCGACGCCGGAACTGGGACAAGCCTTGCGCGAATCGGTCGAGAAGGCGGCACGGTATTACACGACGCTCGGTCACGGCAGCTTCGCCCCAGGCAACGCCGAAGGCGGCCTCACCACCCAGGAGGAGAAATCCATGGGAGCCTACAGCAAAAGCGGAGACTCGATCATTTCCGGGTTGATCAAACCCGGCGAGCTTCCGGCAGGGCCTGGCCTGCACCTGTTGGATGTCGTTCCCGATGGTGAGGTGCGCTTCGGTTTCCCCAACATCAACGACACTGCCGAGATCGCCGAACTCATCGCCTGCGGATCCCATGTGATCCTGTTTTCCACCGGACGTGGTTCGGTGGTTGGTTCGGCGATTTCCCCGGTGATCAAAGTCTGTGCGAATCCGGAAACCTACCGCCACATGCGCGGGGACATGGATGTGGACGCCGGTCGCCTCCTCGAAGGACTGACCTCCCTCGACGATCTCGGCCGCGAAATCTATCAATTCACGCTCGCCGTGGCGAACGGCCGCGCCACCGCTTCGGAGGAACTCGGCCATCAGGAATTCGTGCTCACCTACAAAACCTTCGAGCCCGGCGGCCCGTCCTGCCACCCCTCGTCATGAACCTGGAACTTGAAAACAAGGTCGTTATTGTCACCGGCGGAGCCAAGGGGATTGGCGAGGCCATCACCCGCGCGTTTTCGGCGGAAGGTGCCATCCCTGTCATCCTCGGCCGCAACCCCGCGGAGGCGGCCGCCATCATCGGGGAACTCGGTGAGTCCGGCCTGAACGCGGATTCATTTCACGCCGAACTGACCGATCCCGGCGCCATCCACACCGCGGTGCAATCCATCGTTTCAAAATACGGACGGATCGATGTCATCGTCAACAACGCCGGTTGCAACGATGCGGTCAGCCTGCGCCACGATCCGGAGGATTTCGTCCGCTCGCTCGAACGCAATCTGGTGCACAGCTTCACGCTCGTTCATCATGCGCTCGACGCGCTGATCGCCTCACGCGGCAACATCATCAACATCGGATCAAAGACCGCCACCACCGGCCAGGGCGGCACGTCCGGATATGCGGCGGCCAATGGCGCACTCAACGCGCTGACCCGCGAATGGGCCGTGGACCTCGGGAAATTCGGCATTCGCGTGAACTGCGTGGTTCCCGCCGAGGTCATCACGCCGCAATACGAACGCTGGCTGGCCAACGCACCCGATCCCGCCCTCGCACGCCGCAAACTCGATGAAAGCGTGCCATTCGGCCACCGCACGACCACCGCCCGGGAAATCGCCGACACCGTTGTTTTCACCGCATCCGCGCGCTCCTCGCACACCACCGGCCAGATCCTCCATGTCGATGGCGGCTATGTCCATCTCGACCGCGCCTGCACCGCCGGCACAACCCACCTCAAGACCACGGTCTGACCACCAACGGCCATGAATTTGTTCACCACCGCTGATGGGAAAAACCGCATGGTCACCTTCCTGCTCGTTTGCGGCATCTTCTGCCTGTCAGGGTTGTGCAATGGAATGATTGATGTCTTCAACCGTCATTTCAAAGACTCTCTGGACTTAACAGACTCTCAATCCGCGCTGGTCCAGGGCGCGTGGTATGGCGCCTATTTCCTCATGGCATTCCCCGGCGGCATGGTCGCCAGGCGTTTCGGATACCGCTGTGGCATCATGACCGGATTGTCGATCATCCTCGTCGGCTCGCTGGTGTTCATTCCCGTCACCAAGATGACCGGCGACACCATGAGCATCTATGCCGCGTTCCTCGCCACCCTGTTTGCCGTTGGCGCGGGATTCACGTTTCTGGAAACCGTGGCCAATCCCTATGCCACGGTGCTTGGCCCACCAGAGGCGGCATCCTCGCGCATCAATCTGGCGCAAAGCTTCAATGCGATCGGCTGGATTCTCGGACCCATGCTGGGTGGTAAATTCACCCTTGGCGCGGCCGGGGCTGCCAGCAATGCCCAGTTATACATTCCCTATCTGGTCGTCGCTGGAATCGTCGCGCTGTTTCTGGTCGTCACAACTTTCACGCCCGTGCCCAATCTCAATCCGGAGGAAAAAACGGCATCACCCGCGCAGGATGAATCCGGCCCCTCTCTCGCAAAGGAACGGCACTTCATCTTCGGCTGGATTTCCCAATTCCTGTATGTTGCCGGACAATGCGGGATTTTCGCGTTTTTCATCACCTACATCCTGGACACCGATCGCACCCCCGCTCTTTCCGAGGGAATCGCCCGCCTGCTGCCATCCGACATGTATCAGCATATCGACGGCGGTTGGTTCATCACCAAAGGATGCTCGCCATACCTGCTTTCATTGGCGTTCCTGCTCTTCGCCATCGGCAGGTTTTCGGGAAGCGCCATCCAAATCCGCATCGCACCGCAACGCGTGCTCGGTCTGTACGCAGCCGTCAACACGCTGCTGATGTTGTTAGTAATCGCGAATCTCGGCTGGGTCTCGGCGTCTGCGCTCATTGTTTCGTTCTTTTTCATGTCCATCATGTATCCCACCAACTTCGCGCTGGCCATCCGCGGCCTCGGCGCGAAAACCAAGCTCGCTTCATCGTTCATGGTCACCGCGATCATCGGTGGAGCCATCATGCCCTGGTGCATGGGAAGGATCATCGATGTGTATGGATGGAGTTATGGTTTCATCATGCCCCTGGGCTGTTTTCTTTTCATTGCCTTATACGGATTCGCCTTTGCAACATGGTACACCCGCGATGCCGGCGGCACCCGGGAAACCCCGCCCAAAGTGGCGCACTGAACGATTGAACCCCATTCCCCCGTAATCAACACACCCCATGAAAACCCTTGCAAACCTGACAATCAGTTTCCTGATCATGGCAATGACAGCAACCGCAGCCGAACCGCCACGGACGGCCCCCGACATGAAGCAACGCGCCGAGGAGCTCAAGAACCTTCGCTGGGGCATGTTCATCTGTTGGTCCTTCAGCACCTTTTCCGGCAAGGAGTGGTCGCCGGGGATTGAGGATGTGGCGTTCTTCAAGGCCACCGACGCAGACACCGACCAGTGGGCCCGCACGGCCAAGGAGGCGCAAATGGGATACATTCTTTTTCTAGCAAAACACCACGACGGATTTTGTTTGTGGGACACCAGGACCACCGACCGAAAGGTGACCAAGGCGCCACTGGGCCGGGATGTGTTGGCCGAGTTGAGGAAGAGTTGTGATAAACATGGCATCAAACTGGCCTTGTATTTTTCCGAGGGCGACTGGACATGGCCCGGTGCCAGGGACGGCCAACCCAACGGATCCGGGCAGGACGCGGACAAGGAACGCGCGCAGCTCACCGAATTGCTCACCCGCTATGGTCCGATCGAATACCTGTGGGTGGACCACGCCGCCGGCACCGGCGGCCTCAGCCACGCGGAGTTCATCGCCCACTGCAAGAAACTCCAGCCCGGCTGCTTCATCGGCTTCAATCACGGCGACCAGGACGGGGCCAACATCCGGGTCGGCGAGATGGGAAAACCCGGGCCGCTCAACGATCATGCGGCGGCCGGGCCGCACATGAGAAACGCCCCTTCCAAGGACTATCTGCTTGCGGAGTTCACCTATCCCATCCTGCCTCCGCATGAAGGCGGGGCGATGTGGTTCTATTCGCTTCCAAAGCATGACGGACTGGTCCTGCCGGCGCGGAAACTCTACCGCGACTATTTGGGAGCGGTGAAATACGGTAACATTTTTTCCATCAACGTCGGCCCGGACTATGAGGGTAAATTGCGCGACATCGATGTGAAAACACTTCGCGAGGTCGGCGGAATGATCCGAAACAAGGCCAATCTCCCGACGCCGGTTGCCGGCAAGGCGAGCGCCTCCAGCACTTGGCCGGCTCCCAATTATGAAGCGGACAAGGCCACCGATGACGACCTCCAGACGCGCTGGGGTGCCGCCGCCGACAGCCGCTCGGGCTGGCTGGAGATCGCATTCGACGGCGTTCGCACAATCCGCTCCGCCTTGTTGGATGAAGGTGATTACATGCGCGTTGCCAGGCATGAGATCCAGGCCCGGACGCAGGACGGATGGAAAACCATTACCACCGGCACATCCATCGGAGCCGATATGAAAATCATGTTTCCATCACCGGTGAAAGCGGGTGCCTTCCGCCTCAACATCCTCGAGGCATCCGATGTGCCGACGATCGCGGAATTCCAACTGTTCGAGTAGTTGTGGAAACGCGCCTGCCGTGATTGCCCACGTGAGCGGGTCACTCGGATTCGACGCCGAGCCTGCCATCCGCACCAGCCTCGATCCTGACGACTGAAACGCGCTGCCAATGATCACCGCTTTCCGGGTAGCTCCACGGGGTCGCGTACAACCGCCCGTCCTTGCCCACAAAATAGCTGGAGTTGCCGCCATAGCGCACGGCGCAGTATCGTTCGCCGAAGGGTCCGTAAACATGGTCTGAAGAGGCGATCATGCTGTCATAGCTGATCTTGCCATCGGCGTGCACGTTCCATTCGGCGGCACTGAGATAATACTTTCCCTTGTATCTGAACATGTGCACGCCCTCGTATCCGACCTGGGGATAGTTGGAGGGCCTCAATTGGCGGAAAGGCTCGGTGACGGCCGACATGTCCGCGTTCATTTTCGCGATCAAGCCGCCGTGTTTGAGCAGGTAAACGTTGCCGTCATCATCGGGCAGCAGGTTCGAGTCGTATCCATCCGTGATCGGTTTGTCCGGCGAGGTGTCACGGTAAGGTCCTTCCGGTTTGTCAGCACACAGGATGCCGATGCCGAACACATGCGTGGCCGTCGCATGGTTGACCGAGTAGTTGATCCAGTATTTGTCCCTGAAAAACTTGATCTCCGGAGCAAAGATGCCGCGGGCCGGCCCCCGTCCGCAGAAGGTTCCGGATTCCTTGTTCCATGTCCCGTCGCGATCGAAAGTCCAGACCCAGCCGAGAGATTTCCAGTTCTTCAGGTCATTTGAACGATACACCTCGATTCCGGGATTCTTCAGCCAGCTCTGCGTCCCGGGCATCATGAATGCCTGATCGCCGCGCGTCGCGGTCAGGAAATATTCTCCTTGGGAATTCATGCAGGCATCCGCGTCGCGCACCATGTCTCCGATCACCGGTTTGGGATAACCCGTGGTTTTGTCCGTGCAGATGAACGGCGCGTTCCTGGTTTCGATCTCAAGGAAGTGCCCGTTGCCATGCGCCTGCCTGAACCGGATGGCATAGAGGTTTTTGCCGATCGATTCCGTTCTACGGGCGGCGATGACGTAGTCCTTCGCTTCATCCGACGCGTGGCCGGCTCCAGCGCATTTCAGCCCGTTAAGAAAAAGATCGAAGCTGCCGCTGTGCCGGATCCGGAAATGGAAATTGTTGATGGTTTCCGAAGTGTGATCGACCGCCATCCTGACATAGACCTGCGACGGCTTCTCCTTGCTCACCGCAAGCGCAAGCTGTTCCAATGTCCCGCTTTGCCAGCCCTTGTCATCGTGGTTCGGCAGCAACGCGAAGTCGCCGCCATCGGGCTCGGAAAAAAGGTAGGTGATCGTGGTTGGCTCGCCGGGCCGGGGTTTCGAGGATGGTTCTTCCCTACCGCTGGCGGGATCAAGCGATGCAGCCAACATGAGAAACCAAACGACGTTTTTCCAGCGGATCATGGGGGGATGGGGGTGATCGAGAAAATGCGGGATTCGGGAACATGTCAAGGGAACCTGTGGCATCCCACTTGGCCGTATGGCTCATTCCTCAGCCATCCTTGCCGATCAAATCAATCGATCCGGCCTTTCTCCGGCACTGCGGGCCGGATGTTGCGGTGGATCCAGACGCTCTGGACGAGACCTAACAAAAGCATGCAGATCACCACGAAGGTGCCCGAGTAACTCACGAACGGCATGGGAATCCCGGTGATCGGGGTGAGCAGCACGCACATGCCGATGCTCTCGAAGACATGCGCGAATACCAGGGCGGTCACGAGGCTTGCCAGCAAGCGGCCGCACACGTCCCTGCTGTAAAACGCGATGAAAAGCATCTGGATCATCAGCAGCGCGAACGCGCTCAGCAGCAGCAGGCTGCCGCGGAATCCAAGCTCCTCTGCGATCACGGCGAAAATGTAGTCATTGTGGGCCGTGTCCTTGGGAATGAAGGCCTTGTCGTGCATCGACCCCGCGGCCTTCCAGCCGACTCCCTTCCAGCCCGCCTTGCCGACGGCCATGGAGATGTTGTGCGGCGCATAGCCTTCATTCTTGATGTCCACTTCCTGTCCCTGCACCATGCGCAGCCAGGTGTCGATCCGCTCCGGTCCGCGCTCGGAGACCATCGGCAGGGCGATATAGTATAACAACGGAAGAACCCCGGCGGCGATCATCCCCATGAACGAAAGATAGCGGAAAGGGGCGCCACCCACCAGCAGGGCCACAAACACGACCGGCAGCCAGACCAACGCGGATCCCATGTCGCCCATTTTCATCACCATCAGAAATGGCACGGCGGAAATCACCCCGATCAGGCCGATCCTCATGAACGGGGCGCCAAACCAGCGGTGCAACTTCGGCAGATCCTGCACCAGCCAGGCGATCATCACGATTCCCGAGGAAATACCGAGCTGGGCGGGTTGAAAGGACAATCCGAAAAGATCAAGCCGGTGGACCGAGTCACCTTTCTGGATGGCCATCGCCATCAACGCCAGACTCACCACATAGAATGGAATGCCCAACCAGCGGATCCACCGGTAATCGACCAGCGCCACGGCGAAATAAACGACGCTTCCCACAAGGATCCAGCGTTGCTGCATCCATGCGTAATAAGCCCCCGCGCCACCAAACTGCACGGCCACATCCTTTGAAACATAAAGATGGCGCGCCGCGCTCTCGATCATGAAAACCCCGAAAATCAGGAGCCCGTACATCACAAAGACGAGCACCCAATTGATTCCCAGGATTTTTCTCAAAAACGGCGTCATGCGGGAGAGCGCCGAACATACCCGCCGCGCACGCCATGGCAAGGCGGGGCTCTCATTTCGGCGATTTGCCACAGTCTCCACCCAGCCCGACCGACCCAAAAAAAACGGCCTCGGAGGGAAATCCCCCCGAGGCCGTGAATCACAGGCGGATCCGCCGCGGATTAGATCTTGTAGAACTCCTCCCACCCTTTGCGCGGCGGCGGGTTGAGCAGGGCGTTGGCTTCCGGGTTGTTGGTGATCTTCTTGGCGACCGGATCGAACTCCAGCTTGCCGCCGAGACGCTGGGCGATCACCCCGAGCAGGAACACCTGCGACAAGGGGGCCGCAACCGACATCTTGGACTTGCATTCCATTTCCCCGCGGCAGGCCTGCACGAAGTTCATGAAGTGGTTTCTCGTCTCGTTGGACTTGTAGTCCGGCAGCTTCGATTTCATTTCCTCGGCCTTTTCCTTGGGAACAATCGAGAGCGTCTTGTCATGGGTCTCGCCGGTGAACACCAGTTCCTTGGAGCGGATGATCTTGCCATTGGCGGGAAGGCCCATGCCCTTCATCTCTTCCGGCAGCTCCGGGCGGTTCTGCACGCCGTCGCGCCAGACCACCTCGCATGGCGGCATGTCGCCGCGCGCCGGGAACTTGAAGCTGATCGTCGACGCCATCGGGAAAATCTCCTTGCGGCGGCCGTCGAGCTTGACCGCTTCGATCTGGGTCGGCAGTCCCAGCTTGAGGAAGCGGTGGCAGGTGTCGAGAATGTGCGGACCCCAGTCGCCGAAGGCACCGTTGCCATATTCAAACCAGCTCCTCCAGTTTCCGGGATGCAGATATTGGCTGTATGGATTTTCCTTGGCCGGACCGGTCCAGGTATCCCAGTCGATGTGCGCGGGAAGCGTCTCGCCGGTCTGGAATCCGTCGAATTTCCATGGATGCCAGCGGCGCGGGCTGTTCATGAACGCGTCGATATAGGTGACATCCTTGATAATTCCGGCCTCGGTCCACGCCTTGAATTGATAGAAATTGTCGCCCGAGTGCCCCTGGTTGCCCATTTGCGCGGCCACCTTGTATTTGCGCTCCGCGGCGATCAGCAGTTCGGACTCATGGAATGTGTGGGTGAGCGGTTTTTCACAGTAGAAATGCTTGCCCAGCGATGCCGCCAGCATGCAGACCGGGAAGTGGGTGTGGTCCGGAGTGCCGACGCACACGGCATCGATCTCCTTGGCCATCTTGTCGAACATCTTGCGGAAATCCTGGAAGAACGGCACCTTCGGGAATTGGTTGCGCAGGCCCGCGCCTTGTTTTTCATCCACATCGCAGAATGCGACCACATTGACGAGTCCGGTCTGGATCAATGAACGTGATATTTCCTCGGCCCGGTTGCCGATGCCGATGAAGGCCATGTTCACTTTTTCGTTGGCGGGTGCGGCACCGCTCCTGCCGATGGCGAAGGTGGAGGCGGCCGTGGCTGCTAGCGTCTGTTTGAGGAAGAGTCGACGATCTGACATTTTCATAATTGGGTTACACAATGGGTGTATGCGGAGATTGCCGCCCGCGAAAAACCAATCCAACAAAAAAATGAGTTTCCGGGAAAAATCACGCGTATTTCCGCAGTACTCGCGGCGTGATGCCGGTGTAAATCTCCCATGCAATCGTTCCCGCCTTTTCCGCAACTTCCGCCACCGGGATGTTTGCCCCGAAAATCTCGACTTCGTCGCCCTCGCGCACGTCATCCATGCCGGTGACATCCACCATGATCTGGTCCATGGTCACGCGCCCGAGGACCGGGCACCTCTTCCCGCCCAGCCAGACATCGGCTCCATTCCCGGAAACATGGCGCGGATAGCCATCGCCATAACCGATTCCAACCGTCGCCACCCGCGTCGGCCGCACCGTTACAAACTGCCGCCCGTAGGACACACCATGCCCGGCCGGCAGCGTGCGCACCAGGGTGACCCGGGACTTGAGGGTCATCACGTTGGACAACCGCTGCTGGAAGCCAGGCATCGGCGAGGTGCCGTAAAGCATCAACCCGGGGCGCGCCAGGTTGCACAACCCCTGCGGATAGCCAATCAAACCGGCGCTGTTGAGCAAGTGCCGCCATTTGAAACGCGCGGGCCCTCCCAATTCCGACAATACCGACTCAAAAACGGCGATCTGCCGCCGTGTGAAGTCATCATCCTCGTCGGCCGATGGCAGGTGCGAACCGATACCCTCGATCTCCAAATGCTCCAGGGAATCCAGAATCCCCATCACCTGCGGCAGTTGATCCGTTAGGAAACCGCCGCGCCCCATGCCGGTATCCACCGCCAGATGAACCTTGAGCCTTTTTCCCATGCGGCCCGCGATCCGGTCGAAATCCCGGGCCTCCTCCAGCGTCGACAAACACGGCGTCCATTCGCGCGCCACGATTTCCTCCCGCTCACCGGCCCAGGTGGCACCGAGCAAATAAACCGGAGTTTGCACACCCGCCTCGCGGATCCGGCGGGCCTCCCCGACGTTGGCGACGCCGAAGAATTCGACCGGCTCCGATGACAACGCCCGGGCGATTTCCTCCAACCCGTGGCCATAGGCCCCGGCCTTGACCACCACCATCATGCCGCATCCCGAGACCTCCCGCGCCACCTGGAGGTTTGCTTTCATCGCGCCAAGATCGATCTCGGCCCACGCACGCGGAAGGGAAACGGGAAACGAAGGACTCACGCCCGCGAATCTAGAAATCCACCGCCCGCAGGCAATCCGCATTTTCCCATCATTCTGCGAAACATGGGCCGCATTGACAAAGCCCCAACCCGCCAGCAAGCTCGCCGCGCATGTCCGCCCTGAAACGATCTCCTCTCGAAAGCGCCCACCTCGCGCTTGGTGCCCGGCTCGTTCCCTTCGCCGGTTGGAACATGCCTGTCCAATATGCGTCCATCATCGAGGAACACAAGGCCGTCCGCACCAAGGCCGGAATCTTCGACATCTCCCACATGGGCCAGTTCTTCGTCAGCGGCCCGAACGCAGGACCTTGGCTGAACCGCCTGCTGACCAACAACATCCTCAAGCTCGCTCCCTCACAAGGGCAATACACGCTGATGCTCAATGAAGCCGGCGGCGTGATCGACGACCTGATCGCCTACCGGACCGGAGAAACCAGCTACTTTCTGGTGGTCAACGCCTCGATGATCGATGAGGACTTTTTCTGGATGGCCGGCCGCCAGGATGAGGACATCGTCCTGCGCAATGAAAGCGACCTGTGGGCCGGCATGGCCATTCAAGGCCCGCTCGCCGCAGAGATTTTCGCCACCTCGGTCCCCGGTGTTTCCCTGCCACCGCGCAACGGCATCCTGATCACCGCCTCGGGCGAAATCATCTGTCGCACCGGTTACACCGGTGAGGACGGATTCGAGTTTTTCTGCCCGGCCGAATCCGCCGATGTCTGGTGGGATCGATTCCTCGCCGCCGGCGCCGCCCCATGCGGCCTCGGTGCCCGCGACACGCTGCGTCTCGAAATGGGCTACCCGCTCAATGGCAACGACCTCTCGCCGGAACGCAGCCCGATCGAAGCCGGCCTCGGGTTTTTCTGCGATCTCGAAAAAGGCGACTTCATCGGCCGCGATACCCTCGCCCGCCAGAAAGCCGATGGCCCGCCACTGAAACTCACCGCCATCCAATACACCGACAAGGGAGCCCCGCCGCGCGCCCACTACCCGGTGGTCGATACTGCCGGAAATGTCATCGGCGAGCTCACCAGCGGCGCCCTCTCTCCCACACTGATGACCGGGATCGCCATGGCCTATCTTCCCGCCGCTTTCTCGAAACCCGGTACCGGGCTCGGCATCGATGTTCGCGGCCGCATTTTCCCCGCAACAGTCGTCAAGAAACCCTTCTACAAACCCACCGCCTGAATCCCCACCGTTTCCACCCCATGAATGTCCCATCCGACCTCCGCTACTGCCCGTCCCACGAATGGATCCGCCTCGAGGGCGACATCGCCACCGTGGGAATCTCCGATCACGCCCAGGAAGAACTCACCGACGTGGTGTTCGTCGAACTCCCCGCCGTCGGCCGTTCGGTGGATGCCGGAGACCCGACCGCCGTGGTGGAATCCGTGAAAGCCGCCAGCGATATCTACGCCCCCGTCAGCGGCGAAGTCGTCGAGGTGAACCCGGAGGTCGAAGCCGATCCGTCACTCGTCAACACCGACCCCTACGGCAAAGGCTGGATTTTCAAACTGCGCGTCAAAAACCCCGCCGACGCCTCCAACCTGATGGATGCCGGGGCCTACAAGGCGCACATTTCCTGACCGCCGCCTCATGCCTCTTCCAGCCCTTACCGGATTGTCGCCGCAGGCACTCGCCGCGTGGCTGGAGGAACAAGGCGAACCTTCGTTCCGGTCACGCCAGATTCTCGATTGGATCTGGAAAAAGAAGGTCGCCTCGATCGAGGAGATGACCAATCTGCCCGCCGCCCTGCGGACGAAACTCGCCGCTTCATTCCGCATCTCGGCGC
This sequence comes from uncultured Luteolibacter sp., assembly GCA_964399305.1. Lineage (GTDB taxonomy): Bacteria > Verrucomicrobiota > Verrucomicrobiia > Verrucomicrobiales > Akkermansiaceae > Luteolibacter. The sequence continues at coordinate 27,508 of CAYNQJ010000008.1, forward strand.
TCACCCACACCACCACCCAGGGCTCCGCGGACACCACCCGCAAGTTCCTGTTCCGCCTGCACGATGGCCGCTACGTGGAAAGCGTGCTGATCCCGGCCAGCCCCGCGCTCTATGGCGAATCCTCGGACCGCCGCACGCTCTGCGTCTCCTCCCAGGTCGGCTGCGCATACGGCTGCCGCTTCTGCGCGTCCGGCCTCGCCGGATTCACCCGCAACCTCGATGCCTCGGAAATCGCCGGACAGGTCCTCGCCGCGGAGCAATTGTCCGGAGAACGCGTCGACAACCTGGTCTTCATGGGTATGGGCGAACCCCTCGCCAATGCCGATCATTTGTTAGAAGCGGTGGCGCTCATCACCGGAGAGCCCACGCTCAACCTCGGCGCGCGCCACCTCACGATCTCCACCTCCGGACTGGTCCCGCAGATCCGCCGCCTCGCCGAACACCCGCAACAAATCCGCCTCGCCATCTCGCTCCACGGTGCCACCGACGAGGTCCGCCAGCAAATCATGCCGGTGAACAAGAAGTGGCCGATCGCCGAGCTGTTTGATGCGCTGGATTTATGGAACTCCCGCAAGAAACAAAAACTCACGCTGGAATACATCCTGATCGATGGCGTGAACGACTCTCTCGATCAGGCGGCCATCCTCGCCCGCCATGCCCGCCGCCTCCACGCCAAGGTGAACCTGATTCCCTACAACACCGTCGAGGGACTCGACTGGAAACGCCCGTCGGACACCCGCTGCCGCGCTTTCCGCGATGTCCTCAAAAACACCGGTGTCCAAGCCACCCTGCGTCTCGAGAAAGGCCATGACATCGATGCCGCCTGCGGCCAGCTCCGCCTGAAACAGGAAACCGGCGAAGGCATCATCTCCGCGGTGGGATGAAAGGGGCCCGAGCCGCAATCATACGGAAGGCTTGGACAATCGTGGCTTGTGCGGTGAAACCTCTCATGTCACCAGCGAGCGGGTCGGTAGGAACAAGCGCTGCGAACGCTCCCGGATGGACTGGAATCCGTGCCGTTGGTAAAACCCGACGACCTCCTCCGAGGCAGCATCGACCACCATGCCGATGCCGCCGGTTCCACCAAGCGAGTCGGCAGCAATACGGCGGGCCAGCGCCAACAGGCGGGTGCCGATTCCTTGGCCGTGCATCGACACATCCACGGCCAGCCTTCCCAAGAGGACCGCACCGACCGGATTCCGCGGCAGCCCTTTCGGCACCTCCGGCCAACCCGCGGCTTCGACCATGCAAGGCGTGAGTGTGAAATATCCCAGAATCGCCTTGGGCGCCTTGGCCTCCGCGCAGACCAACACGCGTGTGAGGCTCACACCTTTTTCCGTATGGCCACGGGCGGTTTGCTTCAAGTAGTCGTCCACCGATGCAAGTCCGGAAGCGAATGACTTCCGGTCATGCGTGGCATCAAGAAGCTCAAGAACGAATCGTGACATCAGCGATCAAAGATTCGGCCTTGCGGGCGGCTGCGTTCGGTTTCGGAGGGCGGGCCAACAAGCGCAGCATTTCCCGGGTTTCACTTTCATCGAGCTGCCAGCGGGATTCCTCGGCGATCACACGCTCTGCAGCGACGCGAGCCGCCTCCAGCACGAAACCCGTGACCGTCAATCCGCGCAGCGCCGATGCCCGCTCCAGCAATCCGGCGGTCGATGCCGGGAAACGCGGACTGATCCGCACGCTGGCCTCCGCCGCTGGACGGCCGCGCTTGGCCTTGGTTGCTGGCTGCTTCATGCGCTACAGCCTAGCGCCAAATCCGGGCAACGCAATTTTATTTGGTGCAAAAATCACACCAGAATGGCTCACACGGGAAAAAGGCACTACTGCCATTTCAGGCAGCCCCCCATATCCAGTCTCCTTCCAACCTCACCTCGACCTCCGCATGCCGTCTTCCACCTCATGGCACAGTCGTTCGAAGACCTCTTCGAAGGTTCCGGTTCCGTCCACCGTGGCGACTTCACGTTCGTTCTTGTATTTGTCGATCACCGGAATGGTTTTCGTTTCGTGTTCCTGAAGCCGTTTGACAATGCGGCCGGTACTGGAGTCGTAGGGCATCTGGTGCTCCGTGCGGCTGCGGGCGTCAAGCCGCTGGATGAGATCCAGGGTGGGCACCTCGATGTCGATGACCTTCGAGATGTTGGATCCGTGCTTGCGGAGCAGGCCGTCGAGGATGTACGACTGCACAAGCGTCCGCGGATATCCCTTGAAGATGAATCCCTTCACGCCCTTGGATTCCGCGATTTTCCGTTCGATGAGGCGGACCACGATCTCATCCGGGACCAGCCCGCCGCTTTCGTAGAGGTCCCTGACGGCAATGCCGGTCTCGGTTCCCTTGCGGATCTCCTCATCCAGCATGCGGCCGGTGGCGACATATTCGAGGCCGTATTTCTGCGCGAGCGCCCGCCCCTGCGACCCGCGGCCTGAACCGGGATAGCCGAAAAGCACGACATTGAAGAGATTCTTGTCGAGCTCGCGCTGGAGGATCCTGACAATATCCTCGCGAACCTCCTCGATCGAGCGGGTGCCGTCGATGTCGAACTGCTGCCCCTTGTCGCGGTAGAACTGGAGGACCGGCAGGGTTTTGTCGTGATACTCGCGGAGACGGTTGCGGATGACGGCCTCGTTGTCATCGGATCTCCCGGAGGTCTCCCCGCGCTTGAGCAAACGCGCCACCGACACCTCCTCGGGAATCTGCAGGTTGATCAGGCAGCTCAGCGAGGTGTTGAGCTTCAACATCAAGCCGTCGAGGATGTAGGCCTGGATGAACGTGCGCGGGAAGCCATCAAAGAGAAACCCGGCCGCCTGGGGGTTGTCCTTGATGGTTTTCTCGATGATCTGGACGATGATCTCGTCGGAAACCAGCCCCCCGGCGGCGATGATCCCGCGGGCTTCCTCGCCAAGACGCGTCCCGGCCGCAATTTCACGGCGGAGCATGTCCCCCGTGGAGATGTAAAACAGGTCGAAACGTTTGATGAGGTATTCCGACTGGGTGCCTTTGCCGGCACCGGGAGGACCGAAGAGCGCGATATTGAGCATGACGGGGTGTGTGTTTGTTAGGTGGCGGTGATTGGAACCAGCAGCTCGTAATCAACGAGGCCGAGCACCGGCTTGCCGTGACGGACAAGCAACCTGCGGGTCCGGTGGTGCTGACGAAGTATCAAATGGCGCGGCTTGTGGTCGAGCACCATCCAGCCGAGCCGGCGCAAAAGCGCGGCCGAATCGCGGGTCAACTCGCTCATCCTGGCCTGGCTGATCAGTCCGGCGGAACATGCCTGCTCGGCATCCAGCCCGTCCATCCACCGGTAAAGCAGGATGTAAAGCCGCTCCCAGTCGTATCGAACCTGGCAGCCGTCATCGGCCTGACTGGCGCTCAATCTCCTCGAAAAGGTCGATTGGAGGTGGTTTTTGCGGCCAAGCTGCCACGCGAGATGGCGATCGGGCGGAGAGTAGATGGCCAGTGGCGCCTTGGTCGCAAAGTGCCCGCGGCAGACCGCCCGCAGCCGCATCAGGTTGCCGAATTCCTCAAACGGAGGAAGAAACTCGGCATGATCCACCTTCGTCATGAAATCGGCGTCCTCCGTCAGTTCATCTCCCGCGACGGTGATCCCGACATCCTGCCCGAAACGGCTGAACTTCACCACGATTGCAAAGCGGCTCCGGGCGGGATGGGCCACGGGCACGCGGTAAACGGCTCCCGTGGCACCCGCAAGCGCCCGGCCTGCCTTGCTGAACTGCGCACCGGTGAACCATCGCTCGGGAAGGATCGAGCCCGCCGCCTCCCAACCATGCCGGGTGATGAACAGATCCCCGTTCTGGCGACCCTTGAGATGGATGTAATCCACTCCGGATACCCGCCTGCGGAATTCCGCGGGCGCGTCCTCAAAACGCGGCTTTCTCCCGCGCCCGAGTGTCAGATCAAAGCCCTCCATGTCGTTGCGGCGTCAAATTCAGGCAGGGGCCAGCGTTTGCATGTCCAGCAACCCCTCGTATTCCTCCAATGTCCCGCCGGACAGGCAGCACTCGATGATTTTCCGGCCGGTCGGCAACAGGTCGTCCACAAGGAACTGGTTCAGTTCGCGATGGAAGAACTCCTCGAGGATTTCCGCACCGCGGTCGTAGGCGGCGGTCCCGACCTCCGGTTGTTGGTCAACCTCGAAAAACCAAACCCCCAGGGTGCGGCCCTCCATGACGATCTTGCCCGGAGTGTAGCCAAGCAGCGGACACCGCGACGGCTTCATCTGTTTGTCGGTGAATCGCGCGCCTCCCCGGCGGGCAAGGTATTCCCGCGTGATCCACTGCGGCATGAATCCCACCTCCCACGCGCCAATGTTCTGATTGGGTGTTAGAATGTAACGCACCTCGGGGGTTTCGATGATCTGGTTGAGCAACAGGTTGGCGTGATCCACCCGGCGGCCCGTGGCAAACGGCCAGTATGAGCCAACCCCCTCGGACGACATGCCCTCGCTGGCGACAATGCTGGGGTTGGCGTGCCCGCGCGGAGCCACCAGGCGCCAAAGCCATGCCAATGCGGGCGGCAGCAAATGGAACATCCCGATGATGCCGTAAGTCGGCTGGTCCGCGGTGCATGGCGGTGTGCGCACTCCCATGCTGCGGATATCGACATCCACCGCGCCCTTGATGATGCCCGGCACGATCTCGCGCGGAATGATCACGCGCGGATTCGGGCACGGCTGGCCCGGCCCATCCTCGATGTGTTCCCAAATCAGAGAGGTGGCGTCGGGATGCCCCTGCACGTTCAGGAACAACAACGGTTCCGGCGGATGCACGGTCAGCTTCTCCAAATGCGGGTCGATCCCATACCCGGTGATGTGGTTGATTCTAACAAACCAGGCATCCTCGGCGTCAATCAGGCTCAACTTGCCACGCCCCTTCTCAAGCTTGGGGTGGCAAAGCGCCATGTCGTCGGTGACGGGCCTCAGTTCGCAACCGCGCGGCAAGGTGAGCAGACGCCGGTCCCCATTGACCAGATTGTGACCGACCAGCAGCGATCCGTCGGACTGGCGGTGGGCTTGCTCCAGCATCTCGCTTTTTCCACCACCGCTGGCACCCTCGTGCGAGATGACGATCTTGTTGTCATAGGGAGTGATGACCTGGACGGTTGAGCAATGCATGGTGACCCAGTGTTCGGCTTCACCAATGTTGAGCAGCACCCCATAGATTCCTTTTTTCGCGCTCGGTCCCGGATAGAGGTTGTAGCTGAACAATTCGTGGGCGGAATCCAGGCGGTTGTGAACCACGATCTGCCTGCCCTCGAAGTGCGTGTGCCGGAACGGCGGCGCGACATAGATGATGGCGCGCGGCGCGAAATTCTCCGGCACGCTGCGGTAATCGAGAATCCCCTGCAGCATCGCCAGGCCCAGCGCGAAAAATCCGGCGTTGGCCGGGGCGATCACCAACGCGTCGGTACCCTCGCCCGCCAAACCCGCATGAAACGGAAACACCGCAAGCTCCTGCGTCTTGAGCCACTCGAATGTCTCCTCGCGCAAACCCTCGAAATCCCTGCCATAACGCTCGTTGAACGTCGGCTTGTCGGTGGGTTTGTCATCGCCGATCACCATGCAGTCCGGATCCCTCCGGCGCATGTAGGGCTCCAGATAGTTGGCATTGATCCCGTTTCGCGCACGACACACGCGGGCTTCAACCACGCGGCCCCTGCCGGGAATGTCGTAGGCGACCTCATGCCAGCCATTGACGGCGTCACGCACGGCCAGCTCGACCAGCTCGTCGGACGAGGTGGCCACAATGACGGATGGCGCGGCCTGCAAAATGGCGGCGGCTTCCGGCGGCACCGGAAACGGCAGGACACATTGGTGTTGGTGGAGTGTGTTTGACATGTGTTATCTGAATCTCGGGTTGTGTGAATTTCTCAGTTGATGGGATGAAACGTTGCGCAGCCGCCCCGATGTCTCCCACAGGCGTTGCGACGGAACCTCGGCGATGCTCACGATTCTTGCGTCCGGCACCACTGCCGCCACGGCGGCCGCAATGACATGCCATGGAACGGACTCGGCCTCCATGGCCTGGAGCCGCTGCTCCAATTCGGCGATGCGTTCCTCCATGCGCTGATAGACCGAGTCCGGATGAGGGGATGGGGTGGGGGCATTCATGACAGGGATTCGACAAGGGCTTCGCGGCTCACTCCTCCCACCGAGATCCACATGCGGCGCGTGCTCCTGGGCGCGGCCGCAGCTTCTTTCGGCTTGGACTCAGGAACCTTCGGCGGTGTTGGCCGCTCGCCCCGGAACCAGGCCGCGGTCTGCTGGGGAAACATCGCGTAAAGCACGCACGCCTCGTCGGTCACCGGCAAGCCCGCCTCCGCGACTTTTTCCCGCAATGCCGGCATTCCCGGCGGCAGCGGGACGGAATCCGCACGATCCGCCGGTGCCTTGGCAAGCAGCTCCGCCGAAACCGGACCGGGTGTACGCCCGTATTTGCCCAACGCAATGTCCATCGCCGCAGGCGCGATGTTTTTCCAGCGGCCGAATTTGACGTTCAACATCGCCTGGGTACCGACGATCTGCGAAGTCGGCGTCACCAGCGGAATCCATCCAAGCGCTTCACGCACCACCGGAATCTCCTTCATCACGTCGCTTATGCGGTCGCTCATGTTCAACTCCTTGAGCTGGACACGGAAATTGCTGAGCATGCCGCCGGGAATCTGGAAGGCGAGAATGTCCGGATCGGTCCGGTCGTTGGCGGGCTCGGTGAAGGCTCCCAGCTCGCCGAACGTTTCTTCCAGCAACAACCGGATCTCGTACAACAGCCCGGCATCGAAATGACCCGGCCTGCGGGCGTGCCCCTCCAGCATCGCAAGCATCCTGACGGTGTCCGGCTGCGCGGTGCCGTTGGCAAAGGGTGCGATCGATGTCTCAACCGCATCCGCTCCGGCATCAATCGCCGCCATGTAGGCGGCCCCCGCCAGCCCGGCGGTGTCGTGACTGTGCACCGTGACCGGTAACCCGGTCGCCTTTTTCAATCCACTCACAAGTCGCGCCGCCATCACCGGTGCCAGAACTCCCGACATGTCCTTGATGGCCAGCGAGTGACAACCCATCTCCGCAAGCTCGCGGCCCAACCCGAGGAATTTCTCGAGGGTGTGTACCGGACTGATGGTGTAACAAATCTCCCCGCGCGCATGGCGACCCGCCGCCCTCACCGCCGATACCGCGCACCGGAGGTTTTCCGGATCGTTCAAGGCATCAAAAATCCGGAACACATCACAACCCGCCTCAGCCGCACAGCGCACGAAGGTTTCCACCACATCATCGGGAAACGCACTGTACTGGACGATATTGCGCCCGCGCAGCAGCATCAGCTGCGGGGTCTTCGGCGCGGCCTGCTTGAGTGCGCGCAAACGATCAAATGGATTCTCACCAAGAAAACGCAGACAGGCGTCGATCGTTGCCCCGCCCCAAGTCTCCAGTCCGGAAAACCCGGCTTGGTCAAGCAGCGGCGCGACCTTCAGCATCTGGGCGGTGGTCATGCGCGTCGCCGCTAGGGATTGGTGGCCGTCGCGAAGGACGGTATTGTTGAAGCTTATCGGAGTTGGCGTGTGGTTCACGGCCATCACCCTGAACCCGGCCGCATGCTTCGTGCGTCGCACTAGCCGTGAAAAATATTGCATTTTATGATGTGATAAATTGCAATATCGCCGGTTTTAACGACGCCATGCCGAGAATCATCCGCAAAGCGCTGTATCTGAAGCTCCGCGATCTGCCGGAAATGCGGGAGTTCCAGCGCGACTTCGAGCTGTTCAGCGGGATGAGGCTCGATTTTGTGGACACGTTGGGGCTCTCCGAGGGCACCGGGCCGGATTTGCCACCCATGTGCGCGGTGGTGCAAAAATCCAGGGCGGGATGCACGATGTGCGCCAGGACGCGACAGGCATTGCTCGAACGCGCGGGTGATCATCCGGCGACCACGCGCTGCGATGCCGGACTGAACGAGTGCGCCATCCCGCTGAATATCAGCGGCATCCGGGCGGGCTATTTTTTGTTTTATGGCTATGCCAGCGCCCGGCCGGAGCAGGCGGCCCTCCAGAAGGCCCGGCACCTGTTAGGTCGGTGCGGCGTCGATCTGGAGATCGCGGAAATCGCCGGATTTCTATCAGGATCGCCGGTTGTCGGGAACGACGTGACCGCCGCCTATCAGCGGGTCGCGCAGCTCGCCGTGAAACAAATCGCACTGAAAGTCACGGACCAACTGGTCGAAGCGGAAGACGTCATGCCGCCCGCCGTCACCAAGGCCTGCGGATTCATCCGGGCCCGCGCCCTTGCCGACGAACTGAGCCTGGCGGTGGTCGCACGCCATTGCGCGGTCAGCGAAGGCCACCTCTCGCGCATTTTCCACCGCTCCACCGGCCTGACATTCCGCGAATACCTCACACAAGTCCGCGTCGATCACGCCAAGGCGCTGCTGATGACCACCGGCAAATCCGTTGCCGAAATCGCCTTCGAATCCGGGTTCCAATCGCTGTCCCAGTTCCACCGTGCGTTCCTCAAGGCCTATGGCCAATCACCCGGCAGGCTCCGTGCCTCACGCAGGCAACAGTCCGGTGATCTGAAAACCTGATCCACCCTCTCTTGCGGCCCGACTCACTCCTCACCCGCATCAGACCAACAACCGGTTTTGAGAAATTCCAGGCTGAGGCGGATCGCCTCCGGATGCATCTGGATGAACGTATGATCGGCGTCGATTACGCTGAAACCGCACAAGCCATCCAGCCACCCCCGCGAGGCGGAAACGATTCCGTCGTTGTCGGTTTCCAGCAGTTTTTGGAAAAACGGAATTGCCGGTTTACGACCCATGATCACGCCGGCCTCGACACCTGCCGGCAGGGCTGGCAACTGGCGCGGGACACCATCGGTTCCGAGCGCGCGGCCGGCAGGCCCGAGGAACCGGTGCACCAGCCGCTTTCCGCCGCCCGCCCAATCCACAATCTCGCTGCCATGGTTCGGGGGTGCCAGCATGACGATTCGTCCGGGTTTCCATGGCACCGGTTCGGCCATCATGGCGCGGACGATGATCCCACCGAGCGAGTGGGTGATGAAATGAACCGGCTTGTCGCCTGCGATTTTTTCCACCTCGGCACGCACTCTGGCCGCGAGCGTCGGGATTGGCAAACGGGTCGATGGATAGGGCAGGTTCAACGTCGGGAATCCGGACGCGGCGAGCGCCCGGGCCAGCGGCTCCATCGCACGCCACCCCCTCCACAATCCGTGCAAAAGAACCACAGGAGGCCCCTCGGCACCGCCCCGCCAACGCGGACGATCCCAAGGAAACGGTGGCACCAACATTTCAGCCTGATCACGCAGGCGGGAAATCCGAGGCATGCAGGCATGATCTCCGGATTCCCCCAAACCGCAACCCCATGGCGTGGCTGGTAGGCCTAAATTTCGAGATTCCCCCCGAATCGGCTGCATTCTCCTTGACTCACCTTGCCGGCAAGCCTAAATCGCCGCCCCCAAACGAACTTTCACCACTCATTCCCATGGCCAACGCACAAGTCATCCTCAAAGAAAAAATCGAAGGCCTTGGAGCCGAAGCCGATGTCGTCAAGGTCCGCGCAGGCTACGCGCGCAATTTCCTGATCCCCCAAGGCAAGGCCTACGAAGCCACACGCAGCAACCTCCGCCACGTCGAAGCCCTCAAGGCTGCCCGTGCCCGCCGCGAAGCCGAGGAAATCGTCGCATTTCAGGAAATCGCCACCAAAATTTCCAAACTCAAGCCGAAGTTCACCCTTTCCACCGGCCAAGGTGGCAAGGCGTTCGGATCGGTCACCAGCATCGATATCCACAAGGAGTTGGAAGCTGCCGGTATCGTCATCGACCGCCACGCAATCGAACTCGAGAAGCCGGTCAAGAAGTCCGGCAAGACGGAAATCACCGTCCGCCTCCACCCGCAAGTCACCACCACACTGGTGATCTCGGTGGACGCCGGCGACACCGCCGACCATGCGGAAAAGGACGCCTGATCCACCCCGCCATTGTTTTCATAGAAAACCCCCGGCTCGCAGGACGAGCCGGGGGTTTTTGGTGCGAACTCCATTCGCAAACCAGATAAGAAGAATACGCCGGAGGGTGGCAGATTTTTTATAACCGGGCAACTTTTTTCAAATAAATCAGCGGCCGAAGGGGTGATATGACCTTGATCGGCCACATGATCTTGAAAAAACCTTGATTCTACAAGGAATACAGCTATTCGAACGAACAGTTCAAATCATCCTTGGAGCCAGGAACAACTGCACCGCCTCCCGCTTCAATCGCAGTTCACGCCATTCGTTGACCAGGCGGCTGGCCTCAATGATGCCGCAGCCGGCCGGGATCTGAATCTCCAGTCCTTGCCACCAGATGCCTCGTATCGCGACAATCGCTTCAAAACGGCCGTTTTCCCATACGCCAAAGGGCGCGCCAAATCCGGATGGGCAACCGAGCCGTTTCCTCCATTCAAGAAGTTTCCCGAGTGTCTCACTGGTCCGCGGCAAGGGTCCGAGCGCCGGGGTCGGATGCAGCCGTCTCAGCAAATCCGCAGCCGTGGGCAGCACGCCATTGAGGTCGAGATGAATGGTGGTTAGAAAATGCACGATTGGCCCCAGATCGAGGATCTCCCTTGGCTTGCGCTCCAGGCTTCCCAAGTCGAGCAACTTGGATACGAGTGTTTGGGCGACATATTCGTGCTCGCGAACCTCCTTTTCGTCCACCGCGAACACATCACGGTCCTCGCTGCGGGCCGTCCCTGCGAGCGCCATGGTTTCGAGATGTGCGCCGTCCAGCGAGAACAACAACTCCGGGGTTGCGCCGGCAAATCCCCGGTCGCCATCGACCCATCCGTATGACTGCAAGGGTGCTTTCTGCCGCGCCATCGCCGCAAGAATCGCGGGCCCGGGCGCTTGCCACGCCATGCCCGACTCAGTGACCACCGGCACGGTCTTTTCGAACATCCCGCCATGGATCGCGGCCATGATTTCCTGAAACACAATCGAGAACGGTGTGGTGTCGAGCGGCTTCCAGGTGCATTGCAAGGGTTCGGTATCGCAGAACCGCCGTGCGAATGCATCGCGCGCCACATGCTCGACCCGGCTCGGAACCTTCCACGGCCGGGGTTCACGCAACGCGAAATCACCCAGGTGAAACGCCACACCGGATGCCGGAACCTCCGACAGTTCATCGAACGGCCCGTGACCAATCACCACGCTCCCGTCCCTGCGTGCCAACCATGCGAATGAATCCGATCTGATATCCATGAAAGCGTGGGGCAAACGTGTGGTCTCAGGCCAAAGCCTGCAAGTTCCCATTCACCTGAATCCGCCATCACGCCAGTTCACATGCCAGACGGATTGCGGCGATCATCGATGATGCGCTCGCCTTTGATTTTCCGGCAATCGCGAACGCGGTGCCATGATCGGGACTGGTTCGCGGAAATGGCAGACCCAGCGTGACGTTCACAGCGTTGTCGAAATCCAGCAGCTTGAGCGGAATCAGCCCCTGATCGTGATACATCGCCAAAACCCCGTCATGACTTCCCTGCGCGGCTTCACGGAAAACGGCGTCCGGAACCGCAGGACCGCTGAAGTCCGCAAGGTCCGCATCATTGAGCCGCCCGATCGCCGGACGAATGATACGGATTTCCTCGTCCCCAAACGCACCGTTTTCCCCGGCATGCGGGTTCAGTCCGGCCACCGCTATCCGTGGCCGCGCAATGCCACGACGCCGGAGAAAACCCGCGGTCAGCAAGCCAATGCGCTCGATTTTCTCAATGTCCAGCAATCCGGGAACCTTCGCCAGGGGCTCGTGAATCGTTGCCAGTCCCACCGTCAAAGTGGATCCGCTCAACAACATTCCGAAATCCCCGACCCCGAACGCGTGGGCGAAATACTCAGTTTGCCCGGCGAATGGAAACCCGACCGATTGCAGGCCCTCCTTCGAAACCGGGCCGGTGACCACAGCCGCCGCCCCACCGGCACGCAGAATCGCAACCGCTTCATCAAGTGCCGCCAGCGCCGCTGCCGCCGACCGCGTGTCCGGCTTGCCAGGTGTCCCCGCGCTGCGGTCGCCAAGTATCTCAAAGTCATACCCGGCCGGCAGCTCTCCCGAAGCCAGAGCGAGTTCAATGACTTCGGGCCCGATCCCGGCGGGATCGCCCATGGTGATGAGTATGCGTGGCACGTCAGGATGATCCATTCCCGCCGGGGCCATGCCAAGCAGCGATTGTGCCCCATGATGTCCGGCCTTGCATCAGGATCTTGGCGCATGCAAGGGCATTCACACCCTGCGGGCGTTGCGGCCTTCGTCGATCAGTTTCCAGAAGTGTTTCGAACCCGCCAGCGCCTCGTCCTCCGCAAGTGGCATCTTCGAGCGGAACAGAAAATCGGAAAACGTCCCCTTGTGCAAAACCCTGTGCACGATCACCGCCCCGTCCTTCACCTCGAAATAAAACCGGTACTCGCGCGCACGGAAGCGGTATAGAAGCCGGCCATCCCTCTCGATCTTGCCGAAACGCTCGCCATTCAGGTTTTCAAGATCCTCCTTGCCGACCTTGAACTCTTCTAACAGATCAAGCTGTTCCAGGATCGGCAGGCTGGAGAGCTCCGCCGCGCTGATTTCGTTGAAAACAATCTGCAACACGCGGTGATGCTAGGTGGCGGATTTTGCCGAGCAAAGCGAAAAAGAGCATGCGAGGATCCGCGCGGGAGCGGCTCAGTCGCCAGCCTCCGCAGGGTGGCGGAAGTGGGCTTCGATCCGGTAATCGAAGAGCACGTCCTCCCACTTCACCTTGGAGCCGCCGGGGTGGTGGACAACCCAGCAATCTCCGCCGCGGTGGGCAGGGGCGGGGACGACGATGCCGATGTGGGGTTCGGCATCGGGCATCGACCAGACCACGATGTCGCCGGGCCGGTAATCCGCCGGGTTTCGGGTGGGTTCCAAAACCCGTGCCTTGCGTTCGAAGTAGCGGCGAAGATTGGCGACGCGGCGGTGGTCGATGTTGCCATCCGGAGAGGAGGCTCCCCAGAGTTGCGGGTAGAGGCGGAAATGGGCCTTCATGTCCTCATGGACTTCCTTTTGCAGGTCGATGCCGGTTTGCCGGAAGGCGCGGACGATGACATCCGCCGCGACGCCTTTGCCGGACGGCAGGTCGCCGCCGGGGTAGGGGATCTGGTAGTATGAGGCGTCGTATGCGACATCCTGTTGGGCATTCAACAGGGCGGCAGCCGCGAGCTGGTTGCCCGGCTTGCCCGAATCCTCGAGCGTGGAAATCAGAAGTTCGGCATGCTCGGTGGAGGCAACCTGCTGAGTTGCTTTCAGGAAAGGAACCAGTGGTTTTCCGAACCAGATCGCAATTCCCAATGCGATCACCAGAATCACCCAACCGCCGAAGAAATTCGGCTTCTTCGGCTTCTGCGGACGAGGGCCGATGTATTCGATCGTGTCGTAGAAACCTTGTCGTTTGCGAGCCATGCGAATGATCTGCGGTGAGATAAGTGGATTAACGGGAAAATGGCGATGATTTTTACCGGAATTGGAAAATTTTTTCAAACTCGACCGCAGGGCTGTCTGTAGCTGGTTGCGTGCCAATTCCCGTATCGCTTCTCGACACCCGGGGTTGATTCGCATCAGCCTTGGTCATGACGATTTTCACCAGCCCAAGGCCTCTCGTCTGGGGAGAGCTGGATGTTCCGTTGTTTGGGCTCGACAAGGACTGGCGCGGCGATCCCGTGGTGCCCGCTGCCGCGTTTGCGCTGGCCATGGATCCACACCGGTTGTGGTTCGTCGCTCATCACCGCAGGCCGGCTAGCATTCATCCGCAGGCACGCCCGGGCCGTTTTCTGCCGGGATTGTGGCAATACGACGTCGCCGAGCTGTTTCTCGCCGATGTATCCAGCGGGCGTTATTTCGAGTTCAATCTCGCACCCAACGGTGCCTGGTGGTCGTGCGAGTTCATTGCGCCGCGGGTACGGGCGGAAGCCTGCGAGATCGCCATGCCGGATGTTGCCACGTTTGCAGACCTCGCTGCGGATGGTTCGTGGCTCGCAGCGATGGCGATCCCGCTGGACTTGCTGCGCGCCCGGCTGGATTTTGGCCCTGCGACCCATGCCAATGTGACGATGATCATCGGGTCTCCAGGCCAGCGTTTCCTTACGGCTGCGGATCTTGGCGGAGAGGTGCCGGATTTCCACCAGCCATCGGGATTCTCCCGGGCAAGATTCACGCCTCTTGCGGAGGTGCCGACAAATTCTTCACAGCCGGTCTGAATGCTTTGCATGCCGACCGTTTTATGAAAGGCTAAGCCTGTGATTCAGCGCTTCCAGATCGAGGAAATCATCAGCCAGGACTCGTCCGGCGTGGTGTTTCGTGCCGTCGATTCGGAAACCGGGAAGCACGTGGCCCTGCGGCGGTTTTTTCCTTTTGGCGTGGATGGCGGGGGCTTGGACGACGATGAACAGGATGCCTATCGCATCGCTCTCGTGCGTCTCGCCGGAATCCATCATCCCGCGATGCGCTCGGTCATTGCCGGTGGCTGCGACCCCGTGGACGGCATGCCGTTCATCGCCACGGAGTGGCTTGATGGCGACACCCTGCCGTCCTTGTTGAAAAAAGGACCGCTAACCGCCGAGAGCGCCATCGCCTTGGTTTCCCAGGCGCTGGAAGTCTGCGAGTTGCTTTCCCACGTGCTTGCCGAGGATGCCGTCTGGATCGATACCGATCCGGGATCGGTCGTCATCTGTGCCGAAAACGAGCAACGGCCGTTCACGTTCTGGATCTCCCCCTTCAAGTGGCTTGGCGGGGAAACACCCGAAAACAAGGGTCTTGAATCGATCGCCGATCTCACCGAACAGGTCATGGGCTGGAAGGGCCGGATCATCAGCGAGCAGGCCGGTGGCGGCCTTGGCGGCTGGACCAAGTGGCTGCGGGCGAACGCCGCCAACGTCAGTTTGCTCCAAGCGCGTCAGAATCTCGCTTCTTCGGTTGGGGAAGAACCACCGCCGCCGACCGAAGTGCTCGTCCAACATGCCACCCGGCCGCTGGTTTCGGCGGGCAAGCCGCCATCCGGGAAAAAACCAATCCTGATTGCCGCGGCGTTGTGTCTGGGGATTGCGGCCACCATCACATGGTGGTGGGTCCGGCCGGTGCCCGATGCGGGATCCGTCGCCGTCGGTGGCCCCCCAAATCATGCTTCCGCGCCCATGAGCGAGGCCGAGCGGGTCAGCAGACGCGCCAAGCAAATGATGCAGGAGCTTGCTCAAAAGAAAGATGCCAAACCGGCGAAGCCAGCCAAAATAGACACTCCCGAAAAAACCACGCTCAAGAAGGATTCCTCCTCGAAAACCGAGCCACCCGCCAGCAAAGATAGCGCGATTCCCTGGACCGAGCGCGAGCGTCTTGTGAAGAGCAACGGCAGTGGAGTGACCGTGACGGGCACGCTCCACAAGTTCGTGAGAACTTCTGCCGATAATCAGCATTTCATCAATTTGGAGTTTTCAGTAAATCCCGCCGATCTTGATACCCGAGGCTGCATTCAGGCAACCGGCCTTTCCAAAGAAGAGACAGAGGCATTCCTTACCGCGCTGGTGGGCAAAGTGATTGTGATCCGAGGCACGGTTTGGAACAATAACCAGCCCGGCAAAGGGGTCACCCCTTTGATCATCGTGACCAAACTGTCCGACATCACCGAATCCTCCGCCACCGATGCTGCCGCCACGGATCCGATTCCCTGGTCGGAGCGCGAGAAAATCATCAGCTACAAGGGCAGGGAGATCGTGATCGAGGGCAAGGTGGACAAAGTGGAACCTTCGAGCAGCGGCAAGACCCTTTATCTCATGAACGCCGCCGCTCCCGGTGACGCCGGCCCACGGGCCGGGCTCGAGATCGGATCGCAGAACGAGAAGTCCGCCAGGGAGGCGCTCAATGCCTTCATTGGCAAAAACATCAGGGTCAAAGGCAAGGTCGTGGTGCGGCATATTCCGCGAAACGGATCATCCGGCGTGGATGTCATTTTCAAGGAAATTTCCGACATCCGGGAGGTCAAGTGAACGCGGTGGCCGGATTTCAAACCGATCAGACAAACCCGCTTGCGGTAAACGCTCCCTAGGCGAAATTCGGCTGGAAGAAGCCCCGTAATTCTGGAACTTTGAAGCGTTCCCCATGGATTAGCGGGGCCAACGTCATTCCCATGTCCCACCCCGACCATTCCCACAAGCTCCCGATCCCGGAATCCCTCCGGCTCCAGTTGGCGGATTTTCGCAGGCGGCTCTGGCGTATCAAGATTCTGGAAGCGGTGACCGCCGGGCTCATGGGCCTGTTGGTTTCTTTCCTTCTCGTCTATGGTTTCGACCGGTTTTTCCAAACTCCGGGCTGGGTGCGCTTGCTGATCCTCGCGGGGGGAGTTTCGTTGTCCGCGTTGTTCGCCCCGTATTGGCTGCACCGCTGGGTTTGGCGGCAACGGCGCGAAACCCAGATCGCCAAGCTCATTGCCAAAAGGTATCCCGGTCTTGGCGACCGCCTGCTCGGGGTGATCGAACTTCAGGATCAGGAGGCCAGCGCGGATTCGCTCTCCCCGCGGCTGCGCGAGGCGGCCATGGAGGCCGTCGCGGCGGAAACCGGGCGCCGCAAACTCCAGGAGGCCCTGCCTCCGCAACGCCACCGCCGCTGGGCGCTGGTCACGATGATTCTCGCGGTGGGTGCTGCTGCCGCATTCACCCTCACTCCCAGGGCCGGCATCAACGCGCTTGTCCGCTGGCTGATGCCGCTGTCCGCAACCGAGCGCTATACCTTCACCAGGCTTGACCACCCGCCAACCTATCAGGCAGTGGCGTTCGGCGAGGCCTTTGAAATCACGCTCCGCCTCGCCAAAAATTCCGAGCAGCGCCCCGCGCACGCCAGCGGCCGCTACGGCCTGCAACCACCACTCGAATCCAAGCTCGATGGCTCGGTCTATCATTTTACTTTTCCAGGACAACAGGATGCCGGAACCATCGTTTTCAAAATCGGCGACCTGCGCCATGAAACCCGTGTCGAACCATTTGAGCGGCCATCCACCAAGGCGATCCGGGCACGAATCACCCCGCCGGCCTACCTTGGCCTCGCCGAGCGGTCGGTCGATCTGAATACCGGCGTGCTCAGTGCCGTCGAGGGCAGCAAGGTCCGCATCGACCTCGAAATGATGCGTCCGCTCGCGACCGGCAGCTACGGCCCGACCAAGGGCACGGAGATGCCGCCACCAAGCGATCCCGCCACCGATGCTCCGGCTCCGGCCGTCCATACGCCGCTTCAGGGGAACCTGACGATTTCGGAAAACCTGGCATCGACGGACGAGATCGAAATCCACTCGGCCTCGTTTGAAATTCCGTTTGCCTGGCGCGACCGGCTGGGCCTGGAGGGCGAACCGGGGTTCCGCCTTCGTGTGGACGCGCTCAAGGATGCGCCGCCTTCCTGTTATGTCCAAGGCATCGATCGCCAGAAGGTCATGTTGCCCGAGGAAACCGTCGATTTCGAGGTGCTTGCCGAGGATGACTTCGGGGTGAAGGTCGCAGGCATCGAGTGGGAAGGCCAGTTCACCCGGCCAACGGATGAGAAACCCGCGAAGGGCGGTATCGAACTCGCGAAAGGTGCATCCGGCGAACTCCGGCTGATGCCCCCCGCCTCGTTTTCACCCGCCGCGTTCGGTATCAGCCCCCAGAAAATCACCTTGCGCGCCTACACCGAAGACCACTTCCCCGACCGCCCACGCATCTATTCCGAACCCATCATCCTCTATGTGCTGACCCGCGACGAGCATGCCCAAATGCTCAAGAACCTTTTCGACCGCCAGATATCCGAGCTCGAAGACCTCGCCCGCCGCGAGTTGAACCTGCTGGAGGAAAACGAGCGCATCGAACGCCTGGAAGGCGAGGAACTCCAAAAAGAGGAAAACCGCGAGCGCCTTGAAAACCAGGCGGCCGAGGAGGCGGAAACCCAGCGCCGCATGGAGGAACTCAAGAACCAGATGGAGCAGCTCATGAAGGATGCCACCCGCAACGGCGACATCGACAAGGATACGCTGCGCAAAATGGCGGAGTCCCTGAAATCCATGCAGGAACTCGCCGAACAGGACGTCCCCAAGGTCCAACAAAAACTCGGCGATTCCCAAGAGCAGTCCAATACTCCTGAGAAATCCGAAAAGGATGTCGAGGAGGCCGTTGAAGAGCAGAAAAAGGTCGTCGAAAAAATGCAGCAGGCGATCGAAAAATCCAACGAGGCGAACCGCCAGTTTGAGGCGGGAACCTTCATCAACCGGCTGAAGAAGGCTGCCTCGGAGGAGAATGGCATTGTTTCCTCCATCAGCGAGGCATTCGAAAGGATTCTCGGTGCCAAATACTCTGCCCTGGACCCTTCCGATATCCGCCGCATCGAGGAAAACTCCCGCCAGCAGGCGGATACCGCCGCCGATGTCCGCTGGATCCAGGAAGACCTCGGCCACTACCACGCCCGCACCCAGGACGAAACCTTCAAGCAGATTCTCGACGAGATGCGCAGCTCCAAGATCGATCTGGGTCTCGAGGGAGTCCGCTCGGCACTCGCCGTGAACCGCTCGTTCGAGGCTGCCGAGCAGGCGCGCGCGTGGGCCGATCGCCTCAACGCGTGGGCGGAAAAACTCGAGGGCGAAAAAGAAGATGGCGGCGGCAGTGGGGGTGACGGCGGCGGTGGCGGCTCCGAGGAAGAGGATTTTGAATTCATGCTGCGCGTCATGAAAATGGTCCAACAGGAACTCGACCTCCGCGGGCGCACACGCGCTCTCGAACAACTGCGCCGCTCCGCAGGTGCCGGCAACCCAAACCCATCCGAACCATGAAATTCCTGATTCTCATTCCCTGCGTCTGGTGTCTCACGCTGCTGTGCATGCCGGCCAACGCCCAATCCGCCCGGATGCCCGGGGAGGAAACCCGCGCACAAAACCCGGCGGTCTCTAACAGTGATGACGCCGCCACCCCTGAGGAAAAACTCGCCGAACATCGCGAAGGGGCCGTCAAAATCGCCGATGAACAGGATGAACTCAAGGCCGACGTCCAACAATTGATCGTGGAGCAGACGATGCCAAAGGTCGTGGAGCTGCTCTCCGAGGTCGAGGATATCATGAACGAGGCCACCGACCTGCTTGCCGAAGCCGATACCGGCGGCGAGACCATCGCAGCCCAGACCGAAATCATCGAGAAAATCCACGCCGCGGCCAAACAACGCCAGAGCGAAGGCGGTTCCGGCAAATCCGGCGGTGCCATGATGGACATGATGGAGCGCATGATGGGCAAGCAGTCTGGCGGCCAGCCGAAACCCGGCGGCCAGCCAGGCGAAGGCAACGAGGGAGGCCAGGGCCAGACCGGCCTGTCGGATGCCGCCAACGATCCGACCGGCGGAAATCCCGACGGGAAAACCGGCGAGCGCCGCATCCCCAAGGCCGCCGGCACCGCCGGCCGCGAAATCCCCGAAGAATTCAAAAATGCCTTCGACGCCTATAACCGCGGAGCCGAAAAGAAAGCGAAATGATGCACTCCGGATTTTCCAACATGCCAACAGTTTTCCGCGTGTCACGTCGTGCCGCCCCGCTTGCCTGGCTTCTGGCCGCCATCTCCCCGCTGGCTGCCCAGGACCTGCCCGGCCGCAAGGATGACACGATCCCCGCCCAGGTGGACCTGATCTATCAAAAAGGACTGCAGTATCTCGCGGCCAACCAGAATGAAAAAGGCGCCTGGAACGACAGCACCGGATCGGAGCCCGGGGTCGTCGGCCTCTGTGTCGCCTCGTTCCTCGCCCACGGCGAGGATCCCGTGAACGGTCCCTACGCGAAAAACATCCGCAAGGGCATCGATTACATCCTGTCGATGCAGAACGAGAAAAACGGCTATATCGGGTCGAGCATGTACAACCACGCCTTCGCCGCCAAGGCCCTTGCGGAATCCTACGGCGTGGTGGACAATCCGAAAATCGCGCCGGCCCTCGAGAAGGCCATCGAGCTGATCCTCAGCGCCCAGAAACGCAACCGCTTCAACGCCTGGCGCTACACGCCGGAAGCCCGCGACGCGGATACCACGGTCACCGGTTGCCAGCTCGTCACCCTTTTCGCCGCACGCAATGCCGGGATCGCCGTTCCCGACGAGGCGATCCGCAAGGGCATCGCCTACCTCAACAACAACCGCGGCAGCGACGGATCCTACGGCTATACATCCGCGGCCGGCGGCAAACCCACGCTCACCGCCATCGGCTCGCTCTGCCTCTCGCTCGCCAAGGAGCGCGATTCGAAGGGCTACAAGGCCAGTCTCGAACAACTGAAGAAAAACCTCGATTACCGCGACCGCTACTATCCTTACTACTACGAATACTACATGTCCCAGGCCTTGTTCCATGCGGACGATGCGACATGGCGCGAGTGGAATGCGCGCAACATCCGCTACCTCGCCACCGTGCAGTCCGCCGATGGCTCGTTCCCCGGCAACCAGGGCCCATCCTTCAACACCGCCGGGGCCCTGCTTTCGCTTGCTCTCAACTACCGGTTCCTCCCCATTTACGAGAAATGAAAACCCGTCTGCTGATTGTCCCGATTTTGTCTCTGACGGCCTTGATTGACTGTCCAGCCGCCGCGCCGGAGGACCTGCTGCGGTTCACCAACAGCGACCAGCTCCATGGCTCGTTCGGTGGCATCACCAAAGGACCTTCCGTCTCGTGGAAACGCGCCGATGTCGAGGAGACGGTGGATTTCAAAACATCCAGCGTCCGCCATGTCGTCCTGCGCGGCGGCCGCCCGGCGAAATCACTCGAATCCCTGTCCCACATCGGTCTGGTCAACGGTGACCGGATTCCCGGCACGGTCACCGCCATCGATGAGGAAACCGTCACGCTCGACACCGTGCACTCCGGTGTCCTGCGGATTCCCCGCAAGCAGGTATCGATCATCGCTCCGAATCCGTTAGGCGGCCGCGTCTATTATTACGGGCCCTTCGCCCCGGACGATTGGAAGATGATCCACCCGTCGTTTCCCGATGGTTTCCCGCCTCCGGCCGCCGACAAGGACGCCGGGAAAGATCAGAAGGCGGGAGAGAACGGGAAACAGGAGAAGGATGCCGCGAATCCCTCCGGCGATCTTCCCGGGGTCTGGGAGTTTTCCGGCTCGGCATGGTATTGGCAGAACAAACGCGGAGGCACCGCGCTGATTCGCGAATCCGGCCTGCCGGAGCGATCGGTTCTCCGCTTCGACATCGCCTGGAAAAACCGTCTCGGAGTCGCGATCGCATTCAACGCGGATTTTGCAAAACCCAAGGCAGCACCCGAGGCGGAGGAGGACGAGGATGACCCTGCGGCTCAAAAAAAGCGGGCGGCGGCCTTCGGGCCATTCAACGTGAATGACCCGGGCAATTTCCCCAGGATTTTTGGAAACGCCCAGGTTCTCCAGATCTATTCGAACTACATGATGCTGTTCCGAACCTCCCTCGACAAGGATGGCAACCCCCTCATCCACAGGGCCCTGATCAACAACAACAATCTCCGCCTCGGCGAAGCAACCCGCGCCACCATCGAACTGCGTGGCAACCGCGCCACAGGCGAGGTCACGCTGTTCATCAATGACGAGTTCGTCACCCAATGGAACGAGGGCGACTTCGTCGCGCCCAACGGACAGGCTGCGGACGATGGCGAGAAATTCACCTCCGGTACGGGCTTCGGATTCCTGTCACAGGCCGATGACGCGCCGCTGCGCATCAGTGATGTCGTCGTCACCGAGTGGAACGGCATGCCGGACTCCGCGCGCAGCCTGATGGTCGATGACCGTGACATCATCCTGATGTCCAGCGGCACCGACCGCTACTCGGGCCGCATCGGCGTGATCAATGACCAGGGCAGACTGCTCTTCGAGGGCAAGCACGGCAGTTTCCAGTTCCCGCTCGAGGATGTCGCGGAGATCCGCTTTGCCCGCAAAGACCTGGCCGCACCGCCTGATGAGAGCGCGGAGACGGTCCGCGTCCGCTTCAGCCCCGTCGGCTCGGTCTCCGGTCGCCCGGCCACCGGCGGTGGTGCGAACCTCATCCACCTGGTCCACCCGATCATCGGCGAACTCGATCTCTCCACCGAATCCGCCGTGATGCTCGAGTTCAATCCGTCCAACAACCTCATCGATGACTGGGATGCGAATTTCTAACCAATGGGTCGCCCTGTGCTGCGTCATCGCCGCGGCGTCGGCGCGGGCTGACGAGATCACCCTGTCCGGCGGCGCTTCGCGGCTGACCGGCACGCTGCGCGCAATCGGCGAGGACGGAGTGGCCGAGCTTGTCAGCGAGCTTTCCCCCGAGCCCCTGAAATTGCGGGACGGCATGATCCGGGAGGTCCGCTTCCATCTGGAAAAACCGGCTGCTGATCCGTCACCCGCCATGGTTGAGTTGAAGAATGGCGACCTGTTGCCTGTCACCGTGGAGAGTCTCGACGAGCGGCGGCTTGTGGTGGAATCCCCACAGGCCGGCCGTTTGGAAATACCCCGCGACGCCATCAGCTCGTTGCAGGTCGGCATCCGCAAGAACCATGTCATCTACTCCGGCCCCAAACGGCTGGAGGATTGGTCCCATGAGGCTGCGGACATGAACAATTGGGGGTTTGAGCGGAACAGCCTGGTTTCCCGCGGGCCGTCCACCGCCACGCGGGTGGTGGAGCTGCCGAAGGACTTCATCCTCCGCTTCAAACTGCGCTGGCAGGAGCGCTCGATCCCGAATTTCCAGGTTTATTTTGCCGATCCACTCCGGGAAAAGGGCGAACTGGCGGATCGTTACTACCTTCAGTTTGGCGCTGCGGGACTTGAGATCAAGCGCGAGTCGTCCAAGGGCAAACGTTACAGCACAGTCGCCCAGCGCAACATCCTTCCCAACCAGTTTCCTGAAAACGAGATCAGGGTGGAAATCCGTGTCAAACGGCAGACCGGCCACCTCGCGTTGTTTGTCAACGACGTGCCCGAGGGCGGATTCGTGGACACAGCTCCCGAAGTGCCTGACGGGTCAGGAATCTCCTTTGTCTGCAACACGCAGAACGGTGCGATCCAGGAAATCAGCGCGATTGAGATTCTCGAGCATGACGACAAGCCGGAACGCCATGTCGCCGAGGAACGCGGCGACCCGAAGAATGACAGTCTCATCACCCGCGAGGAGGACCGGTTCGCCGGACGGTTGTTATCCATCTCTGGCGCTGGCAGCGAAGCGGTCTTCCGCTTCAAGGGGGATTTCCAGGACGAGCCGATGGAGGTTCCCGCGACTGAAGTCTCGACCGTGTTCTTTGCCGGCGAGGCTGCCAAACCCGGCGGCAGGGACTCGTCGAAACCAGGCCTTCCCTACCGCCTGCGCCTGCGCGGCGGTGGCAGCCTCCGGGTTTCCTCCTGCATCTTCACGGCGGAATCGGTTTCCGCCGCCCATCCTTTGTTAGGAAAAATTGTTCTCCGCCGCGAAGGGGTGGATGCCATGGAACGCGATCAAACCGAACCGGAGAAGAAATCGGAACCATGAAAACCGCATCCCTGCTTTTGATCCCGGCGGTGGCCATTTCCGCCGCCGCGAAAACCCCGGAGTCTCCATCCGCGCCCGTTGCGACGGCTTCGATCGTCCGTTTCGCCAATTCGGATCGCCTCGCCGGCACGCTTGATTCACTGACGCCGGAATGGCTGCTCTGGAAATCCCCCGCGCTTGAGAAAACGACTCCTTTTTTCCTCAACAAGGTGGTGGAACTGACGTTGTCCAACCCGCCGATCCCGGAGATCAAGGCGGACCATGAAGCAATCGTCAGCTTGAGCAATGGCGATGCCATCCGCGGACAGCTCGCTTCAGTCACCGATGAGAAGGTCTCGCTGGACACATGGTTCGCAGGCCGGATGGATTTCAACCGGCTGATGGTCACCGGGGTGACGGTCGAACCCATGAGCCTGCTGCTTTACCGCGGCCCGGTTGGTCTGGATGGCTGGGTCCAACAGGAGAAAAACCCGGCTTGGAGCTACGATCGTGCCGCCTTCCGGTCCAAATCCGCTGGCAGCATCGGCCGCGCCGATGTCCTGCCTGAAGAATGCTCGATTTCGTTCGACGCCGCGTGGCGCGGTGATTCGTTCAACTTCAAGACGGTCTTTTTCGCCGAAGATCCGGCCGCCGCCGGCGTGGATTCAGGCTACGAAATTTCGTTCCAGCGCGGCAGCATTTATCTCCGGAATATCAAGACCCAGCAGTTCCTTGGCAGCGCCCAGGGACGCGAACTCCTTGAAAACGACCGGATCCATGTCGAGATCCGCGCCAGTATGAAATCCGGGAAGATCTGCCTGTTCATCAACGAGCGGCTTGCCGAGGTATGGGTCGATCCGGATCGCGAAAAGGGCCGGTTCGGCAAGGCCCTTCAGTTCGTCGCCACCAACACGCTGCCGATCAGGATTTCCGGGATCAAGGTTGCGCCATGGGACGGGGTAGTGGACCAGTCTCCCGAACCCAACGGCAACAACTTCAACGTCAGAGGTGGTCCTCCTCCGTTAGAGCCGGCACCCAAACCCGGGAAGGAAGAGCCCAAGGCGGACCGCATGCAGCTTGCCAACGGTGATTCGGTCGCCGGTGAGGCCGCATCGATCCGCGACGGCGTGATTCATCTCAAGACGTCTCTCGGCGAGATCAAACTCCCGGTTTCCCGCATCCGCAACGTCGCCCTCAAACCGGTGGACCAGGAGGTTGCCATCCGCCGCAATGGCGACGTCCGCGCTTCCTTTCCCGACGGATCATCGATCGTCTTCCGCCTGGATCAGGTGGAAGGCGACAAAATCACCGGGTCCAGCCAGAACTTCGGCACCGCGGTCTTTCAGATCAGCGCGTTCGACCGGATCCGGTTCAATATCCACGATCCGGACCTGAAGGATGCCCAAGCAGACGACGAGTGGTGAGCCGTGCAAGGTTGGCCGGGTTGTTCGCAGTTATTCACATTGCGGCGATGATTGACTGAGGTGGTGGGAATTTGACATCTTCCGCCACCACCCATGGCAGTCGATATCCAAGCCCCACTTCCCTCCGCCGCCGGATCCCAACTCCAACAGGGGGCCTCCGCCGTGGACGACGTCACGCGCTCGCTGCCACACGCCCTCGGTCCGGAAAAAAGCCTGCTGTCCTCGATGCTCCAGGACCCGCAGGAATACATCGGCCTCGCCATCGAGGAAAAACTAACAGCCAATCACTTCTATCTGCCATCCCATGCCACCTTGTTCGGCTTCCTTGTCGAACTCTTCGAAGGCGGTCAGGAGGTGGAACTGGTTTCACTGGTCCAACGCCTGCTCGACCGGGGCCTGTTGGACAGGGTTGGCGGGCCTGCCGCGCTCACCGATATCTATACCTATGCGCCCAGCCCGGGACATTTCCGGCATCACCTGCAATTGGTGAAGGATAAACACGTGTTGAGATCCATCATCCAGCACTCCAATGAGGCCATCGCCCAGGCATACGACGCGCCTGACGAGGTTGCAACCTTGCTGGACACGGTGGAGGCCAGGATCCTCGCGATCCGCGAAGGCTCGGAAACCAACCGCGCGCCGACCATCAAGCAGTCGGTCGACCAGGTGATCGACCAGTTCCAGGCCCTGCTTGCCGGGGAGAAGGGTGCCCAGGGGCTCTCCACCGGATATGCGGAACTCGACCGCATGTCGGGCGGCCTGAAACCCGGGGAAATGTTTGTCGTCGCCGCCCGCCCGTCGATGGGCAAGACCTCGCTGATGATGAACATCGTCGAGCATATCGCGCTGGATCTGGCCAAACCCGGCATGGTCTTCTCTTGTGAGATGAGCGCCTTCCAGCTCGTGCAGCGTCTGGTTTTCTCACGTGCCAAATTCGCCGTGAGCCAGCTTTCGCGCGGCTACAAACCCAACAAAAGCGACCTGCAGCGCATCCAGCGTGCCGCGCTTGATTCCAGCAGCGCGCGTTTGTTCATCGATGACACCCCCGGCATCACGATCAACGAGCTCCGGGCCAAGGCGCGCCGCAAGAAGCGCGACGAGGATATCCAGTTCATCGCCATCGATTACCTCCAACTGATGAAATCGCGCACCAAGCAGGCGGAAAATTCGCGTGAGCGCGAAATTGCCGAGATCTCCGCCGGTATCAAGGGCCTCGCCAAGGAGCTCCACCTGCCCATCATCATCCTCGCCCAGCTCAACCGCGGCCCGGAAGGCCGCACCGGTAAAAGCCTCGGCGTCCCGCGAATGTCCGACCTCCGTGAGTCGGGTGCCATCGAACAGGACGCCGACCTCGTCGGCTTGCTTTACCGCAGCGCCTATTACGCCGAGGATGCCGAGGAGAAGGACGAACTGGCCGGCAAGGCGGAACTGGTCCTCGCCAAAAACCGCAACGGCGAAACCGGACACGTGCCGCTCACCTTCATCGCCGAGATGATGCGCTTCGAATCCGGCCCGCCGGCACGTGAGTCTGAGTCATGACGGCTGTTGGATCCGTGGCTGCTATCTGCTCCCGACCGGGTAAGGAATGGCTGGCCGCGACAACAGACCTTTGCTGGAGCTGGTTTCCAGGATTTCCTTGGCCGCTGCGGAAGCCGGACGGTTGATCGGTTTGGAATGCCACCACCACCAGTCGTTCTTCTCCGCATTCCACGAGGCGTAGGTGAAGGTGTCGTCGGTGACGCGGATCACTCCGAAACACCTGGCCCCGTGCTTCATGGAGCCGATGTTGTAGACGTCGATCCCCCGCCATTTGTAGCAACCGGTCACGTGATAATGGCCGTGCAGGATGGCGACAATGTTGAAACCGGAGACGATTTCCGCAAAGCGCTCTGTCACGCGGGTGTTCCACCCCCACCACGAGTGGCTCCACGGACCTAACAATGGATAATGCATGTACAGGATGACCGGACGCTCACGCCCGGTGGCCGCGAGGTCGCGCAGCAGCCAGTTCAGGCCCTTCTGGTCCGGTGCGGCGTTGAGATTGACGATGTGGAGGTCGCCATAATCGATCGAGTAATACTTCCCGCCGTGGCGCGCCGCGACTTTTTTGGAAACATAGGTTCCTTCATGCAGGTCGTGGTTGCCGATACATTCGTATACCGGCAGGCCGCTGGCCGATTGGGCGCTGTGGGGATCCAGTCCGTAGAACGAGGAGAATTGCTCCCACTCGGATTCCTTCCCGTCTTCGGTGAGGTCGCCGGGGATGAGCAGGCAAACCGGCTCCCCAACGGTTCCGCCGATGGATTCCGGATACGGTTTGCCCGGTATGTTTCGCATCTGTTGGTCGATGACCCGGAGAACCGGCATGGCCGGCACCCAGGTTTGTTTGCCATTGGCTCCGCGTCCCAACACGGGAGACCCGAAATGCAGATCCGAGATGGCCAGCAGGGTGACATCCAGCCCCCCTTGTCTCGGGACGTCCCGAACAACCGGATTCCTTTGGCGGTATTGGTGCCAGAAATACCCAGCCGCCAGCAGACAGAGCAGCAACAGGACAGCTGGAAGCACGCGTTTGAGGCGAATCATGCCGCGGTTATACGCTGCCCCACATGCGATGTTTTCGGTTATTGAACGGCAGGGACCGAATTGCCTGCGGCCATGCGGCATGCGCTTCGCGGATGGATCGCGCCGCTACAAGCGGCCACGGCGTTCCGGGCGGTCCGCGTGAATGAGTGACGATTGCAAAGCCCAGGATGGACCTGATCCACCCCCAATTCCGCCACCTTTTCCAGTTGCTTCAATACCCCCGTCAGGCGCAATCCACCGTGCCGCTTACAGAAGCGGGCGGAAGTTCAAGAAGTACTGCGGGCCGTGATTTTGTTCCTACTGGGCTTTCCGTTAATCGGCGGTAAGGATAGTTCTATCAAAATCCTGACTTTTGGAATGACCCTACAGAAAAAATTTGCGCGGCCGGAATGTTTGCCCCCCATTCAAGTCATCTGCTATCAACTTCCTTGAATGGATGTTCAACCCTTTGAAAGATTAATCGATAGCTGTCCTTCCCGCTCACTAGGTAGCTTAACCTTAAGCTGCCAAATTTCCGACTAGGCACTAAATAACAGCCTTCCAAATATATCGATTCCTTTCCACTTGGGGTAATGTCCGCAGCCATCAAAGACCATGCACCGTGTGAATCAACTAGCCTATATGGCCCTCGCAGTGGAAAGCCTTTGACCTCATAAGATCCATCCTTCCGCAGAACCACTTCAGATTTATGCACGCTGCTGTCAACGCCTAGCTTTTTGGCTAGGCCTACCGGCAGATCATCACAGCGCCAGACACCATTTAAATCGGTGCCCGTAATCGGCTCACCACGACAGGAAAGGAAAAATGCACAGAAAAGCGGAAGAAGACGGCAAGACTTCATTTGATTCAGATTTGCTTAAAGTTCTAACTTCTCAGATCACATCCAAGTGACATTCGAAAAGCCAGACTTTCTATCGATAGTTCACTTGCGTCCGCCTGATTTTCCTTCGCCTCTGGCGGAAGACCCTGTCCTCACTTCGGCAGCAGCGCCACCAGCTCGGCGTGCGGGCGGGCGATGACGTGCGCGGCGATGACCTTGCCCAGGGCTCCGACCGCCTGTTTGCCGGCATCGATCGCGGCGGTGACGGCGGCGACGTCGCCCGCGACCACTACCGTCACATAGGCGGCTCCGATCTTTTCCTTGCCGACGAGTTTCACATCGGCGGCCTTGAGCATGGCGTCGGTGGCTTCAAGGATGGCGGTGAGGCCCTGGGTTTCGAGGATTCCGATGGCTTGCGGTTTCATTTTGTCAGATGGGTCGGGGTTGGCGGGGTGGTCGGTGGGCAGCAATTGGTCGCGTCCGCCGTAGAGCGGATTCTGGGCATTGGGAAAATGAATCATCGGATCGAACCCGTCGGCCGGCCGCGGGATGGTGCCGGTGGTGATGGATTCGACGCCGAGTTTCGGGGCGAGGGATTCCGCGGCATTGAGGGCGGCACGCACTTGCGAAACATCCCCTGCGAGGCGGACCAGCACGTTTTCGTTGCCCGTGGCTTCGAAGCCGAGGATGCGCACGTCCGCCGCATTCGCCGCTTCCTGAGCAAGCATGGCGGAAATGCTGAGAAAGGGGGCTTCAATGAATCCGAGTGATGACATGGCGGATCAGCGGGCCTGGATGTTTTTGAGCACGGCCTGGACGATGGCTTCCACATCCATGGTGCCGGGCTGCTCCGCGATGCGGCATTCACCGGCCGCTTCCTCAAAGCCGCACCCGGCAAGCACGCAGGCGAGTTTCGACCGCATGGCGGCGATCATGCCCTGCTCGGCTGGCGATAGCGGGAACCGTGCGCTTCCGGCCTTGAAACCGCGGAGCTCGTAACCCGTCCGGAATCCCTCGGGAAAATTCGGCGCATTCACCATCAGCGAGAACAGGTCTAACAATTCAAACTGGATTTGCCTCGCTTTTTCCCAGTTGCCGGCCCGCGCGGCGTGGTAGAGGCTCATCACCACCTCGGGCACCACACCCGCGCTGGAGAGCGTCCCACCGTCCGCACCCATGAACAATCCGGTGCAGAGCAACTCCTCCCAGCCGATAAGCACGGCGAAATCCGGCCGCTTGCGCTTGATCGTGTGGAGAGTCTGCTGGAAGCGTCCCATGTCCTTGGACGTGTCCTTGGTGCCGACGATGCGCGGGCAGTCCATCGCGAGACGTTCGAGCACGGGCAGCGAGATCTCGTTGGCGAACACCGGAATGTTGTACACCACGATGTCGATCGGCGATTTGGCGGCAAGTTCCCGGAAGTAGGCCTCGATGCTTTCCTGCGTCAGTTTGTAATAATACGGGCCGGTGATGGAAACCGCGCGACAGCCGAGATCGGCGCAGTATTTGCACATTTCCAGGACGAGCTCGATATTCGCCTCGGCGGCACCCGCGAGGATCGGGCGGCCCTTCGCCTCCTCGCTGACGATGCGGACGACGGTACGGCGCTCCTCGTAGCTGAGCCGGATGAACTCGCCCATGCTGCCGTTGGGATAAAACCCGGTGACCCCCTTGTCGCCCAGCCAGCGGATGATGTGGCGGAGTTCGTCCTCATCGATGCGTCCTTTGGCATCGTAGGGAACAATGTTCGGGACGAAAATTCCGTTGATGGTGGATTGGGATGCGGACATCTGGGGTTGAGCTTGAGGGATTGAGACGGTCCGGGCAAGCGGCATGATGGGGTGGATTCCGTGGCATCATGGAGCCTTGAAACCCGGCGGCAGGGTGACATCCCTGCGGCGTTCGGGCGGCAAAACCTCGAGTTTCTCGATGTTTCCGCCGCGATACACGACCTCGACGGTGGTTTTCCCGGGTGCGTGGAGTTTGAAGGAGACATCCCAGTCCTTCGGCCATGCGGGCAGCAGCAGAATCTTGTCCCCGGAGTGCTGGATCAGCATGTAGTTGATGGTGGCCATCAGGTTGCCGCCGTGGCATTGGTCGGGCAGCCAGTCGAAGTTCGGTCCCCAGGTGGCAGGCCAGCGGTATGCGGCGTTGGAGTTCGCGATTTTCACCTTGATGATGCGCGCGGCCTCATCCGTCATGCCTAACAGAGCTGCGGCATTGCTGTCGTAGCCCCAGCCGACGTCGTTGTGGTTGCCACGCAAATGATAGGCGTTGCGGGCCTCTTCCAGCATCGGGCGCTCCAGGCCGAAAACCCGGAACGGCCAGATGGGAAACAACTCGGGGTTTTCCACGTTGGACCGCTGCGGGTTGAATTTCTGCGCCACCGCGATGCGCCGCACGGGCTTGCCATCAAGCTGGGCGTCCTCGATCGGGATGACCGGCGCGGCCGACTTCATGTGCGCGAAAAATTCCCGCTGTCCGGGTGATGTGAGGTTTTCCGGAATCGCGCAAAGCCGTGCGGTGACGTCGTTGAGGCCTGCGACGCTCGGGGTGTCGTTGATCACACCATGCCAGTAGGTTTCCACCGCTTGGGTGGGATCCAGCACGATGCGGCCGTCCGCATCCTTGCGGAACCGGGTGTCGAAGTATTTCAACACGGAGGTCGCCATCGGCAACAGGCGCTTTTCAAGAAACTCCTTGTCGCCGGTGTGCTCGTAGCAATCGAGCATCAGCCCAACCACCTCCAGGCCCTGGTTCCATGCGAATCTCCAATAAAGGCTGTCAACATCCTTCGGCTGCCTGCCGGTGCGGTCCCAGCCGTAATCGCGGTTGGCATAGGTGCCCCACACGGTCATCGTTTCGGCAAAGTAACAACCCTCGACCTGGTGATAGAGTTTCGCCCGCGCCTCGGCGAATGGCCGGATGCGCTCGAAGGTGTCGAACAGCGGCATCATCAGGTCGAAGTCCCCCGCGGCCTGCATGGCGTGATAGGGCATCCGCACATTCTGCCACCAGTGGCAGTCGCCCCAGCGCCGCCAGTCGGGGGTGCCGTTGATGCCTAACGGCTTGGGTTCGACGGTGAATATGCTGCCATTGAATTTGATCGGGAAAACCGAGCGTCCGGCACAGGCCTGCATGTAGCGCTGGAGCGTGTGCGCCTTGCCCACGGTCATGCTGCCGGTCTCCTCAGATGCCTTGTCCTGCCCGAGGAACAACCCGTGGCTGGTGGCTCCGGTCGGGGAAGCGGAAGCTGCCTTTTCCGCGACCGGCTTGCCATCCAGATGGATTCCCATGACCGCATCCGGTGCTCATCACTGCGCTGATTTTGCTGACAGGTAGATTTTTCTTGCCGACTCCGTCAGCATTGCATTAAATACCAATGTCCACACTGGTGGATGGGGACTTCTAAACCCCGCACAAAGCGGTCGGCATCGACCGCAACGATGCCGCCAAACCGACCAAACGGCCGGGGAGGCGGTGGCGCATGTCCAAGCCGCCTGCCTTCGGGAAGGGGGCTAAAGGCCATCGCGGTCGACTTTGTGCGGCTTTAGAACTCCCCGTCCACCAGGAAGGATACCATCCGCCTTCCCATGAAACCATCATTGCGATTTGCCCCGCTCCTGATCGCCGCTGCTACGCTGGCCTATTCACAGGAGGAATTTAACACTGCTGTCCCCGAACCAGCAGCGGCCCTTACCACTCCGATTGCACCACACATTCTGGGCGCAATTCCAGACGGGACACCGCCTCCACCTTCGCCGCCGAAGCCTGAATTTCCCATTTCAAGAAAGGACGTTCTCGCCACTGCGGTTCATGAGCAAGGCGGACGCACCATCACCATTCGGGAAATCAAGCCCATTGCCCTGCCTCCTCCTCCTGCGGAGGTGGTCGTCGCCAAAGCGGATGAAGAATTCAGCCAGCGCTTGTCCGAATACCGGGAGGCCAACCCGAGGAACGAGTTGCTCTTTCTCGGGGCCACTGTTTTCCGCCCCAAGGACAGCCCGCCACGCACGCTGGTTCGGTGGTGGCCACAAGGAAGCAAGGAAACCATCACCTTTTGGTCATCTGCGGATTTCGCCCTGATTGCCGGTGGCATCAACTCCTTCGCCGACTCGGCCGGGAACAACCATCAGCTGATGATGGGCTGGGGCAACGTGGATATTGAGAGGATCACCCAACTCTATGCCGCCAATGGCCGGGATTATGATACCCCGGACCTCCCCGACTTGACCGAAGGCAAAGCCACTTTCCAAATCGAAGGCGAGCACCAGCCTTCTCCCGATGAAATCGTTGTCATCCAATCCCTACATGACATCTACAACAATGAATTGGAACGACTGAGGACCGCATACGAAGGTCGTGAACGCGCTCGTCTGGAACGCGAGGAGTATCTCAAGGCCAATCCGCCCCAGCCTAAAGACATTACGATCAATTACTGGCGGACCGAAAAACCTGTCTCCGGCCAGAAAGGAGGGCCAGCCCGATGAAACGTTTTGTCTTTTCAACGGCGGCCACGCTGATTCTCGCGCCTTGCAGCTTCGCTATCATCGACGTCAATGAAAACGGAGTCAGCGACTTGTGGGAGAAACAGTTCAATGAAGGAGAGTTGTTTGATGTCAGCTTCGATCCTCAGGGTGACGACGACCACGACAGATGGTCGAACTTGAAGGAGGCCGCTGCCGGCACCGATCCATTCGATGCGAACCCACCCGACGGGCTGGTTCAGCCGCTGGCGGTTTATACCCCGGAAGTGATGAGCGAGCCCGATGAATACGGCTACAGTTACACCATCACCCCTGAAGCCGTCACCGTCAGTTGGCCTACCCTTGTCGGAAAACAATACACCCTGCTGTTTTCCCCCGACCTTTCCGCAGGCAGTTGGATTCCCATCGGTGACTCGTTTATCGGCAACGGGAGCGAAATCACATACGGATTCACGATTTACGATACCGACAAGCGTTTTTGGCGTGTGGCCGCATGTGATGTGGATTCCGACAGCGATGAACTCAACGATTACGAGGAGCACGTGCTGGGAACCAATCCAGCGGTTTCCGACAGTGACTGGGACGGTCTTACAGATCATGCCGAAATTCTCGCCGGAAGTGATCCGGTGAATCAGGATACCGATGGGGACGGCATCCCGGATTCCATCGACGGCCAACCACTGTCCAGCTCCCAGGCGTTTCCTGATCAGGATGGTGACGGCATACCCGACGGTGACGACCCGGAGCCAGAGAACCCGCGTGGTCCTGCTCCAACCCTCGTTTCGGAAACCGTGACCGGTAATCCGACTGCGAATTTTGTTTCAGGAGAACAGGTTCGATTTGTCATTACCGTGAGCAACCCCGGAGGTTCAATGCCGTCGGCATCCGATCTCGCCTTCTATGTCAACGGAGCGGAAAAATCGGCAACAATCACTGCGACGAGCGACGTGCCGCCATCGACACGTCGATTCCTGCTTTCGTGGGATGCGGAGACCACCGATGGTTATCCGTCCCGAACCTTGCAGAACCTCACGTTGCGTTTCCGGGACTCGCAACAAGCCACGTCGTGGTTCAACCTCGCCCGGATTGATGTTGCCGAGTGGGAAGGAATCGTGGCGATGTCACCGGTTTATTATTCCTCAAGCGACCAATATTCGGTCGGCCTGAAAGTGGATACCCATCTGAGCGGACGCAAGTATCAGGAGTACTTTGGCAATAAAATGGGTGGCGCGAACCTCCATTACCGAGGTCCTGTCAGCATCCCCATCATGAATCAAGAAACCTCGTCTGTGATCGCGACGTTTCACATTCCGGCCGGGATCAAATCACCGATGTTCATGACGCGCTTCGCTTCAAATGGAGTAATGAACAGTTCCATTGTCGAGGCGGGGGATTATTCGGCATTTCCGCACAACTCGCTTTATATTTACAACAACTCACCCGCCCAGGTGCGCTTTGACTGGAGTGGAATCGTCACCGATGTGCCGGGAAATTCCATATTTATACAGGACTACGGGACAGTATGGGGAGAAGACCACATCGATCTGCACTGGTGGCGTGACGGGCAGATGTGGCCGCTCGCCAGCACTTCATGGGCGCACGCGTCGGCCTTCACAACTCATGTGACCCGCTATGTTGTTTCATGTTATGACAGCGATGACAACCCACAGACCGCGCCACGCGTTTCTGGCGTGTCCAATTTCGTCAAGCTTCCTGCCAGCATCACACCACACATGGCAGGCACGCCGGACGTTCCAGGCATGCCCATCCATCCGTTGGCTATCGAGAAGGAGAACACGCCATTTATTGTAGGTGCCAACACCTTCCACAAAGTGCTGTTCCGCGCAGAACCCATCGTCGAAGAATGGACCAATGGCGTGAAGCTGCGGATTGCAAGATGGGGAAGTCAGGGGTCAACTCCCCCTGAAGAGGGCATCCACCTATATCAAACGGCAGGTAGTCCGCCCCTACCCATGGACTCGAATGGGGATATCCTGCTCAGTCCGACTGTGAACCAAGCGCTCTTTGAGAGCTTAACCAGCGAAGAAGGGTTGACGTTGTTTCTCAAACGAGATGGTTCCGCACTTGAACGCCATTACTTGGGAATTGTTTATCTCAGCAAATACCAGACAGGTGCCGAATCGTTTGCCGCAGCTGTATCGGTCATTCCAGCGGGCATCATCCCAGATTGGAACAGGGATGGTATGATCAATACTTCCGATCAAGAGATGCACTCCGGCTCTCCATGGCGTTTCTGGGTGAATGACGATGACGATTCAGGCGAAACGGGAGGTTCCGACATCTCACTTGATGTGTCCGACCCCGGAGCCAACCCTGACTGGACCGATAATGAAGTGGATGGCATTCGTGATCTTATCGACTTTTTCCCTCTTTGTCTTGAACTAAGAGCCGCATTGAGTGGGATGCCAGAATCAAATTATCATTACTTCATCAAACACAAACCCGCAGGCTATTATCTTGGAAGCATCCCGGTTCCCGCCCTACACCTCATCTGGTGTCCTGAGCTTGATCCTAACACGGCACCGGATCAACCAGGCGGAGTCGGTAGCCATCTTAAGAATTTGGCCACAGCCCGTGCCATCGCAGCGCGGCCTTGTGTCACCATCACCGAAGGAGGCTTGCGGATTCCTGATGAAATGCTCCAAGCTGCGAAGTCTGGAAGGGGAGCTATTTTGATCGAATCTCGGAAACCCACGAGAGACCCATTGCAAATCGAAATACGAAGGAACGACGGTAGCGTCATCTGTGTGTTGAATCTTCCTATGCAAATTTCCAAGGTGGGCGACATGTTCCGATACAAATTTGTAATGCCGCAGGAGGATGATCTCACAGCCAACGATATGCCGGCTGAGCCTTCTAACTGGCCAGACGCGTATCGCAATGACAAACACTTTGTCTTCGTCCATGGCTATAACGTGAATGACACCCAATCCAAAGGTTGGGGCGCGGAATTCTTCAAGCGGCTTTTCTGGAGCGGTAGCAATGCCCGCTTTTCTGCATTCGGCTGGCGCGGCTATCAGGGGCAAATCGAGGCGTTTGGCAAGCGAATCACTCCTGACTACCAAGTCAACCTCGACAACGCTTTCGGCAGTGCAAAATCCTTCAAGCAGTTTCTTGATCTGTTGGACGGAGACAAAACCGTTGCGGCCCACAGCATGGGAAACATTGTGGTTGGCAGCGCGATGCATGACTGGGGGGCGCGTCCCGCAAACTACTGCATGCTCAACGCCGCAGCCGCCAAGGAATGTTACGATGGGACAGAGGTGATGTCAGGAACTCAGTCCCCCGATGAGCAGGAAACCAAGATGGTGCATCAGGCCTGGCTTGGCTACCCACGTGAGCTTCGTGCCAGCGAATGGTACAACCCTCCGTCACACGCCATCTGGCCAGCATGCGACAAACGCCGGACACTCACTTGGAAGAATCGGCTACGAGGGGTTATCGAAAACGGCGGACTTACCAATGTTTATCACTTTTATTCTTCGGGCGAGGAAGTCCTGAACAATCCTGAAGCCAACAATCCTCCATTTACACCCGACGATCCGTTCTCATCAAACAGCATCGCATGGGCCGTCGCCAACAAGACATGGGCCATGCAGGAGAAGCGAAAAGGATATGGATTGACGGGTTTTATCCACACCAGCACCTACGGTGGTTGGCTGCCGAATCTTCTTCCTTACAATCCCGCCCTGCACGTTCCGGATGTTGGCAATCCGTGGGGAACTCACCGGATGCGGACGCCTTCGGAGCTTCCACTTCCCTTGACAAACCAGTGGCTTTTGGATCGAACGCTCGATCCAATGTCGCCGTTTTTCAACCGTTCCAATCACGCTACACTATATGATGCCCAGACAGGTGAAGGCACCCCTGGATCGAACTACGCGCGCGACCACCGCAACACTCTAATTTCCGAAATGATTCCGTGCACCACTTTCGCTGCGGGAAGAAACGCTTTTAATAACATCCTTAAGGACGATCCTAATACTGCTGAAGACGAAGAGCGGCAGTTCGACATGAATGCGTTGATGAAAACAGATGCAGACGAATGGCCGCTATCAAATGAAAATGAAAATGATGAGTCTCCTAGCAATCCTGCGTCACGCCCTTGGCTTCACAGTGACATTCGTGAGAAAGCATTCACGCACAATTGGAATGCTTACAAAAAATTTGTAGAAATCGGCAACCTAAACGAAGAATAATGAAAACACATTTTTACCATTTTGGATGGATGATGGCGGTCTTGACCCAAATTTCGTCATGCCAGCAAATTCAAGAAAAAGAATATTCCATTAAAGCTGAGGCCGTTGATGACTCGGGAAAACCTATCAAAGGGATTCAAGTTATTACCGGTAGAATTGAACCTATGGTTTCACCGCAAATCACCTTGGGAAAGCCCGTTACGACTGATCCGGTGTTGACTGATGAGAATGGAATTGCAATCATCAAATTCAGTTCGCTTCCCGAACCTAGTGGTAATGTAAATTATTATCAGGATGGCTGGTATTCCACGTCTGAGCGCGTGATTTGGAAAAAATCAAATGAGCAAGGCGACAAATTGCGGGAAGCGGAGATCAGAGCCATTATAAAGCCTATTAAGAATCCAATACCGATGATAGCTAGAAACAATGTTCGCATTCGAACCCCTGAGTTCGGCGAGCGATACGGTTTTGATCTTGAAATGGGAGAAGCCGTCCCCCCTTTTGGCAAAGGAAAAACTTCCGACATTGAACTTAAGTTGACAGGGAAACGTGTCGATTCCGCTGATCCGGAAAAAGAAGTGATTGCATTCCGATCCGAGATTAGTTGTCCAAACGAAGGGGATGGTTTCGTGGAGTTCTCGGTTGCGGATACCAAGGAATTCTCCAAGGGCTCTGCCTTGCCGAGTGCGCACGAAGCGCCAGAGGTTGGTTATGAGGATAAGATAGTAAGAATCGCGGAAACGGATGCGGAAGGACGAATCGGGAGACTTACAAATCAAAGCAATCTTGATGAGCAAAAATGCTACTACTTCAGAGTCCGCACACGAAAAGACACCGATGGAAGAATCGTCTCAGCACATTACGGGAAAATGTATGGACCGCTTGAAATTCGCCCTGCATTAAAGCGCTACGGCCACGATGTTACCAAAGGTCAGGGAGGCTTTTATATTCAATATCTTTATTTCAATCCGGTATCAAACGACCGTAATGTGGAGTTCGATCCTAAGCGGAATTTGAATCCGGATGGAAAGGTCCAACGTCCGTGAGGCAAGATGACCATTCCAGAATCCAGACTTTCTATCGATCCACCATGTCCATCTGTCAGTCCCGGTTCAGCGTACGGAACGGGAATCATGGCGTGAGCGGAATGGTGTATCACTACAGCTGGCCGAATTGTTTGGCATGAAGTGGCATTGGTATGAGGAGCCAGACATAGCTCTTTTCTGTCGAAAATGTAATGATTCGTCAGGGCGGAATTGTCGCGGAAAAAATCTTTCCTGATAGGTGAATTGTAATTCCATCTTTGCCTAATGTTGGAGCGCAAATGTTCATTAGTTTAATTTGATCTTCATAATGCGGATTTTGGAATGTCGCAATGGGTCACCCCAACGGCTTGAGGCGGTAGATTTCCCGTGCGTTGCGGTGGTGGAGACGGGCAAGTTCGTCATCCGCGACTTCTGATAGAATTTCATCAAGCAGGCGTGTCCATGTGCCGAGGTCACGCGTGAGGTTGCAGACCGGCCAGTCGCCGCCCCAGACGAGGCGGTCCCAGCCGAAACAGTCGATGGCATGCCCGACCACCGGGCGCAGGGTGTCGGCGGTGATGTCGCCGGAAGCATAGGCGATGATGCCTGACAGCTTGCACGCCACATTCGGGCGGCGGGATATTTCACGGAGTTGCACGCGCCAGTGGGCGAGGTCGCCGGAGGCGATGTCGGGCACGCCGCAGTGGTCGAGAATGAAGCGGGTGTCCGGGCAGGAGTCGACCAGCGCCGCACCTGCGGCAAGCTGGCGCGGCAGCACGCAAAGATCGAAGGTGAGCCCGGCCTTGCCGATGAGCGCCACGTTTTCCCGGAACAACGCGCCGGTGCAGAGATCGTCCGGCTGGGTGTGGAGCACGCGCCGGTATCCGACAAGCCGTGGGTGGGAGGTGGCTTCAAGATGGGCCTGGAAATCCGGCATTTCCGGCCGACATGCGGCGACCACGCCGGAGATGCGGTTGGATGGATCATCGGCGAGGCCACAGAAAAAGGCGGCTTCGGCAACCGCCTGCTCCCATGGCACATCGACTTCCATGAAGATCGACTCGCTGATGCCGCATCCCTCTGCGGCGGCACGGTATTCCTCCAGGCGGAAGTTCCCTTGCAGAGCCGGAATTTCCGCCGCCCAGTCGTAGCGGAAGCGTTCCGGATGGATCAGGTGCAGGTGGGTGTCGATGCGGTGCATGGTGGTATTTTGATGCGGGACGGGGGACTCCTTGGACAGCTTGGAGCGGAACGCTCCGGCCACGGACTATCAGGCGTTGAAGTTTTCCGGGTGGCGGTATTTCACGGTCTGGATGTGCTCGCAGTAGAGCACCAGCTCGCCGTCGTTTTTGAAGATCTCGTAGGACGCGCGGTAAAGCCCCATGTCGGGATACTTCGGCGATTTTTCGAGGTCGGTTTTGATCGTGTAGATCGTGTCGTTGATGAAGACCGGCTTGATGAAGCGCAGCTTGTCGTAGCCGTAGCTGAACGCATTCACGCAGTTGGTTGCGACCAGCCCGAGACCTGCGGAAAAGACGAAGGCACCCGCGACAAGGCGTTTGCCGAAAATCCCCTGTTCGCGGGCGAAGATCTCGTCGGCGACGTAGGGGTGCATGTCGAGAACGAGCGCGTTGAACTGCATGCTTTCGCCTTCCGAAATCGTCCGGCGGATCGAACGGATCTGGTGGCCGATCACGATGTCCTCGTAGAACCAATCCTCGGCATTCCAGATTGGGACGGAGGCGTGCTGCTCCCTGGGTGTGTTGTGCGGTTTGCTCATGGGAATCAATGGGTGGCGGGTGCTGGATTCAAATGGTTGCCGTAGCCGATGACGATCACCGCCAGGATCAGGACGGAAATCGCGAAGGTGATGAAGCGCCGTGTGGATGACGAACATCCGGACCATTCGCGGCGGCTGATGGCGACGAGCGTGCTGAAAAGGATGAGCATGATCATGTGGAGCGGCCAGCTTGCCACGCCGAGCGTGCCCATCCGGTTGTGGCCCATGCCGTAGAAGATGAACTGGAGATACCAGAGCAGTCCGGCCAAACCACTCCAGAGGATGTTGGCCACAGGCGCGCGTCCTCCATCCGCGCCGGCTCCGGCGAGCTCGCGCAAGCTGCTGATTCTGGAGAGCTGCCAGAGTGTGACCGGAAGGATGCTGAAAAACGCGC
The DNA here is from genome assembly GCA_964399305.1 of uncultured Luteolibacter sp. GTDB lineage: Bacteria > Verrucomicrobiota > Verrucomicrobiia > Verrucomicrobiales > Akkermansiaceae > Luteolibacter. Next base: position 67,753 of record CAYNQJ010000008.1, read on the forward strand.
CGGTGCTGGCGAACAGAAAGCGCACATTCATCACCAGCTCCGGGTTGGCTCCTTTTTCAATCGCCACTTTCGCGACCGGATCCGCCGCGCCGAGGGCAAGGCTGTAAACCGCGGAAAGGACACCGGCGACCACACACAGCGGGATGCCGATCGCAGGCCGGAAGCCCCCGCCATGGCCGCTGCCCGCCAGTTCACGCTCCTTGCGCCGGCCCGCGATGCCGCAGAGGATCGTGCCGATGAAGCCGATGGTCACTCCCGCGATCACCGCGTTGCCTCCGGCGCTGGAAAGGATTTTCCCGAGATCGCCCTGGATCAATGGTGTCAGGAAAAATCCGATCACCGCGGAGAGCCCGATGGCCAGCGCGTAGGTGAGCGAATAGCCGATGTAGCGGATGGCGAAGCCGAAGGCCATGCCGCCGAATCCATACAGCATTCCGAAGCCGAAGGACTTCAACATCGCGTCGCGCGAGGATTGCGCGAGCACATCTGATAGATCCGGGATGAAAGCCAGTGATCCCAGGACCGGCAGCAGGAACCAGGCGCTGAGGCACATCCAGAACCAGAACGACTGGTAGGTCCAGTTGCGCACCCTGTGCTGCGGGGTGAAACAGACGCCGGCGGCAAGCGCGCCGACGGCGTGGAAGAGAATGCCGAGTATGGGGAATGACATGGGTTTTCAGGGGGGTGATGGATTCAGATTCGGAACTCCTCGTCGATGGCGGCGGTGTGCTGGCCGATGGCGGGAGCGCCGGTGGAGGATTTGGAGACCGCGCCGTCGATGCGGATCGGACAACGCAGGGTTTTGAGCGGGGTGCCGGCGGGGCAGAGGACTTCCTGCTCCATATCGAGCACGCGGTAGCCTTCGGTGCCGCGGAGCCGATCCCAGCTCAGGACATCGGCGCACCAGATGTCGGCCGGCTCCAGGATGGAAAGCCAGTGGGAGGTGGATCGGGTGGCAAGGTGGTCGCGCAAAATGGCTTTGATTTCATCGCGCCTGTCGAACCATGTCCGCGGATCCTGATAGATGCCGAGAGCCGGGCACCCGAGCAGTTCTCCCAGAACGACGGGCGATCCCATGGCCAGCGCCAGATGGCCGTCGGAGGTGCGGTAAACACCGTAGGGCGCTCCCAGATAGGCATGGGCATTGCAAACCGCGCTGCGCTGCGGGGCCTTGCCTCCGTCGTTGAGGTGGGTGGTGATCACCTCGAACTGCAGGTCGAGGATCGATTCCAAAAGGCTGACTTCAACGCGTCCGCCCGTTCCGGTGATGCCGCGGCGGACCAGGCAGGCGAGGATGCCCTGCACCAGGTGGGCGCTGGCGGTGAGGTCGGCGACGGCGAGTCCCATCGGCACCGGGCCGTCGTCATGATCGCCGCTGAGCCACGCCAGTCCCGACATGCATTGGGCGAGCAGGTCCTGACCGGGCTTGCCGACCCATGGCCCCTCGCTGCCGTAGCCGGTCACGGTGGCGTAAACGAGGCGCGGGTTGATCGCGCGCACCGCCTCATGGCCCAGACCGAGCTTGTCCATCACGCCGGGGCGGAAGTTTTCTATCAACACATCGGCCTTGGCGATCAGATGGCGGATCTTTTCCAGATCGGCCGGATCCTTGAGATTGGCGGCGTAGCCCTGTTTGTTGCGGTTGATCGAGTGGAACAGGGTGCTGTCGCCCTCGACACCAAGGTTGGAAATATAAAGCTGCCGGCAGATGTCGCCGGTGCCCGGGCGCTCGATCTTGATCACGCGCGCGCCGAGGTCGGCCAGCCGCATGGCGGCCGCCGGCCCGGCGAGGAACTGCGAGAAATCAAGGACGATGAGGCCGTTGAGAGGTTTCATGGGAAGAATTGGAACATTGAACATCCAACATTGAACATCGAATGTTGAAAGAAGAGGAATTTCATGAGCTGCTCGGGCGCTTTTTGGCGCGGGATTCGGAAGTTCGTATGCTGGTGACGAAGATGCGGATCAGTTCATCACATTAGGTGAGGATTGGATCGAGTTTGGATGCGGGCTTGATCAACGGAACGCGCTGGATAAGGCGAAGCCAGCGAAGGGATTCCCGAAGTTCCTTAAGTGCGATTCTTAGTTTGTGCTGGAAGTCACGCGGCGACTCCGCCGCCTGTGCTTCACCGTGCATAGGGAGCGGAGCGGTTCCGGAACGGAGCAATTGCCCCGCCACATGATTGCCGGCCCGGGTATTTGGAACCGATTCCGAAAGCCGTATGATGCGCACGGAAAATTCCAACAAACGCTCCTCCAAGTCATATTTGACATCAGACATATTAATTCAATGTTGGATGTTCATTCTTTCATGTTTCATGTTCGGCCCTCAGTGGCCGTCATGATGAAAAACCTCCTCCATCGGAGCCCAGCATTCACCGGGAGCCAGGCCATCGAAGGGTATCAGGCAGGGTTTGCAGACATCCCACCAGCGGAGGGTTTCCTCGTCGGCGGCGATGGCGGCCATGTCGGCATCGAAGTTGTCACCGGCATATTCGAAGTAGGTGAACAGGAAATGCCTGCCATCATCGAAGGTGCGGAAATATATCGAGTAATTGCGGATGTTGGATGCCGTGATCCGTTTCAGAACTCCCGGCCATGCGTTGGCATGCAGCGCCCTGTATTCCGCGAGTTTTTCGGGAAGCACTTCAGTAACGGAGCCGAATCGTTTCATGAATGTCGGATTTCGAGGGATTTCAGATAGAGTTGGTTGATCTCACGCGCGGCGGCATCCGGCGTGATCCTGCCTGCCACACATGCGTGAGCGACCGGGGTGGCCTCATCCTGGAAATGCATGTAGCCGGGAAATTTCGGCCGCATCAGCGATTCATCGAGTGTTTGCAAGGTATCCCGGAAAAAATCGTTGCAAGCGGCGTTCACTGCGTCATCGGTCCAGGCCGCACGGTGGCCGGGTTGCCCGCCGGCCTGGAAATAGACGCCCTTCTGGGTCTCGGGCGAAGCCGTGAATCGGGCGAAATCCATGCACGCGCGCGGGTGTTTGGTTCTTGATGAAACCGCGATGCCGGCCCCGCCCAGCGTGGAGCGCAGGCGCGTGCCATTGAAGGCCACCAGGCCGCCTGCCTTGAGCGGAAATGGCGCGTAGCGCGGCCGCGAGTAGTTGGAATAGCCATACGCAAACGGGCAGTAGGCGGCGCGCGCGTCATCGGTTTGCGACATCCATTCCGCCGTGCGGATCGGATTGCGGTCGAGGCATGCCGGATCACAGAGGGACACAAGCCGCCGCAGTTCCGACAGGGCGGCGGCAAGAACATCATCCGGGGCGACGCGGTCGCCACTGAACGGAGCATGTCCGAGCGCCGCGCAGAACGTGTAACTGTGCATCAGCATGTCGATCGGAAACGCGGAAACCGTCACAAAGCCGCGGCTCGCGAGTTCAAGCACATCCTCCCATGTTTCCGGCAGTGCGAGCTGATGCTTCTCCATCAGATCCGGCCGCCAGGTGGCGATGGGGGCGGCGGCATCCGTGGCAAGCGTCCATTGCCGGTCATTGAAGCGGTAACTCCCGTGGGATCCACCCACCTGGTTCGCGGCCTGGTTTGTTAGGAAATCCGCGGAAAGCCAGTCTTCATAGGGAAGCAGCAGCCCCTGGGTGGCCGCGGCCGCGGTGTGCGGGTGGTCCATGACGATCAGGTCATAGGCGGCCGCAAGATCCGACATCGATGCGTCGGCAAACGCCTGCAGCGAGCGTTTTTCCCAGATGATGCTGATTTCCGGATGGAGTTCCTCGAAGCGCTGGGCGCAGGCCACCACGGACACGAATCCGCGGGTATGGTTCCAGGCGATGCCGCGGAGTGTGGTCATGATCCGGGTGTGTGCAATGCGTTGAAGAAGGCCTCGATATTGGCGGGTGGAATATCCGGCAGAATGGCTTCATGGCTCGGCGAAATGACCAAACCGGTCGGAAACAAGGCGGCCAGCTCGCGCACGCGCTTTGCGACGGCCTCCGGTGTGCCGCGCACAAGCAGGTTCTGGGCATCCACGCCGCCACAGAAGGAAACCCTGCCTGCGAATTTGCTGTGGAGTTCCTCGGCGGACATCCCTGCGGCAAGAGCCTGGATCGGGTGAATCACGTCCACGCCGATTTCGATGAGATCCGGGATGAGTTCCTGAATGGCCCCGCACGAATGGTGGATGACCTTGAGCCCGTAGGATTTGGCTTGCTCGACCAGTTGGCGGGTGCCCGGCCAGACGAACTCGCGGATCAGTTCCCGCGAAAGCATCAGGCTGTTCTGGCTGCCGAAATCATTGCCGATCAGCACCGCGTCCAACCTGCCGCGCGTGGCCTCGAAGAAAATACCGTTCGCCTTGAGATAGAAGGCGGTGATTTTGTCGATCACGGCACGGAAGATTCCAGGGTCGGACACCATGTTCATCAGGGCCGTCTCCATGCCGAACGCGGCGCACGCATCCTGAAAATGCGCGGACCACACCACGCCCAGCACGGCGCGATCGGCCGGAGCGGCATCCACCACCTCACGGCATTCCACAGGCGAGATGAATGCCGCGGGGTCCGGCCATTCGAAGCCATCGACCTCGGCGGCATCCGTGACATCTTCGAAAAACCCCGGGGAATTGAGGGTTCGTTCCTCATCTTCCAAATGTCCTTTTTTGGCGAAATCGAATGCCATGTAAATGGCGTCTGAAAACGGCGAGTGATAGGGCAATTCGACGGGATAGACGTCATCGCCGATTTTTATTCTCAGCGCGTCGAGATCCGGTACTGCGAAGTGCTTGAGCAGTTGCGGCACGGCGGCGGGTGCCGGAATGCCCAGCCACGATGCGGGGCGGTCGACCGGGCGGCGCTCCACTGTGGCGAGGAACCTTTCTCTCGGGGTTGTTTTCATGGCGAAAACGAGTCCGGCCGGATTCCTCCGAGCCGGTTGGATTCATAGGCGGCCTCCACCGCCTCCATCGTGTGGATGACATCGCCGACATCCGTGAGCATGTGGTCAATCAGTCCGGCCTTGTGGCATTGGGCCTGGGCCATCGATCCGATGAATGCCTCCGGGAACCATGAGCCTTCGATCGCAACCGGAATCCATCCTCCGGGTTGCCCGGCATCATCCAACAGGCAGTATTCAAACAAATCCCCGCCACCGTGCGGGTAGTTCATCAGCAGTCCGACTCGCGCCTTGATCGCGCCCTTGGATCCCTCCCATTTCAGATAGCTTTCCTGATGTTGAGGGCCGAAGCGATGCAGGTGGTTGGTGGTGATGGTGGCGCGCACCGGGTCCGGATAGTCGAGGATGATCGTGCTGCTCACCGATGCGAGATCGGGATAGGCCGGGTGGGAAACCGTCCGTGCATGGACACTGCGCGGGTTGCCCAGGAAGGAACGGAAGAGATCGATGTAATGCACGCTGTGATAGACAATCTCCACACGCGGAATGCCGTTGAGAAACGGGAAAAACTCCCACGGAGTCATGGTGGTGAGCCGCATTTCCATGTCGATCAGATCGCCGATCACGCCGTCCGCGATCATGCGGCGGGCCGCGGCGACGAAGGGCGCGAAACGAAGCTGGCAGTTGATGGCGGCGTGCAATCCGCGCTCGCGGCAAACGGCGTGGATCTCGCGCGCCTGGGCGAGATCCTCACCCATCGGTTTCTGGATTAGCACGTGCGAGCCCTCGGGCAGGCGGCGCAACGTGTCCGCAAACATCGAGGCCGGCAGCGCCAGATCGAAAATGATGCTTTCCGGCACCTCTGCGATCGCCGCGTCCAGATCATCAAACACGCGGGTGATTCCGTATTCCGCCGCCAGTGCCTCCGCACGTGAACGGGTGCGGTTGTATATTCCCCACACGGGAAACCCGGCGATGCGGTATGCCGGCAGGTGCGCGTCCTTGACGATTCCGCCGGTGCCGATGATCAGGATGGGAAAGGGATTTTCAGGCAGCAGGGGAGCCACATCGGCCGGGGAAATCTTAAGGGCGTTCATTCGCGACAATTTTTCACTGGCAAAATGATATTTTATTAGTGAGGGTCAAGCCGCAAAACCGACATGGCTCCGAAACCTACGAAAAAACAGGCCGCGCCATCCTATTCCGTTCCCGCTCTTGAAAAGGGTCTGGATATTCTGGAGGCGCTGGCGGCAGCGCCACGTCCGCTCTCGCTGGCGGAGCTCGCGCGCGATCTGAACCGCGGCAGCGCGGAGATCTTCAGGATGCTGGTGTGCCTGGAGCGCCGGGCATACCTGCGGCGCGACGCCGCGTCGGGGAAATACACACCCACCCTGCGCCTGTTCGAGCTGGCCCAGGCCCACCCGCCGCTTCAAACCCTGCTGGCCGTGGCCCGCGAGCCCATGAGAAAGGTTTCCGAAACACTGGGCGAGAGCTGTCACCTGAGCGTGCTCGAACGCGGGGAGTTGCTGGTCGTCGCCCGCGAGGACAGCCCGGGATCCGTGCGGCTCACGATCGAGGTGGGCGGACGCTTCGATCCCAAGCGGACGGCATCGGGCCGATTGCTGCTCACGCCACAATCCGATGTGATGGAGGCGCGCGATGAAACCATCGAGGGCGTGGACGATGTCGCGGTGCGCATCGGCAGGCCGGGTGGTGCCGCGCATGCGGCTCTGACGGTTTCCTGGCTGCGGAGCCGCAAAGGCGCGAAAAAAACCCCGGCGGTCGTGTCCGTTCTGCGCGGTGCCGCGCGCGAGATCAACCAAGCACTTGGAATTGAATCATGAAAAACATCGCATTCGAGGAATTTGAAATCGGTCATAGCCGGATCAGCATCGGCAGGACCATCACCGAGACGGACATCGTTCTGCACGCCGGACAAAGCGGGGATTTTTATCCCCACCACATGGACGCCGAGTGGTGTGCGACCCAGCCGTTCGGACAACGCATCGCCCACGGGACCCTTACCTTCACCATCGGCGTCGGCCAGACGGCTGGAGAGATCAATCCTCTGGCGATGACCTATGGCTATGAGAAACTGCGTTTTCCCAAGCCTGTTTTCATCGGCGACACGATCCGGACAAGGGCCACCATCACGGAGAAACGCGAACACAAGCGCCCCGACTATGGCATGGTCGTGGAGAAGCTCGAAGTGCTCAACCAGCGCGACGAATGCGTGATGGTTTGTGATCATTTGCTTCTGGTGAAGCGGAATGCGGCCGGCTGAGGCGGTTGCTGAGGCGCGCTACTTCAAGTCGCACGACGTACCGATGTCTTGTGGGGTCCGGTAGACACCGCCCTCGACGTGTACTGGGTTCACGAAGTGTTCGCGCAGGTGTGGGATGTGTTCGAGGAACACGGCGGGCAGATCGAGGCCGATGTGGTTGAATAGGACCAGATGCTGGTGGAGCTGGCCCATGTCACCCACGTGGGGGACCACGGGCACACCGGACTGTTTGCACATCAGGCTCACGGCAAGAAACTCGCTGACGCCGGCCACCCGGACCGCGTCGACCTGAATGAATCCTGCGCATTTCACTTGGAGGTAGTTTTTGAAGATGATCCTGTTAGGAACGTGCTCGCCGAGCGCGAGTTTCACCGGTGCAATCGAGTCGGCCAGCGTCTTGTGCCCGATGATGTCGTCGGGGTGCGTCGGCTCCTCGATCCAGAACGGATCGATCTCCCTGAGCCGGCCGCAAATGTCGAGCGCTTGTGGCAATGTCCACTGTTGGTTCGCATCGACCATGATGCGCGCGGAGTCTCCGGCAACTTCGCGGACGATCCGGGCACGGCGCAAATCGCGTTCAGGATCTTTGGAACCGACCTTGAGTTTCATCGCGGTGAACCCGGCATCGATCGCGCGTTTGCAGTTTTCGCGGACTTGCTCGTCGCTGTAGTTGAACCAACCCACCGAGGTGTCGTAGCCGGGATAACCGGCAGCGAGGACATGCTCCCTCGATGGTCGTGTGGCGATCGGACGGGACAGCAAATCGATGGCCTGATCCTGAGTGAGCACGTCTTCGAGATAGGAGAGATCCAGCGTTGCGGCGACTTGTGCGGGGGTGAGATCCAGCAGGAGCTTCCACAATGGCAGGCCTCGGGATTTCGCCCAGAGGTCCCAGCAGGCGTTGGTGACGGAAGCGAGCGCGAGTTGCACCACGCCCTTGTGGGGGCCGAGCCAACGGAATTGTTGTTCATCGGCCATTTCCTTCTGAAGCGCGCCGAAACCCGCCATGATATCCTCGATGTCCCTGCCTTTCAGTCGCGAGGCGTAGAACTCCGCGGCGCGGCATACCAGGTCGTTGCCCTCACCCAGCGTGAAGGCGAGTCCCGTGCCGGTTCGGCCCTTGTCATCGGCTAGAAGAGTGACCGCATAGGAATAGATCGGGTCTTTGTGGATGGCATCGCTGCCGTGGCCGGAGCCGATCGGAAACCGGGCGTCGCGTGTGGAGATGCGGGTGATCATGGTTTTGTGGTGGTGCCTGGCAGGCGGATCTCGGAAATGGTGGGGCCTTCGCTGGCATCGAGGATGTTCAGCCTGATGGCGCGGGTCTTGACGGGCTTGAGCGTGGCCTTGAAGTGTGCGCCGATCCCGGTTCCGGAGTGCACCGTGGTCCATTCGTCTCCGGTTTTCGCCTGGATCTCGAAGCGCGCCACCCGGCTCTTTGGTGCGCCGTATGCCTCGTCGATTTCGATCGATCGGGCCGTGATCTCCCTGGGCAGGTCCAGCTGGAGCCAGCATGCTTTGGTCCCCTCGTTGGTGGCCCAGCGCGATTCGGGGTCACCATCGATGGCTTTTGATGCGTCGTATGCCGGATTGTTCTGATGGAATCCGGAGGCCGTGGCCGTGGTGCCGGGAATGGAGAATCCGCATGCGGGGTTGAGCGGGGCGATGTCCATGGCGGTGCCTGCCACGGTGAGTTCGATCACGGTGTCGATCGCGTCCCATGCGTTGTCGGGAATCTGAATCGAAAGAACCCCGTCGCTGGTTTTTGCTTTCACGGCAGGGCCATTGAGAAGCTTTGCGGATTTGACGGCAACGGGAAGCGAGGCAAGGTTGACGCTTCCGTCCGTTTTTTCAAGGAGGTGGAGATAGATCCTGTTGTCCTTGCGGGTGCTGACAAGATGGGGGGCGGGTTTCCAGGGGCCACCTCGCGTTCCGTAGATGGCATCGCCGTTTTTGGCGAGCCATGCGCCCATTTCCCTGAGCCGTTCGACCTGGCGCGGCTCGATTTCACCGGTGGGCATGGGGCCGACATTGAAGAGCAGATTGCCATCGCCGCCATTGGTGCGGACCAGCGTGTGGATGCATTGTTCGAGGGACTTCATCCTGTCATCCGGTTTCCATGCCCATTGCTCACAGATGGTCATGCAGGTTTCCCATGGCCGATCGATGTTGAAGCCGCCGATCGATTGCTCCGGTGTGTCATAGTCGCCAATCGGGTTCTGGTGGCCGATGCCGCTGCCGACGCCACCGACCGAATAGGCGCGGTTGTTGATCATCAGGTCGGGCTGGAGTTTGCGGAGCATCCGCACCATCGGTATGCCATAGGTCTCATTGTACATCTGGGGTACATCGAACCAGAGTGTGGAAAGCGGCCCGTAATTCGCAACAAGCTCGGTGACTTGTGCCTGGAGATAGGCATCGTATGCCTTCATGTCCGGGTTGGTTTTTTTGGAGTTGCCCCCCGGCGATCCCAGCGGAAACGCGGGATGGTGCCAGTCACAGGTCGAATAGTAAGTGCCGAAACGGATACCTCCTTTTTTGCAGGCCACGGCCAGTTCCTTGACCACATCCCGTTTGAACGGCGAGTTCATGATGTTGTAGTCGGTTTCCTTGGTATCCCAGAGGCAGAAGCCGTCGTGGTGTTTGGTCGTGAGCACCATGTATTTCATACCCGCGGCCTTGGCGACGGCCACCCACTCGTCCGCATTGAACTTGGTGGGGTTGAATTTCCTGTAGAGATTGTCGTATTCCCCGATGGGCGTCTGAGCGCCGCGCGACCAGCCGATTTCGTGGCCCGTTAGGGAAACGGGGCCCCAGTGGATGAACATTCCGAAGCGGTCGTTGCGCCAGCGCTCGACGGTTTGCGGTGACGCGGGTGTGATGTCCTGCGCGTGCAGGGTGGCTGCGGCGAGCAGCGTGGCAAGGATGGTGGTTTTTGTTTTCATGACGACAGGGGTCAAGTGCCGGCTTGGTTGTATTCTTCGACAGCGTCGAACATGGCGACGATGTTTTCCGGCGGCACGTCCGGCAGGATGTTGTGGATCGTGTTGAAAACAAAGCCGCCACCGGGCGCGAAAATCCTGAGGCGTTCCAGCACGTCCCGGCGGACATCGGCGGGCGTGCCATGGTTGAGAATGGCCCGGGTGTCGACTCCTCCGCCCCAGAAAGCGATGTCCCGTCCGAACTCGCGCTTGAGGCGGTCCGGTTCCATGTCGCGGCAGGCGGTTTGGAGCGGGTTGATCACATCGAATCCGGCGTCGATCAGATCGGGAAGAAGCGCGTGAATGGATCCGCAGGAGTGGAGGAACGTGTGCATGGTGGAGTGCCGGTGCACGTATTCGCAAAGCCGGGTGTGATGTTTCTTGAACAGTTGCCGGTAGGTGGCTGGAGACATGAACGGCCCGGTGTCGGTGCCCAGGTCGTCGCCGAAACGGCAGACGTCGGCGATGTCGCCCACAGCGGCGCACACTTTTTCCAAAGTCCCGAGGTGCACATCCATCAGCGCGTCCAACAGTTTTTCGACCTGTCCGGGTTCCGCAAGCAGATCCATCAGGAAATTGTCCATCCGCCTGAGGAATGTGCCCCATTCAAAGAGATTGCATCCAACGACCACCATGATCGCGCGGTCGGTCGATTCGCGCAGGGCCAGGGTGTTGGCACGGAGTGTGTCCCAAAACCCTTCGTCGCCCGCATGGTCCCACGGGCTGTGTGCCAGGGCGGCCCAATGGACTTTCGACATCGCGTCCGGCAATGCCTTGTGGAGATCCGCCGGATAATCATCGAGCCATGGGAAGTGGGTTTGGTCGAAGAAATTCATGTTCTTCAACTGGGTCGCGATCTCGGTACCGTCGCGGGCATTGGCACGCCATCCTCCGTCCGGCAAGGCGATCGGATGGAACCACGCGGGATAGCGCGCGGAACCGCCGTCGAAAAGTTTCACCTCATACCAATCGTTGTCGTCTGTATCAAACGTGCGGCCGAGGTCCACCACATCGATGCGGAAGCGGTCCAGGATTTCCTCTTCAGGTTGGGCGAGTTGTTGGACCACGTCATAGACGCGGGTTTGCCCGCCGGCCATGCCGAGATGCTTTTTCAGACGGCCGTAGGCGATGGCGGAGATGCCCGACGAAGGCGTCGCTCCCATGTCGATGGGAACGCGGTCGGGTTCCTTATGGCGGATGGTGGCGAGGATGCGTTCACGTGGTGTCATGGTTTGCCGGTGTTCGGGATTCAGCGGCGGTAACCGATTTCGGCACCGCCTGAGACATGCATGATATGGCCGGTGATGAAGCGCGCCTTGGCTGATAGAAGAAAGACACAGGCATCGGCCACGACATCGCCATCGGGGCAATAGCCTAGCGGGTGGATGTCATCGAGATATTTGGAAATCGCGTCCGGGTCCGGTTGTTCGTCGGCCCATTTGTGAAGCATGGGCGTCCAGGTGCCGGCCGGGCAAACGGCGTTCACGCGGATGCCATCCCTGGCGTAGTCGAGCGCCATCGATTTGGTGAGAGTGTTCATGCCTCCCTTGGTGGCGGTGTAGGCGGCGTGGATTTCCTGGCCGATCACCCCGACCAGGCTGGAGGTGTTGAGGATGGAGCCCTTGCTCTCGCGCAGTGCCTGGATGCCGTGGCGGGCGGTGTGGAGCACGCTTTTCAGGTTGATGTTGAACAGGTTGTCCCATTCCTCATCACTGGTCTCATGAATCGGTTTGCTGGGTGTGGCGATGCCGGCGTTGTTGTGGATGGCATCCAGCCTGCCGTAACGGGAAAGCACACGCTCGATGGCGGATTTCACTTCGGAATCCTTTGAAACATCGCAGGCGAAACCCAGGTGCCCGTCACCCAGAGCGGCTGCCGCGGCTGCCGCCTGCCCGCCATTGCGTGCGACGATCGCGACCTTTGCGCCCTCGGCGGCGTAGGCTTTGGCGCAATCGAGACCGATGCCGGTGGATCCGCCTGTTAGAAATATGACCTGGTCTTTGAGAAGCATGATGGTGAATGGAGGATCGAAGATTGCGGATGGAGGATTAGGGACGATGCTGTAACCTCAATCCACGCTCTCATTTTCAATCGAGGTGATAGATTTCCCTGGTGTCGGACCAGATCTTGCCGGCCTTGAGGGCGTCTGTCAGCGGAGCCTGGCAGGGGTCGGTTTCCTTCCACCAGCGCCGGGTTTCGGGGTCGGCGGCCATCTTCCTCATGTCGGCCTCGAAGTCGCGGCCCGTGTATTCGAGATAGGAAAAGAGGTAGATTTTCCCATCGATTTCGCGTTCGTAGATCGAGTAGTTCCTGATGTTGCATTCCTTGAGTTTCGCATTCACCGCTGGCCAGGGTTCGGCGTGGAGCTTGCGGTAGTAATCGGCCTTTTGCGGTTTCAGTCCGGTGACCCAGGCATGGCGCTGGACCTTGGTGGGCGCGCAAGCGGCGGCCAGCGCGGCGATGATGATGCAAAGAAGTGGGGTTTTCATGGGCGGCTTTCAAATCAATGGAAAATCATGTAGAGGACCGCCATGGAGGCGATGACGACGGCGGCGAGGAACTTGTAATTCAGAATGCCCGGCCAGCCCGGAGCCTTGAGGGCGTCCAGCGGATGCGGCCAATAAAGGGCCTGGGCATCTTCCCCGGCGAGCTTGGGCTGAAGCATGGTGAAGACAACCTGAAGCACAACACAGGCGGCAAACATGTAGAATGCCATCATCATGAACGGGGTGGTGATGAAGAAGGCCGGCACCCAGCCAAAGGTGGAAGGAAAGCCTTCGTGCAGGGCTTTCAACGCGTAAATGCCCACACCGAGAACCGAACCCAGCCACATCGTCCACTTCGCTCCCCTGGCCGAGGCGGCCGGCCAGAACACGCCCAACAGGAAAACGCAGGTAATGGGCGGAGCCATGTGGGCAATGATTTCGTTGAGCGCGTTGAAGATGCTGGCCTTGCGGTCGAGCAGCGGCACGAGGGCGATACCGAGGGCGATGGATGACAATGTGGCCACGCGGCCGATCAGGACGAGCTGCCTGTCGCTGGTGGCGGGACGAAAACGTTTCACGATATCGTAGCTGACCATGGTCGCGATCGAGTTCGAGGCGCTGGACAGGTTTCCCATCAAGGCGGCCATGAGCGCCGCGGCGAGCAGTCCGAGAACGCCGGCCGGAAGCAGCTTCTTGATCATGACGGCATAGACTTCCTTTGATTGATACGGTCGGATGCCCGCGGGTGCGGGAATGGTTTCGCCAGCGGCGGTTTTCACGATCTTCACCGGCACGTCCGGCCCGATGATCAGGGCCGCGTCTTTTCCGTTAGGCTTGATGTCAAGCCGGGAGAGATCGATGGTTTCGCCATCCTTGAGGCGGATCGGATCGATCTTTGTGCCACCGGTGTCACCGGAGACGGCGATGATTTTTTCCTTGCCGCCTTCCGGGTTGGTGACGGTCTGAACGAGGCGGAGCTGGGTGACGTCTTTGAGGTTTCCCTGTTTGACGGCGGTGTAAAGCATCAGGCCGGGCACGATGAAAATGAAAACAGGGAGTATCTTGATGATGCCGCAGAAGATCGGCCCGACGCGTGCGTCGTTCTCGGTTCTCGCGCCGAGCACGCGCTGGACGATCGTTTGGTCCGCGCACCAGTACCAGATGCCGAGCACCGGGTAGCCGAGCAGGATGGAATACCATGGCATCCCACTGTCATCACCATGAGGACGGAGCATGCTCATGAGCTTGCCATCGGTCAGTCCCTGGGCGGCCGCGTTGGCGGTGTCGAGCGTGGTGGTCATGCCGGTCCACCCGCCGGTCTTGTGCCAGGCGAACCAGGTGATCACGCATGCACCGAGAAGCAGGACCATCGTCTGGATTGTCTCGGTGATGGCCACGGCGGCCAGTCCGCCGGCCACGGTGTAAATGCCGGTAAGTGCGCACATCAGCAGGATGCAGGTCCATTTCTCGATGCCGAAAATGTCGTGCAGGACCAGCCAGCCGGTGGCGAGCGGGAACGCGATGTGGAAGATGATGGCGGCGACGATCGAAACGACGGCGAGCAGGTCACGGCACTCGCGGCAGTAACGTTTTTCGAGGAAATCCGGCAGGGTGGCGACTTTGGATTTCAAATAAAACGGTGCGAAGAAGAAACCCAGCAGGATCAGGGTGAATGCGGCCATCCATTCGAAGTTGCCATTCAGAAGGCCGGTGTCATAGCCGGACTGGGCGAGTGAGACGAGGTGCACGCAGGAGATGTTGGTGGCAAACAGCGCGAGACCGATGACCGGCCATTTGAGCGTGTGGGCCGCCATGAAATAATCGCCGGCCACGGATTCGCCCCGTTGCTGGCCTTTTTTCTTGGCGTTCATCCCGGCCCAACAGCCGAGGCCGACGACTCCGGCGAGGTAAACGATGACGATGGTCCAGTCGAGGGTGCTGATATTCATGAATGGGTTTTTGTGAAATCTTGGGACTCATTACAGGGTGGGGTTGAGCCGGTCTTGCATGATTCTTCGGCGAATGATATTGAACATGCCGTGAATGGACCGTTTCCATCCCCGATTTACCAGAGTGGCGCGGACCGCTTTGAAGTGGACAACTGCAAGCCCCAGTTGAAAGCGATCAGCGAGGGGAAAATCGAGATGCACGCGCTTTCGAAGGGATACTACCCCGGGAAACGAATGAATTCGAACATGATTCCAAGCCTGACCAGTGTTGGGTTCTGGAACAGCCGCGGGCCGCAGGACTGGGGGCTGGATTTCCACCGCAACGAGGGCATGGAGATCGTGTTTTTGGAAACCGGAGAAACGGCGTTTGAGGTGGACGGGCGCATTCAACATCTGCATGCGGGAAACCTGACCATCACCAGGCCTTGGCAACTCCACCGTCTTGGAAATCCGAATATCGGGAGGGGCCGTTTGTTCTGGCTGATTCTCGATGTGGAGGTGCGGCGGCCGAACCAGGAGTGGAAGTGGCCGCCGTGGATGGTGCTGACACCCGGAGATCTGGCGGAACTTACGCGGAAATTGCGACATGGGGAGCAATCGGTGTGGGTTGCCAATTCACGCATCCGCACGATTTTCCGGGACATTGCCGAATGCGTGACCGGTTGGTCAGGGTCACGCATGGTGTCGCGTCTTACCGTGGCAGTGAACCGCCTGATGATAGAATTGTTGGATGTCGTTGCGGAGCAACAGTTCGAGGAGTCGCCGGAGTTGGTGAGCCGGCGGCGGACAGTCGAGTTGTTCTTGAACGACCTTGCCCGGAATTCGGCAAGCAGCGGGGAGCCATGGACGCTTGCGACCATGGCGGGGCATTGTGGCATGGGCATCACATCGATGACCAAATACTGCCGCGAGCTGGTGAACAACGGGCCGATGGCCTATCTCAACCTGTGCCGGCTTGAACACGCGGCTCGCGCCCTGCGTGAGGAGCAAGGAATGTCCATCACCGGGATTGCGATGCGTGCCGGCTTCAATTCGAGCCAGTATTTCGCCACCAACTTCCGGAAGCGCTATGGAACAACGCCGCAGGCATTCCGGATGATGGCATCCCGGAGCTGAGCGCCATTGCCGGGATGCTGGATTTTCCAATGGCTTCAGCTGCAGCCCTGGCTGGTGCCGCACTGGGTGCAGACGCCGCAGGCACCGGCGCGGATGACCTTGTCGGAGCCGCAGTTTGAGCAGAGGATGCCCATGTAAGCGGTTCCGAGAGCGGTCTTGACGCGGTCGGGTTTGGCCGCGGTTTCTGCATCCGGGTTGAGGCTGAGCTCGGGCACGGGCCGGTTGACGGCCTGTTTTTCCATTTGCTTGATCTCGGGCATTGGCAGTTCCGCCTGGTGATTGTCCGGCGAGGTGGCCTCACGGTATCTCTTGATGAACTCGCAGCCCATCCAGCGGAAGATGTAGTCGGTGATGCTGTGGGCGGTGCGGATGTCGGGGTTTTTCGTGTATCCGCTCGGTTCGAACCGCTGATAGGCGAACTTGTTGACAAGTTGTTCGAGCGGCACGCCGTACTGCAGCGAGATCGAGGTGAGGGTGGCGACGGTGTCCATCAGGCCGCCGATGGTGCTGCCTTCCTTGGACATTTGGACGAAGACCTCGCCGGGTTGCCCGTCCGGATAGAGGCCGACGGTGATGTAGCCCTCGTGGCCTGCGATTTCGAACTTGTGGGTGAGCGACATGCGGGTGTCCGGCATGTGGCGGCGGATGCGTGTTTGTGAGGTTTTGCGCAGGTCCTCGTTTTCGCGGATCAGGGAGGTGATGCGTTCGGCGAGGTCCTCGGCACCGGGGGTGATGGCGTCCGCCGCGCCGCCCATACCTGCGGTTTTTTTGGTGTTGAGCGGGGCCGAGCGTTTCGAGCCGTCGCGGTAGATGGCGACCGCCTTGAGACCGAGTTGCCAGGCTTCGAGGTAGGTTTGCATGATTTCCTCGACGGTCGCCTGTTCGGGCATGTTGACCGTCTTGGAAATCGCGCCTGATAGAAACGGCTGGGCGGCCGCCATCATGCGGAGGTGGCCGAGGTAGTGGAGGCTGCGGGTGCCGAGGTGTGGTTTGAAGGCGCAGTCGAAAACCGGCAGGTGCTCGGGTTTCAGGCCGCTGGGGACGCGGGCGCCGGTCTCCGGATCGTTGACGTCCTCGATGGTGTCGTATTTCTCGATGTGGATCAGGATGGCGGCGATCTCATCCGCTGTGTAACCGAGGCGTTTGAGGGCGGGCGGCACGGTGCGGTTGACGATCTTGAGCATGCCGCCACCGGCGAGCAGCTTGTATTTCACCAGCGCGATGTCGGGTTCGATGCCGGTGGTGTCGCAATCCATCAGGAAGCCGATGGTGCCTGTGGGCGCGAGCACGGAGACCTGGGCGTTGCGGTATCCGTGGCGGCGGCCGTCGACGAGGGCGGCATCCCACGAGCCGCGGGCGGCATCGATGATCGGCGCGCAATCGCCATTGCCCTGAAGGTTCATGGCGCATTCGCGGTGGCGCTGGATGACCTCGAGCATCGAGGCTTCGTTAGAGGATTCGGGTGGCTCGGTGACCTCGCCGTAGCGGGCGTCGTGGTAGGAAGGGAAGGGGGACTTCGCGGCGGCGAGTTCGGCGCTGACCTGATAGGCGTGGCCGGTCATGAGGGCGGTGATGGCGGCGGTGTAGGTGCGGCCTTCGTCGCTGTCGTATCCGAGGCCGCGGCTCATGATGAGGGCGCCGAGGTTGGCGTATCCGAGGCCGAGGGTGCGGAAGGCGTGGGAGTTTTCCGCGATCGGTTTGGTGGGGTAGCTGGCGCGGTCCACCAGGATTTCCTGGGCGACGATGAACAGCCGGACGGCTGACTTGAAGCGGTGGACATCGAACGATCCGTCGGGGCGCTGGAAGCGGACGAGGTTGAGCGAGGCGAGGTTGCAGGCGGTATCGTTCAGGAACAGGTATTCCGAGCAGGGGTTGGTCGAGTTCTGCCGGCCGCTGCCCTTGCAGGTGTGCCAGGTGTGGATGGTCGAGTCGAACTGCATGCCGGGGTCGCCGCAGGTCCAGGTGCCGAGTGCGATTTTGCGGAGCAGCTCGCGGGCGCTTTTTTTCTCGCAGGGTTCGTTGTCGGTCACACGGCGGGTCCACCATTCCTTGTCTTCGGCGGCGGCTTTCATGAATTCGTCGCTGGCGCGCACCGAGAGGTTTTCATTCTGGAACATCACCGAGCCGTAGGCGTCGCCGTTGTAGGAACCGTCGTATCCCTGCTCGATCAGGGCCCAGGCTTTCTTTTCCTCGATGGTTTTGGCTTCGATAAAGTCCTCGATATCGGGGTGCCAGTCCTTGAGGGTGTTCATTTTGGCGGCGCGGCGGGTTTTGCCGCCGGATTTCACCGCGTTGGCGACCTGATCGTAGATGCGCAGGAAGGACATCGGGCCGGAGGGCCTGCCGCCGCCGGAGAGCTTTTCGCGGGAGGAGCGGAGCGTGGACAAGTCCGAGCCGGTGCCGGAGCCGTATTTGAAGAGCATGGCCTCGGCGGTGGCGAGGCGCATGATGTCCTCCATGTTGTCCTTCACGCTCTGGATGAAGCAGGCGCTGGCCTGCGGGTAGTGGTACTGGCTGGGGGCGCGCCGGGCCTTGCCGGACTCCTCGTCCCAGTGCCAGCCGCCTTCGCCGCGGCCCTTGCCGACGCCGTATTGGTGATAGAGGCCGACGTTGAACCAGACCGGCGAGTTGAAGGCTCCGTATTGGTTGAGGCAGAGCCAGGTGAGGTCCTGATAGAAAATCTCGGCGCTGGATTCGCTGTCGAAGTAGCCGTCCTCAAGGCCCCAGTCGGCGATGGCACGGGTGACGCGGTGGATGAGCTGGCGGACCGATTGTTCCCGGCCGCCCTTGTGCGGGTCGGTGCCCTGGGCGGCATCGCCATAGAAATATTTCGAGACGGCGATCTTGGTGGCGAGCTCGCTCCAGGATTTCGGGACCTCGACATTTTCCTGGCGGAACAGCGCCTTGCCGCTGTCGTCGGTGATTTCCGCCGTGCGGAGGTCCCATTCGATTTCATCGAAGGGAGATACGCCCGGAGTGGCGAAGTGGGGCTCGAAAGCGAGTCCGGAGGTGGTCCTGCCGGGAGTGGCCGGGGTGGGGGTGGAGGTGCGGGCTGGAGAGTCGGCGGTCATGGCGGTGGGGTTCATGGCGTTTTGGAATGGGATTTTTTGGGCAATGGGGGCGAGCGCTTGGGGTTTTTGATTCGGACAAGTTAATGAATACAATATGTAGTGGTGAGTGTTTCTATCTTCCTACCATGGGTAGTTTATTCCAAGCATAAAATGCGCAGTTGGCCAAAAACGCTGATGGCTCTAGGCAAGCAATTTGCCTATTCTGTTAGAATGCGGGGAAAGCAGGGTTTTTTGGCGGGTTGGGCGGGGGAAGGCCTATGAAAAAAAGGGTTTTCCGGTGGGTTTCACGGGAGTTTCCACTGGGCGCGGTATTTTTGGTATTCCGAGCTGGGAAGCAGGACGTAAACCGGGTGCCGGGTGGGGTCGATACGGGCGATCAGGGAGCGGAGTTTTTGCTCGTCCATGGTGGTGCATCCGGCGGTGGGCTTGGCGCCGCCGGCACGCCAGATGTGGAAGAAGATTGAGGATCCGGCGTTGGGAATGACTTTCGGCGGGGCGTTGTGGGCAATGAACAGCTTCAGGGCGTGGGCGGGGTCGCTTTGTTTCATCTGCTGTTTTTTTTCCCAGACGGTGGCGGGGTTGCGTTCGAGGATCAGGTTGCGGTTGTAGTGAGGGGATTGCGGGTCCTCGACCCAGAGGTCGCGCGGGGTGACCTGGCGGTAGAAAAGTTTCGGGTGTTTTTGGATGGAGGCTTGGTATCCCCAGGCTCCGCCGATCGAGAAAACGCCTGCGGGGGCGCGCATGTCGCCCTCCCTCTTGGTCGTGGCACCGGCGGGAACCGGGTGCAGTCCGAGCCCCCAAACAAGGCCGTTTTTGCCAAGTCGGGACGGCCATGGGTCGCCGACGGGCTGCCACTTGGCACCTGATTTTTCATAGAGGCGCAAGGTGGCCTTCGAGCTGTTCCAGTCATCGGCGATGCCGAGGATGAGCTGGCGGCTGGACGAAGGGATTTCGAACGCCGCGGCGGGCATGATCATGGCGATGGTGGCGGCGATGGCAAGGAGGCGGTGGGCAGGCATGTGTTGTCGAATCGATGAGTTTCAGGTCATAATGGAACGCCGCGCGGCGGGGCTTGCAAGGGACAATTGAGTGGCACCTTGGCTGGCGAAATGCGCGATCCGACTGCTTGCGTCGGCGTGTATTTCACATCAGTGCTTGTTTTATGGGGTGATTCGGTGATTCCCTCTGCCTCCCGGGCGGGAAATCGCGAAATCGAACCTCTTCCGGCGCACACATCATTTATGGAAACACCTCCCTTTTCAGAGCTCGGGCTTCCCGCGCCACTGCTTGCCGCGATTGCATCCCTTGGCTACGAGCGTCCTTCACCCATCCAGGCCATGAGCATTCCACCGGCGCTTGCCGGCAAGGACCTGGTCGGATTGTCGGCGACTGGATCCGGCAAGACGGCGGCATTCGCACTGCCCGCGCTCACGTTGCTGGATTTGAAGAACCGCCGGCCTCAGGTGTTGATTCTGTGTCCGACCCGGGAATTGGCGGTGCAGGTGTGCGAGGAAGTCCACCGCCTCGGAGCGAAGATGACCGGTCTGCATGCGACGCCGGTCTATGGCGGCGCGCCGATGGACCGGCAGCTGCGGGCGTTGCGCGACGGGGCGCAACTGGTGGTTGGCACGCCCGGGCGGCTGCTCGATCACCTGCGTCGCGGAAGTTTTGATGCATCGCATGTGAAAATGGCGATTCTCGACGAAGCGGACCGGATGCTCGACATGGGGTTCAAGGAGGAGATGGATGAACTGTTGGCCGCGCTTCCAGCGGAGAGGCAGACCCTGTTTTTTTCCGCGACGATGAACCCGGGGGTTTCGCGGTTGATCCGGAGCTTCGGCAAGGATCCGCAAATCGTCGAGATCCAGCAGAAAGCGCGCACGGTTTCCACGGTCGAACAATCGTATTTCGAGGTGCGCCAGCGCTCTAAGGTCGAGGTGCTCTCACGGATTCTCGACATGAATCCGCCACGGCTGGGAATCATTTTCTGCAACACCAAGCGCTCGGTGGACGAGTGTACCGAGGATCTGGTCAACCGCGGTTATGCGGCGGACCGCCTGCATGGCGACATGACCCAGCAGATGCGCGAACGCGTGCTGCGGCGTTTCCGTGAAGGCTCGGTGGAGCTTTTGGTCGCCACCGACGTGGCGGCGCGCGGCCTGGACATCGACGAGATTGATATCGTTTTCAACTATGACCTGCCGACCGATCCGGAGGACTATGTGCATCGTATCGGGCGGACCGGCCGAGCGGGAAGATCGGGCAGGGCGGTGAGTTTCGTTTACGGCCGTGATATTTACCGGCTCCAGTCGATCGAGCGCTACACCCGCCAGGTGATCCGGCGGGAGCGGATCCCCACCGTCGAACAGGTCGAGGGCAAACGCGCGGATTTGATTTTCGACGGATTGAGGGAACGCCTCGAATCGGGAAAATTCGACGCCTATCAGGACAACATCGACCGACTTTTGGAGCAGGGCCACACGCCGACGGATATCGCCGGGGCGTTGGTGACGATGTTGCGCGAGTCCAGCGGACGCGAGGGGTCGATGATCGAGGAGGACCGCGAACCCGAACGGGGCGCCCGCAAGGAGCGCACGCGCGATGTGCGTCCTGCGCGCGGGGATTCGCGGGAAGAACGCGCATCCAAGCCGAAGTTCGAGCGCGGGCCGATCCCGCAGGAGTCCGGCATGACGCGGATGTTTCTCTCGCTGGGCAAGACCCACGGGGTGATGGCCAAGGAAATCGTCGGCATGATGTATCGCGAGGCGGGATTGCCGGACGGGTGTCTTGGCAAGATCACGCTTTTTCCGAAGCATTCTTTGGTGGATGTGCCTGCGGAACTGGTGGGGCAGGTGATGGAGCGCACACGCAATGCCAGATTGCGGGGACGTCCGTTCCGGATCGATGTCGATCGCGGCCCGAACTGACGGAAGGCCAAGCCGGGCTTCCCCCGGCGGCTTTCAGGTGGTAGCTTCCTGTCGCGATGGCACAGCCCCTTTTGATTTTTGACCTGGATGGAACTTTGGTGGATTCATTGCCCGGAATCACCGCTTCACTGCTGCGCAGTCTGCATGCCCATGGTTTGCCCGGGCACTCGAATGAGGCCGTGCGGTCGTTTGTGGGCGACGGGCTGGCCACCTTGGTCCGCCGCGCAGCGCCCCAAGGGGCCGATGCGGAAATGATTCAGTCGTTGATCCGCCTGTTCAAGGCCGACTATGCCATTTCCTGGAAAGACGGCACCATGCCATACGACGGGATTTCCGAAGCATTGTCCGATCTCCAGCGTCGTGGTTACCGCATGGCCGTGCTTTCCAACAAGACGGATGAATTCACCGTGGAAATCGCCAAAGCGGTCTTTCCCGACATTCATTTCCTGCTGGTGCTGGGGCAGCGCGCCGGGATGCCGCCCAAACCGGATCCCGGTGGCGCGCTGCACATCGCGGCGTCGGCGGGAGTGGCTGTCGAGGATTGCCTGATGATCGGTGACTCCTCGATGGATCTGGAAACGGCGGCGCGCGCCGGGATGAATGCGATCGCTGTCACATGGGGATACCACGACCGGGAGCGCCTGCTTGCAGCGGGAGCCCGCTGGCTGATTGATCACCCGGATGAGCTCGCACGCGTGGTGGATGTGCCTGGAGTGGCTGAAGAGTGAGGTGACGGTGATCCGGCTCAGCATTCGACCACGCTGACCGCCAGTCCGCCTCTGGATGTCTCCTTGTATTTCGATTTCATGTCGCGACCGGTCTCGCGCATGGTGTGGATCACCTTGTCGAGGGAAACGCAGTGTGACCCATCGCCTGATAGAGCGAGCCGCGCGGCATTGATCGCCTTCACGGCACCCATCGCGTTGCGCTCGATACACGGAATCTGGACCAGCCCGCCCACGGGATCGCAGGTGAGGCCCAGGTTGTGTTCCATGCCGATTTCCGCGGCGTTTTCCACCTGTTTCGGTGTGCCGCCCAGAAACTCCACGAGCCCCGCTGCAGCCATCGAGCAGGCGACACCGACTTCACCTTGACAGCCGGCTTCGGCCCCGGAAATCGACGCGTTGCGCTTGTAGAGCATGCCGATCGCAGCAGCGGTTAGAAGAAACCGGTGGATGCCGTCCGGGCGGGCGGGGCTGCGGAAGCGCGTGGCATAATGGAGGACCGCCGGGATGACACCTGCGGCACCATTGGTGGGTGCGGTGACGACACGGCCGCCGGCAGCGTTTTCCTCATTGACGGCCAGGGCATACAGGTTGACCCAGTCGAGGATGGTGAGGGGGTCGCGCAGCGCGGCTTCCGGGGCCTCGCGAAGCTGTTGGTGAATGGCCCTGGCACGGCGTTTGACGTGCAACCCGCCGGGAAGGACACCGTCGCGGTTGCACCCCTGATGGACGCATTCCTGCATGGCGGACCAGATCGCGTCGAGTCGTGAGCGGGTGTCGGCTTCCGGCCGGAATGCAGACTCGTTGGCCAGCATGATTTCACAGACGCTGAGTCGCCGCGATTCGCACAGCCGCATGAGTTCGGCGGCATTGGCAAACGGATGCGGCACACGGGCGTCATCGGCCGCAGGCTGTCGCAACTCGGATTCCGTGGCGATGAATCCTCCGCCGAGCGAGTAAAAAACCTCCTCGAGAAGAATCCCCCCCTTGGCGTCCATGGCGCTGAAATGCATGCCGTTGGGATGAAGGGGCAGCGGCTTGAGCCGCTTGAAATCAAGGTCTATCCGGGCATCAAAGGGAATCAAACCACCCCATGGGGCCATCAGTCCGCCGCGTGCCCGGATTTCATCCAGACGCTTGCCGGCCGATTCCACATCGACCGATTCCGGTGTTTCGCCGAGGAATCCAAGCTGGATCGCGCGGTCGGTGCCGTGGCCTTTTCCAGTTGCGGCCAGCGAGCCATACAAATCGCATTGTAACTTTCCAATCCGGTCAGCAATGCCCGAGGATGCGATCGTTTCGATGAACTTCCGCGCCGCCCGCATCGGGCCCACCGTGTGCGATGATGACGGCCCGATGCCGATGGTGAACAAGTCAAGAGAGGAGAGAGTCATGAAGAGCGTGTGTCCCGTAGCGATCCCGAGGCATCGCGGGATGCCACTGCAGCAATTCCCGTGCCCGCACCAGACTAATGTCGCTGGATCACCCGATCAAGGGCGCAATCACCAGGCTCACGATCGACATCACGTTGATCAGGATGTTCATGGCGGGACCGGCGGTGTCCTTGAGCGGGTCGCCCACGGTGTCGCCGACGACCGACGCGTGATGGGCTTCGGAGTTTTTCCCGCCGAAGTTTCCGTGCTCGATGAATTTTTTGGCGTTGTCCCAGGCACCGCCGGCGTTGGCCATGAAAAGCGCGAGCAGCACACCGGAAAGCAGCGCGCCGATCAGCAAGCCGCCGAGTGTCGCCGGGCCGAAGATGAATCCAACCGCCACCGGCATCCCCACCGCGATCAATGCGGGCAGGGCCATCCGCTTCAATGCGGCGGTGGTGGCGATGTCCACGCAACGGGCCGAGTCCGGTTTGGCACTGCCTTCCAGCAACCCGGGAATCTCACGGAACTGCCGCCGGATTTCCTCGATCATTTCGCCTGCGGCGTCGCCCACTGCAAACATGCACACGGCACTGACCAGAAACGGGCAGAGACCGCCAAGGAAAATCCCGGTGATCACGCGCGCGTCCGAAAGCTCCAGCCGGAAATCCGGATTATGCCCGCGGATGACCGCGATGTAGGCGGCGATGATCGCAAGCGCCGCCAGGGAGGCGGCCCCGATCGCGAAGCCCTTGCCGATTGCGGCGGTGGTGTTGCCGACCTCGTCCAATGAGTCAGTGATGCGCCGGGTGTCCTTGCCGAAACCGGCCATTTCGGCGATTCCACCGGCGTTGTCCGCCACTGGGCCGTAGGCGTCGATGCTCATGGTGATGCCGATGGTGGCCAGCATGCCGACTGCAGCGATGCCCACGCCGTAAAGTCCCGCGCAGTGGTTTGCCGTCAGTATGGTGATTGCAACAGTCAGCATCGGGATTACGACCGAGAGCAATCCCACTCCGAGACCGCTGATGATCACCGTTGCCACCCCGGTGAGTCCGGATTTCGCAATCGAACGCATGGGTTTGCCCCCGGTGAAATACTCGGTGGATATCCCAATCAGCATGCCGCCTACGGAGCCGGACAACACGGCAAGCCAGACCTTGGACTGCACGCCGAGGGCTTGCGTGGTGAGCCAGGCCGCGCCGATGAAAAGAATGGCCGCGCCCACCGTGCCCATGCGCAGGGCCTTGCCAGGTTCCCGGGATGTCGAGAACTTGACGATGGTGATGCCCAACATCGCGCATAACAGTCCCACCGAAGCAAGCGCCAGCGGCAGGAACATCAGGCTGGCACGTGGACTCTCGCAGGCGGCCGTTGTCAAGTCGGCGGCCACCGCCAGCCCCAGCGTGGCGGCAATGGCAAGCGTTGCGATCTGGGCGTTGCAATACGATTCGAACAGGTCCGCTCCCATCCCTGCGACATCGCCCACGTTGTCACCCACGTTGTCCGCGATCACGCCCGGGTTGCGGGGATCATCCTCGGGGATGCCCGCCTCGATTTTTCCCACCAGGTCCGCGCCGACATCTGCGGCCTTGGTGAAGATGCCGCCGCCGACGCGGAAGAAGATCGCGATCAGCGACGCCCCCATCGCAAAGCCGTGGATGATGTGGGCGTCGCGTTTGGATTCACCGAAAAACAGGAACAGGCTGCCGATTCCTAACAGGCCCATGGATGCGACGGTCAACCCCATGATCGAACCACCGGAAAACGCCGTCATCAGCGCCGCGGCAGCGCCATCATCACGAGCCGCAATGGCGGTGCGGACGTTGGCCTTGGTCGCGGTGAACATCCCGATGTACCCGGCCGTTCCCGAGCACAAGGCTCCAAGAAAAAACGCCAGCGCCTCATAGCGGTCCTTGAAACACAATGCCGCGCCAACCAGCAGGGTGAACGGCACCAGCAGGCGGAATTCGCGCTTCATGAAAACCATCGCGCCATCATGGATCTGCGCGGCGATTTCCGCGGTGTTTCCGTCGCCACCGCTGCGGCGCATGATGCCGCGAAAGGTGAGGGCCGCTGCGGCCAGGCCAACAACGCCAAGAATCGGCACTGCAAGTGGAAGTCCGGTTTGCATATCAGGGTTTTTCTAGGGCTGGGTTTGGAAGGAATGTTCGTTGGTTCGGGAAACCAGTGGGTGGTCAGTAACCACGATAGGCTTTCGCCGAGTTCCACCATGCGTGGTAATCCCTTGTAAGAGTGTCTTCATCGGGCATTGGATAGAACGCGAAGCCCGAGGCGTCGCCGACATGAAAACCGGTTTGCATCATGTAAAAAACGTCGTCGAGCCGGTTCATCCGGTTGACGATCTTGGCTTGCTTGCCTCCCGGGTCACCGGGCTTGCCAAGTGCCTGCAGGCACTTGCGCAGATGGTCGAGATCAGGATACGGCAGGTTGCCGGCCTCTCCGCCCGCCGGGTCCGCCGCAAGCGAACCGAGCTTGAGGTCCGCAAACACGATGCGCGGCAGCGATATGGCGATTCCCGGGTCGGTGATGAACCGGCAGAAATCACGCGGCGTGGCGACGCTGACCACCCGCGGACCCACCGGCGCGAACTCCTGATAGAGAAAGGCGTTGCCTGCAGGCTGACGGTATTCCCCGCGCGTGAGACGCAGCGTCAGCCCGGCCTTGGTGGTGAGAAACAAATCGCCAAGCGCCTCCAGAGGGATTCTTTCGAGGACGCGGTAAATGCTGATGTATAGCGACCGCTTGGGTGCCCCTCCCTCATGGGCCACGCAAGCCGCCATGCACTCATCCACCCGCAGGGAACGATCCACCATCGCGGGATCCACCTCGAAAAAAACCACCACGCCCGCGTTCCTCCGTTCCTCTCCCAGGGACATGTATTTTCCGAAATCCACTGGTTCGAGCATGGACGCGATCAGGGATTCCGGCGTCAGAGACAGATACAAATGAGTTTTCATGGCTTTTCCGAAACTGTCCAGCGGTCTCGTGAAAGCAAGATCAAAACACATGCCAAACCGTCGCCGGACCGATTGTTTTGCCTCCTTGTGGGCTGGAAATCAGGCGCCTGAAACAGGTCTTTTAAAAAAAAGAAAAAATTTGGGCGAAATGGGTTGACGTGAGGGGGTTTGGGAAGA
>CAYNQJ010000009.1:0-55803 GCA_964399305.1 uncultured Luteolibacter sp.
ACATGGCCGCCGATTCTCGGCCATTTCACGCTATAATCTGTCCCGTTTTGCTCCGTCGCCCACAGTCTGAAACAGTTGATTTGCATCTAATAAATTGTTTTGGTATTGCTTTGAGACAACTTATACAACAGCTTTTTTATGTCATTTCCTCGTAAATGTCATTTCTTATGGCGAGAGTATTGTATTCATCATGAATCCAAACGTAATTGCGCGCAAGCCTTCGAAATAATTCGTTAGAACGTTTCCGCGGCAGGTGCACGGACTCAAAATTGATGAATTTTGGTAAATCGCTGTCAGATTCAAGAATGCTCAGAACAATCAGATCATCCATCCCTTCCACATCAATTTGCACGAAGTCCACATGATCAATCGCGTTTTCCAGCAAAAGAGTTTTATAGGAACGGACCTTGACCTTTATCTCTTCTATTTCGTGTTCTGTGTGGCTTCCAATGTGCTTGCTGACATGATTCTTGCTTAATGAGGATGCGCCGTAATTCGCGGCGCCTTTCACAGTATACATTATGGCTTCACCATCCTCGCTTCCAACGGCGCAGTTGATGCAGGTGACGCCATCGACGTGTGCATATGTCTTGGCCAGGCTGCGGAATGTGCCGGGCAATGGCTCGACCAAATATGCTCTCATCAGACCTTGGCGCACGAACTTGTGCACCGGATCGGCACCCACACCATCACAAGCGCCGATTTGCAGGAGCACAGTATTTGATGCATTCCCACTCTCGAAGATCCATGCCAATACGAGGCGGGCCGCCTCGCACTTTGAAGGTGGTTTGACTAGTGCTACAGGAACTAGATCATATCCCATCGGATTGATGATGCTGCGAACGAAACGCTTCAGGTGTTTTTTCATATGATTTTTTAATACTAATGCTTGCAATACTTGACAAAAAATTAAGGTGGCTGATCAAACGGCGGCGCAGAATATGAGTCACTGTTTGTGAATTAGAAGAAATATAATATGATCTATGGAACGCCAAAGCCACTGTGGTGACCTTTGTCAAAAATTTCAAGCCGCACTTTGCTCTTTCCAAAGCACGTTGGTCTTGCTCATTGCCCCGGCACATGGTCACCTATGATGTGTTTTTGAGCAAAACTGCCGTCCGTTTCGGCGAGAATCCAGCGGTGATCTTGTGGATAGGCGCACCAGAATTCGCGTGGACACACTCTGATTCCTTTTGACAGCAGGGCCGGTTTGTAGGAAAACGAACTCTTGCTGGTAATCAGCAGATCCGCAAAGACCATGTGGAGAAACGAATCCCGAGCCCCCATGTCGAGGTGCATGCGAAGATTGCCGAAGGCCTCGAACTCCCTGAAATCTTCATGGGTGCCCTGTGAAAACAAGTGGATCGCTACCGTTTTGCTCGTTTGGAGCGCGTTCAGAACATGGTTCAGCACGTTCAGGAAATAGTCGTTTTCCTGCCACCGCATCTGATGGTTCTTGATCCCTGCTTTCTGGCCGGCGACAATGTCCCCCCGACGGACGTGGACGGCGATGTTGAACTGGTCCTGCTGGAAAACGAGTTTGTCCTTTTGCCGTGCAGGCGCGTGATGAAACTTCCGTTGAATCCGGTCAATGACCCCGAACTGGTCGGCGTATGGCTGGTCCTGGTGCAGCATGAAGACAACCTTCCGACCACGGTAGGACGAGATGATGCGCTGGATTAACTCGCGCTCCCCCGGCTCTTTTTCGCGGAACGGAGGCAGCCTCACGAGTTTGCAGCCTTGATTGGACAGCAATTCCTCCACCGTGGCTTCACCGGTACCAAATCCCAGGAAGTCCTCCCAGGCTGGCGATGGAAAAGGCGAGTGAGCGAACTTCAGACCGAATTGTTCCGCCCACCAGTAGCCGGCTATCCAGTTGGCCATCTGATGTCCGATCCCCGCACCCGGATTGGGCCGGGCACCCATGTGCAACAACTCCGTGCCCCCATCTCCGGAACCGCCATGGAATCGGTGGTGCCAGTATGAAATGAAAAACTTCGGATAATGCGGGGACCTGCGGATCCCGCGGACAACTTTACCCCAAGTCGCGTTTCTGATATTCTTGATTGAAGATTTGAGACTCATCGGATCGGTTTTTCAGTAGCTATTGGCTGATAGGATCTGTCGGGAAAATCATCCGGGCGGCAGTCGGAATCCCGGCTTGATGTATCAACGGCCCAACAAGACCCTCACATAGGGGGAAATCGTCCGCAATGGCCAGAGCCAGCCGCTGTTGCGGCGGTTGTAGGTCATCCATTCCTTGAGCGGCAAGCCTTTGGGCGAGAGCAGGAGGTCCAATCGCCTGGTCCGTGGCAGCGTGCGGTCGCGCCACGTGCCCTGGTCTGAATTGCGCGGGCAGGTGCCGATGCTTCCGGGGGTCTGAATCACGGCGATGCCGCGCCTGCGGGCATTGAGGCCGTAGTCGTAGTCGCCCATGCCGTGGGTATAGCTGCGATGGAGCATGCCCATTTCACGGAACACCTGCCGCGGAATCAGCACCGCATTGCCGTTGAACGTGTCGCAGGCCGCGGGTTTGCCGCAAGGATGGACGAGGCCGCCATGTTGGAGAACGCCTCCATATGTGGGTATTGCGGTATCCGGATCGCGGATCGACGCCACGGCGATGATCCGGTTTCCGGGTGTCATGGCGATTTGAAGGAGTGAGTGTACGGCCCCGGAATCGAGCATGGTGTCGTCGTTGGCCAGTAGGTAGAAATCAGGATCTGATGTGGCTGCGGTCTTCCATGCCAACCGCATGCCTCCGCACCAATAGAGTGATCCATCGCCCGTCAAAACCGTGGTGGCTGGAAATTCCTTGAGAACCGCCTCTTTGGTTCCGTCTTTGGAGCCGTCATCCACCAGCACGGTTTCGATCACGACTCCATCCGGTAATGTCTGCGCGTGGAGCCTGCGCAGGCATTCGAGGGTCTTTTCCCTGCGGTTGAAACAGGTGAGAAGGGCGGCAATTCTCATGATTGACTTGCGAGAATTTCGCGGTAGGCGGCTTCGACCTGCAGGATCTTGTTGTCCCAGGAGAGTTCCTGGGCACGACGGGCCGCACCCTCCGAGAGAGTGCCGAGCAGGGCGGGTTCTTGCCAGAGCCGTATCATCGCGTCACGGAATCCGGCCACGCTGGTTTCTGGATTGCGCATCGGCACTTTGATGCCGCAATTTCCGTCCACCGCCACGCCCATGCCACAGGCGTCATGGCAGATGACAGGCATGCCGAGCGCCATGGCTTCCAGAACCACGTGTGGCGTTCCTTCTTTCACCGAGCTATGGACAAGGGCATGTCCTGCGGACATGAGTTCCTGGGCTTTTGAATGTGTGACACGACCGTGCCATATCACCCTGTTTCCCAGCCTGAGAGTTTCGCCCAGCCTTTGCCAGGATGTCCGCTCGGCGCCATCACCGACGACATGCAGTTCACATTCGACTTCGTCCGGCAGCAAGGCGAGTGCATGCAAAACCAAATGCAACGATTTTCTTGCTTCCAGCAGTCCGCACCAGACCAGTCGCAGAGGGGTGTCTTGTGATCTTCTGCGCACACTGGCAGACGGAGACGGATTGGCTCCTGTTTCGATCATGGTTTCCGCATGACTTAGCCATATGTTTTCAACCATATGCCGGTCTTCCTCGGTGACCGCCCAGATTTTTTTGGCTGCGCGAGCGGCACGTCGGCTCCGGCTTGGCAGCCTCATTTGCACCCAGTTCATCAAATTCCGTACGACGTGCTGGTAGCGTCCTTTCCACCCGAAGCCGGGGATGAATCCCCAAGGCATCAGGGCCGCACCGTTGAGCGGCCCCCAAGCGAATGCGGTGTCGAGCTGCCACAGATATCCCGGCTCGCGAAAGCCGATGATCGTCAACTGGTGGGCGATATCGAAAGGGTTGTTCGTGTGCAGGCGCAGCGCGGTTGCGTACGCCCGCTTCTGCCAAAGCCTGTAGGCTGGGTAATAGAGGAAAAACAGCCCGGGTTTCGCATGCAGATCATGGATTTTCCGGGCCAGTCTGTCCGGAGGCACATGGACGACGGACAAGCGTTCCGGCAGGCCGGTTTCCTTCGCGAATTTTTCGACATCCGCTTTCATCGGCATCGAGTCGGCGAGGTCTCCGTACAGCACAGTCACATCATGTCCGAGCTTCGCGATGCCGGTGGCGTATTGCCAGCCAACCGCAGCCTCACCGCCGCGATAAGGCGAGAAGTAATAACATGAAAGGAGGATTCTCATGAGCGGGGAAGTCCCATTGTTTTTTCGGATGTGGCGGGGTCTGTCGGCAGCGGGATTGGTGAACGCAAAATTTACCGGACTTCAAGGCACCGCATCACGCCGCTGGCGAAATTCGCCGCCATGGTTTCGATGGTGTGCTTCTCGGCGGTGAGAAGAGCCTGATCGCGCATGGCCCCGATGCGCCCGGGTTGGGCAAAGAGTTCAATGACCGCTTCCGCATAAAGCCCGGCATCTTCACCGCAAGCGACCATGACACCGTTTTCGCCGTTTTTCAGATAGTCGATTTCAGGACTGTGAAAGGGAAAATCCGTTGTCACCAGCGGCACACCCAGCGCGAAGGAATCCACGACAACAAGTCCGACGAGTCCCGGCATCAGCAGAACCTTTGCCAGTGCCCAAAGCGGAACCTTGTCGTTGTCGTTTTTGGGGCCGATATCATGAATCCATGCACATGCGCGAGCGGCGTTGGCGACTTTGATCCGCTCGGGGCCGTCTCCGATGACAATGAGCTCGAAGTCTGGAATGGCCTCCCGGATTCTCTTTGCGGCATCGAGAAGAAAATCGATGCGCTTGTTAGGGTAAAGCCCGCCTGTGTAAACCGCAACATTCCGGGATTCGATGCCGTATTGGCTGCGGGTGGCGGCCATTTCCTCGTCAGTCAGGGAATCCCTCCGCCGTCTCATCGATGTCGTGTCCACTGCGTTTCCAACGGAGGTGATGCGTTCGGCTGGAAATCCAAAGGATTCGACGACCCTGGCGCTGAGGTCGTTGTAAGCGAACCACCAGTCCACCTGCTTGGAGAAAAATCTCTTGGCCGTGTCAATGGCTCCGGTCGCAGGCGGTTTCTGGAAATTCCTGCCATGTCCCCAATACGCGACCTTGGGGCCGCCGAATTTTCGCCATGCCTGCAGCGCGATATTCGCGGCATATTTCATCTCTTGCTGGATGATGACCAGCGACTCGCCCTTGCAATTTTGCAGAACCGGCTGCCACGCGATCGGCCCCAGCCACGTGATGGGCACCGGTTCAGCCCAATCGATTTCGCGTTTGAGGAAGGT
The DNA here is from genome assembly GCA_964399305.1 of uncultured Luteolibacter sp. Classification (GTDB taxonomy): domain Bacteria; phylum Verrucomicrobiota; class Verrucomicrobiia; order Verrucomicrobiales; family Akkermansiaceae; genus Luteolibacter. The sequence goes on from CAYNQJ010000009.1 coordinate 5,291, forward strand.
GTTGCGCTGGTTGGGTGCGTATATCAGGCGCAGTGAGATCCCTTGCGCGTCCAGCAATTCGCGCAGACGTTCGTAGAACGGCACACGGAAGGCGGGCATGTGCTCCTGTATGATGAGGACGCTGGGTTTCAAAGGGCGGGGGAATCAATGTTGTGTATCGGATGCCATGCACCCGGCAAGACTGATGCGAATCACGAGGCTCTCAGGAGTGACTGACCGGCAATTTCGCCTGCGCGGCAGCGAGCGGCCACGGCTTGCGACAATACAGGCTAGTTTTTCCGCGTCCCATCAGCCACTTTCCTCCTGGCTGCGGTGGCAAGTTCATGCAGGTGACGGTCTTCGGGATTTTTGAAGCGGTCGCAGATTTTTCTGGCAGGATTGCCTCCCACCACCGTGTAGGGTTCGACACTTTTTGTGACGACCGAGCCCGCCGCAATCACACTGCCCTCGCCGAGCGTCACACCGCTGAGGATGATGGCACCGTAACCGATCCACACGTCGTCGCCGACGGTTACTTTGATGTCCGCCCCCTTCCAGTCATAGTCTGAATCGCGGATTTGTCTCGATAGCCGGGTGGCCGTGCCCACATGGCGGAAGTGGTGGTCATAACGCCCGACAAACGCGACTTGATTCGCCATGATCACGTTGTGGCCTATTTCGGCGTCACACTCGATCTGGCTGTAGCGGCCGATATAACAATTCTCGCCGGTTTTGAGTTCGTTCGGAGCCCACAGCACCACACGGCGGCCGGCGTGGAAGCCTCTGCCGAGCTGATAATTGCGCCAACGCACTTTTACCAGATAGATGTCACGAAGGCGTTTGATCAGGCGGATCGATTTGACGGGAATTCGCTTCATGTCGGACAAGGCCGGAATGGTTTGGCAACGACCGCTGTTTGGTGCGGATCGTCTCGGGTTGGCGGATTATGGATTGTGGGCGCGGCGATTTGCCCCGTCAACGGGCGGGTCACCGGGAGTTTCCGTTTGAAGCCTGGCGCAGGATGGTCGCGAATCGCTGCGCCCAATCTTCCGGCGACGCGTTTTCCAGCAACCAATGGCGGCCGGCTGCTCCCATGGCGCAGCGGCCTTCCGTGCCCGCTCGTTCCATGAGCTCCACATTGTCTGCCAAGGCTTCGGCATTACCCGGTTCATGCATGTAGCCGGTAATGCCGGGGAACACCGTTTCCCTCAGGCCGCCGGAAGATGCAGCCAGGACCGGACGGCCGAAATCGTAGGCCTCGTAAACAATCAGTCCAAGCGGCTCCCACCAGATCGAAGGGGCTACCAGTGCGCGGCATCCATGCAGCAGATCATCTTTCAGCTTTCCAGCCACGTAACCCACACAAACAACCGTTTTCATTCGGTTTGCCAACGCATGGATTCGCTCTTCTTCCGGGCCGGTGCCTGCGATGATCAGGCGTGGGCACGCTTTGCCCAGCCGCATTTCCAGTATTTTCCAAGCTTCCAGCATATCATAAACTCCCTTTTCCGCTACCAGGCGTCCCAAGAACAGATAGTGGTTCGACATGCGCGTCACGTCCGGCGAGGCCGTTGCTTTCCAACAGTGGCGAAGCGTCACAATCCTCTCGGGAGGAATGCCCGCGTCGATGAATCGCGCACGCATGAAATCCGATACTGCAATCCAATGCCTGACCCCATCCAGAGCGCCGCTCGCAAGCAATCGCTTCTGATAACCGGCAACCAGAAATGTCTTGAAAAACGATTTTTCCCACGCCCGGCTCAAGACTTCAGGCCAAGGATTGCCGCGCAGTGCGGCTGGATTCACCCTGCCGCGCACCCACATCGTGCCGGACGGGCTGAAAGGCCTGAAATTGTGAATGTACTGCACCACCGGCAGACCTAGACGTCTCGCCTCGTCATACAAGCCCAGCGAGGCGACCGGGATCAAATTGTGGTAGAGCAAGACATCGGGATTTTTTTGTTCGACCGCCTGTCGCAATTTCTCCCTGGACCCGGGATTATCCCAGAGTTGACGCGCCTGCCTCAGTCGCGTCGGGGCCCCCTTGCGTGTCCAGTCACTGCTCTGATAGCGAAGATTCGACACCGTGAAGTCCGGCCCGGAAAATCCTGACACCTTGTCCACCCAGACCTCTTCGCCACCTGGTTCGAGATATTGGTTGAAGACCTGCAGGACTTGCAGTTCCATGGGCTTCATCTTCGCTCCATTCATGACTTGAGGTGTTTCCACTTGTCATCCAGAGGCCTGACCATGGCCGGATTGCCAATCGCCAGATGTTCGGCAGGGATGTCACGTGTCACGAGCGCTCCCGCTGCCACTACCGCACCATCCCCGACAGTCACACCCTTCAGGATGATGGCCCGGGCACCTATGAAGCAGCCACGGCCTATACGAACTGGCTTGGAAGCGCTCCCGGCGTCGTTTGACCATCCACCGTCCGGCAGGGGTTGGTGGAAATCCGTGTCGGTGATCAGCACGTCGGCACCTATGATGGTGTTTTCACCGATTTCCACCAGCTGTGCGGCGCAAATGCATACGCCACTCATGCCGACCGAATCGCCGATGATCATGCGCGCCCCGGGACACATCACTGAGAGCGAAGTCCGCTGCCGGCCAATGACCGGATTGGATGAGACACGCGTGTTGATCCTCACTCCCTTGCCGATCTCCAGTCTGGCGCCCCTGACACAACGGATCAATGGCCGCCCGTTCATCACGACGGACGAATGCACGGTCGCCCTGCGCATCCGGGCATACCATCGCCACATGGGTCTACAGATGGCGGAGTGAATGGAAAATGCAAGCGATAGACGGATCATGGATTGCGGAAGGAGAATCGGGTGGCTCAGGCCTCGGAGGATGCCGGAAAGCGCGTGAGGACGAGGTTGTGGCGGGTTCTCTCGCTGACACGGAATCCCGCAGCCTCGACCAGAGGCAGCATTTCCTTGTCATGTTCATCATACTCGATCACAAGGATGCGTGTCTTGCGCAAGGTCGCGAAGGCTCTCTGGACGACGCGGAGGTCGAAGCCCTCGACGTCGATCGACAGCACGGCGATTTCTTCGATATCGAGCCCTCGTGTGATTTACTTGGATGGAATATATCGTATGTGGTGGATGATGGGGATTCTGGATCAGGTGGCAGAAGCTGCAAAGCAAAGATGGGCATTATGTTTTGGTCCCAAATTGCGCCTTCTTACAAGTATTTTAGGCCGGTGATTTGCTGAGGATTCAGATGGCGTTCTTCTTGTGGTGGCAGGCTAGCGCTTGCAGGCACGAATCAGGTAGCTGCCATAGGCAGAAAGAAGGGGGAAGTGCTGGCCGAGATAGCGTGTGGCCTTCCCTGAGCCATAAATGCGCACTTTGGAAAAGCCGTGCAGCATGAGGCGTTTTTTCAGGATCGAGGGAAAGTGCTGTGTGAGATGAGCGACTCCGAAAACGGAACCGCCGCGCAGCCGCATTTTCAGGGAATGGGGATTCGGAGTGGTCATGAGCAACGTGCCTCCGATCTTAAGGATCCGCTGGAATTCACAGAGTGTGGGGTCCACATCAGCAGGATAGAGGTGTTCGAGAAACTCGCCGGCTACAACGGCGTCGAACGACCGGTCGTCGGCAGGGATTTCCTGGGTCAGTCCCTCAATACCGGATCGATAGCAAGGCGGCAGTTTGGCAAGGCGCTCAGCAACGCAATCGAGGCCGCATAACTCCACATCCGGGCGTGCGCGGCACAGTTCCTCGCCCCCGCGGCCTTCCGCACAGCCGACATCGAGCACGCGAAGCGAACCGGGTGGCAGATGCCGGGCAAATTGCCGGTAACGTTCGATTGAAAACGTATCATCAAGTGCGATGGTCTGTTCGGCATTGCCTTCGCGGTATTTTTGGCTCTTGGGGTCCATGGGGCGGTCGGATTGTGTCGTCAGTGGGCTTCGGGTTCGCGATGAAGGAGACGGCCCGCGATCTGCAAAACATGTCCCAGGGAACGCCGGTCGAAATAGCGTCGCACCGGGAACATGAATGGACGCAGCGGGCGGGTCAGCGAAAGACAGCAGTCAAGGTGGCGGCACATGGTTGCATCCAGACGGGAGCGTTTCTCGATATCCCGGTTCCGGAACTCACCGGTGATCTCGCTCAGCCACGAGCATTGCCCGGCCACTTCACTGAAGTGGCTGGAGTTGTCCGGCCACACCCCGCGATCCGGAAGACCGATGAAATCGCATATCGTCGATATCGCCTCGGGCAGGTTGTCGTAATCGATGTTCAGACAGCGTGAGACCCGCAGGCTCTCGAAAGCGCTTTCGTAACTTTGCCTGAATATGGCGTAACGTAGCGGCTTGCGGTTGCGGACTCCGAAGCTGAAACGTGACTGTGATTCAAACACATTGTGGGGGTGGCGTCTGAGGATCACGACTTTCGCATCAAGCGACTCAATCACGCGGTGCATGCCGATGGTTCGGACGGTCTTCCAGACGGCAAAACCAAGATCGGCGGGATCCCGTCCCACTTTCCGCGCGGTTGCCGTCGCAAGCTGGTCGAGCACTTCGCAGTCGCATCCTTGCATGCAGGCCTCGATTTCCTCCTGGTCAAGTGGCGTTGGGACGAAGGTGCTGCCGATGTAAATCGCTGCGAGACGCTTCGGATCGGAACGATCCCGGGCATGCAGATACCCCAGGACCTGGGGAAATGATGACTCAGGCATGCTCAGAATGCCCTGGCGGCGGTCGAGCATCGCGGTCAGCACGGTACTCCCGCTTCGGGGCTCGGATATGACAAATACATGCTCCATGGTTTCAGGATTTCGAGCTCATTGTGGCCCTGATGCGCCGGAACCAATCGATCGGACGGCGCAGTGCGGGTGTGGCCGCCGCGGCCAGTGTAGCCCGCATCCGCCATAGTTCCGGCCTGTCGAGCGGCACGGACGGTTGGTATCGAATGCGGATAGGTGGACGTCCGGAGGTCTGTTCCAGTTGCCGGATTTGTCCAAGATGCTCCTCCCACATGCGGCCGGGAAAATGCAGGGCTGCGGCGCGGTCGGAGAGGAGGTCATAGGCGATCCCGCGACGGCTGCGTTTGAAATCCTCCGGGTGATAGTAGTCCAGGTCAGGATAGAGGAAGGCCATGATCTCCTGATCGGTGCTGTAGCGGTGGTCCGGGGTGTAGAGGCTTTCCCTGAACAGTTGCGCGAACCGATCGGTGGGAAAAGCGGTGGACAGGTGATAGAAGCCGGAGTTTACGCGCCGGGGAACCCGCTGCCGGATCCAGGCCGAATCGTTCTGTAGGCCGAAATACCAGGACCAGGACTCGGTTGAAAATGTATTGGGGGCCTCCTTTGACGAGAGGTTCTCAACCGGCCGGAGCCAGACAATGTCGGAATCGAAGTAAAAGAACGGAGGTGGAATCGTTATTGCGAGCTGCAGCTTGGCGAAATAGCCTCCCCGCCCGAAAAGTGTGAGAAGGTCCGGTTGGTCTGCAAATGCCGCGTGCAGGGTATCCTGCCGATCGGCCGGGCGCACGATGCGGGCTTTCATTCCGGCAGCAGACTGAAGCAGCAGTTGCTCGTCCGCTTCGGCTGGACTTCCATCGGTGTGGATCTCGAGGATGTGCGAGCTCGAAAAATGGCGTGCAAACGAAGCCACGGCGTGGGTGGCGATTTCCATCGCGCCCCGGTGCACAAGTGTGACGGCTTTGGATTTCATGAGAAAGTGTTGATGAAGAAGGCCGGGGCGCGCGTGAGCGACCTTGGATGGATCGGCGAAAACGGCACCTGCCTAATATGAAAACATCATGGGCGAGGGGGCTCTGGCGTGTGCAATCGTGCCGAGATCCGGCGCGTTTTGAGTGTGCTCCGCAGGGTTTGTACCGGCCGGTCCACAAACCGGATCGCCATGTAAGAGAGAATCAGACAGACAGGAATGGCGCACAACGTCACCACCATGCCGTCCAGATGAAATCCCCGTCGCGGTTCTCCGAAAACCAGCATTGAACAGGCCAAACCCACAGGGTAATGTATCAAATAAATCGGATAACTGAAATCTCCGATGGCAAGGTCCAACCTGCGTGAAACCGGAAATGAAAGTTCTTTCCCCGAAAGAGCGAAGACAACGAGGAAGTTGGCGATGAGGTTCAGATAGAAAAACACATGGGCAAGTGTTGGTGGGCCTTTGAGCAGGAGTACAAGGCAGCCGGCCAGGCAGTTCAAACCAAAGAAAAACAGCAGCGTGATGAAACCGTTCCGACTGCGGAGCCATCCGAGCAAACTTTCAAACCGGCTGTGGAAGTGATAAAGGCATGCCCCCATCGAGAAGGGCAAGGATCCGCCTGTAATCACGGCATACCGGTAGTTCTGCGGGAGATCAAGAAGGTGCGTGGCCGCCATGTAAAGCAGGCTCAATCCAAGCCAGATGATTGAACGTGCCGGGGTCTTGGATAGACCGAAGGCAATCAGCGAGTAAAACAGCAACTCCACCGTCAGGGCCCAGGTGGGTGGCGCGATTCTGGGCACCACCAGCATGGGCATCGCATCGGCAAACAACATGGTTGCATTCTGCAGCCAGGATAAAGGACCTTCAGGCAGCCCCATGCTGGGATTGAACGATGAGGCAGCATCGCGCCCGGCCCATGTGATGAAGAGGATCATGGGCACACACAGCACCCAATAGGAGGGATACAGTCTGAGAAAGCGGTTGGCTGCGAATGCCGCGACCCCTGAGGGCGTGTATCCGTATGTGCGCTGCATGATCAGCGTCATGAGGTATCCACTGAGGATGAAGAATCCGTGAACCGCATACTGACCGATGATCGTGATCGACATCAGGTGCGAAGCCACTACGAACAGAGCAAGAAGAGTGCGGTAAATTCCAAACATTGTGGTGCTGGCGTTTTTCAATTGAGCGGATCACAGGCGGGCCGCCCGGGCCATCTGGAAATCATGACTGGTATTTCCTGTAGTGATGGTGCAACGCATTGCGCCACATCATGCCTGAGGCTCCTCATTCGGGAATGTGCCGCTTGAACTCATGCCAGGCCATGTTGTATTCGCGCAGCAGGGTGGCAGGGGTGCCCGAGGTCGTCATGAATGGATTCCCAAGCCACGCTCCGGCACAGTCCCTCACTCCACGGCACGTCGCTTTCAGCGCCAAGTCCTGATAGATTTCGACCGCCTGCTGACGCTTGGCCTGCACGTCAAGGAACTGTGCGGCTCTCAGGCTGGCCACCTCCCGGATCGGCATGGCGAAGTGCAGGAATTCTATAGCGGATTCTAGCCCGGAGAGATCATTCATGAGGGATGCGGCCTGATCCAGCCGCCCCTGGCGGAACGCTTCGCAAGCCCGCAGGTAATCCAGAGTGGGGGCAGCACCATCGGGTGCGCGTGCTTCAAGCCAGTCGAGATCCGATGTTCTGGATGTCCGTGTCTTCCCAGCACGACGGTTGGGAAGAAAGCGTCTCCGCAGAGCGGAAAGGGTTTCAGCGGGACTGCTGTGCCAGAACCGACTCAACCATTCCGCCATCGGTTCCGGTTGGTGTGGGAGGCGTGCTTGGCGAAGCAGCGGATCCATCGCCCCAAGCCATGCGCTGGCGCGGTGCAGCAACGCAAACCAGACGGAGTGCGATGCAGGCGCTCCGGAGAGTCCGGTGATGGAGTGGTTTTTGCGCAGGAAGCTTACGCCTCCCGCTTCGCATAGAAATTCATAGGCTCCATTGGCCGTGGCCACCTGGATCTGAAGGTTCGGACCAATCATGAACCCCGCCGTGTCATCCAGTGCGACGCAGCCACCCGGCATGACGTACCAATCCCAGAGGAGCAGATCCGCCAAGGCATACCCCTTGCCATGGTGGCCGTCGATGTAAAGTAGCGCGATTGCCTCATCCCAGTGTTCAAAATGATCAAGACTGGGGCCTTGGAGTTTCCTTACTTGTCCCAGATAGCCGAAACTGTCGAGGTTGCGGTCGAAATCTGGCTGAAAACGCAGATCGATCGCAGTCATGCTGCGGCCGTTTGCTTCGAGTCCCTTGTTCAGACACACGGTGGATTTGCCGGCGAAGGATCCGATTTCCACGATTGTGCCCCCCGGGATCGCCTGCTTCGCCTGCTGATGAAGCATTTCAGCGGCATCCGGCAGAAGCCATCCCCTGATCTGGCTCCATCGGGAATATTCCTCTGCGGTGAGAAAGGTCAGTGGCGATTTCATGATGGGAAGGGGGTGTAATTGATGGGCTTGGTTACAGACTGCATGTCAATGCCACAAGAAAGAAGAGTTCTCTCCTGCTCACTTTCATATGATTTGACGCGATGGCTTGTGCCAGTGTTGGGGAGGTGGAAAACCGACATATCATTCCGCGTATTGCGCAAGCAAGCCGGCGTAGGATTCCGCCACGCGGTTGGCATGCATGTGCTGCTGCCCCCACAAGGCGATTTTGGTTGCATCCCTTTGGCCCGTCCTCCATGCGTCGGCTTCCATGACTGCCGCATCGGCCAGGTCTTGTGCTGTGAGTCGGTCGCTGAGCGTGCCCCGTGCCTCTGCGCCAAACCACTTTGGTCCGGGCAGGACCGGCGAGTTGCAAGCGACAATGCTGCATCCACAGCACATTGCCTCCGCTGCGGCTATCAGGAAGCTTTCGTATGCGGAGACGCAGAGGTAGACGTGAGAGTTTTGGTAGGCATCCAGAAGTTCGGAGTTGGGCACAATGCCATACAGGCCCACCCGCCGTCTTGGCTCGGGGGCCAGCCGTGAATGCCACTGTTCCATCTCGGGTATCAAGCCGCCATAAACCCTGAAATGAGCGCGCGGGTCACGTGATAGCAATGAGTCGATCACACGCATCAGTAGATCAGGCCTTTTCTGGACGTGGTCATTCCATCTGCCCACGGTTACAAATGTGATGTTTCCGTCATTTGACTTTTCACCCCGCATCACAAACCTCGGGTGAGCTGGATGGGGAATCAAGTGGACGCGGCCAGCGGCATCGGGCTGTCCGTAGTCATCAAGAAAACGCCGCAGCCTCGCCACGGCGTCCGGAGTGACGCCACCTATGACGTCGGCGATTGCAAGATGCGAAGCCAGCCTGTGGTTTCTTCCCTTGGATTTCCGATAATAGCTCTTGATCACGCCTGCAAACGCTTTTGTGAGCCTTGCTGCAGGCCGGACATGGCTTTTGTGCATGATCGCTTTTTGCCAGAAATCGTGAGGATTGGTGTGAAAGTCGAATATCGCGGCACTGTCCACGTTGATGGCGATCGGTAAGCCGGCCGCCTTCGCCGCATGCAACACTGGTGCGTGCGAGAATTTCAGGCAATTGTAGAAAACAACGCCCCGACCGGCGATTCCGCTCCACCACACCGGATTTTCCATCTGGGTGCGTGTGGCACGAATGATATTTGGTAAGTCTCCCTCCTTGCTTGGTTCTAACAATATTGAATTGCATTTTTCCCCAATTGCACGGAATCCCATTCCCACAAGCCCCGCATCCCTATTGGCATAAATTTCACAGCCACGGAAATTCACGGGACTGCATGTGGCCCATGAATTATTTATAGCTGAAATTGTTTTGAGCATAATTACCGAAATTATGGCATAAATTAAGATCAAGGTGCTACTGCATGAAGTTCCTTGTCGAAGGCGCTGCCGCAATTCTTATTTCGGAATTCATTTGAGCGAATAATGAGCTGAGTAGCAAGTTTCAGCCGATCCCGGCCTGTGATTGATGTGTAGTGGAGAATCATTCTCGCGCATTGGTGCGGATCCGGCGATTCCATCAATTCAAGTGTGCCAGCACATATTTCCGCAGCGGGTGTGGTTTTTGATGCGATGACCGGGCAACCTTGGCGCATGGCTTCGACCACCGGATAGCCGAATCCTTCGCAGCGGCTGCAAAACAAGAGGCAGGAAGCCAGGCGGTATAGGGCGTCGCGTTCGCAAGAGCTTACGCGCGGAAGCATGATCACTTCTTCGGCCATGGCGGCGGGGAAGCGGTTCCGCATGGCCGCCTCGTCCTGCACGCCAATCATCACCAGTGGAGCGTCGCCACCGGCTTTGCGGTATTCGATATAACCTTGGATGGCCACGTCGAGTCCCTTGCGCGGGCTGGTCAGGCCGAATGCGAGCACAAATTTTTCCGTGGGGATGCGGTACGGGGCCAGGTGCCTTGCCGCATCGGCGGCATCGAGAGTGTCTCCGGAAACCTGGTTGTAAATCGGCTCTGACAGGCGCTTGCGGCAGAAAGGGAATTTGCGCAGCATGTCAGCGCGTGTGATCTCCGAAATGGGGATGATCCGTTTGGCGAAAAGCGCCGCGCTGAGTATATTCCAAAAATGTCGCAGCCAAGCCCTGCCGCCGTAGCGGTAGCCGCAGTCAGGGCGCAGCCCGCAAAGATCGTGGATTATGGCGAGTGTCGGTATGCCCGCAGGCGGCAGGCATGGGGTTTGATGGTAAGGAGAGATGAATGCCCCGCACGGATGCTGCCGCATCAGCTTCGGTAGCACCCATTGGTTCCACAGGAACAAATCGATCGTGGAGGTCTCTGGGTGGAGTGGCTTATCCGCACAGACCACCTTGCAGGGACTGGCCGGATCCAGGTAACGCGTGAGGGCCGCACCATCCTGCATGCGGGGGGCGTAGAGTGTGATCTCGTATCCCAGCGGTAAAAGAGTGGCGATAAGCTCCTCGGTGTAAGTGCCAATGCTGGTGGACGGTCCGACCAAGCGGAAGGCATCGATGCCGATGTGAGAATGGTCCGCCATCATGAATCAGAAGTTTGCCTGTTGAAGGTGAGGGCTTTTGCGAGAAACTCCTTTGATCTCTCCGCCCACTGATCAGGAATTTGTGGCAATTCGCCGCCTCCCGTTTCCAACAGTTCAAGGTGCCCGGAAACAAGCGACTCGGGTTCGATGCGGCGAAATCCCTGCCCCGTCATTTCCAATGCCAGTGCCGATTTCTGATGGGTCATCTCATTGTTCACCAGCAGGAACGGCTTGCTGTATTTGATCGAGTAGAGCGTGCCATGCAGACCGCTGATCACCGTGGCCTTGGCGCCTCTCAGTAGATCGACCCACTCGAAGGGGTGCAGGCTGCGGTATGTGATGTCCGCCCAAGGGCAGCGTGCGGCGGCGCTCACCAAAAGGAATCCCCTGCGCCGGCACCATTCCTTGAGCACCGGACCGAATCGAGGGCCCACGGATGCGGCGTAGAGCATCACGTAAGGCTTGTCAGGCCGGCGCGAGCGCATGGGGGCTGGATCGTCTCCCAGCCATGTCGGGTCAACGACCAGCTCGCATGTCCGATCAGCCGCCAAGCCGACCAGTTTGGCCGTGGTGCGATCCCTCACGCCGATGCTTGTGAATCGCTTGATTCCTCCGATAAATTCGGGAAGAGGACCTTCCACATCGGCTTTTCCACAGCTTGCGGCATACGCGGCGAACGGAACATCCTGCTGGCTTGCCAGTGCGCCGAAATAGGCTGGATCGTTGCCAAACTCAGGGGATTGAAAATCCCAAACCACATCGCTGCCAACGATGACGCCGCGGAACGTGTTCCATGGCACCTGTGTGGGATCGGTGGTGAATGGATGATTGGAAAGGGAGTCTCCTAGCCCGCGAAAGGGTCTTCGCTTCAGATGCCAGTGAATCACCGCCTTGATGTCTCCAACACTCCTGATCCTGCGGGTCTGGGTATTATGTTGCAGATGCGTCTCGTGGAGGTAATTCACCGCATGCGCCTCATGGCCGAGCGCTCGAATCGCCTGGCGTAAGTGCCAGGCCTGCATGAACCCGCCGTAGTTGGGACCATTGTGAAAGGTCAGGATTCCGAAATTTTCTACCATGGAGGACAAGAGATAAATTTAAACAATGAATAGAAAACAAAATGAAGACATCTCAGTGATGGCGCGTTAAAATCGACTCAGGTGTGCGCCTGTGTGACTTGGGTACGGTAATCCCGGCTACTGGATAGCCACAGCCGATCAGCATGATAATGCGCTCATGGTCCGCTATGTCACCGTGAGCCCGTAGTTCGGAGTCACGTTTGTTCATTACGGACCAATTGAGGGCAACCGCACCCAGCCCTTGGGTGTGCAATCCCAACAGTAGCAACATTGAGAACATGCCTCCGTCGATCCATGGTTGGTACCTTTCTGCGGTGCCGGTGAAATATCTAAGGTCTGAAGTAACGACCAGAATGCAGGGAATCGTGTGGCCGAATCCTCGGTTACCGCTCTGAAGTTTGAGGATTTTCTGAGCGTTTTCGCCATCATACTGATGGACTCTCCATGTTTGGCGGTTGCAAACCGAAGGCGCGCGAATGGCTTGGGAAACCGCCCTGATGATAATTTCCTCCGGAACAGGTTTTGAAACGTCAAAGGTCCGCACGCTAACCCGCGTGCTGACAATTTTGTCAAAATGTGAAACCATTTCAGGGTCGACTGGCTCATAAATCTTGATCCCTCCCTGAAAATTCTTTTTACGGGTCTCTGGGGTCGGTTCTCCAACGATGTCAGAGACGTCGATTCCGAGTTCTTGGTGTTTTCGGTAGTAGCATTCGATAGTATCGCGTGCGGCACTGATTTGATTATTTTTGCCATCACATGCTCCGCCAATCCCGTCCCACTCGGCAAGAAATCCCACTAATTCCCGTGCTGTGTCCTTTCCGAATCTTGGACGGAAATCGGGCATGGAAAGTCCTTTTTCCAATATATGATATCTTCGGACGATTTCACTCTCGAGTTGGGCGGTGGAATGGGCCGGGATTCTTCCGGCCCAAGTTGTTGCTTTCAGGAATCTTAAACCATCCAGATAGCATTCTTTTTGGAAAACGAACCACTTTCTACATTTTCTAATCAGTTTTTTCATGCGAATGAGCAGTTATCCAGACGATGGTATTGTCTTGCATGCATTAATCTGTGCAGTGATGCTTTCGAAATCTGTAGAAATTGAATGTTTTGTAGTGTAAATTTTGCCTGTGGGGAAAACATATTGATGTGGTTTAATTAGATGATATCATCGGAATATTTTTTTGATTTATGCAGTTATTTAAATCTCCGAATCATGATTGAGAACAAACCAATGCCTTCGGGCAATATGGATTGAAATCAGTCAATTTTGCGGACCACGCGTGCCGGATTGCCTGCGACAATCACCCCAGAAGGAACGTCTTTGGTGACAACACTGCCTGCCGCAATCACCGCGCCATCTCCGATGGAGACTCCTTTTAGAATAATGCTTTTTGGGGCAATCCACACGTCGTTGCCGATGTTTACCGGTGACATGCCAACTTGGTTCCAGTTTTTTATTCCCTTTTTACGATTCATTACGTCATCGCGCCGTACTCGCCAATCGATTGGATGGCCGTCATTATCAGTGATGTAGCAATCTCCAGCAATCATCACGTCATTGCCGATTATGATGGATGTAGCACATAGAATGGTTGTATGCATGCCCAGAAAACACCGATCCCCAATTTGTATTTTTGACTCTGGGAGTCTGGTGCAGAGCATGGACGCGATTTTGCAGTTCATTCCTATGTGAATGCTTCCGTTGCCTGAGAAATCAATGTTTTCTATCGAAACTACCGTGCCAGTGCCAACTCGGAAAGTTCCTTCGTTCTCCCTACGACTGAGTTCTTTGCGATGGTATACCCGCATTCTCTTCCAAGCGCGGTAAAATTTTTTAACTAGGCTCGTCACAACAAAAATATTTTTGTTACATTCGCACAATGGCTTTAGTGGACTCTCCTTCCAGGATTTGAATTTTTGTATTCATAATTCCGAGTCGGGCGAACAAGGCTGCGATACCAAGTAAGATTCCGGAGCATAGCAATTGTGAGAGGCTTGGCAGCAGGACGGTTTTACCAAATATTTGGTAGGATTTGCCGATCGGCTGTGATGAGTCCATGAAGCTCCCGATGCAGATGGTGGCAAGTATTGCGGTTGCTGCCGCAGCCATACCGAGATTTATGAAATAGCGCAGGTCATACTGGCAGTTTCGTGCTCCACGAATCAGTCCGTAGGCACCGTAGAGGATTGGCTGGAATGCGAAGACGGCTGCCAAACCCGCCATGCCACAACACTTGTAGCTTAAGGGAGCAGCAATGAGGACTACTATGACATTCGCGATGGCAAATGGAATCGACTTGCCCATGTCCCCCGATATCTGAAGAAGGGCTTGGTACGCTGAGGAAATCGTTGCGATCACCAGCATAAGAGAGAACCACACTGTGACCTGGTCGCCAGCGTAAAAGCCCGGGCCCGAGAGGATTGTCACGATGCTGCGGTTGAAAAGCAACACCGCCGCAGCACATGCCATGGCCACAGAAGATGCCAATAGTAGGCATCTGCGATGCTTGAGTAGAAATATTCGGTCTTTTCCCGCGAGGTGAAGATTGATCAACTCCGGAAGGAAAGCGTGATTGATGCGGATCGATAGGGCGCGTAGCATTCCCGTAAGGCGGTTGCTGATGCCATAGACTGGCACGGCATGGAGTCCGGCCAATCGCGCCAGGATCAGCACAGGCAGGGTTCCGATGAACGTTTCCTTAAAGCCGATCACGGCAATGTTGAGGCTGAAGCCGAACAGTTCCTTGAAATGGGCCTTTGTGACCCCCCTGCGGTCGTAGCGTGGCCGAATGCTGCTGCTGGCGATCAGTACGCGGTAGTAGCCTAATGAGAACAACTGTGCGGCTGCGGAGCCATACACATAGGCAGCGAGACCATGACCGGCCCGTAGCATCAGAAAAAAAACGATCAATTGCATCCATGGAGCGATGCCTTGGCAAATGGGTACCCAATGGAAGCGCTCCTGCGCGGTGAGCAGGCCGGGAACGCCGCGCAGCGGAAAGTTGACTGCGGCGCAAAGGATGGATCCCACGAAAAGCAACCATGCGTCATGGGTGAGGTGGACGGGTACGTTGAACAATGAAATGAAGGCGGGTGTAATGCAAAGCCCGATGATCATCGTAAGCCCGCCGAGCGCCCAGAGTGACAACTGGGTGGCGGTCCACCAGATGTTGATTTGTACGGGGTTGTTGGCGACGACGGCGTCGGCGATCTTGCGACCGGTTGAGTTGCCGACGCCGAGATCCATCCACATCAGATAGGCCACCATCGCGTTCACGGCGGCCCAAAGCCCGATTTCCTCCTTGCTCAGGTAATGAACCGCGACCGGAATGGAGAGCAGGCCGAAGGCGGAAGTTGAGACAAACGAGAATATCGAGGCAGCGAAATTTCGTCCAGCTTTGCTATGTTTTAGGCGTTTGGTGATGCGCATGGGGACTCACCTTGGTGAGTAATGTGTGCTGACGCGGGCTTTAGCTATCATTATGACCAACATTGGCTGTTATGGCATGACCCTTGTGCTTTTGCTTCTCTGGATCCTTATGATAGCGAGGGTATTATTGCGATCGATTGAGTTGGCTAATGGTGCCAAAGTCATGAAACGCTGACCGTGCGTTCTGCTGGAATGCCGGTCCTATGGCAAAGGCAAGCCGCGCAACTGCCGGCTCCTCTGTGGGAATGACTGGGTCTGCTTTTGGGCGTCTCCCAACTGCCGTTGGTTGGCGAGCAGTTCCGCTTCGGCGTTGCGGATATTCCAAAGCATTTTCAGAAAGCCGGCCATGATGATATAGCGCGGCAGGCCGAAACGATAGTCACCGAAGACCAGCATGGCGTAGAATGGGTAGATCAGGAAGGGCATGCAGGCAAAGAGGACGTAGCCCCATTCCGGACGGCCGCGGAAATATTGGATATGGCTCCAGGCGTGCCGCCAGAAAACTCCCAACAGGATTAATACAGCCACCAGCCCGATGTAGCCGGTCATGCGGATCGTCTGGACGTGGAAGCCGTGGTAGCTGCCACGCCGCATCATCACTTCCTGCATGTCCAGGTTGCGCGAGGCGCGCGTGTCGCCGAAGGCTGCGTTGACCATGGCGTCCATTTCGTCCTTCCGCATTCCGAAGCCGTCGCCCAGCCATTTGTTGAAGATGTAGCGGTCGGAGGTGAGTGCCAGCATCCACATTTCAACCCTCCACTCCGTGCTTTTTTCGGCATTCTCAGCAATCTTCTCGTCCACAAGTCCCGGAATTGGCAGAACAGAAAGAATACGGCTCGCCGCCTTTGGCAACTTGTCTGCGCCGATAAAGAGCAACATGCAGATACCGATCAGTGCCACCATGCCCGCCGCGACCACATCCTTGAACTTGCCGCGGATGAGAGAACCGACCACAAAATAAATGGCGAGCAAGCCCATCACGGAGCGAAAGCCGCTGATCATGACGGTGAATACGGCGGTAGCCATCATCAGGAACGGCAGCAGGTTGAGCGGATTCAGGGTGAAAAGCGGCCGGTAGAGAGTGAAAACGGCCTGCCCTAGGTTTTCGCCAACTTCCTTACCTTCAACTGTTCTGCCCTCGGCTACATCGGCACCAACACCGGTGTTGGCGGCTTGGAACGAGAAACCCGAATATAACTGGATGCCGATCGCGGCGAATGCGGGAATAAAGGTGCCGATCAAGATCGTCATGCCATCGAAGAAGGCGCAGCAGATCATCACGATCGCGGCGATGCGGAAAGTCCGCATGTCCGTCCGGACCATGGACAGCAAGACATAACAGGCAATGGCGAAGGCATGAATGATGTACGGCCTGCCACCGACCATGCCTGCGTCGCTCGCGCCAATGGCTGAAAACCCGACCGGGTTGCGCATATAAGCCTGCACGAGCATGACGATGTGGAGCATGATGACCCAGTCGATCGCGTTCCAGCGCCAGGTGAACTCCCTGCCTCTGCGAATGCAGAATCGCAGGGCGAAGATCCCGCCAGTCACGATCATCGCAAACCACCACGGAGGCGGTGAGCCAGGGAGGAAGTTGAGGCCGCCGTTCAGGACCGCCCCGGCGGCGATAAGCATCCAGATGTTCTTTCCGAGAGCGAGGATCGAGACAATGCCCAAACCAAGGGAAACCCATGCAATGGCCTCCGTTTGTGCCGTAGCCACCGCAATGCCGAGGTACACCGCGCAAAATGCCGATAGAGCAGCAGCGGCTATGATTTTGATTTTTTTGGAGTCCATTGGGAGGCAAATGCGCTAGAGGATAAAATCTGAAATGCGAATGTGAACGGCGCGGAGCGCGGTGTTTAGGTTGCGGCGCTGCCGCCCGGTGTTTCGGTAAATTGGTAAGAGCGATAGGATGAGTCGCACCGCACTGTATTTTTCGCTTTTTTTACTGAAATATCGAGCGCGCATCGCGATCTCTCACTGCTTGAACGACGCCAGGGTTTGGCGGAGGCCATGTTCCATGGAGCTGACGTGTTGGAAGCCGGTTGCGAGGAGTTTGTCGATGGATGCGCGGGAGTGTTTCACGTCGCCAGGGCGTTCCGGCAGGTGGCGGATCTGCGAGGGGGAGTCGGCGAGGCGGATGATGTCGGCGGCTAGCTGGTTGATGGTCATGCTGGAGCCATAGCCGACGTTGCAGGTGCCGGTGACCTGCGGTTGTGTGGCGGCGTGTGCCAGTGCGGCGACGATATCCTTGACGTGGATGAAGTCCCGGGTTTGTTCGCCATCGCCGAAGATCGTGAGGTCGCTACCGGCAAGGGCCTGTCGGATGAAGATGGGGACGGCGGCGGCGTAGGCGCTGTTCGGGTCCTGTCGCGGCCCGAAGGCATTGAAGACACGGAGGGAGGCGGTTTGCAGCCGGCCTTCGCGCTGGAAGAGGTCGAGGTAGAATTCCCCGTCGAGTTTGGTGATGGCGTAGGGGCTTTTGGGTTCGGAGAGCATGGATTCCGACTTTGGGACCACCGGGTTGTCACCGTAGATGGCCGCGGAACTTGCGAGAACCAGTTTTTTCACGCCGGATGCTGCGGCGGATTCGAGGACATGGAGCAGGCCCTGGACGTTGATTTCATTGCACTCGCGGGGTTTTTCCATGGATTCGGGAACGGAAACCATCGCCGCGAGGTGGAAGACGAGGTCGACTCCGGCCATCGCATGGTCCACGGCATGGCGATCGGTCACGCTGGCCTCGATGAACGTGCATTCCATGCCGTCGAGGTTGTGCCGGTATCCTGAGCGCAGGTTGTCGAGGACGACGATCTCGGCATCGCCTTGGAAGTGTTCGACCAGGTGGCTGCCGATGAAACCCGCTCCGCCAGTGATGAGAATGCGCATTGGGAGGTAAATGCTGAAAAGCTGAAAAAAATCGTAGATTATGGATTTTCCACCGGTAGGGACGCGCGGCTCGCGCGTCCCACTTCCTCGCCACATGGCGGACAACACGGCACGGTGGGCCGCCACGCCCTACCGGTCTTTCCTGAAAGCAAAACACTGCAAACTCACAAACTTTCTCCTTTTCCGCATTGACTACGCTCCGCTCCGTCCAAGCCAAGCGCCATTTGCTCCTCCGCAAATGGATTCGATCCAAGGTTCGCTAACGCTCACTCTGCTTTCAGCATTTACCCACGCTGCCGCCCTTGGTTAGGGCTTGGTGGGCACAACCGAAATGGAGGGAAAGGGGATGTTATTCCACGAGGTGGATCACTCGTATAGGTTGAAAAATAAGGGAATCTGGGGTTTGTTCAAGAAAAAATGAACAAAAGGAAAGGCAATAGGTAAATGCTGAAAGCAGAGTGAGATTTATCGAGCCATGGGCTATGCGTTATCGGGGAGGAAGTGACGTGTGAGCAGTGATCGGTGATCCGTGGGATCGTGGATTGGGTGGCGCGGTCTGGCTCAGACCGCAGGTGAAAGTGAGGTCTTTCAGAAGCTGATGGCTTTTTCATGGGCTGGGTTTTCGATACTCATGCGCATGCGGTCTGAGCCAGACCGCGCTACCCTTGCGCTTGCGCAGGGTAGTGGCGGTTCATTGGCGGGAAGAAGGGGGACAGGATGTCCCAGCCACGGTGTGGGGGAGCGGGCTTGCCAAGGGGGAGGTGAGGAGGCAGTTTCGGCCTTCACATGCATGGATGGAAAGATTGGCTAAGGGACCGTCGGTTTCACCGCTTGGCGGGGATCATCGTGGCTTTGGGGGCAGCGGCGGTGTTGGTGGCCTGGAAGCTGGGGGTCGATTTGGAAATGCTGAAGTGGTGGTGGAGTGAGGCCGAGGGATTTTTGATGGAACGGCCGTGGTGCTTGTTTGCCGGGTTGGTGTTCTTGCCCGGACTGCCGGTTCCGACGAGCGCGCTGATGCTCTTGGCAGGCACGGTTTGGCGGGACCGGCCGGTCATGGCCTGTGCGTTGTGCGTGCTCGCGCTGGCCCTCAATATGTGTTGGACCTATTGGCTTGCGGCTTTTCCAGGAAGAAAACTGGTGGAGAAGGTGCTCGAAACCGGGTCGATCCGGGTGCCAGAACTACCCAAGGGCAATCACCTGCGCCTGACCCTGGTGTTGCGGCTGACTCCCGGGATACCGATGTTCATGCAGAACTATCTGCTGGGTTTTTTCCGCGTGCCGTTTTTTCTCTATCTGCCGGTATCGCTGGGGTGCAGCGGCTTGGTCTGCTGCGGCGTGGTGTTGAGCGGAGCCGGTGTGGCGAGTGGCAACCTCATGCCGGTGATCAGCGGCGTGGGACTGATCGTGGCGGGCGTGGTGGTGGTGCAGATGCTGAGGAAGAAGCTGGGAAGTAAATGCTGAAATTTTGACCAAAGGGCAGTGCCGACGGCTCGATAAATCTCACTCTGCTTTCAGCGTTTGACTCCGCTCCTCTCCGTCCAAGCCAAATGCCATTTGCTCCTCCGCAAATGGAGGTAGCCCATGGCTCGATAAATCTCACTCTGCTTTCAGTATTTGACTACGCTCCTCTCCGTCCAAGCCATGTGCCATTTGCTCCTCCGCAAATGGATTTCATCCAAGGTTCGCTAACGCTCACTCTGCTTTCAGCATTTATCTTCAGATGATCATACCGGCGGCGACGGTTTCGTTGGTGCCGGGATCGATGAGGATGAAGGAACCGGTGTTGCGGTTGCGGCGGTAGGAATCGTGGATCAGCGGAACGGCGGTGCGCAGCGAGATGCGCCCGATGTCGTTCATCGAGAAGCTGTCCACACCCTCGATCTTGTGGAGGGTATTGATGTCCACATGGTATCGGACCTCCTGGATGACGGCTTTGGTTTCCTGGGTGGTGTGGCGGATGATGAGTTTGGCGCGGTGGGCCATTGGTTTCGCGGAAAACCAGCAGATCATGGCCTCGATGTCCTGGCTGACCGTTGGCGGGTTGTTCGCCTTGACCAGCGTGTCGCCGCGGGAGATGTCGATCTCGTCGGTGAGCGTAAGGCAGACCGATTGGGGGGCGAAGGCTTCCTCGATTTCGCCATCCGGGGTATGGATGGCCTTGACACGGGATTTGAAGCCCGAGGGCAGGACTGTGATTTCATCGCCGGGTTTGAAGACTCCGCCGGCAACGCGTCCGGCGTAGCCGCGGAAGTCATGCCACTCGTCGGACATCGGGCGGATCACCCATTGCACGGGGAAGCGGGCATCGACGTGGTTTTCCTCGCCACCGACATAGACGTGTTCGAGGTGATAGAGGAAAGTAGGCCCTTGATACCAGGGCATGTTTTCCGATTTCTCGACGACATTGTCGCCGTTGAGGGCGGAGATCGGGATGTCCTGGATTTCGACGATGTTGTCGAGGCGCGAGGCGAAGTCGCGGAAGTCCTCGATGATTTTGTTGTAAACCTCCTCCGAGTAGTCCACGAGGTCCATCTTGTTGACGGCGACGACCAGGTGTTGGATCCGCAGGAGGTTGGCGATGAACGAGTGCCGCTTGGTTTGTTCGATCACGCCTTTGCGGGCGTCGATCAGGATGATCGCGAGGTTGGCTGTGGACGCGCCGGTGACCATGTTGCGGGTGTACTGCGTGTGGCCCGGGGTGTCAGCGATGATGAACTTGCGTTTGGGAGTGGCGAAATAGCGGTAGGCGACGTCGATCGTGATGCCTTGCTCGCGCTCGGCCTTGAGCCCGTCGGTGAGCAGGGCGAGGTTCACGTTTTCATCGCCGCGGCGGCGGGACGACTCCTCCATCGCTTCGAGCTGGTCTTCGAAAATCGATTTCGAATCATAGAGTAGACGTCCGATGAGGGTGGATTTTCCGTCATCGACGCTTCCCGCTGTTGAAAATCTGAGTAAGTCCATATGATGTTAGGTAAAATCTGAAAAGCTGAAATGCTGAAATGAAGAGGTAGATGCTGAAATGCGGTGGCTGGTAAAATCTGAAAATCTGAAATGCTGAAAAGCTGAAATGAAGAGGTGGATGCTGAGTTTTGATCGCGGAGCGCTGTTTGCAATTTCAGCTTTTCAGATTTTACCAATTTCAGCTTTTGCTTCAAAAGTACCCTTCTTTTTTCCGGTCTTCCATCGCGGTTTCGGAGCGTTTGTCGTCGGAGCGGGTTCCGCGTTCGGTTTGGCGGGCGGCGGCGACTTCGGCGATGACTTCGTCGAGGTTTGAGGCGGTGGAGCGGACGGCACCGGTGCAGGTGGCATCGCCGATGGTGCGGAAGCGGACGACCTCGCGGGTGACGGTTTCGTGATCCTGCGGTTTGAGGAATTCCGTGACGGCGAGAAGGGTGCCGTTGCGCTCGAAGATCTCGCGTTCATGGGCGAAGTAGATCGAGGGTAGCGGGATGTTCTCGCGTTTGATGTACATCCAGATGTCCATCTCCGTGAAGTTCGAGAGCGGGAACACCCGGAAATGCTCACCGGGGTTTTTGCGGCCGTTGAAGAGGTTCCAGAGTTCGGGGCGCTGGTTTTTCGGGTCCCATTGCCCGAAGTCGTCGCGGTGGGAGAAGAAACGCTCCTTGGCGCGTGCCTTTTCCTCGTCGCGGCGTCCGCCGCCGAGGCAGGCGTCGTATTGGTGTTTCTCGATCGTATCGAGCAGGGTCACGGTTTGCAGTTTGTTGCGCGAGGCGTTCGGGCCTTTTTCCTCGACCACGCGGCCGGTATCGATCGATTCCTGAACCAGTCCGACGACGAGTTTGGCTCGCAGGAGGTCCACAAACTCATCCCGGTAGAACATGGTTTCCTCGAAATTGTGGCCGGTATCGATGTGGACCAACGGGAAGGGCGGACGTGCGGGCCAGAATGCCTTTTTGGCAAGCCAGGCCATCACGATCGAGTCCTTGCCGCCTGAGAACAGCAGGGCCGGATTCTGGAATTGGGCGGCGGTTTCCCGGAGAACGAAGATCGCTTCGGCTTCGAGTTGGTCGAGGTGGCTGAGGTGGTAGGCGGGCATCTTGTGGGTAAAAGCTGAAAGCAGAGTGAGCGTTAGCGAACCTTGGATCGAATCCATTTGCGGAGGAGCAAATGGCACTTGGCTTGGACGGAGCGGAGCGCAGTCAAATGATGAGAGGGAGGGGTTATCGGTTATCGGAGATTGGGGTAAGAGGGCTTCGCGCGGGGAGTAGGCGGTTTTTTGATTTTCATTCGCATGCGGTCTGAGCCAGACCGCGCTACCTTTTGGCTTTTCATTTGCTGCGGCGACCGATGATCGCCTGCACAGGGCGGCGGGGTGATACGGGAGCGAAACCGTTGGGTCAAGAAATAATTAGTAAGTTGAGTATTTTGGTAATGTATTTTAGAGGGAAGTGTGATAAGAGCGGGGGTTGCACGGGGGTGACGTGAGTGTTGCCTCCTATCATTCGGGAGGAATCACGCCAGGTTCAGGCCGGCATGGGATGCGAGCGCGTTTTGCCGCTGGTCGAAACTTAAAAACGAGGTTGCGCCGATTTCCAGGGCGCATGCCACGTGTAAGATGTCCATGGTGCGGCAACCGAGAATTGCGGTTTGCTTGCTGAGCTCCATGAAATGCAGAGTCAGAGCAGGGCGGTCGATTTCAGGGAAAAAATACAACCCGTCGCGTCGGCGCTGCTGGAAACGGCTGATTTGGTCTTCGGCCTGGGTGTTGGTGATTTCCTTCCAGAAAACCTTGAGCCGGAGAGCATTGACGAATTCGGCCTCCTGGATTTCCCAGATGGGAAGGGGCAGGTCCTGGGATTCGATGCGCGATTGGACCGTCTCCGAGTCTTGTTCGCGGATGTAGAGTTTGAGCAGTGCGCTGGTGTCGAGATAGAGCATGGCATTTACCAGCGAGCCTCCCGATCGGCGGCTATGGTCTCCTCGGCAGAGCGTCCGGAACCGGTGATGGCCGTGACGAGGTGGTTGTCCCAACAAAGAATGCGCTTGGGCGCTGCCGGGACGATCCGGACGGTGGGGCGGCCACGGTTGAGAACCTCAAAGGTTTCACCATTTCGGACTTGGGCCTCGATTTCAGACCAATGGGCTTTCATTTCGCGCACACTGATGGTTTTCATGGTGCAAAGATTTACTTGGTTTTCGAAATGTCAATCTGATGTTTTTCAAAATGAAAAACATCAGATGGGCTTATTCAGTGGCGGGTGCGATGCGGTTTTGGATCGCTTCGAGGAGTTCGATGGCGGCGTCCTCGATGGTGGTGGTTTCCGTGTCGATGGTGAGGTCCGGGTTGTTCGGGGGCTCGAACGATCCGTCCTTGCCTGTGAAGTGCTGGATTTCGCCGCGGGCGGCTTTGGCATAGAGGCCTTTGACGTCGCGTTTTTCACAGGCTTCGTAGGAGGCCTTGATGTAGACTTCGAAAAGGTCCTGTTCGCCCATCAGGCCGCGGGCGAGATCGCGGAGTTCGCCGCGAGGGGTGATGGCGGAAATGAAAACGATCACGCCGTTTTGGACGAGGATTTTGGCGACTTCCGCGATGCGGCGGATATTTTCCAGCCGGTCCTGGTCCGAGAACCCGAGGTTTGAGTTGAGGCCGGTGCGGACGTTGTCGCCATCGAGGATGATGGTGAAGCGGCCCTGCTGGTGGAGCACCCGTTCGGCGGCGTTGGCGATGGTTGATTTTCCGGAACCGGACAACCCGCACATCCAAACGGCGAGGCCTTTCTGATGGAGCAGGGCCTCTTTGTCGTGGCGATTGAGGAAGCGGTGGAATTCAGGGTGGAGGTTCATGGGGTAAAAGCTGAAATTTTGAAAATTTGACAAGCTGAAAGCAGATTGAGCGCGGAGCGCAGTGCTTCGGTTGCGGCTTTGCTGCTCTGTGATTGGTGTTTCGGTGGGAAGAGAGGTAACGGATATTGGAGATGGGAAATGGGGGCTTGGGGAAGAATGGTAGGGTGTGGCGGGTCAGAGTTTCCAGGAATGGCCGGTGAAGCGGGCGGGTTTTTGGGGACAGAGGGATGCGGGAAGGTTTGAGATCATGCGGAGGTAATCGGCCATTGGCAGCAGCCGTGGCGGAGGATTGGGGAGCGGAGCTTGCCGGGCGAATTGCCGCATGGACTCCCGCTCAGATGGATGAAGACGTGCCATGGATTTTTCTGAGGACATCGAGCTCGTCGCTGAGATCGAACAATGTAAGGTAATCACCAATGAGTTCCCAGTCGAGGTTTTTGCCGGTTCGCCCGGCATGTTGGACAAGGCGATGGATGTCATTCCAGTCGCCGAGTTTGCGGGATGGATCGTTGCAGGCGGCTTGGACTTTGAGTCCGATCAGGTCTTCGATGTGCACGACCGGAATGGTGCAGTCATCCGTGAAAGGCAGGCGATCGGCCCGGTCAAGCATCGCAAGAGTGGCGGGGCGAAAGGCGTGAAGCAGGTCGATGCGTCCCAGCGAGGTGTTGTCGGCTATGTAGTGGGAGACATTTTCCGAGTGGAATTCCCTCCGGTATCCCATTGAGCGAAGGATGGCATCGCTGGTGTCCAGATCGGTTGCGAGCAGGATGAAATCAGCATCCAAAGTGGTGCGTTGGACGCCACGGAGCGCCATGGCCAACCCGCCGATCAAGGCATAACGCAGCCGCTGTTTGTCGAAGGCTGTGGTGATTCTTGGCAGTGTGGAGGTGAAGTCCATAGGACCAGGGGATGAGAGAGACGGGCGATTGGTTATTGGGGAAGAGGGTAGGGCGTGGCGGATTGACTCACCCGCTCCGCCAGCGGGTTCGGCCTTTCGGCCACGTCGCTGAGCTCCTGTCCAAATTACCTACAGGCCTTCGGTGGTTTTGCCCGCCGTGGAGTCGCCATTCGGCGAGGAAATGGGACGAGCGAGCCGCGCGTCCCTACCGGTGGTAAATCCGCGATCCACGATTCACAATCTTTCTTCAGTTTTTACCATTTCAGTTTCCCTTGCCGATGGTGAAGGGGGCGAAGCCGTGGGTTTCGAGGGCCTGGGTGGGAAGGATGTTGCGGCCGTCGAAGACGAAGGCGGGTTTGAGCATCAGGTCGTGGATGCGCTTCAGATCGAGGTCGCGGTATTCATCCCATTCGGTGAGTGCGACGAGGGCGTGGGCATTGTGGACGGCCTGATAGGCGTCATTGGCGAACTCCAGGTGATTGTTGATGAGGTCGGTGTCGACGCCGGCGGCCATGAGATCGGCGCGGATCTGATCGGGGCTGACCTGCGGGTCGTGGATTGAAAGGTGGGCGTGTTCGCGGAGGAGGTCGCGGCAGACATAGATGGCCGGTGATTCGCGTGTGTCGTTGGTGTCTTTTTTGAATGCGAAGCCGAGGATGGCGATTCGTTTGCCGTTGACCGTGTTGAAGAGAGTCCGGACGATTTTCTCGACGAAGCGGGATTTCTGCCAGTCGTTCATGTGGATCACCTGGCGCCAGTATTCGGCGACGTGGGGGAGGCCGAAGGAGTCGCAGAGGTAGACCAGGTTGAGCAGGTCCTTTTGGAAGCAGGAACCGCCGAAACCGACCGAGGATTTCAGGAATTTCGGGCCGATGCGCGAGTCCGAGCCGATGGCGCGGGCGACTTCATCGACGTCGGCTCCGGTTGCCTCGCAGAGAGCGGAGATGGAGTTGATGGAGGAGATGCGTTGGGCGAGGAACGCGTTGGCGACGAGTTTTGAGAGTTCGGACGACCAGAGGTTGGTGGTGATGATTTTTTCGCGGGGGATCCATCGAGCATAGACCGAGACGAGGGATTCGACAGCTGCCAGGCCTTCCGGGGTGGTTTCACCGCCGATCAGGATGCGGTCGGGGTTTTCGAGGTCGGCGATGGCGGTGCCCTCAGCGAGGAACTCCGGGTTGGAGAGGACCTGGAAGGTGGAGCCGCTGTTGCAATTGGATGCGAGGATCGTCTTGATGGCCGAGGCGGTTTTGACCGGGATGGTGGATTTTTCCACGATGATTTTGTGGCCATTGGCAACCTCGGCGATCAGGCGGGCGGCGGATTCGATGTAGCGGAGGTCGGCTGCCCTGCCGGCACCGATGCCGTATGACTTGGTGGGCGTGCCGACGGAAACGAAAATCAGGTCGGCGGCGGCGATGGCGGATTTGATGTCGGTGGAGAAATGGAGATTACGGCCGCGGGCCGATGCCACCACTGAATCGAGTCCGGGTTCATAGACGGGCAGGACATCCGAGTTCCACGCGTCGATCCGGGCTTTGTTCATGTCGACGACGGTGACCTTGATGTCCGGGCACTTGGCGGCGATCATGGCCATGGTGGGGCCGCCGACATAGCCGGCGCCGAGGCAGCAGATTGAGGAGATGTTCATGGGTAAATTCTGAAATGCTGAAAGCAGAGTGAGCGTTAGCGAACCTTGGATCGAGTCCATTTGCGGAGGAGCAAATGGCACATGGCTTGGACGGAGCGGAGCGTAGTCAAATGCTGAAAGCTGGAAAGCTGGAATGCTGGAATAGAGAAAGCGCGACCCATAGGCTCTTAATTTCAGCTTTTCCAATTTTCAGCTTTTACCTCTTAGCGCGTGATAGAGGAAGAGGGTGTTGTAGATGAGGTATCGTTTGAAGAGGCGGCGGGGTTCCATGGCGAGGCGGTAGGCCCATTCCAGTCCGAGTTTCTGGAAAATGGGAGGAGATTGTTTGACTTCGCCGGCGTGAAAGGCGAAGGCGGCGCCGATGCCGAAGTAAACGCCCGGGGGGAGCTGGTCCTTGTGGGCGGCGATCCAGTGTTCCTGTTTCGGGCAGCCGAGGCCGACCCAGATGAGGTTGGCCCTGGATTCGATGATCATCCTGCGGACGCGGTCGAATTCATCCGGCGGCCAAGGTCCGAAGGGCGGCGAGTGGGTGCCGGCGATGACGGCGTGGGGGAATTCAGAGGCAAAGCGGGTGGTGAGTTTGTCGAGCGTGCCTTGTTTGCCGCCGAGGAGGAAGTGGCGGAAGGGAGAGTCCGGCGTGTTGGTGGCACGGAAGGTTTCCAGCATCAGGGTGGGGCCATAGACACGCTCGCGGAGCTTTTCGAAGTCGGGCAGCTGGCGGTTGATCACCCAGACGAGCGGCATGCCGTCGGGCGTGATCAGATCGAAGCGGGCCATGCTGTCACCGAAGGATTTGTCGCTGCGGGCCAAGGCGGCGACATGGGCATTGGCGGCTTCGACTGCGTAGGCACGGTCTGGGAGCGATGCCTTGTCGAGGATCCATTCGACGGCGCCCTGATAGTTCGTGGCGGCGACCGGCAGGCCAATGACGGGGATGTGTTTCAAGGGGGGGAGGTAGGGTAAATGCTGAAAGCAGAGTGAGCGTTAGCGAACCTTGGATTGAATCCATTTGCGGAGGAGCAAATGGCACATGGCTTGGACGGAGCGGAGCGCAGTCAAATGCGCCAGTCTTCTAGGGTAAGTCCGCTGATGCGGCGGAAATCCCTGGTGTTGTTAGTGACGATGGTCCAATGGTGGCGCAGGCCGGTGGCGGCGATGAAAACATCGGTGATGCTGATGGGGGTTCCCCGGTTGAGCAATTCCGCGTTGAGGCTCGCTGCGATGCGGGCGCAATCGGAGTCGAATGGAAGGATCTGCAGGGATGCCACGAAGCGCGATACTTTTGCGTGTTCGGTCTTGCGGTGTTCGGCAGGTGCCCGGTCTGCGCCTTGAAAGAGTTGGAACTCGGTAATCGCTGAAATGAAACAGTCTTCCGGACGGCAGGCCGTGAGTCGCTCGACGACCTTTTTGCGGCCCCTGAGGACGTCAATGCAGACATTGGTGTCGAGGAGCCGCCTCACAGTGGTTTTTCGGAGTAATGGGTTTTGTCGCGTCCAAAGCCTTTGCGGGTGATGCGGATGTCCTCAAAAAATCCTTCAGGCCAGCCGGTTTCAGTGGATTCCTCGATGATGATTTTACGCCCCTCGCGATGGATGGAGACGGTGCCGCATGGAAGTTCCAATTCCTTGGGTAGCCTGACCGCGAGTGAATTGCCGCTCTTGAAGACTTTGGTTTTCATGTGGAATGTATATACTGAAATGGATATACGGTCAAGTGGGGGATTGGGAGGCGGTGCTTCGGTGTTTCGGTAAATCGGCAAGAGGGAAGGGGGGTGGAATGCCCCCGCGGACCGGGACAGAAAGTTCCAGCACGGGAGGCGGATCATTGGCTGGACATTGGCATGCGGTCTGGGCCAGACCGCGCTACCATTTCGTTGCGTTGCCCTTTTTGAGAAAGTTTCTCAGACGCGGCAGAAGGGTTCGATGGGGCGGAGGTCCGGGGTGGTGGCAAGGGCGGCGGTGCGGTCTGCGGGATTGGCGAAGAGGTAGAGGGCGTATCCGCCATGCCCGCCGCCGCAGTATTTGCGGGCGATGGAACCAGCGATATCCGGGAGCGGGGACATGCCTTCGGCAAGCTGGGCGGCGTGATAAAGAGCAACTCCCTCGGCGAGTTGGGAAATGTCGGTTTTCAGAACACCCTGGCGGGCGATGCGGGCACTTTCCGCGATGCGGTCGTAATCGCGGGGCTGGTTGGCAATGCCCGGGGTATCATGGGGTGAGCCGGTCCAGTAGATGGCCATGCGGCCTGTGAGGAAGTCGCCGTTGTGTTTGAAGTCGAGGACGGGTTTGGGGCCGGAACGCCAGACGCAGAGGCCGGTTTCGCGGATTACGGCGGGGTCCTGCCAGCCCACGCCGAGGTCGATTTCCGATTCGAAGCTGTCGCGGCCGTTGAGCAGGGCCCATGCGCCGCTGCCGCCGAGGCCGGCTTGTTTTTCGTAGGGCCATTCGTGGAGCGAGACGAGTGGCGAGATGGCGCAGTTGACGATGAACTCGCCGGGCTTTGAGAATCGGGGGACGTCGAGCCAGCCACCGGCGAAGTCGATGCGCAGCGGGGCTTCCGAAGGAGCTTGGACCCAGCGGACGATGGACGAGGTTGAGACCGGGGCGAAGCGCGGCGGGGTTTTGGGCAGGAGTGTGTATTGGGCACCGACGCGTGCGCAGAGTTCGCGTTTGATATCGCCGTATTTGTCATCCTCGGTGACGATCAGGAAGTCCGGCTTGATGCGGAGGAAGTCCTCCTCGAAGTCGATGCCTTCCTTGTGACCGTGAGAGATGATGACTTCATCGATCATGCGGAGGCTTTGGAGAAGGACGCGTTTGTGGTCGTCCGGGATCGAGGGTTTGCGGCGTTTGTGATGCCACAGGACTTCAGCGGAGGCGAATGAGACGATCAGGTAGTCGCCCAGGGCCCGCGCTTCCTCGAAAAACTGGATGTGGCCGGCATGGAGAATGTCATAGCAGCCGGAGACGAAGACTTTTTTCATGGGAGGGGGAAAAGTTATGGGTTATGAGGGAAGAAGAAGGGATATTGGAGATGAGAAATGGGTGATTAGGGGAAGAATGGTAGGGTGGCCCGCCGCGCCGTTGATGCCGCGAAGAAGTGGGAAGGGTTATTAGTTAGTGGTTAATGGTTATTAGGGAAGAGGGCTTCGCGCATTTCTGCTATCTACTATCCTTGATCCCATATAACTGATAACTTTTATTTCTTCGATCCACGATTCACGATCCATTCCCTGGGTCGCCTGAAGGCGAGGAAGTGGGACCCGCGGGCCGCGCGTCCCTACCGGTGGAAATCCACGATCCATTCCCCGGCTTGCCGTGTCCGGCCATTTTTATGAGTAGCGTTGGATGAGTTTGTTGGCTTCGGTGAGGGCCATGGCGGTGACCTGGTCCATGTTGTAGTAGCGGTAGGTTGCGAGGCGGCCGATGAAACTGGTGTTGGGTTCCGCGGCGGCGAGGGTCGCGTATTTCTGATAGGCGGCGCGGGCGTCGGGTGCGGGGACGGGGTAGAACGGGTCGTCGCCGGGCGACCAGTCTTTTGGAAACTCCCGCAGGATGGTGGTGGCGGGGGTTTGTTGTCCGGTGGCGTGTTTGATTTCGACGATGCGGGTGTAGGGGATGTTGGCGTCGGGGTAGTTCACCTGCATGGCAGGTTGCCAGAATCCGGGTTTGCCCGAGACTGGCAGACGTTCCGCGAGTTGTTCAGCGGAGAAGGATTCGTGTTCGAAGCGTAGCGAGCGGTAGGGAAGAGGGCCGAAGCGGTGGTTGTAGAACTCATCGACGGCCCCGGTGAAGATGAGGTGCTTGTATTTCCAGCGATTTCTGGCTTCGAGGAAATCGGTGTTGAGGTGGAGTTCGATGCCCGGGGTGGCGGCGAGCAGGTTTTCAAACAGTGCGGTGAAGCCTTTCGACGGCAGGGCCTGGAAGGATTCGCTGAGGTAGCGGTTGTCGCGGTTGGTGCGGATGGGAATGCGTCCGCAGACCGAGGCATCGAGGTCGCGCGGGTGGCGTTTCCATTGCTTGAGGGTGTATCCCTCGAAGAAAAGTTCGTAAAGTTCGCGGCCGACTTGGGAGGTGATGACCTCCTCCGAATTGGCCGGATTGGGGATGTGGCAGCGGTGGGATTCGAGCCAGCGGGTGAATTCATCGGTGGTGGATTCGCGGCCGATGAATTCCTCGAAGGTGTTCAGATTGATGGGAAAACTCCAGTAGCGGCCGCGGGTGTGGCTCTGGATGGTGTAGGTGACGTGGTGCCAGTCGGTGAAACGCGAGAGGTAGTCGATGACCTGCCGGGAATTGGTGCGGAAATAATGAGGGCCGTAGGGGTGGATCAGCACGCCGGCGGAATCGGTGCGATCATATGCGTTGCCTCCCAAGTGTGGCCTGCGGTCGGCCACGACGCATTTCCATCCGGCGCTGGCGAGTCGCTCGG
The DNA here is from genome assembly GCA_964399305.1 of uncultured Luteolibacter sp. Classification (GTDB taxonomy): domain Bacteria; phylum Verrucomicrobiota; class Verrucomicrobiia; order Verrucomicrobiales; family Akkermansiaceae; genus Luteolibacter. The sequence goes on from CAYNQJ010000009.1 coordinate 36,199, forward strand.
CGGCGACAAGCCCCGCGAAGCCCGCACCGATGATCAGGAAATCCGGCATCTTGTGGGTAAAAGCTGAAAGCAGAGTGAGCGCTAGCGAGCCATGGATCGAATCCATTTGCGGAGGAGCAAATGGCACATGGCTTGGACGGAGCGGAGCGGAGTCAAATGCGGACGAAGTTTGCGAGTTTGCAGTGTTTTGTTTTCAGGAAAGAGCGGCAGGGCGTGGCGGGTTGACTTACCCGCTCCGCCAGCGGGTTCGGCCTTTCGGCCTCGTCGCTGAGCTCCTGTCCAAACCACCTACAGGCCTTCGGTGGTTATGCCGCGCCGTGGAGTCGCCATTCGGCGAGGAAGTGGGACGCGCGGGCCGCGCGTCCCTACCGGTTTGATGAACGGTAGGGCGTGGCGGCCTCGCCGCGCTGTGTTGTCCGCCGGATGGCGGATCAAGGACGATTCATGAAATGAGAGGCCCTTGGGTCGCCTGGCGGCGAGGAAGTGGGCCGACCGCGGCGGGTCAGCCCTACCGGTTTGATGAACGGTAGGGCGTGGCGGATTCGCCGCGCCGTGTTGTCCGCCGGATGGCGGATCAAGGGCGGTTCATGAAATGAGAGGCCCTTGGGTCGCTTGGCGGCGAGGAAGTGGGACGCGCGGGCCGCGCGTCCCTACCGGTGGGGAAGATGAAGATAGTGGATAAAATTCGTGGAGTGAGCGGTGCTTCGGTGAGGCGAGATGGGCTACCCGGTCACGGCGCGGCGGGCCGCCACGCCCTACCATTTTTTCCGGATTTCTAATTTCCAATGTCGAAGGTCTTTTTCTTCCCTTCGATGATCAGCTCCAACCACGTTTCAACTGTCTCACAAGTATTGGGATGTTGTGTTTGACGATATCCCATGTGATTTCGGCATCCACGGAGTCATAGCCGTGAATGAGTCTGTTGCGGAGAGATACGATGCGAGGGAGGTCGGGAATGATATCGACGAGAGACTCGTCCTCTTTTGAGGCGGCATTCAATGCTTCGCCAATGATTTCCAATTGCCGTTCGACTGCGGAGCGGAGCAAATCGGAGCCGAGGAACGTATCGATAGGAATGCTCTTTAGAAATCCTTGGGCACGCTCGCAAGCTCCGATGGCATCCTCAAGCCGCTTGATCACCCTTGGATTCATAGATTGGAACGGATTCACGTTTGATAGCCTCGGCGAAGCGCGGGTTGCGAATGGCACCTGGCGTCAGGAGATCAACCTTGCGCCCGAAGAGAGCTTCCAAGGATTCAGCGAAATCGAGATAACGATTAGCATATCCGGGTTCGGATGTCCTGGCGAAGGATGCAACCAGATCAACGTCGCTTGCGGCGGGGTTGAAGTCGCCTCTGGCCGCAGAGCCGAACACATCGAGGCGCACCACACCGTATTTCCGGCAAAGCCGGGCAATTTGATCGATATGAATCATGATGCCGGATTGCATGGTGTTGCTTGTAAATCCAAGTGTAAGGTGAGTCAAGCTGCACATGGGCGCTCCGGTAGGTCAGTGGGTCGTTGGGAGGAGCGGCAGGGCGTGGCGGATTGACTCACCCGCTCCGCCAGCGGGTTCAGCCTTTCAGCCTTTCAGCATTTACCCACGCTGCCGCCCTTGGTCGATCGATCCGTTGGCGGAAGGAAACCGTTCGTGCCGGGTTGCGGCGGGTCTTGGGTGGTGAGGGTTCTGTTTTCAGTGAAGAAAAAGAACGCGGGGTTTGTCTGTTGGCCGTGAGGTTTTTGGTCAGGCGTGTGATGGGCTGGGGCGCCTTGGGAGGAGGAGGGAGAAGAGGTCCACGTCGATGGCGTGGGGTTGGCCGAGGAATTCGAGGAGGATTTTGACGCGTTCGGCGGCAGGGGCGATTGAGACGACCTTGCCTTGCATGCCTTGGAGTGGGCCGTGGGCGATTTCCACTTCGTCGCCGAGCTGGATGATCGGGCTGACCGAGAAGAGTTCCTGCTCATCGGCGTCCGAGCGCTCGCGGACTTCCTTGCGCAGGGATTCCACAAAGGAGGTGGGGACTGGGGGGATGAGGGAGCCGAAGCGGACGAGGCCGCGGACGCCTTGGCAGAATGTGATGGCGCGTTCCATTTCCGCGAGGTTGAACCTGACGAGGAGGTAGCTGGGGAAGAGCGGCTCGACCCACCAGATTTTGCCGCGGCGGGTGGCTTTGCGGTAGCGGATACGGGGGCAGAAGACTTCGACCGATTCCAGTTCGCGGAGGTGTTCGGCCGCGATGTGTTCGCGTTTGGTTTGGGTTCGAACGCAGAACCACTCGGCAGGGTCTGGAGGGGCAGGGGTCATTGGCCGAGGATTTTCTGGATGAATGGGAGGACGCGGGATCCGTTGCGCAGCCAGTGGTCGAGGCGTTCGATACGTCTGTGAAGGAACTCGCGTTGACCGGGGTCCTCGATCTGGTTGGCGGTGTCCGTGAGCTGGCGGATTTTGGATTTTCCGCTGTCGAGGTGTGGTCGGATTTGCTCACGGATAAAGCCGCCGACGAGGCGCTTGAGATCCACGGCGGGTTCGTAGTAGGTGCGTCGTTCCGAGCCATTTTGATCGGACTCGCGGACGGCGCCGAGGCTTTTGAGCGTGCGGAGTCCCTGACTGGCGGAGCCCTTGCTGATGCCAAGCCGTCGCACCAGGTCATCGAGCGAGAGTGGTTCCCTGGAGACGAAGAGCAGTCCGTAGATTTCGCCGAGCGAGGGCGGAAGCCCGAGGACCCGGACGCCATCGACGAAAAACGCGATCACCTGGCGCTCAAGTGATTCGAGTTTTTCCCGAGCGGATTCGGCTGGCTGGGGGGGCATGAGACTGGATTTTAAGCCAAACCCGGCATTGTTCAATTCTTTTTGAACAATCTGGAAATCGGTCCTTGATCGGGTGTGAGTGAGGTTATTGATTCAAAGTATGAGAATATTGGTTACCGGAGGAGCGGGTTTTCTCGGTTCGCACCTGTGTGACCGGCTGTTGCGGGACGGGCATGAGGTGATTTGTCTGGACAATTTTTTTACCGGGAGGAAGCGGAACATCCTGCATTTGCTGGGAAATCCTTACTTTGAGTGGGTGAGGCACGATGTCACGGAGCCGTTCAAATTTGAGGTGGACCAGATTTACAATCTGGCATGTCCGGCATCGCCGCCGCATTACCAGCACAACCCGATCAAGACGATCAAGACTTCGGTGATGGGGGCGATCCATTGTCTCGGGTTGGCGAAGCGGGTTAAAGCGCGGGTTTTCCAGGCGTCGACCTCGGAGGTTTATGGGGATCCGGAGGTGCATCCGCAGCCGGAGAGCTACAAGGGCAGCGTCAATCCGATCGGGATCCGGGCTTGTTACGACGAAGGCAAGCGTTGTGCGGAGACCTTGTTTTTTGATTATCACCGGCAGAACGGAGTGGATATCCGGGTGGTGAGGATTTTCAACACCTACGGACCGAGGATGCTACCCGACGACGGCCGTGTGGTTTCCAATTTCATCGTGCAAGCGCTTCAGGGCAGGGATTTGACGGTTTACGGTGATGGCACACAGACGCGTTCATTCTGCCATGTGGACGACCTGATTGATGGCTTTGTGCGGATGATGAACCATGGGACGCTGACGGGTCCGGTCAATTTGGGAAACCCCGGCGAGTTCAGCATGATCGGGCTGGCCGAGATGGTTTTGCGCAAAGTGGGTGGCAAATCGAAGATCTGTCACCTGCCATTGCCTGCGGATGATCCCAAGCAGCGGCAACCGGACATCACGCTGGCGCGCAACGAGTTGGGTTGGGAGCCGAGGGTGCCGCTGGAAGAGGGGCTCGATGACACGATCGGGTATTTCCGGGAATTGTTGGCGTGAGGGCCGGTGGCTCGTGACGGGTGGGATGCCGCGCCGGCCTGTCGGCGACTTGTTTTTCCCGGCCTTGCCAGGCCTTCATGGCACACCAGCCACGGCCGCAGCCTGCCGGGACCTGCCAGATCATGCCTGGCCTGACTCACCCAGCATGCCGCGCAGATTGCCGAAAAAATGATCGAGTTCGTCGCTGTCGGGTTCGGCACCGAGGATGTCGTCGTAGCTGGTGTGTTCGAGGAACTCGTCGTCAAGCTCGCCGATGAACGAGCTTGGCTGGCAGCCGGTTTCCTGGCCCCACTTGATGCGTTTCGAGCAATACGTCATTGTCAGGCTGTCCTGCGCGCGGGTGATGCCGACATACAGCAGGCGCCGCTCCTCGTCCTTGGTGCCATCGACGATACTGCGGCTGTGGGGGAGAAAGCCTTCCTCCAGGCCGACGAGAAAGACGATCGGGAATTCCAGGCCTTTGGACGCGTGCAAGGTGATCAGGGTGGCACCTTGTTTTTTTTCGATGTCCTCGTCGTCGCGGTCGGAGGCAAGCGCGCTGTTGTCGAGGAATGATTGCAGGCTTTTGCCCTTGAGCGTGTGGTCGCGCAGGCTGTCGATCACCATGCGGATGCCTTCGCCGCGTTGTTGGCGTTCGTTTTCGGTTTTGCAGCCGCGCTCGATCCAGTCCTGATATTCGATTTCCTTGAGCAGCGATTCCAGTACATCGGCCGGATTATCCTTTGAGATGTCGATGCGGTTTTTCGCACCTGCGATCAGGGCGACGAAGGCTTCGATCGCATGGCGGGCTTTCGGTCCGATGGTTGCGGTGAAATTCGGATCACAAAGGGCCTGCCAGACCGATTCGTGGTGTTGGCGGCTCCAGTCGGTGGCGAGCACGGCGGTGGACTGGCCGATCCCGCGGTTGGGTGCGTTGAGGATGCGGAGGAGCGGCACATCGGTTTCCGGCGAGGCTAACAACTGGGCGTAGGCCAGGACATCGCGGACCTCGCGGCGGTCGTAAAAACTTTGCGCGCCGACCATGCGGTAGGGGATCTTGCGTTCGCGCATGGCGAGCTCCAGCTTGCGGCTCTGGCCGTTGGTGCGGAACAACACGGCGAAGTCCTCCCACTTGCGGCCGACGGCGCTCTTGCCCGCCATGATTTCCTCGGCAATGAATTCCGCCTCCTCGTCATCGCCGGGCATCGCGACGACGCGGACTGGGTCGCCGCCCCTGCGGGTGGAGCGCAGGATTTTCTCGCGGCGTCCGCGGTTGTGCCTGATCAGGCTGTTGGCCGTGTGCAGCACGGCATGGGTCGAGCGGTAGTTTTCCTCAAGCCGGATGACCTTTGGGTTGTGGAAAAACCGCTCGAATTCCAGGATGTTGGCGACTTCCGCGCCGCGCCAGCCATAGATCGACTGGTCATCATCGCCGACCACGCAGACGTGCCATGGCGGGCCCACGAGTTGCTGGAGCAGCCGCATCTGCAGCGCGTTGGTGTCCTGGAACTCGTCCACCGTGACGCGGGTGAAACGCTCGCGGAACATCGCGCGGACGTCTTCGTGTTCGCGGAGGATTTTCTCGCCGAAGAGCAGGAGGTCGTCGAAGTCCACGGCGTTTTGCGCACGCAGTTCGTTCTGATAGGCGGTGGCGAGGGTGGCGAAAAAATCATCCTCGAGCGTGGCGGGGTCCTGGCCGGCGTTCTTGGCCTTGGAGATCGCACCGAGGACTGTCTCGGCCTTGACCTTCTCATCGGTGCCGCCCTTGCGGACGAGCAGTTGTTTCATCAGGCCGACCTGGTCCGAGTAGGAGCAGATCGAGAAGTTCTTCTTGTATCCGAGCTTCTCGATGCCGCCGCGAAGCAGCCGGACGCAGAGCGAGTGGAACGTGCAGACCGTCATCGCCTCGGCGGCTTTTTTCGAGACCATGCCGCCAATGCGTTCGCGCATTTCGCTGGCGGCCTTGTTGGTGAATGTCACCGCGAGGATTTGATCGGCCGGGATTTTTCTTTCCAGCATGTGGGCGATCCGGCAGGTGACCGTCCGGGTTTTGCCGGTTCCCGCGCCGGCGAGGATCATGACGGGGCCGTCGAGCGCGCCAACGGCCTCGCGCTGGGCCTGGTTCAGTGAGTCGAATGAGAATGAAGATGCCATCGGCGGGCGGATACAAGCGGGCCTGTGGCCGGGAGGCCAGCCCTGAATGAACAAAGTGGTCAGTTAGACCGCGACCGGTGCCTTGATGTGCGGGTGCGGGTCGTAATCATCCAGCCGGATGTCGTCGATCGTGAAGAAATCGATGTCGCGGACCTGTGGGTTGAGCCAGAGTTTCGGCAGTTTCCGGGGTTCGCGGGAGAGCTGGAGTTTCGCCTGTTCGAGGTGGTTCGTGTAAAGGTGGACGTCGCCGAAGGTGTGGATGAAATCGCGGGCCTCGTAATCACAGACGTGGGCGATCAACTCGGTGAGCAGCGCGTATGAGGCGATGTTGAACGGGACGCCGAGGAAAAGATCGGCGCTGCGCTGGTAAAGCTGGCAGGACAATCCCGGGCGTCCGCCCGCCGGGGCTTCGTGGACGTAGAATTGGAACAGCAAGTGGCAGGGCGGCAGGGCCATTTGGTGGATCTGGCCGACATTCCATGCGGAGACGATATGGCGCCGCGAATGCGGGTTGCCGAGCAGTCCGTCGATCAGGAGGTGGATCTGGTCGATGGTGCGGCCTTCGGGGGTTGGCCAGGCGCGCCATTGTTTTCCGTAGACCGGCCCGAGCTCACCTGCTTCATCGGCCCATTCGTCCCAGATCGTCACGCCGTTTTCCTTGAGGTAGCGGGTATTGGTTTCCCCGCGCAGGAACCATAACAGTTCGTGGATGATCGAACGGAGGTGGAGTTTCTTGGTGGTCATGCAGGGAAATCCCTGGCGCAGGTCGTAGCGCGTCTGCCTGCCGAACAGCGAGAGTGTCCCGGTGCCGGTGCGGTCGCTCCTTTGCTCGCCGTTTGCCAGCACGTCCCGCATCAAGTCCAAGTAGGTTTGCATGGCGGCCATCAAGCCATGGCGGGCGACCTCCCGGCAAGAACCAATGAGGACCGGATTTCTCCATTCTTGACTTACCTCCCCGGTCGGCGCAAATTTCATGGACCAATCACCGATCATCACCCATGGAAATTCAAGGAACAGCCGGGGATATTCTGCAGAGCAAGGGGGCGGAAGTGTGGACTACCACGCCGCAAAGCACGGTTTACGAAGCGATCCGCCTGATGGGAGAAAAAGACATCGGTGCGATTGTCGCGGTGGAAAACGGAGTGGTCGTCGGCGTGTTTTCAGAACGGGATTACAGCCGCAAGGTCGTGCTGCAGGGGCGCACCTCCCGCGACACGCTGGTCGGTGAAATCCTGGCCCGTCCGGCCGTCACGATCCGGCGTGGTGACAGCATTGAAAACTGCATGGAGCTCATGACCTCCAGGCGGATCCGCCACCTGCCGGTGGTCGAAGAGGGGCAATTGCTCGGGTTGATCTCGATCGGCGACTTGGTCCGCTGGGTGATGCTGGCGCAGCGGCAGACCATCCAGCAATTGCACGGCTATATTTCCGGCGAATATCCGGGCTGATCCCGGCGGCGTCACATGGGTTTTGACACGCGCCGCGAAGCGCGCCAGTTTGGTCCGCATGCAGGCCATGCAATTCGAACAATCGGTCGTTTCGATCCTCAAGCGGGACAAGCGCTTCGATCCGCATGCCTATTTTTTCCTGAAGGAAGCCCTGGACTTCACGCTCAAGAGGATCGCTGAGGGAAATGGCGGCAAGGTCCGGCATGTCAGCGGGCAGGAACTGCTTGCGGGTTTCAGGGATTTCGCGCTGGAGCAATTCGGGCCGATGGCCTCCACGCTGATGAATGAATGGGGGGTGCGGAAGTGCCAGGACGTGGGCGACATGGTATTTCTGCTGATCGAGGAGCAGGTCTTTGGTAAACAGGAATCCGACAGCCGAGCGGATTTCTCCGGAGTGTTTGATTTGCAGGAAGCGCTGGAGACACCTTTTTTGCCTCAGCGCAAACGCAGCGGTGGAGCGTCAGTGAGATCTTGTGTGTGAACAGCCCAGTGCCTGGCGCTGCGGGAATTCCGTCCCGATGGCGGACAGGATGCCCGGGGTTCGTAACCGACAACATGTCGGCGCTCCGAACGTGAACCCACCTCCGGCTGAGTCTCACTTGATGGCGAAGCGCCGGCCTTTGCCGGTGTCCCATGCGGTGCGCACGCTGTTGTGCAGGGCACCGAGTTGTTCCACGCTCATCAGGCGGTATTCGATGGTGCGGGCGTGGGTAGTTTCGGGAAACTTCTTGATCACCATTTCGTGGACATTGGTTCCGGCCACCTGGGCTCCTCGGTCGAGCAGTTCGCGTCCGCGGTCCACCGCACGTGCGGCGGCTGCTGCGGTGCCTGTGCCTCCGCCTTCGTCGGTGATCGGCTTGATAAAATAGAACCGGGCCAGCGCCTGGCCCATCGCATCCACGGTCACCTCGTCCACGATCAATGTGCCGTCGAGCACATACTTGTGGCGGCTGACCGCCGAGATCCGGTCGATGGCGACCATATAGTGGCCGCCGGGCAGGCTGGCTTGCCAGAAGCGGTTGTTCTGCTGGGAGTCATCGGATTGTGGGGCGGCCGGGGTGGCAGGCTGGGCGGGTCGTGCTGTCTGTGCGTGAAGAACCGCCGCGTCGGCAAACAGCAGGGACATCAGGGCGAGCAAGGTTTTTGTCTGCATGACCGGCAACATGGCAGCAATTCCCGGTTTTGGCCAGCATGAGTCGAGATACTTTGGAAAACTTAACGATTGTCAACCGGGGCGAAAAATGAATGAATCGCCCATGGTTCGCTACCGTCCGAACGTGGCCGCCTTGATGATCAACCCGGCGGGATGCCTGCTCATTTGCGAGCGGGCGAATATTCCCGGGGCCTGGCAGTTTCCCCAAGGTGGGGTGGACGCGGGTGAGTCGCCGGAGCAGGCGCTGTTCCGTGAGGTGCGCGAGGAGGTCGGATTGGAACCCTGCCACTACACCATCATGAGCCGACGCCGGGGATACCGCTACCTGTATCCCGAAACCGTCCGCAACAGGAAGGTCCGCAAACACGGCAACCACGGCCAGCAGCAGACGTATTTCCTCTGCCGCCTGAAACCGGATGCCCCGCCAGTGAACGTGAACCAGAAACCGAGGGAGTTCGGTGCCTACCGCTGGATCCTGCCGGAGGAGTTCGATCTGGACTGGCTGCCGCCTTTCAAACGCGATGTCTATCGCAAGGTGATGCGCGATTTTTTCAACATCGAGCTTGGCGAGGTATCCTGAAAAAGCGGGTGCTGGCGGTCATTGATCCCGAACCGCCTGCAACGCGGTGGCCGCAGGCGATTCGGTCCCTGTCAAATGCCTTTCCATGTGTGCGGTTTCACGCTAACCCATGGGAGTGATCGCACGGCGCAAAATCCGCTACCCCGTTTCCCCGGCCTTGCGGCAGTATCTCTATCACTTCGACCGCCAGCGCGCCATTCCCAAGGTTTACAAGGACCTTGGCCGATTTTCCGGGGCCATACCCTACGAGGATCCGACCGGTCGTGAGACGCTGTGGCTCACGGTGATGTATCCGCCGGAAGTTTTCGCCGAACTCCGCCCGCGCCTGACCGCCATCTACTCGGAACTCAAGCTCGGCCGCAACGCGGAGCAACACGAGCACCTGCTGATCGACCGAATCGACTACGGCGACTTCGGAAACTCCCGCCCGTTCCGCATCCGCATCACCAACCTGTTCAACGACAACTCCGATTACTTCTACGTCAAGCACGCCGACGCATCACGCATCTACGGTCTCGAACTTGAGCACATCCTGTCGCCCAACCGCATCAACTACATGGTCAACGGGGACACCCTAATCGAGGAGCACATCGCCGGGGTGCCCGGTGATGTCTTCCTGCGCGATTACCTCCACCAGCCAGGGCTCAACAAGGTGCGGATCGCCAAGGAGTTCACCAAGTTCAACGAGCGGTCGTTCATCCGCCTGCTCGGCGACATGCGCAGCGTGAACTACGTCGTGGATATCACGCCGGACTTCGAGGAGGTCCAATACCGCGTGCGTGCCATCGACTTCGACCAGCAGTCGTATGAGGGCGGCGGCAATATCTATCTGGCGTTTCGTTTCCGCTCGAACCGCGCCGTCACCAAGCTCGCGTTCAATGTGCTCAACCGCAAGAGCATCGACCAATACGTTGCCGAGGAACATGCGCAGATGTCCCGCCGTGCCAAGGTGGAAAGCAACCGGTTGCGTGCTTTGTTAGGTATCATGGGCCGTGAGGAGCTTGCGCCCCGCGACCATGTGGTCACGTTGGCCCGCGAACTTGACCGTATGCATGGCTCGGGCGACTTCGGCGACTGCAAGACGATGGGAGAGCTGACGGCACGCCATATCACCCTGATGCTCGATATACCGCCGACTGACACGGTGTGGGAGAGCCAGTTCTGAGATCCTGGATGCGGAGCGGCAACCAGGCAGCAGGTTGTGCGAAACGCGTTCGAGGTCCGGATGAAATGCCGATGAAAATTTCATGATATCTTCCATTGTGGCCAGAGGAGTAACCGTAGCCGCCGGGGTGTCGAACCTGAAACAACATGTTTGGCCAGACGTTCCATGAGGCGTGGGCGTGGCCGTCCGCCGTGTTGAACCGCGAAGCTGGTAGAGGAGGATTCCTTGTGCTGCCTGAATGCCTTTCGCGCAGCACTCCTGTAAAATCATTGTAAACCTGGTGAATCCCATTGACCCATGGGGAGCGCGGCGGGACAAATGACACACAAATGGAAGGCAGATTGCCGCCGGTTTCCAAGGATTTGCCATGTCATGTGTCTCATGATCGGGGGCATGACATCGCCCGCCGGCAGAAGCGGTCCTTCTCCTTCATTGACTGTCAAATGATACTCCCATGAAAACCATCACGTTCCCAATCATCGCATGCGTGCTTGCCGCCGTTCATGCTTCTGCGGCACCCGAGCGGCTCCCCCGGATCCAAGCGGAAATGCGTGCCAGGGCCTTTGCTGCTGCGGCCGAACTCGCAGACGGCGCGGTGGCGGCCAAAGACGCCGATGCCGACGAGGCGCTGTTGCTCAAGGCTACGGCGTTGTTTCAACTGAAAAAATTCGCGGAAGCGGTGGTGGCTGCGGATCAATTGTTAGAAAATTTCCCGAAATCCGGGTGGTGTCACAAGGCGGTTTTTTTGAAGGCGCAGGCACTGATTGAACAAAAGAAATTCCAGGAAGCCGCGGTGATCTACGAACAGGAGTCCGCCCGCATCCTTTCGCCGGAGCGCAAGCAGTCATTGGTTGGCGAGATCCTCCGTTTTGCGGAAAAGCTCGAAGCCAAACCTGACCCGAACGTGCCAGACGCGCCGAAGTCGGATTTCGCCAAGGCGCACTCGCTCTATGCCAAGGCGCTGGTCATGGAGTTGCCGCGCGAGTTCCGCGACACGATCGTCTTCCGCAAGGCCCGTGCAATCCAGCAGGCGGGCAATGCCGGCCAGGCGATCCAGGACTATCAGGGTTATCTTACCGAATACGATCCCGAATGGACCGGCCCGGCCGGATCGGGTGTCGCGCGGCTGCCGATGCAGAACCCGCCGCCAGCCGGAAAATTCGTCGCGATGGCGCGCTTCCGCCTGGCCGAGTCGCTTCTACAATCCGGCAATCATGCGGCAGCCCGCATGGAGCTTGATGATCTGTTGAAAATGATCAGTGCGCCGCTCAAGGAAATGAGTGCGCTTGCTGCCGAGCTTGCAACCGACGAGGGCAGGAAGCTCCCCGGGGAAATCCGCTGGTTGAAGGTGCGCACCTGCATTGGGTGGAAGAATGTTGCGCCGTCCGAAAGAAACCTTGGCGTGCCCGGCCAATCGCAAGCGATCGGTAACACAGGTGGGCTTCCGTCAAACGGAGCCCCGTTGTTCACATTGGTGGACAGCGACCCTGACCAGGCGGTGAAGATCTGCCGCGAGTACCTGGCCGCGCATCCGTCGGGAAGCCGGTCGATCAGCGCCGCATGGATGATTGCCGAAGTGTTTCAGGCAGCCGGCCGCGCCGATGACGCCATTCTCGCATATAACGATTTCATCGCCAAAAAAGGCTTCTCGCTGCCGGAAGGTGATTTGGCCAAAACCTTGGATGAGGAGATTCAGGCCACGCCCGAGACTTATCTGGAAAAACTCGGAATGCGCGCGGTTTTCCGCGTGGGCCAGATCCTCGCCCAGCAGAAAAAGCACGAGGAGGCCATCGCCGTCTGGCAGCAGTATGTGAAGGATTTCCCGAACGGCCCCGAATGGTCGGAGTCCCAGAACTCGATCATCAACGCGGAATTCCAAATGGGGCTGGACGCGCTGACGGGCAAGCAAGAGGAACTCGCCATGCAACGGTTTGAGGCATTCCTGCGTGCCCATCCGCTGGACGGTCGCTCGCCGCAGATTCTCTACCTGTTCGGTGCGGTCCACGAGGCCGCCGCCGTGGAGGCGGAGGAAGCCAAGGGGGACAAGACACAAATTCAGGCAAACTACCGCAAGGCCGTCGATGAATGGCTCAAACTGGTCAGCAAGTATCCGGAAAGCAATGAGGCCCGCGCCGCGATGATGCGCAGTGGCTACATTCACGAGGAGAAACTCGGGGAGTTCGAGAAGGCACTCAAGATCTATCAGAAACTTGCTACCGGCAACGGTGATCCGGCGGCGGCGACCGCGATCGCGCGTCTCACCGGCAAATCCCTCGAAATATCCGCCGAGCGTGTGTTCCGCACCGATGAAAAGCCGGTGGTGCATGTGAAGCTGCGGAACATGGAGAAATGCGAGGTCAGAATCTACAAAATCGACCTTCAGGCCTATTTCCGCAAAATGCACGGCATTACCGGCGTCGAGGGCCTCGATGTCTCACTCATCCAGCCGGACAAGACATGGACGTTCAAGCCCGAGGACTACGCCAAATACAAGCCGCTCGAACAGGATGTCGAGATTCCGTTTCGCGGTGACGAGGCCGGTGCCTATGTGGTCACCTTTGCCGATGACGATTGGGAATCCACCGTGCTGGTGCTGCGGTCAGATCTCGAAGTGGTGGTGAAATCCAGCCGCCGCGAGGTGCTCGCGTTCGTCCAGAACATGCGTAGCGGCAAGCCGGCCGATGGTGTGGAGTTGCTGGTCAGCAGCGGCACCGAGGTTGTCGCCACCGGCAAGACCGGCAAGGACGGTGTGTTCAAGGCTCCGTTGGAATCGCTCAAGGATCTTGGCGACGTCCGCGTCTTTGCGCTCGGTTCCGGCCACGCATCGGCTTTCAATCTGCCGCTTGCCGGCTTGCAACTTTCCACCGGCCTCACGGCCAAGGGCTATCTCTACACCGATCGTCCCGCCTATTTGCCGGGTGAGACGGTATCGATGCGGGGTGTCCTCCGCGACGTCAAGAATGGCGAATACGTGCTGCCTGAGGATGCTTTGTTCAAGATCCGCTTCACCGATCCCCAGTCGCGTCTGCTTTCGGAACAATCGGTGAAACTCACCGCGTTCGGAACGTTTTCGGCGACGTTCAGCCTGCCGGAAATGGCTGCCATCGGCCAATACACCATGACCGCCACCCAGGAAGGGAAGGGGAAGACACCGTTGGTGTTTCAAGGCGCGTTCGAGGTGCGCGAGTTCAAACTGGAGAAAATCAAGCTGGTGATGGACTTTCCGCGGCGTGTCTGGTTCCGCGGTGAGAAAATCGAAGCCTCGTTGCAAGCGGCATACTACTGGGGTGAACCACTAGCCAACCGCGTGCTCCGTTGCACGCTTCCTGACAGACGCATCGAACGCGTCGCCACCGATGCCGAGGGCCGCGCGAAATTGTCGTTCGATACCACCAGCATGGTCCCGGGTAGCCAACTCACCTTCACCGCCGCACTCGATGGTGACAACGTGACCATCACCGAGTCGCTGACTCTCGCCCGTCTTGGGTTTTCTATCAGAGCGGTCCCGAGCCAACCGGTCGTTATCGCGGGCGAACCGTTCGATCTGGATCTTTTTTCCTCCGGTGCCGACGGCAAACCCATCGGGGAAAAACTCAAGGTCAGCGTGCTGCGCATGGAACAGCCGAAAACCAGCCGGATTCTCACGCTGCTGCCATGGCCGCAGGCACCTGCCGTGACATCGGCGGAAGTGAAGGAATCCGAAGTGGACGCCACGACCGATGCCGCTACCGGCAAGGCCCGCGTCGCGCTCAAACTCGAGAAGGGTGGTATCTATCGACTGCGAGTCACCGGCACCGATCGCTTCAACCAGACGATCACCGCGGAAGCCCAGGTCGAGGTTTCCGCTGACGACGATGTGAACAAGCTCCGGCTCTTCGCGGATGAATCCAGACTGAAAGTCGGCCAGGACGCGAAGGTTCGCCTGCACTCGCGCATGGACAAGGGGCTTGCCTTGCTGACCTACGAGGGTGAAACCATCCTGCGTCACCAGATCGTCGAACTCCGCAAGGATTACAATGAGATCCCATTTGCGGTGGGTCATGATTTGTTCCCGAATTTCCGTCTTGCTGTGGCGGCCATCGACGGACGCGAACTCCGCCTTGCCAACAAGGAGTTCACGGTCGAGCGCGAGCTGAAAGTCGCATTGAAACCGCTCAAGGAATTTTTCCTGCCTGGTGAAGAGGGGAAGGTGGAAATCACCGTGACCGATTCACTGGGCAAGCCGGTTGAAGCCGAGTTGAGCCTTGCGCTGGTGAACGAGGCGTTGTTCGCCATCCATCCCGACACGACCCCGCCGATCCTCGATTTCTTCCAGAAGGAGGCGCGCCGCTTTGCGGAGTTTCATACTGGTGCGACCTGCGCTTTCCGTTATGTGGGCATCACCCGCCCGGTTGCCAAAGCGCTGACCGATGAAAAAGAACGCCTTGCCCGCGCGACTGAGGAGAAGAAGACGCTGGCGGCTGCCCGCGACGCGCTGAATGAAGCCATCGTCATGCCGGCCGTGGATATGGCAAAGAGCATGAGAGGCGAATTGCGCGTTAAAAACGGATATGATAAAAAAATGAATCTTGAGATCGCCCCAGATACGCCTGCGCCAAGCAAGCCAGCGGTTCCGGGTGAAATGGGTAGGAAAGACGCGAAGGAGGGAGGCAAACCTGAGGCCCGCCGCGAGGTGCGTGGTGAAGGTCGCTGGTTGCCATCCATCATCACCGGCAAGGACGGCAAGGCCATGGCCACAATCCCGATGCCCGAGACCACCACCGCCTGGCGTCTAACGGCACGTGGCTGCACGATCGAAACCCTTGTCGGTCAGGCAACCGCTGCCACCCTGACCCGCAAGGATTTCTTCGTCGAACTCAAGACGCCGTCGTTCCTTCGCGAGGGGGATGAGATCCGCGTGGTCGGCCGCGTGCACAACATGACGGATTTCGCAGGCAAGGTGCCGCTCAAGCTGCGTGTCCTCGACGCCAAGGATTCCAACAAGGAGATTGCCACCCGTGAGGCGGCGGTGGAGGTAAAGGCGAAAGGTGGTGCGGAGGTGGCATTCGACATGTTTGCCATACCTGGCCATCTGAATCTGGTTTTCGAACTCACCGGCAAGGCGGGTGACCTGGAAGATACGCTGGCACAGACGATACCGGTCCAGCCGTGGGGACTGCCGTATGCGGTCCATGAAGGCGGTGTTGCCAATGCGGATACTGCAGTCGTGCTGCGCCTGCCCGAGGGCCGGGAATACAGGTCCACATGGATGACGGTATCGGTCGGTCCGGATTTGAAAAACTCGGTGATGGAGATGGCTTTGCAGAATCCGGGGCCATTGGCCGATTATTGCCGGATCATGCCGCCATACTGGCACGGCCATCCGGGGGATGAGTTGTTAGCCGTGGCCACCGCCCTCGGGTATGCCAATGCAGGAAAAGCGGATGCAACCTATTCCCATCGGCTTGCCGAGCGTGCGCGTGCATTGATCGGCACCCTGGTTTCCAGTCAGGGACAGGATGGCAGTTGGAACAGCGAAGTGGTGGGCGGTTACACCACCGCCCGCGTGTTCTGGGCGCTGATCGAAGCCCGGAAAGCAGGTCTCACGGTGCACAAGGACAGCATCGACAAGGCGGCTGCGTTCCTGCTGAAACAACTCGAAGGCTTCGAAGCCAACGACAGCGACAGCAAGGCGATCGTGCTTCACGCGTTGTCCACGGACAAGCGCGCCGATTTTGCCGCATGCAACCGGCTTTACCGCGAGCGCAACACACTGGGGTCGGCGACGCTCGCCTATCTAACGCGCGCGTTTTTCCACATGGACCGCAAGGAGATCGCCGCCGAGCTGGCGGGCATCCTCGAGGCGAAGGCGAAAATCGAACCGGAGCGCCCGATCCTCTGGGAGTCCGGTTACAAGGTGCCTTGGCTCAACGACCTGCCGGAAACCACCGCGCTGGTCCTGCTGGCGCTTGCGGAATCAAAACCCACGTCTGATCGCGCGGCTGCGGCTGCGGATGCCTTGATGAAATCCCATGGATGCTTCGGATTCCCCACCGGACGCGCCAAAGGCCCGGCCGTGGCCGCGCTTGCCGCATGGTTCGGCCTCGGCAAGGAACAGCAGACGGACATGGAAGTCACCGTGCAGGTCAATGGCACCGAGGTCGGAATGCTGAAAGCCGTCGCCGCACATGGCTCGAAGAGGATCGAAGTGCCCGCCGATGCCATCAAGCCCGGCAAAAACCTGGTGGAATTCAAAATGCGCGGACGCGGAAGATATGCCTATGCCGCCACCTTGAGCGGATTCTCGCCTGATACCCAATCGACCGGAGATGCCGTGCGCCCGCGAATGAATGTGTGGGACTTCGTGCACACGCCGCTTGAATACCGTGGCACGCCGATTCCTGTGTCCAGCACCTCGAAGGTGAGGAATCTTGAAAACGGCCAGCGCGTCAACGTCCGGGTGATTGACAGCAGCGGCAACTGGGTGGCGTCGCGCTGGTTCCTGCTCGACATCCCGCTGCCCGCAGGCGCGCGGCTGGTGGATGGCTCGATCACGGTGAGCGATGGCATGCGCGCGGAAGTTCATCCGACATCGATCCGCGTGGTTTTCCACCAGCACTGTCCCTCGGTCGCATTTGATTTGACAGGATATGTTCCCGGCAAGTTCCGCATGCTGCCGGCAGTCATCCGAGAAATCGGCAACCCGGAATTCATGTCGGTAGGGCCGTCCCCGGAAATCACCGTGCTCGCCGCCGGTGAGAAATCGCCGGATCCTTATGTGATGAACATCAGCGAACGCTTCGCACTCGGCCAATGTCACTTCAACGATGGCGAGGATGCCAAGGCCCTCGAATATCTCTCCGCTGTCTTCAAGGAGAACCCGAAACACAACGAAAGCGAACTCGCGAGGATGCTGCTCTGGATTTACACCAAACCCGGATTCTACGACGCCCGCAAGATCGTCGAAATGTTCGAAATTCTCCGTGAACGCTACCCAACGCTCGAAATTCCGTTCGACCGGATTCTCGTCGTCGGCAAGGCCTACAAGGACATCGATGAACATGAGCGCGCCTGGCTCGTCTATCGCGCGGTGATCAGTGCCAGCTTCACCAACGACGCCGGCATCAGCGCCGTGCTCGAGGATGAAGGTCGCTTCCTCGGTTCGATCGATTACCAGGAGCGCGTCTGGCGCGAATATCCCGATACCGCGGAGGTGGTCTCGGGATACTTCGCGATCTCGCAGCTTCTCTATCAGAAATCGGCGAAAGCCCACGAACTGCCGAAGGAGGATGCGGTCCAGCCGGAGAAGGTCGCCATGCTCAAGCGCACGGTGGAGACGCTCGTCTCGTTCCTCGCGCTGTATCCGACCGATCCGCTCGCGGACGACGCCGGATTCAGCCTGTGCAATGGCATGCTCGATCTGAAGGACTATCCACGGGTTGTGGAGCTCAGCCGCGAATTCGCCAAACGGCATGCCGACAGCGAGCTGGCTCCCGGTTTCCAATACATGACCGCGCTCGGATTGTTCTGGCAGAATCAATACGTCGAAGCACTCGCCGCCGCCCGTGTGGTGGCCGATGGCGAGAGCAAGGACCGCGACTTCGCCCGTTACATTCTCGGCCAGATCTACCATGCGCAAAGCAAGCCCGCCGATGCGATCCAGTGGTATGACAAGGTCAAGACGCTCTACCCGGACGCATCCGAGGCAATCGCATACTTCGAGAAGAAGAGCATCCGGTTGGAGGAAGTCACCGTGGTCAAGCCGGGCGACCCGGTATCGCTGACGCTGAAGTACCGCAACATCAAGGAGGCGTTCGTCCAGGTTTACCGGGTGGATCTGATGAAGTTGTATCTCCTGCAGAAAAACCTGAGCGCCATCACCAGCGTGCAACTGGCCGGCATCAAACCCGAGTCCGAGCAGACGATCGTGCTCGGCGATGGCAAGGACTACGTCGAGAAGGAACGCGCGATCCCGCTTGCGCTCAAGGATGAGGCGGCCTACCTCGTCATCTGCCGCGGCGATGATTTGTTCACCAGCGGCATGGTGCTGATCACTCCGTTGAAGATCGAGGCCCAGGAAGATACCGTCAGTGGCCGGGTCCGCGCCAACGTGCTCGATACCGCCAAAGGCGGCTATCGCCCGGAAGTCCATGTCAAGGCGATCGGCAGCGCCGACACGGAATTCCGCTCCGGTGAAACGGACCTGCGTGGATTGTTCATCGCCGACAACCTGCGCGGCAAGGCCACGGTGATCGCCCGTGAGGGGGATTCGCGCTACGCGTTCTTCCGTGGGGAAACATGGCTCGGCGCACCGGAAAACACCCCGCCGCCCGCTGTGCCCGAGCCGAAGCCCCAATCGGGCCAGTCACTGGATTACCAAGGCAACCTGCTGGAAATCAACGGCGCCATCCAGTTCAGGAATAACGAAAGCTGGAACCAACAACGCCGCCAGGCCCCGAACAAGGGAGTCCAAATCCAGAAGGCTTACTAAAGGACGTGTGGATTCATGCCGCAAAAGTCTTTCATGGCTCCGGATTTTAGCCGCGAAAGAACGCAAAAAACGCAAAGATTCCAGATAGAAATGAAAAATGTGTTCCCGGCACGGCCGACTTGCGGTTACTCATGACATATTTTTTGATTTGAAATTTGTAGGAACCGAAGTTGATGAGCAGGCCGTGCTCGGTCCGACTTGATTTCAAATAGCCGAGCACTTGCGCCGTGTGTTCATCTGCCAGCGCGCGAACGGCTTTAAGTTCGACAATCAACCGGTCATCGATCAGTAAATCGGCGACGTAATCTCCAATGTTCGTTCCGTCTTCGTCGAAGACTTGGATTGGGTGCTGCTGCTTGACGTCAATCCCAGCCTTCTGCAGGCGGTTTGTTAAAGCGTTTTCGTACACCTTCTCCAAGTGTCCATGGCCATGATACACATGAATAGCAAAGGAAGTTTCACGGACGATGTCACACAATTCGTTGATGGTTTTCATAATGATTCCAAATCAAAAAATTATTTTCGGTGGTAAATAACAAACAAAATAACAGAAAATATTTAAATTCTGAACAGCTTAAATTCTCAAAATACCACCCCCTTTTTTTTCGAGCTCCATGTGTTCCTTTGCAGCTGAAAACCTTGCTTGTGTTTTGTGGTTCGTTGGATACCTAATGCCACCAAGCCTTTCATGGTCACGGATGCTAGCCGCGAAAGAACGCAAAAAACGCAAAGATTCCAGATGGAATTGAAAAGTGAGTTCCCTGCGCGGCCGACTTGCGGTCGTTCATAACGTATTTCTTGATTTGAAATTTGTA
>CAYNQJ010000009.1:55903-90307 GCA_964399305.1 uncultured Luteolibacter sp.
CCTGCGCGGCCGACTTGCGGTCGTTCATAACGTATTTCTTGATTTGAAATTTGTAAGAGCCGAAGTTGATGAGCAGGGATAAAACGAACAAATAGTATATCAGAATTCCAACCCCTTTTTCTCGCGCTCTATGCGTTCCTTTGCGGCTGAAAACCTTGCTTGTGTTTTGTGGTTCTTTGGACACTCAATGCCACCAAGCCTTTCATGGCGCCGGATGCTAGCCGCGAAAGAACGCAAAAAACGCAAAGATTCCAGATGGAATTGAAAAGTGAGTTCCCTGCGCGGCCGACTTGCGGTCGTTCATAACGTATTTCTTGATTTGAAATTTGTAGGAGCCGAAGTTGATGAGCAGGGATAAAACGAACAAATAGCAAATCAGAATTCCAACCCCTTTTATTTTCGCGCTCTATGCGTTCCTTTGCGGCTGAAAACCTTGCTTGTGTTTTGTGGTTCGTTGAACACCCAATGCCACCAAGCCTTTCATGGCCACGGATGCTAGCCGCGAAAAAACGTAAAAAACGCAAAGATTCCATATGGAATTGAAAAGTGAGTTTCCTGTGCGGCCGACTTGCGGCCATTCATAACGTATTTCTTGATTTGAAATTTGTAGGAGCCGAAGTTGATGAGTAGGGATAAGACGAACAAATAGTAGATCAGAATTCCAACCCCTTTTTCTCGCGCTCTATGCGTTCCTTTGCGGCTGAAAATCTCCCTGTGGCCAGTCCAAGCGGCGTTGGTCGAATGCGCCTTTCTCCCGGCCGCGCATGAACTGAAATGCTGCCGTCCCTTGACTCCCGGCCGCCATCCGGCCAATGTCCCCCCCATGCACCGTTTATTCCTGCTTGATGGCATGGCCTTGATTTATCGCGCCCACTTCGCGTTGATCCAGGCCCCCATCCGTAATTCCAAGGGGGTCAACACGTCCGCGCTTTACGGTTTCATCAACGCGTTGCTGGCCATTCTTGAGAAGGAAAACCCCAGCCACATCGGCGTGGCGTTCGACACCTCGGGTCCCACGCCGCGCCACATCCGCTACCCGGCCTACAAGGCGCAGCGCGATGAGATGCCGGAGGAGCTGGCCGCGGCCATCCCGCATGTGAAGGCGCTCTGCCGTGCCTTCCATATTCCGGTGCTCGAGCTCGAAGGGTTCGAGGCGGATGACATCATCGGCACGCTGGTCAAGCGTGCGGAGCCAGAGGGTTTCGAGTGCTTCATGGTGACGCCGGACAAGGATTTCGCCCAGTTGATCAGCACTCAAACCTTCATGTGGAAGCCCGGCCGCAAGGGCACGGATCACGAAATCATCGGCCTACCGCAACTCCCGGAAATCTGGGGCGTCGCCGAACCCTGCCAGATCATCGACTTGCTGGGACTGATGGGCGATGCCTCCGACAACATCCCCGGCATCCCGGGAATCGGACCGAAAACCGCACAGAAGCTCATCGCGGAATTCGGATCGATCGAGGCGCTGATCGCCGGATCATCGAAGCTCAAGGGCAGGCAGAAGGAGTTGGTTGAAACGCATTCGGACCAAGCGCTGCTGTCGAAGGAACTCGCCACGATCATCACCGACGTGCCAGTCGCTGTGACATGGGAGGATCTGGTGCTTTCGCCGCGCGACGATGAGGCGGTGAAGTCGTTGTTCAACGAATTCGAGTTCCGCACGCTCACCAAGCGGCTCTTCGGTGCGGTGGCCCCGGCGAATGGCGACACGCCGCCTGTGCCATTGGATGACGACGCGAGCGAGGTTCAGGCAGTTCCCACGTTGTTCGAATCGTTCCCGACGATCCGCGATGTCGATCATGTTTATCACATGGCCGACACGCCGGAGCTCCAGCAGCAGCTATTCAGGGAGCTCGCCAAACAAACGTCATTCTGTTTCGACATAGAAACCACTTCCCTCGACCGGTTCGGCGCAAGAATGTTAGGTGTTGCCTTCTGCTGGAAAGCCCACGAGGCGTGGTATTTGCCGGTAACGAGGGATGAATCGCTGATGGATGGTCTGAAATCGGTCCTGTCTTCACCTGCGGAAAAGATCGGCCACAACCTGAAATACGACCTGTCGGTGCTGCTGAACCACGGCATCGAGGTTGCGGGTCCGTTTTTTGACACGATGCTGGCCGACACTCTGGTGGCTCCTGAGCGCAGGCATTCGATGGATTACCTCGCGGAAATCCACCTCAACTACAGTCCGGTGAAGCTCGCCGACATCGCGACACTGGCCGAACCCCGGGAAGCCGCGACAGCCGTTTCGGATGATTTGTTCGACTTTGCGGAAAAGAGCAAGGTTTCCAAGGAGCTCGACATGGCGGTCATTCCGCTGGAAAAGCTCGCGGAATATGCGGCGGAGGATGCGGATGTCACCTACCAGCTTGCCGGAAAACTCCGGCCCCTGCTTGCGGAAAATGCCCAGGATGTCATCCTCCGGGAGATCGAGGGGCCCTTGCTGCCGGTGCTTGTCCGAATGGAAATGGAGGGAATCTCGGTCGACCCATCGGCGCTCGGTGCGATCGGCGGGGAACTCCAACAACAGATCGATGGACTCGCGGCGTCAATCCAGCGCCACGCCGGAAAGCCGTTCAACATCGCTTCGCCGAAACAACTTGGCGAGGTCCTGTTCGATAGTCTCGGTCTCGCAGAGAAGGCGAAAAAGACCAAGACCGGCCAATACAAGACCGACGAGCAAACGCTGGCCACGCTGGAGGGAAAGCATCCGGTCATCAGCGAGATCCTTGCCTGGCGCGAGGCAAGCAAGCTCAAGTCCACCTATCTTGACGCCCTGCCGGGCCACATCGTGCCCGCCACCGGCAGGATCCACACGCATTTCCACCAACTCGTCGCCGCCACCGGCCGTCTCGCATCCTCTGACCCGAACCTGCAGAACATCCCGGTCCGTTCCGAAGCAGGCCGTAAGATCCGCAAGGCATTCGTTCCGAGAAAATCAGAGACACCCGCATGTGGTTTTGAGATCCTGTCCTGCGACTACTCGCAGATCGAGCTGCGCGTCATGGCTGCGATTGCGAACGACGCCACCATGATCGAGGCGTTCCACAACGGCACCGATATCCACACGGTCACCGCATCCAAGGTCTTTGTCGTCGAGCCGGATGAGGTCACATCCGATATGCGCCGCACCGCGAAGATGGTCAACTTCGGCATCATCTATGGTATCTCGGCCTTCGGTTTGTCGCAGCGCCTGGCGATTCCGCGGGCGGAAGCCGCCGCCATCATCGACGCCTACTTCCGCGAGTACCCGGCCATCCGGGATTTCATGGAGCTGACCGTCGCCGAGGCCAGGGAAAACGGCTATGTCGCCACCCTCAGCGGCCGCCGCAGGTCGTTCCCCGATCTTCACTCTGCCAACCAGAACCTGCGTGGCAATGCCGAACGCGCCGCGATCAACACGCCGATCCAGGGCACTGCGGCGGACATGATCAAACTCGCCATGATCCGCATCGATGCTCACCTGCGCGAACACAAATGCCGCACGCGCATGTTGCTCCAGGTTCACGACGAACTGGTCTTCGATCTCGCGACTGATGAAAAGGCGGAGCTGGTCCCGCGCATTCTCGACATCATGCGCAACGCCTTGCCGCTCCCGCATGGTGTGCCGGTGGAGGTCGAGTCCGGCACCGGCCCGAACTGGCTCGCCGCCCATTGATCACGTTTCCAAAGGGGACGCGGATTTAGGTTGATGGGTCACTCAATGGAAACCGTGGCTTCCGCACTGTGAAAAATCGAAACGCGGAGAACGCTGAGGTTTCCGCAGGGAAAGAGGGAAGGTGGGACTGCTGTCCTGGCTTCCAGTATAGCCCTTAACTCTTGATGCATCTGCCTCTAACCGCACCCCACAAGGCTCACGGCAATCATGATCACGCCGAATGAACGGATGTGGAACGAGAATGGCATGATATGGTTACGTGTGCTCCCGTGACAAATCCGGCCAGGGTCAGGCAGAAAACCGGAATCGAGGCCACCAAAGCCGCATCGATCAGTCCGTCCATGTTGCGCGGGACATCGTGCGGAGAAAATCCGAGAAAAATCACGCCTAAGGTCCAGAGGATCAAGTCTGCTATCAAACCCATTGACATTCCTGCCATGGAAAAAACCAGAATCCGGTTTGTTCTGAAACGTCGAGACAGAAACTTCGTCACCCACCCGCCAATTAAAGCAGATCCCGCAACAAGGACGGGAAGGGCCATCACGATGGAAATGAGAATCACAGCGACGATCTCCATAAGACCAATTCGACCTCGGGAAATAAGCATGGCTGCGAATGCGGCGTAGATGGCTCCCCCCGTCGAGGCCACACAAGACGCGGCCCATGTGCTGTAGAAGCAGGAGGTTTTCATTGTCTAGCGAACGATGGGGTGAAGAGATTGACGTTTGATGATGGGTGATTTTGGATTTTTGATTGGAAAGAAGGAAAAGGATTCAATTCTTCATACCGCTATCGTCTATCCATTCGGGGGATGGCGGTGGGTGGAGATTGAGGATTGATTCTGACCCATCCTTTCAATAGAGGCTGGTGTCCTCCTGTGGCGCCAGCAGGCCGAGGTCGGTGAGGAAGCGGTCGGCGGCATCGATGGTCAGCTCGAAGTTCCGGTGGCTCACGTTGAAGTTGAAGAAGCTGTGGTCGGCGCGCTCGTAGTCCACAAGGTGGCATGGGTTCCGCCAGAAGCGGAGGCGTCTGCGGAAGCGGTCGACTTCTTCAAACGGGGTGATCCGGTCCGCCTTGCCATGGAAGAAGAGCATGGGGGGGAGTTTTCTTCGGACCAGATTGGACGGGCTGAGTTGCTTGGCGACGCGCGGGCTGGGAAAGCGCAGGCTGGCCTGTGGGTTGGCATGGCAATTGACCAGCGCGCTGAAGAGGATCAGTGCCTGTGGGCGGCAGTCGAGGCCGTCCACCGGTGGCAGCTTTTTGGGTTTGGGCATGCAGGTTTGCAAGGCGAGCATCGCGCCGCCCGCAGCTCCGCCGACGACCACCTTGTCGGGGTCGATGTTGAAGGTATCCGCATTGTGGCGGAGCCAGCGGATCAGGTCGCGGGCGTCGTCGATGGCTTCAGCGGGGCCGGTTCCGTGGCGTGCGAGCGTCCGGGTTTCCGCGGCGACAGCGACGGCGCCTCGGCTGGCGAAATGGAGGCAGTGGGGGACAAACTGGGTGGGGGTGGGGCTGTCCCAGAATCCGCCATGGAAAAAGACGACCAGGCTGCGGGGAGCCGGGCTTTCGTGCTCCGGCAGAAAGACGTGGGCCTGGACCTGCCCTTGCGGCCGTTCCTGGTAGACGTAGGTTGCGGCATCCTTGAGGATTTCCCGGTCGCGCGCCTCGCCGATGGGCGCCACTTTTTGCAACATCTGACTCATGGTTGGGGATTTGCCGGGCCGATATGCCGGCGACGTGTGATTTGTTTGTTGTGAAACGGCCCGGCTTGTCCAATCGTTTCGCTCGTGAAACCACTGATTTATTGGATTTTATGGGTTGCCACGGTTGCCGCCGGTTCCGCCGAGCCGTTGCAATCCGCCTTGGAAAACAGCTACAATGTCTGGCGCAATGCGATGGTGCGCAAGGATGCCAATGCCTGGCAGCGGGCGACCGCGCCACACCGGCGGATGGAAGTGAAAAACCGGATTCTTTCCGAGAAACGGGCGTTTCCGGCCGGGGTGTTCGATCTGCCCGCGCCGCCGCCACCACTCAAAGGGCTGGGTTTTCTTGAAGCCTCCCAGAATGGCCCCACCGCCAAGGCGTCTTATTTCGGCAAGGTGGATTTCGGTGTCGGTGGCGCGCCTACGGAAAATCTGTTAGTCCTGTCGTTTGTCCGTGGTGCCGGGGGCTGGCTTTACGACCGGGCGGATTTCGTCAATCTCGCCGCCTTGCCCGAAGTGCGCGGGGAACTGGCCAAGGGGGATTTGCGTTATCTGCGTGAGACACCGGAAACCAAGCCTTCAGGTGTGGTGCCGCCCACGCCGATCGAGGTTGGGACCGCCAAATACATCGCCAAGGTTTATGTGTTCTGCCCGGGCAGGGAGGTGCAGGTGCAGGTCAACAAGATCAGCCGCCACCGCTTCGCGAACGCCAAGGAGTCGGAAGTTGTGATCGGTGGTGCGAAGGATGGTCCGAACGAGGTGCAGTTTTCCATCAAGCGGCTTGAAGGCAGTACCGGCAATGAGGCCCTGACGATCCGTGTTTATCTGATGTCACAGGTGGCTGGCGTGAACCCGGTCAAGGTTTATGAATACCAGATCGCCGAGGAGGGAAAACCCAAGCCCTTCGGCAGTTCCAACTTTGTGGTGGATGCCGCCACCGTCGCGAAGCTTGCAGGCAAGTGAGAGTGGACAAGGTCTGAGAATTTCACAGGTCACAGTTTGCGCTCCGAGGAGTAAGAATCCTTGCGCAGGATGCGCGCGCTCCATATGGCGTCAGGAGCGCCGACATTCTGTCGGCTTTGTGCGGGCGATATGTTTCGCCTTTCTTTTCTTTGGCGTGTGCATTCGTTGGCGGGCAGCGTTCAGGAGGAACGCGCTCACCTTTTCAAGAGGCGCAACGAGCGCCTGCTGCAAACGAATGTTGAGGTGGCAATTTGAATCGAGTGTTTGACATTCTTGGCAGGGCGGATTGACTGGTTGCCGGTCATGCGAAAGAATCAATCTCCTCCGTCCGAATCAAAGCGCCGTATTTTGGATGCTGCGGAGCGATTGTTTGCGGAGCACGGATTCGACCGGATTTCGGTGCGGGATGTGACTGAAGCTGCCAAGGCGAATGTTGCTGCCGTCAACTACCACTTTGGCAGCCGGGATCGGATGGTTGAGTTGGTGATTGAGCGACAGGTTGTTCCGGTTCTTGAGGAGCGGTCGGCACGGTTCGAGGCACTGGAGAAGAGGCCTGCGTCGAAGGCGGCACCGGTGGAGGAGGTTTTGGACGCGTTGATTCGGCCGGTGCTGGGTGCGCTGCGGAAGTCCGATTTTCCGGAGCATCTGGGTTGCAGGTTAATGGCGCGGATTTTGTCGTTGCTGCCCGGAGAGATGCCGCCGGATGTGGCGGCGCAGGTCAAATCTTCAAACGATCGCTTGGTTCGTTTGCTGGGTCGGGGATTGCCGGGATTGAGTCAAGACGAGCTGCAATGGCGGGCGCATTTTTTGGTGGGTGGGATGGTGCAAATGCTGGCGGATCCGGAGACATTGCAGCGTCTGAGCGGGGGTGGCAAATCGGCGATGGAAGTGGCTTTGGGGAGGTTCATTCGCTTTGCTGCGGAGGGGCTCAGGGAGGGAACCGAGCGGCAGCCAGCCAAGGCGAAGGGGCCGCAGGCGACTTTTGATTTCTGATTGGGAGGCGCCAGCTGCAGCGGCCGTTCGGGTCAGGGGCAGCAGGAAGGGAGCTCGCGGTCCGCAGGTTTCGCGGCAGGCGAGGGGTCGTTGAAACGGATGGGAATCGTATCGTGCAGCCGCCATGCGAGCATCAATGCGGTAACGAGGGCCAGTCCGCGGCGAAGGCGGTTCATGGCGAGTGGCGAGAGTCTGGTGCGGATGCGGTGGAACTGGTGCTGGGTGAGCCAGAGGAGCGGGACCGTTCCGAGGCCGAAGGCGACCGTGAATTCGGCTCCTTTGGTGGCGGAGCCGGTGAGCAAGGCGGCGGCGAAGACCAGGTAGAGCGGGCCGCAGGGCAGGAACGGGGTGAGCAGTCCCATGGCGGATGCGCTGCCGTATGCGGAAAACCTGGAAGCCTTGAAGCGGGCGCGGGTGATGAGGCGGTTGAGGATGGCGGGGCGGGGGACTTTTTTATCCAGGTTGAATGCCATTATCAGCAGGACGAGGACCAGCACCCATGGCAGGAGGACGGCTGGGGAGTCAAAAAAACGCTTCAACGGCTGTTGCCCAATCGCGCCGCAGATGGCGCCGATGATGCCATAGGAAATGAGTCTTGTGCCATGATAGAGCGAGGCGGCGGTCAGGCGTTCGCCCTCTGATTTTGCGAGTGTGCCGAGCCCGCAGGCCAGTGGTCCGCACATGCCGGCGCAGTGCAGGCTGGTGGCGAGTCCGAGAACGAGTGCGGCGGAAGTGGTCATTCGGCGGGGGGAGGATGGATCACTTCGGAATCTGGATTTGCCTGGGCGCGTGTTCCGCGGCGAGCATGATCAGGACCGTCCACGCGGCGATCAGCACGGCGAAGGCGAGCACGACATAAATCCAAGGGTGGCGGTTGAGAAATGACAGGAGCTTCTTCACTTGGCGGCATTTTGATTCACGTTCGGTCCGAGGAAACGGGCGGTTTTTTCCAAAGTCACATCGCCGGGGTCGGCATGGATTTCAAGGACGATCTCGGACGGCCCGATGTAGTCATCGATCGGGACGACCACCACGCAGGTGCGTGACATTTCATCGTGGGCGTTGACCGTGAATGTCTGTCCGGCACCGCTGAGTTCGTAGCCGGCGGGAGTGTCTTTTCCGAGGCGGATGGTCACGGTGGCGGGCTGGTTGCGCTTGTTCATGAAGCGCACCTTGTAGATGTTGCGTACCGAGTAGGCGTCGCTGTAGAAGCCAGCGCCGCCGCTGCGGGAGACGGTGGCGTTGAACGGGCGTGCTTTGGTAGAGGCGACCAGCGTCAGCGCGCCGAGGCCGAGCAGGGCGAGTGCGGAATAGGCATAGATGCGCGGCCGGAGGAAGCGCCGTGCGAGGCCGGCGAATCCATTTTGTGAATCGTAGCGGATCAGGCCTTTCGGGCGGCCGACCTTGACCATGATTTCGTCGCAGGCATCAATGCAGGCGGTGCAGCCGATGCATTCGAGTTGCAGGCCGTTGCGGATGTCGATGCCGGTCGGGCAGACGTGGACGCAGCGGCGGCAGTCGATGCAATCGCCATCGGCCTTGCCAACCGCGCCGCGGGGTTCGCCGCGTTTCACGTCGTATCCGACGTTGATCGTGTCGTCGTCGGTGAGGGCGCTTTGGAGGCGGCCGTAGGGGCACATGATGATGCAGAACTGTTCGCGGAAGTAGCCGAAGCAAAACCACAGGATCAGGGTGAGAAAGGTGACGAAGCCGAAGGCGGCGGCGTGGGAGAGCGGGCCTTCATGCATGAACCCGTAGAGTCGCTCGAGCGAGACAAAGTAAGAGAGGAATACATGGGCGATTGCTGCGGCGACGAGCAGGTAGAGCAGGTGTTTGATCAGCCGTTTGAAAACCTTGCCGAAAGTCCACGGCGCTTCCTGCAGGGCGCGGCGGGCGGGCGCGTCACCTTCGATCCAGCGTTCGATGCGGCGGTAAACATGGTCGAGGAACACCGTGTAGGGGCAGGCCCAGCCACACCAGATGCGTCCTAACAGAGAGGTGACGAAAAACAGCGCGAAGCCGAGTCCGCTGATCGCGAAGAACATCACCCACAGGTCCTGGGGGACGAGCGTGAGTCCGAAGAGGTGGAACATCCGGTTTTCCACATCGAGGAAAACGGCCGGGTTGCCGTTGATGGGGATCCATGGCAGCAGCACGTAGATCGCGATCAGCAGCACGCCGACGATCCTGCGGGAAAGCATCCACGGGCCCTTGGCATCCGCAGGGTGCAGGAAATATCGCGACCCGTCCTTGTTGATCGTGGTGACGGAGTCGAGGTTCGGTTTTTTCGGGACTGACATGGTGGGGTTGCTGGATCGGAGGAAAAGTTCAAGCTGCCACCGGGTGGGGGGATTCGCTCCGCATGGGCTGTGCGAAACCGCGCAGGGATTGTGGGGGTGTGGTCAATAATCCGCCACCGGGCTGGCGGCTGGCGGATCATCGGTATCGTTGAAAGAGGCGGCCAGCGCGGCGAGGGAATGACAGGTTTTTTCCCATTTCGCATCCGACCATGGCGGTGGAGTGTGGATTTTTTTCCGGAGGAAGCGTTCGACGCGCTGCCAGGCGTCATCGAGTGTGGAATGGGGGAGAGTGGCGATCGCGCGAGCCGCGTCATCGGCGGTGTGGATGTCGTGGCAGATCATGGCCAGGTCGTTGCCGGCCTCAATGGCCAGTTTGGCGTCCTGCCCGCGTCCATAGCGGGTGCGGATGGCACCCATGTCGAGGTCGTCGGTCAGGACCAGGTGGTGGTCGAACCCGAGTTGGTCGCGCAGGAATCTACGGATGATGAGCGGTGAGAGAGATGCGGGGAATTGCGGGTCGATGTTGGGGAATTCGACATGGGCGAGGATAATGGCGTCCAGTTCCGGCATCAGGGCGGTGTAGGGGATCACATCTTCCGCGAGCAGGTCGGCGAGAGTGGCGGGGGATGAGGGCAGGTCGTGGTGCGGGTCGCTGAGGGCGCGGCCGCATGCCGGGAAGTGTTTGGCGCAGGATGCGATGCGGCGTTTGCGCATCCAGCGGTTCCAATGGCCGGCGTAGTTGATGACCTGCTGCGGGTCGCGCCCCCAGCAGCGTCCGCGCAGGGCGTTCTGGTGGTCCGGGTGGTGGTCGAGGTCGAGGACGGGGGCGAGGTTCAGGTTGAATCCCAGCAATGCCAGCAATTCACCGGTGAGGATTCCCGCGTCGGCGATGCTGCCATAATCACCGCGTGCGGCCAGGGTGGGTGCGGAAGGAGCCGCAGGGGCGATGTCGCGGGTCCGGGTTACGCGGCCGCCTTCCTGGTCGATGGCGATGATCGGTTCCTCGTGCGAGAGCGCGCGGAGTTCGTCGGTGAGCCGGCGCGTCTGGATGGGCGACGTGATGTTGCGGGTGAAGAGGATGTAACCCGCCGGTTGCAGGCGGGTGAACAAATCCGCCTCGGCATCGGTGATTTCCTGGCCGGAGAGGCCCAGCATCAGCAGTGATCCCTGTCTCATCTGATAGATATGCGCCGGGGTGGCCGACCCGCCGTCATGCGGGGGTCATGCAGTGTTGGTCGACGATGTCCTCCATGGCGTTCATGTGGTGTTCGAGCGCCCTGACGAATGCGAACTGGTTGCGGCAGCGGTCGAGATTGTGGAGGGGGCGGTGGATTTTGAAATAGGTGTCGCCGTTCAGGTGGTCGGTGAGGAAGCGGATGCCGCATTCCAGAGTGAGCAGTTTGCCGGAGAACGCGAGGTTGGCGCGCTCGGCATCGTTGAGGAAGGTCGCGGTGGACAGGTATCCCTTGACCAGGGCCTCGAAGCGGTCGAGGCGCACGCCGATTTTTTCCGGATCCGGATCATCCTCGCGGGTGGTGGGGGCGGCGGTGCGGACCATGTCGCCGAAGTCATAAAGCGCGGATCCCGGCATCGTGGTGTCGAGGTCGATCACGCAGACGCCCTCGGCGGTGACTTCATCCAGGAGCACGTTGTTGAGCTTGGTGTCGTTGTGGGCGACGCGTTCCGGGATTTCTCCGGCGGCGATGAGGTCGATGATGCGCGAGGCGTCGTCGGCACGGGCGCGTGCAAACGCGATTTCCGCGGCGACTTCGCGGGCGCGGCCGCAGGGGTCGGTGGCGATGGCGGCTTCGAGCGCGGCGAGGCGTTTCGGGGTGTGGTGGAAATCCGGGATGGTTTCGTGGAGGCGCGGGCCGCCAAGGGTGGCGGCGAGTTGTTGGAAGGCACCGAACGCGCGTGCGGCCTGATAGGCCTGCTCGTTGGTTTCCAGCGTGTCGTATCCACGGGCGCGTTCGATGAACGGATAGACGCGCCAGAGGTTGCCTGCGGAGTCGAAGGCGCAGGGTTTGCCATCGAGCGCGGGGATGCAGGTGAGCGTGCGGCGGTAGGCCTCGCGGCAGTTCGCGGCCTTCAGGGTGGCGAGCGCGTGGCGGGTCACCCGTTCGACATTTTCCATCACGTCCAGCGGGTGTTTGAAGACATGGTGGTTGAGCCGTTGGACGATGTAACGGACGCGCAGGCCGGATTGGTCGAACCACGTGCAGTAGGTGTCGTTGATGTGGCCGGATCCATACGCTTGCGAGTCGACATAATCGCCGCGCATGTCGAACAGCGCGGTGATCGCCCGGATGTTGTGGCTGGCTGAGGCGGATGGCATGCGGGTTCAGGTGAGGGATGGGGGGTATTCTCCGGCGGCGATCAATTGGCGGATCGAATCGACGACCATGGGCTTGTCTTCGGGATAAGTGACGCCGAACCAATGGCTGGTGGTCCGCAAGACCGGGCATTGGGCGCCGTTTTCGCGGATCAACTGGTCCACGACGGTCGGGATGTAGCACTCGGATTTCAACTCGCTCCCGGACTGTTGGAGGAAGCGGGTGAAGGCGGCTTCGAGGCGCGCGAAGAAATCCGGGCCGAACGCCCAGAAGTTCATCGAAACGAGAGATCCGTCCGGCACCGTGCGGCGGGTGCCATCGAGGGCATTGCCACGCACCACTCCGTCGGGCTCGCGTTCGATATCGACGAATTCCTCGACCCGGGTGAGGTTTCCATTGGCATCGGTTTCGCAGATCCCGCGGTTGACGCGGCCGTGCTCGGAGAGTGTGTTTTCCAGCGGGTATCCGATCATGGCCATGCGGTCGGCCGCATCGGCAGGCAGGTTTGAGAAAAAACGCGCGGCCTGCTGGTAGGCATCGCGGCCGTAGAAGTCATCCGCGTTGATCACGGCGAAGGGTTCCCTCACCGCATGGCGGGCGGCGCGCACGGCATGGGCGGTTCCCCAGGGCTTCTGCCGGCCATCCGGAACAGTGAATCCCGGGGGAAGGTCATTCAAGTTTTGGAATACATAATCCACCTGGATGAGGTCCGCGAATTTTGCGCCCACCCCTTGGCGGAAGGCGTCTGCGAAATCCTCGCGAATGATGAACACCACACGGCCGAAACCGGCGCGGATGGCATCGAACACCGAGTAATCCAGAACCGTTTCCCCGTTCGGCCCCATTGGATCCATCTGCTTGAGGCCGCCGTATCGGCTGCCCATACCGGCGGCGAGGATCACAAGGGTGGGTTTCATGAAGTGGATTGGGGAATGCCGGGTCGCCACGGGCAGGCGGATGGCGCGCCCGTGGAATGCCAAACACTCGGGCGTATGGCAATCCCTGAAATTCCCCATCCAATCCGGATCGCAGCGTTCCGAATGGGAGTCGCGGCCGTGCCTTGGTGCGCAGACTTGCCCGGAAAATTTCTTTTGAAAGATCATGAAACGGTTCCGGGTAGCGCCATTTGCGATGAATGGCATTTTTGATATGGCTGCCGGGTAGTCGCATACGCCGATTGCACCCGCCTATCGATCCGTTTTAAAAAAATGAAATGAAATGTAATTTCACACCGAACCCAAGCCGTTAAGCAAAGCCATGCCAAGAATCACCATCACCGTTTCAGAGAAGTCTCCCAAATCCTATCCGTTCCAGTTAGACAGGCAGTTGGTCACCCTCGGGCGGGGCAAGGAGAACGACATTTCCATCGATTGCATTTCGACTTCCGTGAGGCACGCGGAGATGCGGCGGGTGGAGGGCGGCTACGAATTGCGCGACCTCGGATCAACCAACGGCATCAAGGTGAATGGCAAACGCTGCGAGATTGTGAATTTGCGCAGCGGGCAGCAGGTGATGATCGGCAACGTCGCTCTTGATTACGAACTGTCCGACGATGAGATCGAAGCGTTGCGGCTGGAGGGACAGGCGAACACCGTTCCGCTTTTTGATGATGCGTCGCCGCGGCACAAGACCGCCCAGCTCGCACCTCCGGCACCGGATGATGTCGCGGCCGTCCAGAGGTTGTTGGAAGCGCGGAAGAGGATCACGGACGAGCTCGCGGAAAAGATCGTGGGCATGAACCAGGTGATCGACGAGTTGTTGATCGCGATATTCGCTCGCGGCCACTGCCTGCTGATGGGTGTGCCTGGCCTGGCGAAGACACTGTTGGTCAGCTCGCTGGCGGAGTGTCTTTCGCTGTCATTCAAGCGCATCCAATTCACGCCCGACCTGATGCCGTCCGACATCATCGGTTCGGAGATCCTGCAGGACGATCCCGAGACGGGACACCGCCGCTTCATGTTCGCGCGTGGTCCGGTGTTTGCCAACCTGGTGCTTGCGGACGAGATCAATCGGACGCCGCCGAAAACCCAGGCCGCTCTGCTGGAGGCGATGCAGGAGAAGAAAGTCTCCGTGGGTGGCGAGGACATGCTGCTCGATGAGCCGTTTTTCGTTCTGGCGACCCAGAACCCGATCGAGCAGGAAGGCACCTATCCGCTGCCCGAGGCGCAGTTGGACCGGTTTATTTTCAACATCGTGGTGGACTATCCGGGGTATGACGAGGAAATCGAGATCGTGCGCCGGATTTCAGGCACCGGCCGCGGCAGTCTGGCCAAGGTGCTCGGGCGCGATGAAATCATGTTTTTGCAGAACCTGGTGCGGCGCACGCCGGTGGCGGACCATCTCTTCCACTACGCCACGCGGCTGGTCCGTGCAACGCGGCCGAAGCAGCCGGACGCCCCATCGGTCACGCGGGAATGGATCACCTATGGCGCCGGACCGCGGGCCAGTATCTATCTGATCGTGGCGGCCAAGGCGCGCGCCGTGTTGCGCGGCCGCTATCATGTGGCGGTGGAGGACATCAGGGCGGTGGCGTTGCCGGTGCTGCGCCACCGGATCATCCTGAATTTTTCGGCGCATTCGGAGGGGCTCACCACGGATGACATCGTCAAGCGCCTGTTGGATGTGGTGCCGGCCGACGAGCGGCTCTACAAGCAGGGCGGACGCTGAGCGATTCACCGCCAACCGGATGATGTGTCATGCAGAGTGAGAACCGCAACAAACTCCGATACCTGGACCCCGAGGTCCTGCAGAAAATCGGTTCATTGGAACTGGTGGCGGGCCAGATCGTGGAAGGGCTGCGTGTCGGCATGCACAAGAGCCCGATCCATGGGACCAGCACGGAGTTCAAGCACCACCGCGCCTATGTGCCAGGCGACAACCTGCGGCATCTCGATTGGCGGGTTTACGCCCGCACTCGGCGCTACTACGTGCGGTTGTACGAGGCCGAGACCAACTTCGACGCCACCTTGCTGCTCGATGCGAGTTCCTCGATGCGTTACGGCTCCCACAAGGTGACCAAGCTGGATTACGCCAAATACATGGCCGCATGTCTGGCGCACCTGGTCGTGCGGCAGCAGGACTCGGTCGGGCTGGCGGTGTTTGACGACAAGCTGCGTTCCTACATCGAGCCAAAAAGTTCACCGAGTGTGATCCGTGACATTGCGAGCGAGTTGGATCTGGCGAAACCCGAGCCGCGGACGAATGTGTCGGCGATGCTTCACGACTTCGCGGGCCGTCTGCGCCGGCGCGGCATTGTTTTGGTTTTCTCCGACCTGTTTGATTCCGTTGAGGGTTTCATCAAGGGTTTGAACCACCTGCGTTTCTGCGGTCACAGCGTCACGGTTTTCCATATTCTCGACCCGCACGAACTGACATTTCCATTTCAGGGAGCCTGCCGGTTCAAATGCCTGGAGGGAATGGGCGAGGTTCTCACCGATCCCGGCCGGATCCGCACGGCCTATCTGGAGGAGCTGGAAAAATACCTGACCGTGGTGCGCAAGGCCTGTGCGAAAGCCGGGGCGGACCATGTGCTGGTGGATACCTCGCGGCCCATCGATGAGACACTTTCCACCTATCTGATCAAGCGCATGACATGACGGGCGATCCGTTAGACACGACGAAACGATGATTTTCCTGAATTCATTCTGGTTCTGGGGAACGATGGCCGCCGCCGGCGCCGCGGTGCCGGTGCTGATCCATTTGTTCAGCCGGCATCATTCCAAGCCGGTCGATTGGGCGGCCATGGAATTGCTGCGCAAGGCGATGGCGGTGAGGGCGCGGCGGGTGAAACTCGAGGATCTGCTTCTGATGGCGCTGCGGGCCTTGGCGGTCGCCCTGATCGCGTTCGCATTCGCCAGGCCCACCCTGACGGGCCTTTCATCCAGCCGCGGCCATGAAATCGCCGGAACCGGAGTGGTCATCGCCATCGACGGATCGTTCAGCATGGGGCACAAGCCCGGGGTCAACAGCCGTTTCGATCTTGCGCTGGAAAGGGTGCGTTTGATCCTGAAAGAAATGTCGCCGGGGGATCAGGTTTCGCTGGTGCTCATGGGCACGCGGCCCCGGGTGGTCCTGCGCAATGTCATCTTCGATCCCGCCAGACTGGATGCCGAGTTGGACGGACTGGCACCTCTCGCGGAGTCGCTTGATCTTCCTGCCAATCTCGAGGAGCTCCGTGTACTCATGGGCGAGATCCAACTGCCAGGCCGTGAGTGTTACATCGTGACCGACGCCCAGGCGGATACATGGAAAAACATTCCGGATGGCGCGCTGAACGCGCTGCGGGAAATGCGGGCGGCCGGGACGGTCTCGCTGCTGCCGGTTGAAGCCGCGGGTTCGGAGAATGTCGCGGTTACCCAACTGGCGGCATCCGGGATTCCGCGCGAAGGAGCGCTGGTACGCTATGTGGCGGATGTCCACAACACCGGCACCGGGGCGGCGCGCGATGTGACGGTGCGTCTGATGGTGGATGGCATGCCGGTGGACAGACAGGTTCTGGACGAGATTCCTCCCGGCGGGATCCTGCCGGTCTCACTTTTCGCGCGTTTTGAAAAGGAAGGGGTTTTTGCAGTGGCGGCGGAACTTGGCGAGGACCATCTGGCGGTTGACAACCGGCGATATCTGTTAGCGAGTGTGCGCAAAGGGATCAACGTGCTTTGTGTGGATGGGGATCCGTCCGGCGAGCCATTCCGGGGCGAGGCCGATTTCCTCAATGCCGCCTTGCAGCCTGGGTTGCAGGAGCAGGCGGGATCGGGCGGGATCCGGGTGACTACGGTTCCGCCGGGAAGACTGGGAAGCGAAGAACCGGGCAAGCATGACGTGGTGATCCTGGCAAACGTTCCGGATCTGCCGCGCGAGCAGGTCAACGCGCTTGAGAGCTACGTCCGCGCGGGAGGCGGCTTGATGGTTTTTCTCGGAGACAACACGCCATCGGGCGGGAATGACGCGGCGATGCGTTGTGCGGACGGCACGCCGCTTCTCCCAGGGGAATTGCTGGAAACCGCGGACCCGGGCGGTGAGGACGGCAAGGCCGGCACGGTCTGGTCGCTGCAGACGCGGATGGGCGACCATCCGGTGACCCGCGTCTTCCAGGCGATGCCGAAGGAACAGTGGAGCTCGATTGTTTTCCGGCGCTATGTGAGGACGAAGCCGCACGAGGGGGCGCAGGTTTTGATGAAACTCACGCCTGGTGATGATCCGCTGCTCTTGTCCAGGCAGGTTGGCCGCGGGCAGGTGCTTCTGTTCACCTCCACCGCCGACCGCGACTGGACGGACATGGTGGTGCATCCGGCATACCTGATGATGGTCCAACAGTCGGTGATGAGTCTGACCCGCAAGTTCCATGAGGTTCCATCAGTAGTCTCCCAGCCGCTGGTTTTTGAATTGCCGGCTCGCGGCAAGGAGGCGTCGGTCAAGATCATCGACCCTTCGGGCAAAGAGTCGGTGACACGGGTTTCAACACAGGATGGCCGCCGGGCTGTTCTGGTGAATTCCACCGATCTGCCGGGCGTATATGAGTTGAAACCTGAGGACGGGTCGGCACCGATGAAGCTGGCGGTCAATGTGGACCCCTCCGAATCGCGCGTTTCCGCGTTGGATGGCGCGGCGTTGGAGGAAATCGGCAGCCGCTTCAACCTGAGTGTGGTGGATGGTGGAAACGGTGTCTCCGCTGCGGTCCGGGCGAACCGGGTGGGGCGCGAAATCTGGCGGATCCTGATCATCATCGGCCTATGCCTGCTGGTGGTGGAGTCGCTGCTTTCCAGGTTCCTTGTGAGAAGGATGACGGCCCTTCCCGAGAGTCGGCCGGCGGACGGATGGTTGGCGCGGAAAACAAACCCGGAATCCATATAGAATTCTGATGAACATGGCAATCACATGGCTGGCCGGAACGGGACACCTCGCGGTGTTGCGCGGCTGGCTTGGCATTGACAGGGACCATGCGGTCACTCACGTCGGATTCCACAGTCCGCTTCCACTGATGTTCATGGGGGTGCTGATGCTGTTGGCTGTGGCGTTCGCCGCGTGGCTTTATGGGCGCGAAAAACGACTGCCTCGCTGGCTGCGTGTCCTTCTCGCGTTTTTGCGGGGCGTGGTTTATGTCACGCTGCTTCTGATCATTGCCGGTCCGTTCATCAGCCTTGAGCGGCAGGTGGTGATCAAGCGTGATCTGCTCGTGCTGCTGGACCGCTCCAAAAGCATGTCGATCCAGGACAAGCGGGCGACTCCGGAATCGCTTGGCGACGCCGCCCTCGCGCTTGGCAAGGCGGATTATGAGATGTCGTCGATGCATGAGGCGCTGTTGCGCGCGCAAACGGCCATCCGCAAATCCTGCGACGCACTTGCGGGTCGCGACCGCGAGGCGATCATGCGGGAGTTGGTCGCCGTTGACGAGGCCTTCGCCGCAATCCGCGGGTTACAGAAGGAAGCGGCTTCACCGGCCGCCTATTCGGCGAGGATATCGGCCATTTCGATAGAAACCGAGCAGCACGGGCTGAGGGATGCCGTCGCCAAGTTGCCTGCGGAAGGTGCGTTCAGCGAGTCGCGTCAGAAAGACCTTGCCCTTGAGCAGCAGGCGATCGGCGGGAAGCTTGATGCCGTCATTGACACCATC
Source organism: uncultured Luteolibacter sp. (assembly GCA_964399305.1). Classification (GTDB taxonomy): domain Bacteria; phylum Verrucomicrobiota; class Verrucomicrobiia; order Verrucomicrobiales; family Akkermansiaceae; genus Luteolibacter. The sequence goes on from CAYNQJ010000009.1 coordinate 74,467, forward strand.
CGCAAGCTGCCGGTGGAAGTGACGCCTGCGGAGCAGGGCGCGCTGGCGGAGGTCCCGCGCATGGAGCTGGCCTCCGGTTTGCTCAAGCAGCATGACGGGCGGATTCTGAAGAGGCTTGCGGAAACGAACCACGTCCGGGGTTTTGTGTTTGGCGAGAAGTTGCAGCCGGTGGGTTCGGGAGTGGACGCGGTGATCAAGGGGTTGACCACGGCGGAAGCCGAAGACCCGTTGACGCGCGGCGGTGAGTCGCTGGACGAAGTGCTGGCCAAATACGGCGGACAATCGCCGGCAGGTGTCCTGATGATCACGGATGGTGCTTTCAATTCTCCCGGTGATCCGGTGGATGCGGCGCGCCGCATGAAGGATCTGGGCATTCCATTGTTTGCGGTGGGAATTGGTCTTGAAGCTCCGCGCGACATCGGCCTGGGTTCGATCATCGTACCGGAGGTGGTTTTTCCGGAAGACAAGGTAAGCGCGCGCGTCCAGTTGTTTTCCAGTGGATTCACCGGCACATCGGTCGATGTGAGGTTGCTGTTGGATGACAAGAAGCTGGTTTCCAAAACCGTGCAACTGACGGACGAAGCGTCGTTCATCGATTTGCCGTTCGAGGTTCCGAAGGACATCGGCGGCACGCGCGCGCTGGCGGTGGTGGTCGATTCCAAGCCCGAAGAACAGACGTCATCCAACAACCGTGTCGAGAGGTCGATCAAGGTGATCGACCAGAAGATCAAGGTGCTTTATGCCGAAGGCAGGCCGCGCTGGGAATACCGCTACCTCAAGGTCGTGCTGCAGCGTGACAAGCGGCTGGATGTCAAATTCCTGCTGACGCAGGGCGACAAGGAACTGGCGGTTTCCTCTCCCGAGTATCTCGCGGAATACCCGGACAACCCTGGAGAAGCATTCCAGTTCGATCTGGTGATCCTGGGAGATGTGCCGTCGCGGTACTTCGACCAGCCGCAGATGGAACGCATCGTCCGGCACGTGCGCGAGCGCGGCGGATCCCTGCTCATGCTGGCGGGTGAGAATTTCGCGCCGGCGACTTACGCCCAAACCCCCATTGAGGAAATTCTTCCGGTCCGGATCCGCGAGGGACAACCGAATCTCATTTCCGAAGAACGCCATCCTGCGGTGACGGTGGCTGGAAGAAGGTCGTTCACCAACTTCGACACATCCGACGAAAAAACGGACGCACTGTGGGCGCTTGTGAAGCCGCTTTACAGCCTTCCGCCTCTTGATGGGGCGAAACCCGCGGCGAATGTGCTGCTGGAGATCCCTGATGTGGGTGGCGGCGATGGATACCCGTTGCTGGCATGGCAGTATGCGGGAACCGGCAAGGTCATGTTCGCCGGGACCGACCAGCTCTGGCGGCTCCGTCTGATGCGCGGCGACGAGTATCACGCGTTGTTCTGGAGCAAGGCGATCCAATTCCTGTCCCTTTCACGATTGCTGGGAGAGAACAAGCGGGTCCGCCTTGAGACCGACCGCGATGAGTTCCGGACCGGCGAGAAGGTGGAGATCCATGCCAACGTGCTGGATGATTCATACCAACCCGCCGAGGCCGGGGAATACACGGTGCGGATCGAGCGGTTGGCTGACGCGGGTGGCGGTGCGGCCGGTGATGGCCAGAACGTCACGCTCCTGCCGGTGGCCGGGACACCCGGGCTTTTCCATGGCGTGGTGAAACTCGACCAGGGTGGAAACTATCAACTCAAAGCCCGCGAGGAGGACATGGAGATCGCCAACGTGGTTGACCTGAAGGTGGCCGATGTCGATCTGGAAATGCTCGAGCCCGCGATGCAACAGTCGCGGCTGAGGGAAATCGCCGGGATCACGGGCGGCCGGTTTTTTTCAATCCGGGATTGGCCGGCACTGCCCGGACTGATGGAGCGGGCAAACGCGACGACCCTTCAGAAGTCCGACAAGGATCTGTGGGACATCTGGCCGCTGTATGTGCTGGTTCTGGTTTGCGCCGGGCTGGAGTGGCTCATCCGCCGGCGGCATCATTTGGTATGATCGACTGATTTTCACGAAACCATGACAGAGGCAAAGGCAAACAACGACTTGATGGTGAGGCTCGCAGGGGTCTGGCGTCGCGGCAGGCGGCTTGCCTCCCTGCGCGGTGCCTGTCATGTCACGCTGTGGGCGTTCGCGCTAGGCATCGTGGTTTTCCTCATCGATTGGAAGATGGATCTAACAGGAGTATCCCGGCTGGCGCTGATCGCGGGAGCCTTGCTGGTTCTTGCGGCGACCGCGTATCTGGCATGGTGGCGCCACCTTCGTCCCCATGACCCGGTGACGTGCGCTCTGGAGGTGGAGAGGGCTTATCCGGAGTTTGGCGGGCTGCTGCTGACCTATGTGCAGTTTCATGACAAGGGGATCGTTCATGAAGGTGCGTCGCCGACGCTTGTCGTGGCGATGCTGCATCAGGCGGAAGAACGCGGGAGCACGGTTCCGTTCCAGGAAATGGTCCGCTTCGGATCGATCTGGAAGCTGTATCTGTCCGTCTCAACCGCGGCTTTGCTGTTGCTTGTCGCGGCTGCCATGAATCCCGGGTTCGCGAAGGCCTTCATCGTGCGGGTTCTCATTCCGTTTTCCGAGCAGCGCTACCCCACGCGGACGGTCATTGTGGAAACCAGCGGAGACCTCGTCGTCCAGCATGGACACTCCGCGCATCTGAGAGCCGTGGTTTCCGGAGAGCTTCCGGACGAGGTGACGGTCCGGTTCCGGCATCAGGGCGACGCCGTGGATACGATCCGGGTGGGGCCGGGATTGCCGGCGGACGGCGGGCATCGCGTGTTTTCCCATGAGATAAAGGAAGTTTACAGGGACTTCGAATATTCGTTTCTTGCGGGAGATGGCATTTCCCGGGTGTCGCGTGTCCGCGTGGTCCGCGTGCCGGATCAGGAGATCCAGGTGGTGGTGAAATATCCGGCATACATTGGAGTGGAGCCCCGGGAAATGGAGATGCCAAGTTTCGACGCGCCGGTTGGATCGACGATCGATTGGAGCGTCGGCATCGGCAGGCCGGTGGCGGGCGGGCGCCTGATGTTGGATGGCGACCAGGCGGTGGACATGTCCCTGACTGCCGACAAACGCTCGGCAACCGTGACATGGGCACCCAAGGATTCCTTCACCTATGGATTTGAGTGGACCGACAGGGAGACGGGGTTGGTTTTCAATCCGGAGGTGCGCTACTCGGTGCGCATGGTGCCCGATCAGGCACCGACGATTGTCATGGGTTCGTCCGTGGCGGAGGAGAAGGCGACCGTTTGGAAAGCCGTTGACCTTGCCTTCACGGCGAAGGACGACCACGGATTGGCATCGGCCAGGCTGGTTTACAAGGTGGACCGCGCGGATGGTGGTTTGGCGGGCGGAGCGGAAAAACAGGAGGAAATACTTGTGTTCACCGATGCCCGTCTGGCGACCGAGGAAAAGCTCAGATGGCGCGTGAGGGATTCGATTCCGGATCTGGCACCCGGCGACGTGGTGAGCTACGCGGTGGAGGTTCTGGACCGTCAGCCGGCACCCGGTGGGCCGGGCGTGGGACGCTCCCCGCTGTGCAGAATCACCATTGTTTCCCAGGAAGAGTATGTCAAAATTGCCATGGAACAGCGCCGTCGGCTGCTTGCGCGCATCAAGAGCATCCATGATCTGGAATTGGAGGCCGACAAGGCGATCCAATCGCTGCTGGAGAAAGCCGCCGGTGAAGGAAAATAAGATCCAACAAAAAATGAAAGCGCCGAAATCAGGAAGCCGCCGTTCGATTGTCGCATCCGGGATGATTGCCTGCACGTGGTTGGCTGGAGGGGTGGTTGTTGCGGAACCCGGGAAGGACCCTGCGGTGGTGCGTGATGACGATGACCTGAGGGAGGCCATCAAGCGTGAGGCCGCGCGCCAGGAGCGGGTGAGCGCGGAGATCGCCGAGTTGAACAGGCAGTTCCGCGATTTCGCCGAGGAAATGGAGTCGAATCGGATCTTTGATGAAGCGAAGGGCGAGGCGGTCGTGGATGCGGCCACAAAGCTTGACGCCACGAATGTGGAATACGTCAACCATGCGGCGGGCAAACTGCACAAGGCGGCCGAACTGTCGGCGGCCCGCAAGGATGCGATCGAGTCGGCTGGCGGAGACATCAAGGGAGCCATCAACCAGCTGACCGAGCTGATGGAGCTGGCGGAAGAGTTCGATGGACGGGAATTGTTGGAGAAGGAGGTTCAGGAAATCGCTGGCACACAGGAAGAGCTGATCGGGAAAAGCACGGAAATGGGCCGGAAAATGGCGGAAGGAGCGCAGCCCGAGGCCCAGCGATTCGACGAGCTGGCGGCCGAACAGGAGAAGGTCGCCGCGCGCGCCGAAAAATTGGAAGGCATGCTCCGTCAGGCAGCCAGGGATGCGGCCGGGGAGACGACCAAACAAACGTTGAATCGTGCGGCGGAAGCGCTTGCCGAGAATCCGGCGGAACGTCCGATGCGCATTGCCGGCAAGAATATCCGCGACAGTGACATGGTCACCGCAGTGGATGAACAGAAGAAGGCGATGGATGCTTTGGATGACCTTGCAAAAGCCTTGGAAAAACCGGAGAAGTCCGGCCTTGCCGCGGTCAAGAAGTCGATGGAGAAAATCCTCGAAGAGCAGGCGAAGCTGAGGGAGCGCACCGAGGCCATGGACAAGGCGGAGATGGCCGAAAAGGGTGGTGAGCTCGAGCAGGAACAGAAGGAGCTGAAGGAGCGTCTGGAGGCTCTTGCCAATGGCGAACCCATGCCGAAAGCCCCACCCAGCAACAACACCAAGGCCCAGGGACCGGATCCCAAGGAGCCATCGCCGCCGAAGGAAGGCGGTGCGGAAAAGGGTGGAGCCGGCAAAAAGGGTGGAGGATCGAACACGGGGGCCGGACAGGGTGCCAAAAAGTCTCCACCGCGCGACCGGCCACCCATGGAGGGCGGAGCTCCCGGACAAAAACCCGGGGGAATGGGCGGAGAGCCCCAGAAGAAAGCCCAGCAGGCACTCGCCCAGCAGGAGAAGGCCGAGCAGGCGCTTGCCCAGCAAAACCCGGAATCCGCCGCTGCCGCACAGCGCGAGGCTGAACAGGCGCTGGCGGAGGCACTCGCGCAGATTTCCAATGAGCCGCAAGAAGGGATGCCGCCATCCGATGCGGAATCACAACCTGGCGAGGGCAAACCCGGGGAAGGCGAACCCGGCGAGGGCAAGCCGGGCGAGGGCAAGCCCGGGGAAGGGAAACCCGGAGAAGGCAAACCAGGCGCGGGAAAGCCAGGCCAAGGCAAGGCGGGTTCGGGCAAGGGTTCGCCCGGAGGGACCAAGCCCGGAAAAGGATCCACCGGCATTGCGAGCAAGAATGTCGATGGTGCGGTGCCGGATGACGACCAATCCACATGGCGGCCCTTGGATGAAACCGAACGTGCCGGATTGGGTGAGAATTTCGCCAAGGAGCTGCCGCGTGAGTATCGGGAAATGTTGAAGGCCTATTATGAAAAACTCTCGGAGTGACCCACCGACTGACATCATGACCTCCATGCGAACCAAACGTGACTTCAAGGGCCTGCGGGCAAGGGCGGTGGGTGTGGTTCTTGCGGCCATGATCGTCGCGGGGCCATCCATCGGCGATGATGACGTCAAGGTGGCGGAGTTGCCGCCCGAGGTTGAAGGCGCGATCGATCGCGGTCTGCAGGCGTTGCTGAAGAGCCAGCAACCGGATGGCAGTTGGGGCAGCCACAAGGTGGCATCCACGGCGCTGACCTTGATGGCCTTCATGGTGAAAGGACAATTCCCGGAACGGCCGCCTAACGGGAAAAGCCTCTCCAAGGCTGTTGATTTCCTCGTTGAGTCGTCAAGGAACACGGAGGGCTACATGGGGGCGAGCATGTATGAACACGGATTGGCCACCCTTGCCTTGTCCGAAGTGAGCGGCATGGTCAACCGGGAGGACGTGCATGACACGCTCAAGCTCGCGGTGGGGGTGATCCTCAAGGCCCAGAACCCGAAGGGTGGGTGGCGATACCAACCGAAACCCACCGATGCGGATTTATCGGCGACCGTCATGCAGATTGTCGCCCTCGCCTCGGCGAAAGAGGCAGGGATCATGGTTCCCGACGAGACGATCCGCAAGGCGGTTGGATACGTCAAATTCTGCAATCACAAGCCGAGCGGGGGATTCGGATACACCGGTCCCGACGGTCCGGGTTTCGAGCGGACCGCGGCCGGGGTGATGTCCTTGATGATGTGTGGCGAACCGGATTCGGATGTCGTCGACAAGGGGATTGAATACCTCGTCAAGCAGCCTGCGGGTATTTTTGAGAACTCCGCCCATTACTACTACGGTCACTATTATGCGATCCAGGCCATGTATCAGGCCGGAGAGGACCATTACCAGGCCTGGTATCCGAAAATCAGCGCCGCGCTTTTGAAAAAGCAGGCCAAGGATGGCACCTGGGGCGATTCCCATCAGGTCGGAACACAGATGGCGATTCTGATTCTCGGTGTTCCCTACCGCTTTCTTCCGATCTATCAGAGATAGCGGGCGGTCCGGTTGTCGGTCTTGCCGGAGCCTGTGGCATGCTTGCCGGGGGACGGGATGAGTGGCGCTGGTCCAACCCGGTGTTTGCGGGTGGGTGGGAGCGGCAGCTACACGGAGACCGGTTTGGAGGCTGTCTGGAAAATGATTTTACAGGCCGCACTTTGCGCTCCGAGGTGGGAAATCCTTGCGCAGGATGCCCAAGGATGCACGCAGGATGCGTGCATTCCCCATTTTTATTAAGGCTCTTGGGGCTGAACCCCGGGCCTGCGTGAAAGCGATCGAATGCCTGCGGTGTTGCCCTCCGGGCGGATGGCGGGCATGTGGGGCTTTGCAATCCGGGGCGGGTGTGGTAGTTGCTGTTGAACATGTCCGAATCCTCCGATTCCAAGCCCTCCATGGGATGTTTTTCACTGCTCCTGATGTTGCTGTTGCTCGCTGCGGCGGCTGGCCTGGGGGTTGCGATTTATCTCATGCTGCAGCCGCAGGACATGCGCGACATCGGTGGCAGGGATACACGCGCCTCTGAAGGTCCTGTGAGGGACATGCGGGTGGTGCTGAAGAATGCGATTGATCGTGGCTACTCCGTCGCGTTGACCGAGGCCGAGATCAACCGCTGGCTGGGCCGGGTGCTTGTGACCAGGCAGGCGGGATTGCTGGATGGTGTGGTGAAGTTGTCGCGCGTTTCGGTGCGCCTGGCCGATGGGCACGCCGAGGTCATCATGGAGCGTGAAATCAAGGGTCACGCGTTCACGACATCGATGTTTTTCATCATTCAGCAGAGCGAGGGCGAGCAAGGCGTGCGCACCGAAATCATGTTCCATGGCGGTCCATACCATCCAAGCCTGCCGCATCCGCAAAGAGGCGGGCGTTTCGGCCGTTTGGTTGTGCCGCAGGGGTTTCTGATTCTGGTGATGCCTGCCTACCGGGAGTTGGCGGAGGTTTTCAAGCACGAGATCGATTTGGGTTTCAGGAAAATGGACCGCATCCGGATCGAGAAAAAGCGGCTGATATTGGACCCGCGTTCGCCGACGGCGGATGCTGGCAAAGCGACGAGGGCCTTTTGACATGAAGATCAGGGGAATTTTCCTGGTATTGGGTTGGTCGCTGGCCTCCGGGCTTGTGGCGGAGGAGATCCCCCGCGCGGTGCAGGTGGCGGAGCCGCCCCGCGATGCCGCGGCGGCAAGACAGGACGAGGTGGTGAGCCGCTCGGAACAATTCCGGATTTCAGGAGGAGACCAGGCGCAGCGGGCAACCATCGCTGTGCTGGCGGAGGAAACCAAGGACGAGCTTCTCAAATTGATTGAGCCAAAGGATCGTGATGCAGGCTCTGGGAACAGCCCCTCCAAGGATGGCTCGCGGAATACGGCCGATGATGACAAGTGGAAGGTGCCGATCCGGATCCGCCTGCATGGCAAGGAGGGTGATCCGATGCCGCCGCGCACCATGAGCCTGCGGCGGCGTGTGGTCGAGGGGATGAATGACCTGCATTTGGACATCCACATGAGCCGTGGCATTGAGAATGAGCGCTTCAAACGAATGGTGACCAGCGCTCTGATCTATGAGCGTGCCTTGCGCACGAGTGCGGGGAAGAGTCCGGATGCCGTGTTGTTTGTGCCGCCATGGGTGTCCGATGGCATACGCGAGGCCTCCGCATGGCGCATGGATCAAGGCAACCGTCGTTTGTATGAAGCGCTTTTCCGCAGCGGGGGGGTGCTGGGCGTTGACGAGTTGTTTGATATGAACGACGCGGATTTTGACTCCATGGATGCCGCGACGCGGGCGGCGTTCCGAGTTGCCTCCGGCGCGTTGGTGATGGCGTTGTTGGAACAACCGCAGGGGGTGCCGGGGTTCCGGGATTTTCTGATGGAGGTGGCCACACATCAGGGGGAGACCCCCAACCTCCTGCGCAGACATTTTCCGGAAATGAATCTATCAGAAACCAGTCTGGAAAAATGGTGGACGCTGCAGCTTGCCAGCAAGGGCGGTCTGAACCTGCTGACCGACATCATGAACATCCAGCAGACCGAGACGGCACTGGCGGAGGCCCTGTTGCTGAATGTGCGGACTGCGGAGGGCATCCTCGAGGCGAAGGATCTCAGTGCCTGGCAGGAAGTGGCGGCGCTTGAGGAGGCCGAGCGGCAGGAGGCGGTGCGCATCGCCCAGGATTCGCTGGTGCGTCTCAGCTTCCGGTGTTTTCCCTCATACCGGCCGCTGTTGCAGGATTACCAGACGGTGCTCGATTCAATCGCGAGGGGGAAAACCCGGGGTGTGGCTGCCAAGTTGGCAAGCCTTGATGAGGTACGTGAAACCATGATCCTGCGGGCTGCCCGCGGTCGCGATTACATGGATTATTTTGAAATCACCCGCGCCAGGGAGACCAGCGGCGCGTTCGACGACTACCTGCGGCTGAAGGAGGGCCTTGAGGAGAATCCCCACCGGCGCAAGGATTCCCTCTCGCAGTATCTCGACCGGATGGACAAGATTTTCCATCGTGAGGAGAAGAATGCCTTGTGGGGGCGGCCGCGCTGAGCCGCATCCAGGCATTTTATCGGCTGGCGTGCCGGGCATATGCGGGTGATGATTTTGTCAATCCCATCCGCCGTGTCCGATCTCTTCACCACTCCTGCCGCATTGCCGGGCAAGCCGAACCCCGCCGAACCCTTGGCGGCGAGGATGCGACCGCGCTCGCTTGAAGAGGTGGCGGGGCAACAGCATATCCTTGCGCCCGGAAAGCTCCTGCGGCGCGCGATCGAGTCCGATCGTTTCACAGCCTTGATTTTCCACGGACCTCCCGGCACGGGCAAAACCACACTGGCCAGCGTGATCGCACGCACCACCGGATCGCGGTTTGAATCGCTCAACGGTGTGGAATCCAATGTGGCGGAGATCCGCGCCAAAATCGACCAGGCCCGGACCTGGCGCGAGCTGCGCGGGGAGACGACGATTTTGTTCATCGATGAGATCCACCGTTTCAACAAGGCACAGCAGGATGTGCTTTTGCCACACATCGAGCGCGGTGTGGTGCGTTTCATCGGCGCAACCACCCACAACCCGTATTTTCATGTCAACTCGCCGCTCGTGTCGCGGGCACAGATTTTCCAACTCGAACCGGTGCCGGTCGACGACGTCATCCTGTTGATGCGGCGCGCGCTCGCCGATGGGGAGAGAGGACTGGGTGCCACGCCGACTGCAGCGGATGACGACGCGCTGCGACACCTTGCGGATAAGTCCGATGGCGATGTGCGCAAGGCGCTGACCGCGCTCGAGCTCTCGGTGCTGACCACGCCTCCAGGGGAGGACGGACTGGTTCATCTGACGCTCGAAGTGGCGGAGGAATCGATCCAACGCAAGGCGGTCGTCTATGACGCCGATGGCGACGCCCATTATGACACTGCGTCCGCCTTCATCAAATCCATCCGTGGTTCCGATCCGGATGCGGCATTGTATTGGTTGGCGAAAATGCTGCATGCCGGCGAGGATCCCAGGTTCATCTCGCGGCGCTTGGTGATCGCCGCGTCCGAGGACATCGGTCTGGCGGACTCCGGTGCCTTGCGCGTGGCGCTCGACGCCCACCATGCGCTGGAATTCGTCGGCCTGCCGGAGGGCCGCATTCCGCTCGCGCACGCCACGGTTTATCTGGCGACCGCGCCAAAATCCAACACCGCCTACGCTGCCCTGGCCCGTGCGATGGAGGATGTGCAGAACGGCCGCACCCTTGCCGTGCCAACCCACTTGCGGACGAAGACTCGCAAGAAACTCGCCGCCGCATCCGGCGAACCGGAGGAGGCGATGAAATATCTCTATGCCCACGACTTCGAGGGTGCATACGTTCCGCAAGCCTATCTGCCCGAAGGGCGGATTTACTATCAGCCCGGTGACCAGGGGATGGAGAAACGCATCAGGGAGCGTCTCGATTTCTGGCGGAGCCAGTTGGAAAAATGAGACTTGCGGATCAACCCCTCCGGTTGCGCGAGCTGCGGTGTCTGCCGCCACGGTTGTGGCCGCCACCGCTGCCTTGGTCGCGCTTTGGCGTGCCGCGGCCACCGGGACGCCAGTTTGCATGACGCTCGGCGAGTTCGACGGAGTGCCAGTCATGGCCGTCCCAGCGCGGGATCGGCATCTTGATGGTTTTTTCGATTTCGCGGAGGAATTCCAGCTCATCTTCCGAGCAGAAAGAAACCGCCCGCCCGTCGGCACCGGCACGCGCGGTGCGGCCGATGCGGTGGACGTATGATTCGGGTTCGTTCGGCAGGTCGTAGTTCACCACCAGGCCGATGTCCCTGACGTCCACTCCACGCGCGGCGACATCCGTGGCGACAAGCACCGGGGTGAGGCCTTTTTTGAAACGATCGAGCGCTTTCTCGCGCTGCGCCTGGGATTTGTTGCCATGGATGGCATCGGCGGGAAAGCCTGCGGCACAGAGGCTTTTGGCCAGCTTGTTCGCCCCGTGCTTGGTGCGGCTGAAAACGATCGTCAGTTTCTGGCCTGCGGCGGCCGATTGGGCGCGCAGCAGTTGTTCTAACAATGGTCGCTTCGACTCGCGGGTGAGGAAACAGATCTGTTGATCGATCTTCTCCGCGGTGGTTGTCTCCGGGGTGATGCTCACATGGGCCGGGTCCCGCAGGATGGTGTGAGCGAGCTCCACGATGTTGGGTGCGAGCGTGGCGGAGAAAAACAACGACTGGCGGCGTGCGGGCAGCAGCGAGACGATGCGTTTCACATCGCGCAGGAAACCCATGTCCAGCATGCGGTCCACTTCATCCAGGACGAAAAACTCCACATGGGACAAATCGATGTGGCGCTGGTCGATCAGGTCGAGCAGGCGGCCGGGGGTGGCGACCAGCACGTCCACGCCGTTGCGCATGGCATTGACCTGCGGGACCTGGCCGACACCACCGTAGACGAGTGTCTGGCGGAACCGGATGTGCTGCCCGTAGGTGGTGAAGCTCTTGCCGACCTGGGCGGCGAGTTCGCGCGTGGGGGTCAGAACCAGCGTCCGGCAGCTGCGCGGTCGCATTGTCTTCGGTTTGTCATGCAGTGCTTGCAGGATGGGTAGCGCGAAACTCGCGGTCTTGCCGGTGCCGGTTTGGGCGCAGCCGAGCAGGTCTCGGCCGGCGAGCAGCAGGGGGATTGCCTGCGCCTGGATCGGCGACGGGGTCTGGTAGTTCAACTCGCGCAAAACGCGGTGCAGTGGCGCGGCCAGGGGCAGCGCCTCGAATAGGCTCTTGGTCATGTCTTTCAGGGGTGCCCGCACTCACCGGGAATCGGCGGCGGACGGTGTCGATGAGCGATTTTTCAAATGAACCTCAAACAATCTCTCATCGATGAAGACCGGACAAGGGCGGAGCCAGCGGATCTGGCCCGGCACGGCGGAAGCGCCGCGCGGCAAACGACTAGACCGCTTTTCGCCGTGCCACAAGCCAAACTTTCCTGAATATTGATTTGCTGTCCTTTGCAATCTTCCCCAAATTCTGGCGTCAACACATCTTTCCGATATGAAAATTTCCCCATGGCTTTGGCCGGTTTCCTCTCTTGTTTTGCTTCTCTCCAGTTGTGCGGATAAAAATTCCGATCTGGCGGGTGATCCTTACGGCACAGGCCCTTTCGACAGTCAGGGCAACTATCGAGAGGAATGGGCGGATGACCCGACCAAGTGGAAACGTCCGGGGTCACGCAAAGTGCCGGAACCGAGGGGTGATGCGCCATTCCTTGCGAAGAACGACCAGCCGCCGGCGGATTCGATCCCGCTGCCACCGGCAAACCGCAAATCGAACGATCAAGCGGTGGAGGTCGCTTCCCTGCCCAAGCCCTCATCGGCTTCCACCAAGCCAAAACCAAAGCCGACAGTGGCTTCCAAACCAAAGCCCAAGCCGAAACCCAAGCCAAGCCGCTACGTGGTCAGGAAGGGCGACAGCTTGTATGTCATCGCAAAGCGGAACAAGACATCCGTGGCTGCGCTGCAGAGAGCGAACGGCATCAAGGGGTCATTGATCCGTCCGGGCCAGAAGCTGGTCATCCCGCGCTGATTTCACCCTCCGCCTGGCGTTTGGATCGCGGGCCTCGCCATGCCGCAGAGAGGCGATGGAAACGGGCGGTCAAATTCGGGTTTTCAACAACGACTTGTCTTCAACGATTGCAGCGGGCGGGTTGATTGCGATAGGGTTTCCCTCAGATGGAGATCCTGGCGAAAAACCTTTTGATCCTTGCATCGGCGGGATCCGGTAAAACCTATCAGCTCGGCAACCGGGTGATCGGCCTCGTCGCGGGCGGGGCTCAGCCGGAACGTATCGTCGCACTGACCTTCACCCGCAAGGCAGCGGGGGAGTTCGCCGACTCGGTGCTGACCAAACTGGCGGACGCGGCATGCGATGCGCAAACCGCCGCCGACCTGCGCGCGGCGATCGGTTTGAAGGATGCTGATTTTTCATCCGTGCTGGAAACCGTCATCCGCGCGCTGCCCCGCTTGACGCTCGGAACGATCGACGGGTTCTTTGCCAGAATCGTCAAGGGATTCCAATACGAGCTCGGGCTTGCGGGTGGGCGGTTTGAGTTGTTGGAGGGGCCGCAGGCTTCGGCGGCGGCCGATGAAATGCTGGCGGCGATTCTTGGTGACGCGCTCGGAAGCAGCCGCGGAGAGGAATTTTATCAGGCCTTTCGTCGTGCGACGATTGGCCGCGAGGATCATGGGGTTGTCAAACCCCTGCGGGATTTTGTTTCCCGCTGGCAGGAGATCTACCGGGAGAAGTCCGGTTTCGAGTGGGGACCTTCAAGCTTGTTTGTTGTTGAGCCCGACGAGTGGGAAAAGCAAAAATCCGCACTTGCTGCGGAGGTCCGGTGTCATATCGGCGGCGTGGTGTTCAACCGGAAAGGCCAGGACGATGCGCTTGAGGCAAGCATTCGCCAGATTGAAAACCACATCACAGGAGGAGGCAGTCTCGGCAAGGTGACGGCGCTCACCAAGAGCATTCTGGATGCGGTTGCCACCCAGGATGGTGGATCGCTGTGGGTGAAATCATACAAGGAATTCGAGATTGGCGGAGCTGCGGCTGCGGCACTGCGCGGTTTGGTCGGATTGGCCGCCGCGTGCGAAATGTCCGCCGCCTTGATGCGCACCCGCGCGGTCAGGGAAGTGGTGGCGTTGTTCGATGATTTGTGCGCGCGACGCTTGCGTAACAACGGATTGTTAGGATTCAGTGATGTCAAGTTCCTCATGGGCGAGTGGTCACGAGCCGAGGACGCCCGGCTGCGCCGCGAGGCGGTCGACTTCCGGTTGGATTCGCGGACCGACCACTGGCTGCTGGATGAATTCCAGGACACCAGCCGTGCGGACTGGATGGGGCTGCAACCATTGATCGATGAGGCGGCATCCGGAGAAGAGGGTTCGGTTTTCATTGTTGGCGATCGCAAGCAGGCGATCTACGGCTGGCGCGGCGGTGATGTCGGATTGTTCGGCGAGGTGATCGACCACTATGGGAATGGTTTCCGGATTGAACCGATGGATGAGTCGTTTCGTTCCTGCCCGCAGGTGCTGGAGTTGGTCAACCGCATTTGCGGCGATCACGAGACGATGGAGGCGTTGTTCGGACCGGCGGCACGGCGATGGGAATGGCACGACCATGTGTCTGCCGCACGATTGACGCGGGAGGACAAGCGCGGCGAGGCTCGTGTCGAATTGGTGGGTCCATGGGAGGACCGGCTCGAGCGGTTGGTGGAGATCCTCAATGAGTTGGAAGTTGGCCGCCGCCAAATGACCTGTGGTGTGCTGCTTCGTAGCAACAATGAGGTCCGCGAGGTGACCGACCACCTGAGGCTCCATGGATTCGATGTGATTGAAGAAGGCCGGCGACAACCTGCAAAGGACAACTCCGTGGGGATCGTAGTCTCGCACTTGCTCGATTGGCTGGCCGATCCGGCCAACACGTTTGCAAGGGAAGTGGTTGAAATGTCGCCTCTTGCAGCCGTGCTGCGTGCAACGCATGGCGGATCATGGCGCGATATCTGGTCGGGGCTGACGGATGGTCTGTCACGTGATGGCATCGCTGGAACCATTGCCCGTGTGGTTTCTGCCGCTTGGAATGATTGGTCGGATTTCAGCCGCCGCCGCGCGGGGGATTTATTGTCCGCATTGTCTTCCATCGATTCCAGCGGAGTGGTTTCAGCCGCAGAGGCAGCGGACTGGATCAAGAGACTCGAAGTCTCCCAGAGTCCCGGGGTGGCGGCGGTCCAGGTGATGACGATCCACAAGTCAAAGGGACTGGGTTTCGATGTGGTGGTTTTGCCGGAAATTCCGGCCGACAACGTGCCGCAATCGCAATATTTCGAAATTGCGGCCGGACCCGGCTGGCTGAGCCAAACCCCTGCAAAATGGGTGCGGAATCTGATTCCCGCCATGCGCGAGGCAGAGGAACGCTGGGCGGCAAACCAGCAATACGAAGCCTTCTGCATGCTTTATGTCGCGCTCACCCGCGCCAAACGCGGACTTTATGTGATGCTCGATGTTCCTTCGAAATCCAGTGATCCGGACCGGCCGTCGCTTGCCAATTGGCTGGCGCGCTCGGTAGCTGCTGGCATGGAACCTGGTGTCGTGTGGCGATCGGGCGATGCCGCCTGGTCCGCGGGATTGCCGGTCATTGCCCCAGCGGCCAGACTTTCTATCCGCCCTGCGCTCGCTATGGAATCCGCGATCCAGCGTCGCTCGCGGATGCGGCCCAGTGCGACGAAAACCGGGAATCTCGCTCCTTCTCATTCTCCATCCGGCATGAAGTTCGGAACGGAGGTTCATGCTTTGTTGGAAAATGTGGCATGGGTCGACGAAGAGGGTGTCGTCCTGTCGGACGATGCGGCAGGTGTGGCGGTCCGGGCGATGCTGGCCAATCCGCAGGTTCAAGATCTTTTCCGTCGCCACGGCCGCGATATCGATCTTTTCCGTGAACAGGCCGTTGATGCGGTCATCGACGGCCAATGGCTCAGTGGTGTGATTGACAGGCTGCATCTGCACCGCTCAGCCGATCGCGCGGTTGTCAAAATCGAAATCATTGATTTCAAAACGGATGGGGTGACAGACCCATTGGAGCTTGCCATACGCTACAGCGGGCAGATGAATGCCTATCGTGCCGCGATGGCCAAGCTTTATCCTGCGGCGGTAATCGACTGTCTCCTGATTTCCGTCCGGCATGCTTGCGTGGTGGGTGTCTAAAAGTAAACAATTTAATAAAGTGTCAGATAAATAATTAGATTTAGCGCTTGCGGTTTGTGGGGTTGGCGGGGTAGTTTCCGTGCATGAGACGGGCGCGATGGCTGGCGGCATGGAA
>CAYNQJ010000010.1:0-20312 GCA_964399305.1 uncultured Luteolibacter sp.
GTCTCTCTGTCCCGTTTTGCTCCGGTGCTGTCCCGTTTTGCTCCGGCCCCGACAAGACATTCCAGCCGTCCCGGAAGTAGTCCCATGGACGCGGCGCATGGGACATCAGCTTGAGGAGTACTTCAATGATGAATATTCCCAGGACTATCGCGTCGAGACTCCCGAGCAGGGATCCGTGGGCGGCCACGGTGGAGGCATCCGTCTCGATCCCGGCCAGCACGCCGGCAAAGACGATGGTCGCGATGATGAACCGGTGAAACAATGGCGAATGGACCACGCGCCTTGAGTGGGACACAATCTTCATGCCGGATTTTTCTCTTCGCGATTGGGGATCATTACGGACATGACGGTTGCCGCGGCAAGGGTGCCCAGAACAATGACCAGTGAGACAAACGGATCGATCTTGATGCTTTTGAGCTCCGCGGCACTGAAGCCGACGTCGTTGAAATACGGCGGAGCGGCCAGCAACAGCAGCTTGATGCCGATGAAGGCGAGAATCAGGATCAGGGCCGGCTTGAGGAAACGGAACTTGGCAATCAGCGCCGCCAGACAGAAATACAGTGCCCGCAATCCGAGAATCGCGAAGATGTTGCTGGTGAACACGATGAAGGGATCGGGCGTGATCGCGAAAATGGCGGGTATGGAGTCGACCGCGAAGACCAGGTCGGTGACCTCGACCATCACCAGCGCCAGAAACAACGGAGTGATGGCCCAACGCGTGGAAAGAGTGCCCGGCGCGGCGGGCTCCTGGATGTCACGGCCGGTTTGCGGGTCCTTGACGCAGATGGGTGCCACGATGCGGCGGGTGAAGAACTTCTGCCCGTCGTAGAAATCCACCGTGCGGAAAAAGCGCCTGGCAAGCTTCACCACCGGATTTTTCCCCGGATCGCTGTGGCTTTTGATCAGCGCCATCTTGGCGGCGGTCAGAATCAGGAAAAGGCCGAAGACGATCAGGATCCATGTGTAGCGCATGATCAGCTCGGCCCCCAGGAAGATCATGCCGCCACGCATGATGAGTGCGCCGATGATGCCCCAGAAAAGCACGCGGTGCTGGTATTTCGCGGGTATCGCGAAAAAACCGAAGATCATCGCGATCACGAATATGTTGTCCATCGCCAGCGATTTCTCGACGATGTATCCGGTGAGATACTGGATGGCAGCCGTGGCCCCCGACACCTCTCCCAGGACGATCGATCCTCCCGAATAGATCGCCGTTTCCAAACCCAGTCCCAGCCAATGATATTGATAGGCATAGTAGATGAACCCGGTGAATGAGATGCCGCATGCGAGCCAGATGCACGACCAGGTGATGGATTCCTTCATGCTGACCTCATGGGCCTCCCGATGGAACACCCCCAGGTCAAGGGCCAGAAACAGCATCACCAGGGCGATGAAGCCGATGTAGGCCCACATTTTGAGGCCTGCGGGATCAGAGGCGGTGGCGGCGAGCAGGGACAGGGCGGTCATGTGATGGCGATGGGAGGGATTGCTTGTGGTGGAGTTGAAATGGGTGGCTTTCTGGAAAATGATCCGATGAGGCGCGTTTTGCGCTCCCAAGAGCCTGTCTTAAAATGGGGAGAGCACGCATCCTGCGTGCTTCCTTGCGCATTTTGCGCAAGGGTTTTTCCACCTCGGAGCGCAATGCGCTGCCTGTGAAATCATTTTTCAGAAAGCCTCTAAGGGGAAAATCCGAACCGCACATGCCCGCACGGAGAGGCGCGGACTTGGCGGCACGCATCGTCCGTGATCAGAATCTCCGGCTTTGTCCGCCGGCCGGCAGACGCCGGGTCAGCTCAATGGCCGGTGCCAGTTCCCGACGGCGCGTGCGCTTGGCATGTCGGTGCCCGATCTTGTCGGCGATCCGTTGGAAGGCTTTCAGCACCGCGGCCCGGAGCGTGTGGTCGGTGGATTTGACAATCACATCCGGCCCCGGAGTCACCAGGTGGAAGGAAGCGCTGAACGGCGGACTAACGGTCTGGCCGCGCTCCAGATGCACCCTCGCCTCGTCGATCTGGAGGTCGGATTGCAGCGATTTGAGTTCCGACTCGATCATCTCGACGATGGACCTGGAAGGAGCGTGATTTCTGTGGGTGAGTGTGAGCTTCATAAGCGGTTGGGTTGACGCCAGGACCATGACCTCAAAAAATTAATTTGAATAATACGAAAATTCGCATTAATCATTCCATTAAATGGAAGTGTCATCCGGAGCCGAATTTCTCAATTACCATCATCTGCGCTACTTCTGGACCGTTGCGAAGGAGGGCGGCCTGCGGCGGGCATCCGAGAAGCTCAAAGTCTCGCAGCCATCGATGAGCACGCAGATCAAGCTGCTGGAGGCGGCGTTGGGCGAGCAGCTGTTCCGGCCGAGCGGCCGGTCGCTGGCGCTCACCGAGTTCGGCCAGCTCGTGTTCGGTTATGCCGAGGAGATCTTCGCCATCGGCAGCGAGATCCTGCGGACGACCAGACAGGCGCCGGGCTCACACGCGCTGCGGCTGCATGTCGGCATCCTGGACTCGTTTCCGAAGCTGATGAGCCACGACATCCTGCGCCCGGTGTTCGAACACCAGCCTCCCGTGCAACTGACCTGTCACGAGGGAAAAATCGCGGATCTCGTCTCCCAGCTCAACACCCACCGGATCGACGTGGTGTTGTCTGACGAGCCGGCGTCACCCGGCATCTCAGGCAAGGTATTCAATCATTTGTTAGGATCCTCCGACATCACGTTTTGCGCGATGCCGTCCCTTGCCAGGAAACTCAAGGGGCGCTTCCCCCGCAGGCTTGATGGCGCCCCGGTGCTGCTACCCACGCAGAATTGCAGCCTGCGAAGGGACTTGGAAAGGTGGTTCCGCAGCACCGGCGTGGAGCCACGGGTGGTGGCGGAGTTCGAAGACGCCGCACTCTCGAAAATCGCGGCAACCAGCGGCCTGGGGGTCATCGCCGTGCAGACCGTGGTGGTGACGGAGGCAACCGAGCGCTACGGTTTTGTGCCGATCGGCCGCACCGGCGAGGTTGAGACCCGCTTTTACGCGATCACCGCGGAGCGGCGCTTCACGCACCCCGCCATTCTCGCGATGACGCAGGCTATCAGCAAGCGGGGACCGAAGCGCCGTTCATCGGGATCTGCCAGGAACCGTTCATATCCGCCATAGATGACGAACTGTGACGTATATGAATGAAGTGAATCTGAAAACCGAACGCGCGAACCGGATGCTCTGCTTTCAACCTGTCTCATGACAAGGGAAGCCTGCAGTGTGGGCTGCGTGGGATCTCCAAACATCCCATGGGATGTTTCGTTCGCCATTCATTCACCGGACCGCCCTGGGACCGGTCCCTGCCGTTTTGAGAATGGCTCTCATGGTTTTTCCGCCTCGTCGATGCGCGATGACGGGATCGTGCGTTCCTGCGGCGAGTTGCATGATTCGGGCTTGATTCCCCCTTGATCGGGCGCAACATCCTTCTTGTGAAGATCCTTGTCACCGCAGGCCCGACACGCGAACCGATCGATCCGGTCCGCTTTCTCACCAACCGGTCCTCGGGCAAGATGGGCTACGAGCTGGCCGCATCATTCGTGGCCGCCGGACATGAAGTGCTGCTCGTTTCAGGCCCCACCCACCTGGATGTCCCGGATGCCACGGATTTCATTCCGGTTGAAACCGCGGCCGACATGTTCGAGGCGGTTTCCCATCACATCGGCCGCATGGACATCGTGGTCTGCGCCGCAGCAGTCGCGGATTACACACCCGAAGTCGTGGCCGCCGGAAAGATCAAGAAATCAGGACCGACGATGACATTGGAGCTGGTCCGCACCAAGGACATCCTCGGGTCCGCCCGTTCGCCACTCGGGTTCACCGGCACGTTGGTCGGATTCGCGGCGGAAACCGAAAACCTGCTGATCCACGCGCGCGAAAAACTTTTCGCAAAGGAATGCGACCTGGTGATCGCCAACGACGTCTCGCAGCCGGGCGTTGGATTCGATTCGGACCACAACGAGGTGGTTCTGGTTTATCCAACCCGCCATGAAGCGCTGCCGATGGATACCAAACACGCGCTGGCGCACCAACTCGTCCAGGCGATTCTGGAACTCCACACCTCCAGAAGCTGAGCCTTGAACGCGCCACCCAACCCGGCCCTTGAAACGCTGTTGCTGGCATTTTCCAAAGATGCCGCGTCCCCGCTTTCCCGTCCGGCGCGCGCTTTGTTTCTCGGCGCACAGGCACACCCGGAGCTTTCCGCCTGGTCTCCAGGCCTCACCGGCTGGCAGCCATTCAAGCCGCTGGCGGATGGCTGGGACAACGCCGGTTTCAAACGCGTCGGTGCCTTGCCGGAAGACCGCTGGCCGCTGGTCATGATCCTGCCCGGCAAGTCGCGCGATGAAACCTTTGCCTGGTTCGCCATGGCCCGCGACCACCTTGAACCCGGGGGGACGTTGGTCACCGCCATGCCGAACTCCGCCGGCGCGGGCCGCTACGAAAAGGAACTCACCCGCGCCACCGGCCGCGTTTCATCCATCCAAAAACACAAATGCCGCGCGTTCCACGCAACCGACGACGGCAGTTGGGATGAACCGGTCTTTGATACATGGCGGAATCTGACAGAACCGCGGTTCATTCCGGAAACCCGATACCTGACCTGCCCCGGTGTGTTCAGCGCCGATCACATCGACCCCGGTTCCCAATTTCTGGCGGAACACCTGCCGCCCAATCTCCACGGAACCGTGGCCGACCTCGGAGCCGGCTGGGGATTTCTATCAGAAGAGGTTCTGCGCCGTTGTCCGGGCGTCACCCGCATCGATCTGTTCGAGGCCGACCAACGCGCACTCGACTGCGCGCGCCGGAACCTATCAGACCACCATGGCCCTGCGCGGGAAATCCATTTCCACTGGCACGATGTCACGCGCGGGGTGCCCGGCGGATACGATGCGGTCGTGACGAATCCGCCGTTCCACACCGGCCAGACAACCGACACCGATCTGGGCCGGGCATTCATCATCGAGGCCGCCGCCGCTCTGCGCCGTGGCGGACGGCTGTTTCTGGTAGCCAACCGCCAACTCCCATACGAGGCAACCCTGCAGGGTGCGGGTCTCACCGGCATCACAACCAGGGAGAACGCCACTTACAAGGTCGTGACGGCCCGCAAAGGCTGACCGATGCCCGCAAAGGCTCCCAGAGGTTGTCTTAAAACCGAATTTGAACCACGGATCATACGGGTTTTATATTCTAGCAAACATGGTCTTTTTGTTTTCTCAAACACTTCAAAATCCGTTTTCCAGTGTTTGCATCAAAACCGCAGCCATTCAACGGCATGTTTTTTGGCGCAAAAGACCGCAAATATCGCAAAAGTTTTAGGGATGGATCTTCATTCTCTGAGTTCTCTGCGTTCCTTCGCGGCTATTGGATGATTTAAAATGCCCTGATCCGTATGATCCGTGTTAAATCCAACAAGCGGCCAGGCGACTTCGGAATTCGGGATGAAAGGTCGCGCGTTGCGCACCAAGGGGGAAAAATCCTTGCGCAAGATGCACAAGGAAGCACGCAGGATGCGTGCGCTCCCCCTTTTGAGACAGCCTCTCAGAGGAATTTCCCTGGATTCAGGATGTTTTTCGGATCGAGCGCGTCCTTCAGGGACTGGTGGACGTCATGGGAGACCGCGCCGATCGCCTTGCGGAACCAGCGTTTTTTCGCGAGGCCCACACCGTGTTCACCGGTGATCGCGCCCTGGTTTTCAAGCACCCAGCGGAACAGTCGGTCGAGCGCCTCATCCGCACGCATCCGCGTCGCCGGGTCGTTGTAATCGCCGACCATCAGGTTGGTGTGGATGTTGCCATCCCCCGCATGGCCGAAACAGGCGATCGGAATGCCGGTCTCCTGTTGCAGGCTCCTCGCAAACTCCACCAACCCGACCAGTTTGGAACGCGGCACAACGATATCCTCGTTGAGCTTGGTCAGGCCGGTGTCGCGCAGGGAATAGGAAAACTCACGGCGGAGCTTCCAGATCCGCTCGCAGGACGACTCATCGGGCGCACGTTCGATGAACGACGCGCCAAGCGAATGCAGCAACTGATAGAGCTCTTCCAGCTCCGATGCGACCGCCGCCGGACGACCGTCGATTTCCACAATCAGATGGGCATCGCCCGGAGGAAACACCGCGTCGCCAAGGCGCTTGCGCGCGGCCGCGAGCGTGAAGGCGTCGGTGATTTCCAGCGCGGACGGCAGATGCCCGGCATTGAGGATCGCCTGCACTGCGGCGGCGGCCATGGAGAACTCGGGGAAAACCGCCGCCAGCATCGCGCGGCACGCGGGTTTCGGGATCAGCCGCAAGGTCGCCTCGGTGACCACGCCTAACAATCCCTCCGACCCGGTGATCAGGCCGGCCAGATCAAATCCGGTCTTGTTCTTGTGAAGCCGTCCGCCGGTGTGCAACACGCGGCCATCGGCGAGCACCACCTCGAGTCCGAGCACATAGTGGCGCGTGACGCCGTATTTCAAGCAACGGGGCCCTCCCGCGTTGGTGGCGATGTTTCCGCCGATCGAGCATTCCTTGAGAGATGCCGGGTCGGGCGGGTATTCCCAACCGACGGCGCGCGCGGCTTGCTGGAGATCGCTGGTGATCACACCGGGCTGCACGATGGCGACTCCGTCCTCCGGACAGACGCCGAGAATCCGGTTCATGCGCATCACCGAAAGAGCGATGCCACCGCAAACCGGAACACAGCCGCCCACGTAGCCCACCCCTGCCCCGCGCGTGGTCACCGGGATCACCCGCTCGTTGGCGAATCGCAGCACGGCCGAGACATCGGCGGTGGATTCCGCGAAAACCACCACATCCGGCGGATGGCTGGCCGACCACTTGTCACCCGAATGGCCACTGATGCTTGTTTCATCAAACGCCACCTTGTCACCGCCGAGCAGTGCGGTCAGCGGCGCGAGCCAATCGGGCGGGGATGCGTTCATGAAGGTTCAGGATGCCGCGCCGGCAATCACATGCACGCCATGCGGATTGATGCGGGAGACATAGGACTGGCAGACGATCGGGATGGCCTCGAACACGGCGCTCACCGCGGCCGCCACCTTGCGGGCCGATTCCTCGCCTTCACACAGTGCGAATACCGAGGGCCCCGCACCGGATATCGAGAACCCGAGGGCTCCGGCGGACATCGCCGCGCGCTTGGCTTTGTAAAAATCGGGGATCAGCTTGTGGCGGCGCGGCTCCGCGATCACGTCATGGATCGAGCGCGAGATCAGGCCGTAGTCTTCCTGGATGATGCCGCAGAGCAACCCACCGAGGTTGCCGATCTGCTGGGTGGCGTTTTCCAGAGGAATCTCCTTGGGCAGGATCTCGCGGGCGACCTTGGTGAGGATTTCAATGTCCGGATGAACGACCGATGCCCACAGGTTTTTCGGTGCCGGAAGCTGGGCGACATCGAGCTCGTCGTTCGAGCGGATGAACACAATCCCACCCAACAAACATGGAGCCACGTTGTCCGCGTGCCATGCACCGTCCGCCGAACATTCGCCCGCCATGGCAAACGGCAGCAACTGCTTCTTGCTGAGCGGTTCACCGATCAGCTTGTTGACCGCGTAGGCACCGGCCACGGCGGAGGCGGCGGAGGATCCGAGCCCCGAGCCGAACGGCATCTTCTTGTGGATCTCCATCTCGATGCCGCGGTCGCTCATGCCGAGATGCTTGAGCAAATCCAACGCGGCCACCCCGGCGGTGTTTTGCGACGGGTTTTTCGGCAGCTTGCCGTCGTCCCCGGTGATCTTGGTGATATGCAGGCCGGGTTTGGCCGAATTGCGGACCACGATTTCATCACCCGGCGCGTCGATGGCGAAACCGAGCACGTCGTACCCGCAGGCGACATTGGCGACAGTGGCGGGCGCGAAAACCCGGATTTCTTGTTGGTTCGGCATGGCGGTGATCAGTGGCGTATTGGGATGAGGAAAGCGGAGTGGCGGGGCGGTGATGTTGACGGTCGTCCGGATGACGGCAAGTGGGAATCCAAACAGGTTAGAAAAAGAACCATCGGCGGCTTTTGCGTTTGTAGCGCCCATCGCCGACCGAGAGCACCTCCAGGCGGGTGGTCGTCAGGCCTTTGTCACGGAACCCGAGTTTCTTTGCGGCGCGCGGGGTGACATCGAGGTGGCGGCCGGGAATGAACGGGCCGCGGTCGTTGATCCGGAGTTTGACGGACCTGCCGTTTTCCAGGTTGGTCACCTTGACGAGGCACGGCAGCGGCAGGGTTTTGTGGGCACCGGTCATGTGCCATGGCATGACCTTTTCCCCGAGCGACGTGTCGCCGCGCTTGAGTCCGAAAAACCTGGATTCGTTATACCACGAGGAGGTGCCGGTTTCGGTGTGGCCCAGCGCCGCCTCCACGCTCATCGGTTGGTAACTCTGGCCACGCACGGTGTAGGACTTTGTCATGTAGCCTTCGTAGCCGCTTGGCCGCGAGACGCAGGAAACCAGCGATGCCAGTGACGCCACAACGGCCAGCATCACAGGAAATGAGGGCGACGTCCGGGCTTTCATCCAGGTCACTTCTGACGCTCGCGGATCATTTGCAACGAGGTCGCCACCTTCTCCTTTAGCTCTTTTCCGGGCTTGAATTTGACGGCGGCGCGGGCCGGAATGACCACATCCGTTCCCGGATTTTTCGGGTTGCGGCCGATCTTCGACTTCATTTCGCGCACCTCGAAGGTTCCGAACTTCCTCATCGTCACGGTGTCGCCGCCAGCAAGGGCTTCAGAGATTTCGTCGATCACCGCCTGGATCGTTTCCAGCACTTCCTGCTTGGTGATCTTCAGTCCCCGACTGCCCAAGGTGTCGGTGATTTTGATGGCAAGTTCGCGTTTGGTGATGGTGGCCATGAGGAGATGCGTTCGGGAAAAAACTCCCGCTGGCAGGGAGTGAATAGCGATGTCCACCGGTTTGTCGCGCCAAAAATCGCTTCAGTGTGATGATTTACAACGAGTTGTCACCGCTGTCTTCTGACTCGCCAAGCACGGCGGAAGTGGTTTTGAAGTGGAGCTTGGCCACCTTGCCGAGCGACTCCCGGCCATGCCTGGCGACCACATCCCGTCCCGCCTGGATCACTGCCTCGGATGCCCCGAGTGGCAAAACCACACCACAGGCGGCGGAGGTTTTCTCCATCCAATCGAGAAACCGCTCGCGGGCCAGGATGGATGCGGCGGCCACCGCGGTGTCGGATTCGCCTTTGGTGCGTTGCTCCAACCGGATGCCCGGGCATTTCTCCCGCAGCGCGCGCTCAAGGACCTCCCGCCGGGCAAACTGGTCGCTAAGTGCCCGCGGACAGTCCGGTCTGGCCGCAGCGAGTTTTTCGATGACGCGGGCGTGCCCCCACGCCAGCAGACGGTTGAGGTTGCCAAACGACGCGTGCATCTCGTTGTAACGCTCCGGGCCGATCGAGACCACCTCGGTCACGCATCCCGGCGTGGCACGGATGATCTCGGCAAGCCGCCTGATCCGCGCCGCGCTGGTCACGCGCTTGGAGTCCATGACCCCGGCCTCGATCAACCGCCGCGTGATGGCCCCGTCGGTGAAAACCCCGGCAATCACCAGCGGCCCGAAAAAGTCCCCCTTCCCGCTTTCATCGATGCCGAAATGCGGCGCGTATTTTTCCGGATCGTGGATTTCCTCATAGCCGAGCCTGGCCTCGCCCAGAACCTCCGGCTCAAGCGTGAAACGGATGAAGTCCTCGGTCTCCTTGCCCTGAATCAGCACCTTGGGCCCCTTTTGATAGACCGTGACCGTGAGTTTCCCCTTGCGCGCGGAAAACAACGCGTGCGGCTTGCTTTCAAAATCATAGCCCTGCCGGTGCAGCACCTGGCGGAGGATTTCCACCTGGGCAGACGTGAGGGGCGCGGTGTGGGATGTCACAGGACGGGAGATTCCGTTTCCCAAAGCCGGAAATCAAGGAGATTGGCCGCAGGCACATGCTTGCCAAGCGCCCCCGGCCTGACTAGTGTTGCTTATCAAACGATTTGCCGCGCACGGGCTGCTTTCCGATTGGCCCCGCCCGGATGTCGTCCACAATCCCCAAAATGACCAGTGATTCCTCATCATCATGCACCGCCGATGCGGCGCAGCTCCCACCCATCATCCAGGGAGGCATGGGGGTTGGCGTCTCCGGATGGCGACTGGCACGGGCCGTCTCCCAACAGGGTCAACTCGGCGTGGTTTCAGGAACCGCCCTCGATCTCCTGCTCACCCGCCAACTCCAACTCGGCGATATCGGCGGCCACCTGAGACGCGCCCTCTCGGCATTCCCCTACCCGGAAATCGCCGCCCGCATCCTGGATCGGTATTTTATCGCCGGCGGCAAGCCGGATGACGAACCATTCAAAACCCCGCCCATGATTTCCCACGAACCGGCCCGCCCGACCCGCGAGCTGGTCGTTGCCTCCGCCTTCGTCGCCATCCATCTGGCAAAGGAAGGCCACAAGGGCGTCGTCGGCCTCAACCTGCTGGAAAAAATCCAGACTCCCACCTTGCTTGCCCTCCACGGTGCCATGCTGGCCGGTGTGAATGTGGTCCTGATGGGTGCCGGTATCCCACGCCAAATCCCGAAAATCCTCGACGACCTTGCCGCCGGCCACCCGGCCGAAATGCGCCTCGATGTGACCGGTGCCACGGAACCGGTCTTCATCAAGGTGAACCCGGAAGATTTCGGTCCACCACCCGCACTCAAGCGCCCCTTGTTCCTGGCGATCGTCTCCTCTCCGGTGCTTGCGGAAAACCTTCGCCGCAAGTCATCAGGCAAGGTGGACGGATTTGTGGTGGAAGCCCCCATCGCCGGCGGCCACAACGCCCCGCCACGGGGTGCCATGCAACTCTCTGCGGAAGGCGAACCGATCTACGGTGAACGCGACCGGATCGACCCCGCAAAATTCGTGGAAATCGGCCTGCCGTTCTGGCTCGCAGGCGGATACGGCCGGATCGGCAAGCTGCGTGAAGCCCAGGCCCTCGGTGCCCGCGGCATCCAGGTCGGAACCGCCTTCGCCTTCTGCGAGGAATCCGGATTCGATCCCGAACTGAAAGCAAGAATCATCTCCGCCATCAAAACCCGCGAGCTGGAAGTCCACACCGACGCCTTCGCCTCCCCCACCGGCTTCCCCTTCAAGGTCGCACGCATGCCCGGCAGCATCGCCGACCCCGAGGTCTATCAGGATCGCCGCCGCGTCTGCGACCTCGGCGTGCTGCGCGAAACCTATCAGAAACCCGACGGCTCGATCGGCTTCCGCTGCTCGGCAGAACCGGAGGAAATCTACGCGTCCAAAGGCGGCGACCCGGCCCAGACCGCCAACCGCATCTGCCTCTGCAACTCGCTCTGCGCGTCCGCCGGCATCGGCCAGCTCCGCGATGGCGGCGTGGAACCCCAGCTCATCACGATCGGCAACGACCTCGACGCGGTCCGCGAATCGCTGCTGGACGGCAAGGACAGCTACAGCGCCGCCGATGTGATCGAGCGGCTGCTTGCCTGAGGTCCATCCCCGCGGCCCCACCCCGCCGCCAACAAGTCATGAACGAACTCCGCATTCCGATCCAAGGCGGCACCTGTGTGCTGTGCCCCATCCACGAGCGCGCGATCCGCGTGCAAATCATTCCCGACGGCAGCACCGGAGACTGGCAGAGCCCAGCCATCGTTACTCCCGCCACCCCCGCATTCACCAGCGAAACCTCTGCCGGAAACATCACCCTGCGGACCTCCGGGATCTCCGCCACATTCGACAGCAAAAGGGAAACCCTGTGCTTCCGCGACGCGGCGGGGAAATTATTGTTAGAAGAAGCCCCGGGAACCCGCCGCCTCGACCCGGGAGCCATCCAGGGCGTCCCCTGCCATGCGGTCCAACAGGGCTTTGTCTCGCCACCCGGAGAACACCTGCATGGCCTCGGCCAGTTCCAGGACGGCCATGCGAACCTGCGCGGCGTCACCCGGCGCCTGCTCCAGGTGAACACCCAGATCGCACTGCCCTTCATCCTTTCCAATCTCGGCTACGGCCTGTTCTGGCACCAACCCGGCATGACGGATTTCAATCCCGCCGATGAAGTGATCGCCCTGGAGAAAGATCCGGCCGAAGGCCCGGAGTTCACCATGACCGTGACCGGATCCGTGGGAGCCTACACCGATACCTGCCGGATCCGCACATACCACGGATCGGTCGATGTCGCGGACGGCCGGGATCGCGTCCTGTTCCTCGACTATGGCGAGATGACCAACCGCCACGCGCTTTATGTCGACGATGTGCCGGTGATCTATCAGGAAAATTTCTGGCTGCCGCCATCCGCCGATGCCCGCATCAGCCTGACACCCGGCAAACACACGATCCGGGTCGTGGCCACCAAGGGAGAACCCGCCCTGCGCGCCCGAACGGTGGACGATGTCACGACGTTCCGCTCCCCGCATGCCCACAGCCTGGACTATGTGGTTTTCTCCGGTTCCACCACCGATGAAATCCTCGCCGCCTATCGCGACGTCACCGGCCATGCGCCCATGCTGCCGCTCTGGGCATACGGGTTCTGGCAGTGCCGTGAACGCTACACCTCGCAACAGGACCTGCTGGAAAACGCCCGCGGCTACCGGGAACGCCGCCTGCCGGTGGATGTGATGGTCCAGGATTGGCAATACTGGCCCAAGGAACAATGGGCCGGCATGCAGTTCGATGCCGCCCGCTACCCCGACCCCGCCGCAATGACCGCGGAACTCCGCGGCATGCACATGGCGCTCATCATTTCGGTGTGGGAAAATGTCAGCAAGGATTCCGATCTCGGCCGCGCCTACGAGGCATCGGACTGCTATGTCCCCGGATCGCCATGGCTCGACATGACCAGCCCGCGCGTCCAGGCCGCCCACTGGGAGGCCATGAAAACACGCCTGTTTGACCTCGGCATCGATGGCTGGTGGCTGGATGCAACCGAACCGGAAAACGATGCGCTCGCCGGAACGACGACCCACCTCGGCCCCGGCGAGTTGAACCGCCTGACCTACCCGCTCTACGTCAGCAAGGCGGTTTACGACGGCCAACGCGCCGCCGCTCCCGACCGCCGCGTCTGCATCCTCACCCGGTCGGCCTATCCCGGACAACAACGCTACGCATCCATCACCTGGTCCGGCGACATCGGCTGGGACTGGGACGCGTTCCGCCGGCAAATCGTTGCCGGACTGAATTACTGCGCCTCGGGACTCCCCTACTGGACCACCGACATCGGCGGGTTTTTCCGACCCGATGATCAATACACCGATACCGCATACCATGAGATCCTGATCCGCTGGTTCCAGTTCGGCACCTTCAATCCGATCTTCCGGATCCATGGTTTCGGCTCGGACACCGAAATCTGGCGCTACGGCGCTCGTTTCGAATCAGCCGCCCGCAGGATGCTCGATCTTCGCTACCGCCTGCTGCCCTACCTTTACGCCACCGCATGGCAAACCACTTCCAAGGGATACACCATCATGCGCCCGATGCTGATGGACTTCGCCCACGATGGGAACGCTCTATCAGCCAAACACCAGTTCCTGTTCGGCCCGTCAATCCTTGTGACGCCCGTCACCGAACCCGGCATATCCACCCAAGCGGTGCATCTGCCGTCGGGGTCCGACTGGTACGATTTCTGGACCGGCGCCCGCCATGCAGGCGGTCAAACTCTCGCAGCCGACGCCCCCTTCGATCAAATCCCCTTGTTCGTCCGCGCCGGTGCCATCATTCCACTCGGACCATGCTCACAATACACCGGTGAGCATCCGGAGGCACCACTGGAAATCCGCATCTATCCGGGTGCTGATGGAACCTTCACGCTCTACGATGACAGCGGCGATGGATTCGCCTACGAGAATGGCGCGCGGGCAACGGTTGAATTGAAATGGAACGACCGAACCAGGACCCTGGACATCGGGGCACGCCAAGGCAACTACCCCGGCATGCCTGCCAAACGACAGCTCCATCTCGTGGTCGTCAGCCCAGGCCAGGGAGCCGGTGCCGTTGAAACCGAAGGCACCGCCATTGCCTACGAAGGCAGCCCCATCCAGGTATCGTTGTGAGCATGCGGGACACGGCGGTCAGGATCGGGAAACCGTTTCCGCAGCCACCTCGGAACCCTGGCTCACAACCTGTCGATGGACTGGTCCGCCTGGACTTCCAACCGGGCCTCCGCAAGACCCTCGGCGATCGCCTTGATCACCTCACCTGATTCCTTCTCAACCAGCGGGCGTTCAAGCATGTCCTCATACATCTCGATGTAGCGGCGGGCGACTTCCTTGTGGCTGAAATCCCGCGCGCTTTCGCGCATGATCCGGCGGATTTCACGCTCGCGGGTCTCGCGCGGCAGCGCATGGAATTCCATCGCACGGTCGATCGCCCAGCGGAAACCCGCTGACCCATAGTGCTCAAAACTGAAACCATTGCCCGTGGAATGATCCACATCGAGAGGACGGATGGTGTCATACAGACCACCGGTCGCATGAACCACCGGCAACGAACCATAAAGCGGAGAGGTCATCTGCGGCAACCCGCACGGCTCGAACAACGATGGCATCAGCATGAAATCCGACGCCGCGTAGGCAAGCCTCGACAGACGCTCGTCGAAGTCCACCACCGACACGCGTTCGTGCAATTCGAAATCCGCCACGATCTTGTCCAACCACTGCTGGTGCGGCCCGTTGGCCACCACCACCACCTGGAGATTGCGATCCCAGTAATCCGACACGGTCTGATAGAGAATCTCGGTCAGCAACTGTGGACCCTTCTGCACGGGATCAAGGCGCGACGGCCAGAAGAAGATCGGCGCGTCGGGATCCAGCTTGAGATGCAGCTCGCGCTGCAGCGCCTCCTTGTTGGCGGCCTTGCCCTCCATCACGTCATCCATGCCGAAATTCCGGGTCAGCGCGTCGTCCGTGACCGGATTGTAGGAAACGTCCGGCGCGTTGAGAATCCCGGCGGAACACCCTGCGAAATACTTGTTGCGCAATTCCGCGCGCACCGAGTCCGGCACGACCGAATGCCAGCCCTCGACGATTTCCCACAGGAACCGCGGGCTCACGGTGTTGATGTAGTGGGCGGAGAAAATTCCTGTCGTCAGCAAATCCACAGGCACGTGAGACCTCGCATGATAGTAGTTCTGCGGCGGTCCGCAGAAATACATGTTCATCCAGAATTCAGCGGCATCAATCCCCGCTTCCTCGATCTGCGCCAGCGATGCCTGGCGGGTGTGGATGTTGTGAACGGTGAACAGGCTCTTGATCCCGCGCCGCCTCGCCATCGCCGGAATCAGGGAGGTCATCCAGTCGTTGCAGTGGATTAGATCCGGCTGCACCCGCGGAACAATGTGGTTGATCACTTCCCGCTGGAACACCAGCGCGATCCGCATCGATTCATCCGACTGGTTGCTGTAAACCTGCTCGCGGTAATAAAAGATCCGGTCCTCCGCCAGATGGATGTGGGTGTCCGGCAGCACCTCATGGTATTTCCTCAGCTCCTTGTCGTGCAGGTTGAAGATGTCTCCCTGGAACATCCGGCGGTAGTTGGGCATCGCGACATGCACGTCAGCCCCGAGTTCGAACAACGCCGAAACCAGGGAGGCGGAAACATCGGCCAAGCCCCCGGCTTTCGCCGACATCCGCTGCGTCATGTTGCCCATGCCTGCGGGCAGATAGGTGATCTCCGGGGTGACGATCAGGATGCGGGGCTTGATTGGCTTGGTTTTCGCTGACATCGGAGGCGGCACGGGTGAATCAACCACGTGCGCCACCATTGGCAAATTTCGCGCAATCCGCCACCCCAATCTTCACACCGCCCCCAAATTTCCGGTGTGTCACAATGTGACCCGCCAGGCACGCGCGGGCGTCCGGTCAGATTCCGGTCTCCACCAGATGCCGGATGCAGAATGCCGACCAGGTCTCAAGCCGGTCAAAAAGCGGCCCATCCAGCTCGCTGATCGGTGAGAATTTCAAATCGGATAGGGCCTCCTCACGCGAGGAAACGGCATCGGATTTCAAATCCACCAAATGCACAATGCCCAGATGGACCTGCCCGACCGGATTCGACTCGTCATTGAGCAAGGCGATGATCCGGTGCTCGTGATCCTCGGGCAAATGAAGCTCCTCCTCGATTTCGCGGGTGACCGCGGCATGATAGGCGTCCGGTCCGGTCTTGCCACCGCCGGTGTCCACCGGGTTGACGTGGCCACCCACCCCCACGGAGATTTTCGCATGAAGCCGGCTCTCACCACCGGATTTGCCCCGGGTGTAATGAAGGATCCGGTCGCCACAGCGGAAAATGCAATACGGGATGAGTTGTTTGTGCCCCGGATCATCCTCGGCCGCACCACGATCCATGAAAAAATGCGCCGATGGGTCCAGCAACCGCGAAACCGCCTGCTCAAGGCCATGGGTCCGGATCCCCTCAAAGGACCCGATTTGCTCCAGCAGTGACCGCGGCACCACCAGCACTTCTTCTCCGGCATATTTTGACATGCGGCGGAGCATACGGGTTTCCCTCGATCCGCCAAGCCCTCTGTGTGGCGACCGCCAATTTCCTACGCCTGGGGCAGGAAACCCCATGGTCTTCATTTCAAATCACCCGGTTTTTTTCAACATTTACAAGTCACCGGGGAACCGGCAAATCGATGTCATGAATCATATCTGGTGCAACGGGCAATGGCTCAATGGCCCGTCGCCCGTGGTCTCGGCCACGGATCGGGGGCTGTTGCACGGCTTCGGCTTGTTTGAAACCATCCTCGCGGTGAACGGCATGCCCGTGAGGCTGGACCGCCATTTGGACCGCATGCGAAACGGCTGCGTCCGGCTGGGTTGGAGCTGCGGGTTTCCCACAGATCTCGGGGAAATCATGGCGGAGCTCCTAACAAGAAATGGACTCGCCACAGGACACGCGCGGATCCGCCTGTCTCTCAGCGGCGGCAGCGGCCCGCTCGATGACACCACCCCCGGCCCCGACCGGCAACTCTGGATGCATGCCGCAGCCGTCACGCAATCGCCACCTGAGCTCACTGTCAACATCAGCCGTTGGTTGAAAAACGAGCACTCACCCCTAGCAGGATTGAAGTGTTTTTCCTACGCGGAAAACCTGCTTGCCCTGGCAGATGCCCGTAGGAAGGGATTCGACGAAACGCTGGTTTTCAATCACGGCGGACACCTTTGCGAGGCCGCGACCGCGAATGTTTTCTGGGCGAAAGCCGGCCGTCTTTTCACGCCCCCCCTCAGTTCCGGATGCCTACCCGGAATCACCCGCGCACGGGTGGTTGAAATGGCCGCATCGCTCGGCATTTCCTGTGGCGAATGTGAGGGCATCATGGAAGATGTCACGGTGGCGGACGAAATATTCCTGACATCGTCGATCCGCGGCATCACCGGGGTTTCCCGCCTGGAATCCATCGATTTCCCCCCCGGACCGCTGACCCGCATTCTGCGTGAGAGCCTGTCTTGAAACAAACAGGGACCGTTCTGCCTGCGGCGATGCGGCTTGCGCTGAGCGATTGGATGGCGCCACTGCAAGGCCGGGGCGTTCGACAGCGGTCCGGCAAACGGGTTGAGAATTGCACAGCCCACGATATGCCCGAAGATGGTTTTCCGGCCGGTCTTCCACCTCTCATCCTTACGGACCAAGCGGAATCTCTTGGCCGCTTTGGGCGGCGCGATCCATCCGCAAAGCGCATGCCGCATGGCCACAGGCAATTCAAGCCCCGCCATTCCGGAACGCCCGGAGGTCATTCCATGCCGTTGAGGGATGATTTGGGTTGATCTGGGAAGTGGATTTCCCCACCTTTCCTTCAACCCCAAAACCTGTTACCATCATGTCACGCCCAGTCACACTCTTCACCGGCCAATGGGCCGACCTTCCGCTCGAAAAACTCGCGCCGCTCGCCTACGAAATGGGATACGACGGTCTCGAACTCGCCTGCTGGGGCGACCACTTCGATGTCGATGCCGCCCTCGCGAATAAAAAATACGTGAAGGAAAAATGGGAACTCCTCTCCGATCACGGACTCACCTGTTACGCCATCTCCAACCACCTCGTCGGCCAGGCCGTCTGCGATCTGATCGATGAGCGCCACAAGGCCATTCTCTCCCCGGATGTCTGGGGCAATGGCGATCCCGAAGGCGTCCGCAAACGCGCCGCCAAACAAATGATCTCCACCGCCAAGGCCGCACGCGCCTTCTTCAATGCCAAACCCGGCCGTGATGGCTCCGATGATTTCCCCGCCGTCGTCAACGGTTTCACCGGTTCCTCCATCTGGCACTCGATCTACGCCTTCCCTCCAACCTCGCAGGCCTATTATGAAAAAGGCTTCAAGGATTTCGCCAAACGCTGGCTCCCGATCCTCGACGCTTTCGACAAGGCCGATGTGAACTTCGCCCTGGAAGTCCACCCCACCGAGATCGCCTTCGATATCGCCTCCGCCCACAGGGCGTTGGCCGCGGTCGGCAACCACAAACGCTTCGGCTTCAACTACGACCCATCCCACCTCGGCTATCAGGGCGTGGATTACGTCAGGTTCATCCGCGAGTTCTCCAACCGCATCTATCACGTTCACATGAAGGACGCCTGGTGGGGTCATGGCGACGGCACCGTCGGTGTCTTCGGCGGCCATACCGACTTCGGTGATGCCCGCCGCTTCTGGGACTTCCGCTCGCCCGGCCGCGGCGACATCGAGTTCGAGGACATCATCGTCGCCCTCAACGACATCCGCTACGCCGGCCCGCTCTCCGTGGAATGGGAAGACATCCGCATGGACCGCGTCCACGGCGGCGCGGAAGCCGCGGCCTTCGTCCGCAGCCTGGATTTCCCGGTCAGCGGCATTGCCTTTGACGCCGCCTTCGACAAGTCGAACCAATAAGCAACACCCTGTAAAAAACCAACCCACAAACACAATGACCTCCAGCTTCCACTCTCCGCTGAGCCGCCGCTCTTTCATCGGAAAATCAACCCTGCTTGGCACCAGCCTCGCGTTAGGGCAGGCATACGCCGCTGAAACCGCCGGCAAAAAAATCAAAGTGGGCCTCATCGGTTGTGGCGGCCGGGGGTCGGGCGCACTCAATGATTTCAAGGCCGCTTGTGGAATCCTCGGGCTCCAGGCGGAAGTCGTGGCTGTGGCCGACGCATTCAAAGGCCAGGCCGAAAATGTGGGGAAAGCCCACGGCCTTGCGGCGGACCGCTGCCATTACGGATTCGACAGCTATCAGAAAGTCATCGCCAGCGATTGCGAATACGTCCTGATGGCCACACCTCCATCGTTCCGCCCGCTCCACTTCGCGGCCGCCGTCGAGGCAGGCAAGCATTGCTTCATCGAGAAACCCGTCGCCGTCGATCCCGTCGGCGCACGCGACATCATTGCATCCGGTGAAAAAGCCGCGGCCAAAAAACTGGCGGTCGTCGCGGGCACCCAACGGCGTCACACCGCAAGCTACCTGCGCAACAAGGCACTCATCGATGCCGGCGCCATCGGACCGATCCGCGGTGGAGTCGTGCAATGGAACGGAACCGTTCCATGGATCAAGCCTCGCAACCAAGGCGAATCCGAAGCCGACTACATGGCCCGCAACTGGCTCAACTTCACCGAGACGTCAGGCGACCACATCGTCGAGCAACACATCCACAACCTCGACGTGGCGGTCTGGTTCATCGGCAGGCTCCCTGTGTCCGCAGTCGGTTTCGGTGGCAGGGCGCGCCGCAAAACCGGCAACATGTTTGACTTCTTCAGCGTGGACTACGACTTCGGCGACGACGTCCACATTCACAGCCAGTGCCGCCAGCTTGCAGGCACCCACCAGTACGTCGGCGAGACCTTCACCGGTGCCACCGGCTCATGCTACGGAGGCGGCAAACTCACCGGCAAGGATGTCAAAATCGCGGAAATCAAGCTGGATACTGACAACGCGTATGTCCAGGAACACGTTGCGATGATCCGCAGTGTGCTCGAGGGCAAACCGCTCAACGAGTCCAAGACCGTTGCTGAATCCACACTTGTGGCGATCATGGGCCGCATGTCCGCCTACACCGGCGAAATGATCCGCTGGAACGACCTCGTCGCTAACAAAGAATCACCGCTTTACAACTTCACTTGCAAGCCGACCGCTCTCGATTTCGAGAAAGGCACCGTCAAAATGCCAGAAGAGGCTCCCCCCATACCCGGCAAGGCATGATTCCGGATCTTGTGGATTGATGGCCGACAGAGGCGGGAACATGGATCCCCATCCTTCCTGTTTTCCTGCCTTCCTCATTCCAACAAATCCACTCCTGATTGCTCTCATTCGGAGCGCCGACATCTTGTCGGCTCAGTGC
>CAYNQJ010000010.1:20412-61990 GCA_964399305.1 uncultured Luteolibacter sp.
AAATCCACTCCTGATTGCTCTCATTCGGAGCGCCGACATCTTGTCGGCTCAGTGCCGCGGACATCCTGTCCGCCGAAATTGGAAAGCCAAACCGGGAGCATGGATCCCCATCCTTCCTGTTTTCCTGCCTTTCTCATTCCAACAAATCCACTCCTGATTGCTCTCATTCGGAGCGCCGACATCTTGTCGGCTCAGTGCCGCGGACATCCTGTCCGCCGAAATTGGAAAGCCAAACCGGGAGCATGGATCCCCATCCTTCCTGTTTTCCTCATTCCAATATATCCAGTCCCCACGCACCCGGGAAATCCCTTGACCCCCGGAATCCCGGGAAACTACAAGATGCCCGCAAAGTAAACCAGCCCGCATGAGCCGGCAGCCACTGGATTTTCAGCTCATCTTTGGCGTGTCTCCTGCTTGGGAAAGCGCCTGCCGGCACCTATCCGTCGATCCCCATGACCCACCTCAGAGACAAAATCGGCTTCACCAGCGAGGGCCCTGCCATCGCCTCCCCTGACGAGGAGAACCGCCTCCGTGAATTTGTGAATCTCAAGCTCGCCGCCAGGGGCTTTCACATCGTTGGCAAGGACGAGGATTATCCATTTCTCGATCTCGGCCGTTCATTGATCGCGAATTTCCAGGAAAAAACCCGGTTGCTTTCCGACTACCTCTGCCCGGTGGATGCTGCGATCGATGATTTCCTCCAGGCCTATCTCGGGGAGGAAATCGTCAAGGAGGTCTTCCCCGGTCGCAATCACTTGATCCCGGTCGGCGCGTTGGTGGTGGAGCGCCACGGCATCGCCCGCATGCTTTCTCTGCCACCGGACCAGGATCAGTTCAAATCGTCGATTCTCAGTTCCTACCGCGTGCATCAGGGGGTCTGCCACAATCCCGCGAGCGACCGCCGCACGACCGAAGGCGTGTTTCATGTCACCGAAGGCGGCCTGCCCGTTCCGGCCGACAAGAAGGCGGTGCCCAAGGAAACGTTCGCCCGGCTGCTGAGACACGCTCTTCACCCGCCGGACGACTTGATGACGCTGCCTTTCACCGGCACATCCCCCCACCCGGCGCGGGTGTTCATTTCGTTGCTGCTCCGCCCGGTCATCTCGCCGGCAGTCCCGGGGGTATCACCGGAAAAATCGATGGAAATCCGGTTTTTCGCCCCAGGCAACCTGGTCAGCAACCTCGACTTCGTGGAAAGCATTTTCGGCAACGCCGGCGACCCTTACCTCCCCGACAACGACGCCCGCCTCGATGCGGAACACTGGTCCGGCCACAGCGGCTGCGTGATCCTCGCACCCCACCTCGTCACGCTGACGAAGAAGGAACTCGGACTGCCCCACATCAGCGCCGCGACCGAACGACAGATCCGCGACGGCATGTGCTACTCGGAGGATGGCGAACTCTACAACAATGGCGGCGCCTTCAAAATCACCTGCCGCGACCGCCGCGGCGTGATCGTCACGCTGATTGCGGACAACTACTATGGATACTGTAAAAAGGAGGTGAAAACCCAGATCAGCTACGCCTGCAACCTCTTCGGCAATGCCGAGGAGGAACACGCCGGCGGTGCCATCGCCTTCCCCAGCTACGATCTCGGAGAGGATTTCTCACTCAGCGACTTCGCACCCTCGGTGAACCACACCTTCGACGGCGTGATTGCCCGATACTACAAACTCTTTGATCTCCAGGCCGAGGGCTACGGCATCGACAAGACCTACCGCGACATCTACTACGTCCCCGAAGACGTCCGCATCGACCTTCAGGACCAGAAATTGTCCTGGGTCAACACCGACGGTCCGCAGTCGATCCAGCTCGAACCCGGCATCACTTATGTGCTGCCATCCGGCTACAAGGTGGAAATGGTCAAACCATCCGAAGGCATGCGCTGGCGGATTATCGGCACCACTGCGGAGGGAACCTTCTGCCACAAGCCCTGCACCGTCTCCGGTGGCGGCAAATCCGAGATTTCGAAATCGATCTCGGACGCGATGTTCACCGCCGCACGTCTGGTCAACGACCTCCACAAGGACTTCGATGCCGCCGAGGCGGTGATCCGCCACAATTTCGAGGACCGCTACCCGGATCCACCCGATCCGGCGAAGCCCAGCCGCCCGCTGCTCAGCCCGAAACGCTCGCTCGGCTCGGTGATCCGCCTGCTCACCCACAGCCCGGAGTTCACCCCGCAATACAACGCCTGGCTCGATACCATCAGCCCCGCCGTCCGCGACCTCGTGCTGCTGATCAAACGCTTCTACAAACCGAGTTGGGGCGATAACTGGCGCGACCGTTTCAGCGTGGACCTGATCGATGGCATGCCCGGCCGCCAGTTGATCTACCGCCGCCAGCGCCTGGTCACCCAATACCTGCGCGTCGGCTTCACCGAGGACGGCACGTGGCGCACCTTCAGCGTGCGCAAGGACTTCGCTCCCGCGAAAAAAATCCAGACCGAGGACGACATCAGCGCGGCGCTGGTCGTGCCGCAACACCTGATCCAGGGCCTGCACGGCGAGGTCTCAAACCCATCGCTCAAGTTCATCAAAAACTGCGAATACCGTTTGTTCCAGCGCCCGGACGACGCGATCACGCGCGGCTACGACAAGAAAACCGAGAGCGATTTCAGCCAGCCCGGAACGTTCTTTTCCAACTACGAGCCGATCCCGCGCGCCGAGGCCCGCGCGATGATGAACGACGCGATCCGCTTCGAGCAGTTCACCCCGCCGATGCGGGAAACGATTCGCAAATTCGTCGCCGCGAAAAAACCGGAATACTTCATCAGCACGCATCAGCCGCGTCTGGTCGACGGCAAGCCGACCAAGAATCCGCGCTACCTGCAGAACCGCCCGGATCTGGAGGACCCGCGCGCACTCTATCTGAGCACCCTCGGCACCCGCTTCATCCGCCGCCTGCCGCTCGACGCAGCGGTGCCCATGCCGGTCAACTCGGTGCTTGCCGGCCGCCGCAACAACCCGCCGGATGAGGCCGCAGGCATCCGGGCACTCGCCGTTTACAACCCGATCCACTATCAGGAATTGCCCGAGTTGTTCATGGACTTCATCGCCTCGCTCACCGGCAAGAGCCCGTCCACCACCGGCGCGGGCAGTGAAGGCGCTCTGACCAAGGGGCCGTTCAACGCGCTGCTTCCCATCCACGACCTGAATGCCGCGATGGTGTCCTACCTCGCCACCGGATACCATGGATTCACCACCGCCGCAGGCCACATTGGCCGGAAGTTCCGCGTCGATCACGACATCAGCCTGCTTGTCCCGGAAGTCTGGTCACGCATGCAAATCCGCGAGCGCGA
The DNA here is from genome assembly GCA_964399305.1 of uncultured Luteolibacter sp. Lineage (GTDB taxonomy): Bacteria > Verrucomicrobiota > Verrucomicrobiia > Verrucomicrobiales > Akkermansiaceae > Luteolibacter. The sequence goes on from CAYNQJ010000010.1 coordinate 23,714, forward strand.
CCCGCAGTTCCTGATCGATCACGGATACCTGGAAAAAATCGCCGATTTCGATCACAACGGCACGACCATCGAAGCCAGCCGGCTCGGATACCGCATCACCAAACTGTTCGTCACCTCGTTCTTCGGTCGAGTGTTTTCCGCACCGGAAACCATCTTCGACGAGGAGATGCTCAGGCCGGAATTGCAGTCGGCCGATGACTTCGCCGATGGCATCGACAACATCATCCAGACCCAGCGGAACGTGGCGCTGAATTACTTCAGCGATGGTGGGGTTGACGCCGCCATCCCGCCGATCCGCGCCCTGCTCCACATCATGGCCTACGGACACTACGAGGGAAAAAACCTCAAGGATCCCGCCATCCGCGCGATGTTCACCCGCGAGGCAATGCTGGAATCCGATTGGTACCGCGCGCGCCTCGATGCCAAGGTGCGGGTGGACATCGCGCTCTGGCAGCGTCACATCGATTACCTTGAAGGCTTCCTCGCCAAGCCGAACTATCAGAGCGAACTGCGCCGCCTGAAAATCCATGGCCGCCTGGAAAAGGCGCGCAACACCCTCAACTACGTCCGCTCAGCCGGATACCGCGAAAGCCTTGCCGGCATGATCGGCACCGATCCCGCCCTCACGGCATGAATGGGCTGCCACACCGGTCACCACCCACCGCTGGAGCTTGTTGGCACGCCCGTGAGAATTCATTCCTTCGCATCGCCACCGAACTCATAGCGCAGCGCGGAAAGGCAGAAAAGCGAGGCGGTTTCCACACGCAGCACGATCGCGCCAAGGGAGACCGGCAGATATCCGGCAGCCAGCGCCGAACGGGTTTCTTCCTGCGAAAAATCCCCTTCCGGTCCAACTAACAATGTGGCGGCCGTGGTGGCCGGATGTTGGCGCAAGACCTCGCGCAGCGGCCGCGCGCCGGGGGCGAGCGAGGCGATGATTTTCAACCCATCCCGGGACCGGGCGGAGTCCAGCCATGCGTCGAAGCCCATGGGGTCGCCAATGACCGGCAACCGGTCCTGACCACATTGCTTGCAGGCTTCCAGCGCGACCCGCCGCCACTTCGCGGATTTCCCGTTGTCGGGATGGACGATGGTATGGCTGGTGATGATCGGCTGGATCGCGGAGATTCCGAGCTCCACGGCTTTCTGCACGATCAGATCCATGTTTTTCGCCTTGGGGATCGCCTGGGCCAGGGTGATGGCAGGGAGCGTCGGCGACGTTGTCCGGGGCTCACCGATCCTCAGACTGACGCGATCGCGGGAGACAGCCGTCACCTCGGCCTCCGCGCGACGCCCGCACCCGTCGAACACGGTGATCCCCTCACCCGCCCGGATGCGCAGGACCTGCGACAAATGCCGCGCCTCGTCCCCCGTCAGTGCGGGGTCGGAGCGCCAGGCATCGGGCGGCAACAAAAACCGGGGCATCTTTTGTTAGAGATCAAAGAAGCGCTTTGCCTTCTGGAAAAAACCTTCCTGCATCGGTGAATTATGGTCGCCAATGGAGGCGGCAAAGTCGCGGAGCTTCTCCTGCTGCGTCTGGTTGAGCTTGGTGGGCACCTCGACCTGGACGCGGACATTCAAATCTCCGCGGCGGCCTCCCGACAACGCCGGCATGCCCTTGTCGCGGAGCCGGAAAACCGTGCCTCCCTGGGTGCCGGCCGGGATTTTGATCGATGATTGGCCGTCCAGCGTGGGCACCTTGAGTTCGCCACCGAGCGCCGCGACTGAAAACGTCAGCGGCACTTCGCAGAACAGGTCAGCATCATCACGCTCGAACACATCGTGATCCTTGACGTGCAGGAATACATAAAGATCACCTGCGGAGCCGCCACGCACGCCGGCATCGCCATTGCCGGAGGATCTCAGACGCGTGCCGGTATCAACCCCAGCGGGAATGCGCAGTTTGATCCGGCTTTCCCGCTGGACCCGGCCGTCGCCACGACAACTGGTGCAGGGATCCGAAATCGTTTCACCCGCACCGCGGCATTCCGGGCAGGTCGATTGCTGGATGAAAATCCCGGTCTGGCGCGCGACCACCCCGCGCCCGCCACAGGTCGGACAGACTTTGACGCCGCCGGACCCGCGGGTGCCCTTTGAGTCGCACGAGTCACAAGGCACAAACCGCTCGATTTCGAGTTCCTTCTCGACACCGCGTGCGGCTTCCTCGAGCGAAATTTCCAGATCGTAGCGGAGATCGCTGCCACGCTGCTTGCCGGATCCTTTGCGGCGCGTTCCGCCGCCACCGAAAAACTCTTCGAAGCCACCGCCAAACGCACCGCCGAAAACCTGGGAGAACAGGTCCATCGGGTCGTGGAAACCACCCGCACGCCCGCCACCACCTCCGGAAAACGCCGCGTGCCCATAGCGATCATAGGCCGCACGCTTGTCCGGATCGCTGAGCGCCTCGTAGGCCTCGCCCAATTCCTTGAACTTGTCCTCGGCCGTGTGGTCGCCCGGGTTTTTGTCCGGGTGAAACTTCACCGCAAGCTTGCGGTAGGCTTTCTTGATCTCCTCGGCGCTGGCATCGCGGGAGACACCCAGAACCTCATAATAATCGCGTTTCTCAGCCATGGGATTATGCGTCGCCTCCTTCCGCAGGGGTCGGCAGTTTGGAAACCACCACACTCGCCGGGCGCAGCAGGCGGTCCCGGAGTTTGAAACCCCGGCGCATCACGCGCAGGATTCTGCCTTCCTCACCCGCGTCGCAGTCTTCCTGGGAAACCGCGTCATGAAGATTCGGATCAAACAGGCCGTTTGTCGGCACCTCCTCGACGCCTTGGGCGGCAAGGAACTCGTTGAGCTGGCGGCGCACCATGTCCATGCCGATGTAGATCATCGAGGTGCTGTCCTGGGCGGCGACCTGCATCCCCATCTCGAAGTTGTCGATGACCGGGAGCAATTCCTCGAGCAACCGCTGGTTCGCATAGCGGATCGCCTCCTCGCGATCGCGGGCGCTGCGCTTTCTCACATTGTCCATTTCCGCAGCGGTCCGCAGCGAGATTTCCTTCCACTTTGCGGCCTCGGCTTCGAGCTGCTCCCATGGATCGAGCGTCGGTTCTTCCGCAGCGGGAGCCGCGGCAGCTGGATCGGCCGGGGGCTCCGGCACGGGTGGCGTTTCGTTGTCGGCTTGCATGATGGCGGATAGCTGTAGCCACCAAATCCAGCGCGTCAACCCCAAGGACCACCGCCGGGATCCGGCCAAGGCTGACGAACAAAAAAACCGGAAATTTTTTTAAGGAAACCCGAATAAATTTGAAGATTTTCCTTGATTTCACAGGATTTCAAGCACTTCAGGGCATTGGCTGTTTTTTCTTGCCCCCGGCCGGAACAGCGCTTATTGGACCGGGGTCCGCGCCGGGCACCAAGGCCCCAGCGAACTTCACCCCGACACCCTATGATGACTCTGACCCGGAACTTCAAGTCCGTGGCTCTGGCACTCGCCGGCGTCCTGATCCTCCCCGGTTGTGCCACGACCGGAAATGCCAATTCCAAGAAAAACGTCTCTCAAACGGATGACGCCGGCTACACGGTGAAATCCGTCCAGCACGGAAAAGCCTCGTGGTATTCGATCCGCACCAATCGTGGCACACGCACCGCCAGCGGACAGAGGCTGTGCGACGTCTCACCGACCGCCGCGCACAAGACCCTGCCCATGGGCACCAAGGTGCGCGTCATCAATCAGGCCAACGGCAAGTCGGAGATCGTGACCATCAATGACCGCGGGCCCTTCATTCGCGGCCGCATCATCGACGTCACTGTCGGCACCGCCGAGCGCCTCGGATTTCGCCAGCGCGGAGTCGCCGCCGTGAAGGTCGAAGTCCTTGGCCAGGTCGACACCAAGGAATGACCGCCCCTTGGGCCGCCGCCACGCCTCAGGCACGGTGCTGTGATACCAACTCCTGGGTTGCGGACTTCCTGCCGGCCAAGTGCAAAATGCGAAATCGCAAGCCTGGAAAGCCGGATGCGGCACACGCGCGCGTGCTTGCGGGTGCTGGTGACCTGCGGCGGCAGGTGTTTTTCCAATTGCGAATCTCGCATCCCCTTCCCATGACCGCCTGATCGGCTGAAACAATCAGGGCGCTCCGGGCGTTGTGTCAGGGTCGCCATGAGCGGCGGTAAAGCTTGCAAACAAGCCCTCGCAGAGCCACTGAAAACCATCATCAAAAACCCTGAACATGCAAAGGACCGATAACCACAAACAACCTGGAATGCGGCCAAACGGAGCACTCCGCCACCGATGGACCAGCCTCATGCTCATGACCACCTTGATGGGCGCTGCGGTTTTGCAAGCCGAAACCTCACGCGAAATCATTCCATCCAAGGCCGGCGGCAAGCCCGTTTCCGCCGAGGAGATGAAGGCGATCCATGATGAAATCAAGACGCCTTACAAATATGGCGTGGTGCTCAAAGGCGAGGGCGGCCGGAAGGTGGATTCACCCAGCGTGTTCCGCCACGGCGACAAGTGGTATATGGTTTATATCACCTTCGACGGCACCGGTTACGAAACCCTGCTGGCGGTCAGCGACAACCTGCTCGACTGGAAACCTCTCGGCAAAATCCTGCCCTTCCGCGAAAAAACATGGGACGCCCTCCAAGCGGCGGGATACATCGCCCTCCAGGACCACCAATGGGGCGGCACTTACAAGCTCGGCCAGCACGACGGCAAATACTGGATGTCCTACCTCGGCGGCAGCCTCGCCGGATATGAAACCGACCCGTTGATGATCGGCATGGCCTGGACGAAAACCCCCGACAAGCCGGAACCATGGACACGGCTTGAGCATCCCGTGCTCACCCGCGAACAGACGGACTGCCGCCCATGGGAGAAACTCACCCAATACAAAAGCAACATCATTCACGATCCCAAGCGCTCGCTCGGTTACCCGTTTGTGATGTATTACAATGCGAAAACCCAATCGGGATACGAAGTCATCGGCATGGCGGTTTCCAACGACATGACCACATGGCTGCGATATGGCAAGGATCCGGTGGTGGACAACGGCAGCGGGATTTCCGGCGACCCGCAGATCACGAAGATCGGCGATATCTGGGTGATGTTTTACTTCGGTGCCTTCTACAAACCGAAAGCCTTCGATACCTTCGCCGCATCCCATGACATGGTCACCTGGACGAAGTGGGACGGACCACACCTCGTCGAGCCATCGGAACCGTGGGACAACGAGTTCGCCCACAAGCCGTGGGTGGTCAAGCACGACGGCGTCGTCTATCACTTCTACAACGCCGTGGGTGACCAGGGCCGCGTGATCGCTCTCGCGACATCGAAGGATCTGAAAACGGGGAAATAACCCGCGCATCAATCGGAGCATCCCTGAAGCGCGTGATGAAACCGGAAACCCCATCGGTCATTTTGGCGGTCGCGATATTGACCGTCCGTGTGACCGGCGAGACTGGAACCCGTCTGTGGGAACAGGAACCCGCGCTGAGGGAAATCGCGCGGCAACACAAGCTGGTGCGCCCGCTGAGCCCTGAGTTCGGCTGGGAAGGTCCTGGCGGCAAGGAATTCGGCGCGCGGATCGACCGAACACCAGGCCCGGGACATTCGGCCACGATCCGGCACCCGGCGTCGTCAAGGCAGGGTATCACAAACGTTCAGGCCCGCCCAAAGATCCAATGGGCATACTGCGCAAGCCAATTCCCGACAAACTGGTCGTTCTGACATTCGACGACGGTTGCTCGGCGCACGCGACATATGTGGCCCCACTGCTGAAATCGCTGGGCTTCGGTGCCTCGTTTTATGTCTGCACACTGCCATCCTTCGGGAAAAAGGAATAGTACATGACCTGGGACCAGATGAAGGTGATGGCCAAGGATGGTTTCGAGATCGGCAACCATACCCGGCATCACACGGTGAGCGCCGGAATCGAGGCATTCCTCGACATGGAAGCCGAAATGAAGAAAAACGGCCTTCCCAAGCCGACAACACAGGCATGGCCGTGCTAGGCGCCGAATCCCCGGACCTTCGCGAATCTCTCGGCCCATGGATACACTTTCGAGCGCGGCGGCCATTTCAGGCCATACGGCCGACGGTTGACCACCCGCTCGACATCCCCTCGATCAACCCGAAGGATATGAAGCAGTTCGCCCACTTTGTGAAACAAGCCGCAAACGGCAACGTGGTGGTGATCACTTACCACGGCGTACCCGATTACGAACATGACTTCGCCGAACAAATCCCGCGACATTCAAGGAAATGATGCAGTATCTGAAGGACAACCAATACAAGGTGATTGCCTTGCGGGATTTGGCTGAATATATCGACCCGGCAAAGGCCGCAAATCTGCCGGCAACTCGCTAGCCATGCCCACATGACTCGTGATGCAAGAATCAATATAAACCTGAACCCCATACAATGATGAAGCGACTCATATGGATGACCTGCCTGATACTCAGCCCCTGGGGCATGGCCGTGCAGGCGAAGGACGATCTGGCCAAAGCCTTTGCCTCGCCACCTGCAGAAGCCCGGCCATGGGTTTACTGCCTGGCGCTGAGCGGCAACCTGACCAAGGAAGGCATCACCGCGGACTTCGAGGCGATGGCGCGGGTCGGCATCGGCGGACTGATCCTGATGGACGTTGACCAGGGCGTGCCGCCCGGCAAGGCGGCTTTCGCAGGACCGCTCTGGATGGACGTGTTTTCGCACGCCTGCCGCGAGGCCGACCGTCTCGGTCTCGAGATCACCATGAACAACGATGCCGGATGGTGCGGCAGCGGCGGCCCGTGGATCACCCCGGAACTCTCGATGCAGAAGGTCGTGTGGAAGGAAACCGTGATCGAAGGCGGACAAAAATGGAAGGTCTCGCTGCCACAACCGGAGGCCGTGAAGGATTTCTACCGCGACATCGCGGTGCTGGCCATGCCCGCACCCGAAGGCAACGAGCGCATCGGCAATGCCGGAAACAAGGCGCTCTTCGCCCCGGGACACCTTCCTCCCCTGCCCGCCTCATTCCGCGAACTGCCGGCCAACTCGGTGATCCCGCGCGACAAGATCGTGGATCTAACCGGAAAAGACCAGTGGGACGTCCCCGCCGGCAAGTGGCTGGTCATGCGCTTCGGCCACACCACCACCGGCAAGGACAACCATCCGGCACCGGAATCCGGACGAGGGCTGGAATGCGACAAGTTCAGCCGCGAAGCCATCGGGGTGCACTACAAGAACTTCATCGGCCGCCTGGTGGAGAAAAACAAGGCTCTCACCGGCAAGAACAAGGCTCTGGTCTCCACTCACATCGACAGCTGGGAAATCGGTTCCCAAAACTGGACGGCAAAAATGCGCGAGGAATTCAAGCAGCGCCGCAAGTATGACCTGCTCCACTTCCTGCCCGCATACGCAGGATACGTGATCGACAGCGAGGAAGTCACCGAACGCTTCCTGTGGGACCTGCGCCAGACGGTCTCTGATCTGATTGTGGAGAACTATGCCGCGGAGCTGAAAAAGCTGGCCAACGCTGACGGACTGCGCCTGTCGATCGAAGGTTATTCGTGGGACAACAACGTGCCGGTTGATGAAAGCGCCTACAATGGACAGGCGGACGAGCCGATCGCCGAGTTCTGGGCATGGCCGTGCGGCGGGTTCCCCCGGGTTTACACGGCTAACAGCTGCCCCGGCACCGCATCCGCCGCCCACACCTACGGCCGCCGCATCATCGGTGCCGAGGCGTTCACGTCCTCCGATCAGGAAAAATGGCAAAGCCATCCGGCAACCATCAAGACCATGAACGACTGGGCCTTCGCCGAAGGAATCAACCGCATTGTGTTCCACCGCTACGCCGTCCAGCCATGGGTGAAGGGCGTGGAACCGGGCATGGCCATGGGACCATGGGGCCTGCACTACGAACGAACGCAAACGTGGTGGGAGATGACGAAACCCTGGCATGACTACCTCGCCCGCAGCCAGCACCTGCTGCGCCAGGGCTTGTTCGTTGCGGATATCCTCTACCTCCAGCCGGAAGGATCACCGCGCCGCTTTGACCGGCCTCCGGAAACCGAACTCGCAACCGACATCCGCAATGGCTACAACTTCGACGGTTGCTCGCCGGATGTCATCCTGAACCGCGTGAAGGTGAAGGACGGCAGGCTCGTCCTGCCGGATGGCATGAACTACCGCGTGCTGGTGCTGCCGGACTCGCAGACGATGACGCTGAAGCTGCTGAAGAAAATCAAGGAGCTGTCCGATGCGGGCGCCACCATCATCGCGAATCCGAACCCGCCGGTGAAATCCCCGAGCCTGGCCGACATGGAAAAGGATGCGGAGGTGAAACAGATCGCTTCGGAACTGTGGCCGAAACTGGTCACCGACAAGAAGGCAGCCCAATACCTGAAGGAAAAGGGCGTGCCGCAGGATTTCACCGCAACCGCGAAGCTGCGTTACATCCACCGCGCCACGGACGGCGCCGACATCTACTTCGTCGCCAACCCGGACACCACGCCGGTTCAGACAACCGCCTCGTTCCGCATGACGGGCAAGCAACCCGAGTTGTGGCACCCGGAAACCGGAAACATCGAGCCGATCCGTGTGTTCAGCGAATCCGACGGCTGCACCCACATCCCGCTGGTGTTGGGACCCGCGGAGTCCGTGTTTGTCGTGTTCAAGGACGGCCCCGACAAGGACTCGGACCGCATCGTTTCGTTGAAACGCGACGGACAGGAGATGCTGGGCGCATCGGCTTCGGGAGGAACGGAGGCAAAGGCCTCCACCCCCAACACCTTCACGATGGCCGCATGGATCAAGCCGAATGCCGAGGTCGCGTTGCCCACGGAGGCCGCCACCGGCATCACCGCCGCCCACATCGAGCGCAACGACGTGGTCTACGCCGCTCCGGGTCATGAAGTATGGAAGGGCAATGCGGTTGGTGCCGGATTCGGCGCGGGGAAAAACGGTGTCGGCATCTATGAGCATGGCGACTACCATTTCGCGCCGGTTCTCGTCCACCCCGCGGCCATCAGCGATTGGACCCACGTCGCGGTGGTCTATCAGGATGGAACGCCGAGCCTGTATCTCAATGGCAAACTCGCGAAGAAAGGCCAGAAAAGCGGGCGGCCGGTTCACTCCGGCGTCGGCGCGGCCCACGGTCGGGAAATCAAGGCGTTTGCCGGCGAATCGGCTGCGGTGACCCAATTCCCCACCGCTCTCTCCGCGGATGAAATCAAAGAGCTTGCCGCCAAAAAACCATCGGCCGCAAAGCCGGCTTCGAACACGCCAATCGACCCGGTCACCTTGGAAGCATTCAGCGACGGCACCTATGAAATCCGCAATGCCGCCGGCAAAATGACAAAGATGGAGGTAAAAGGCCTGCCTGCTCCACTGTCGATCGAGGGTGCGTGGAATGTCACATTCGCCCCCGGCCGGGGCGCTCCGGAAAAAACCGTCATGGACAAGTTGGCCTCATGGAGCACCCACCAGGATGATGGCATCAAGCACTTCTCCGGCAGCGCGGTTTATCGCAAGAAGTTCGACTATGCCTCGACGCTGGCAACGCCATTGAAAAAATCCGCGCGGATCTATCTGGATCTGGGCAAGGTCGAGGTCATGGCCTCGGTGAAGGTGAATGGCAAGGACGTTGGAATCGCGTGGAAAACGCCCTATCGTCTCGACATCACCGATGCCATCAAGGAGGGCGCGAACACCCTGGAAATCCAGGTGGCCAACCTCTGGATCAACCGCATGATCGGCGACGAATCATTGCCCGAGGACAGCCCGCGCCAACCCGACGGCACTCTGAAGGAATGGCCGGCATGGCTCAACGAGGGCAAGTCCAGTCCGACAGGCCGCCATACCTTCACCACCTGGCGGCTGTGGAAGAAGGGCGATGCCCTTGCGGACTCAGGCCTGCTTGGCCCCGTCGTGATTCAGACCGGCATTTGCTTGGGGAATTAGACGGTTTGCCGGAACCCGTGCGCTCATGGAAGCCTGATCGCGCCCTGAGCGCGCCTCGTTTCAGGATTGTTGCGGGCTGCAGGACAGCAGGTCGACGGGCTGGAATGATATCCGGCCAGTCTCCAGTTCTTTGCCAGCCCGCTCGATGCGGTGGCAGCCACACCCAACTGAGCAAATCCGTTTTGTTGGCCGTGACATCAGTTGCCGAACAACTCGAACTCCCAGATGGTCGGCACGTCGGTCGCTTCCATGATCTCCAGACGGAACAACCGCGCTTTCACCGGTTCAAACCGGATCTCCAGCCTGCCTCCGATGGTCGTGCCGGCCGCCGCATCCTTCCATCCATTGCCGGATTGGTAGCGCACGGCGAACTTGCGCGTCCGATCCCAACCCTCCCGGATGACCGCACGCGAAACCGTCTTCTCCTCACCCAGGTCCACCTCAAGCCAGCCGTTGTTCACGCCCCCGGCACCGGCCCAGCGTGTCGTGCGGTCGTTGTCGAATGCCGATGCCGCACCATATTGAACGAGGTTGTTTTCCCACACGCCGGACGCCTTGGCCGGTTTTCCGGTCGCAATGGATAGCGACACACCAGCCTCAGGAACCTGCAACAGCCCGGCCTCGCGCAGCATGATGCCAAGCTCCTCCAGTTGCCTCACATCGCCCGCGCGCATGCTGCCGGCATGGTCGGCCGCGAGACTCAAAAGAACATTCGATGCCCCCTTGGCATAACCTTCCTTGATCCAACCCAACAAGTCCTTCGCAGGGATTGGCTTGCTGGCCTCAAACCCCATCCCGTCGCCGTAGGTGAACCAGCCGCCGACCACACCCCAGGGAGTCGGGGTGCCATTCGTAATGCGTTGCGAGACAGGCTCGAACTCAAACGGCAGATAGTAGCGCTTGTCACCAACCCGTCGATACGGCTCATGCCCCTGCGCAGGCGGATGATGCAGCTCGCCATTGACAACATCCGTCGGAAAATACCTCAGCGAAGTGCCATCCTGCACGTGCTGGTTGAGCATCACAATCGCGTCAGGCCGCACATGCTTGATCGAATCGTAAATCTCCTGCGGCGAAAGGTTGGCGGGCGCCCAGAATCCCATGTCGATCCAGAAATACGGAATCTCTCCATAACGGCTGGCCAGCTCGTGCAGTTGCGCGAGGATGATCGCCCGCGCGTTGGCATGGGGCATCCAAGCCCCTCCCCATAGGCAGTAATACAAACCCGGAGCGATACCCTCTTTTCTGCACTCCTTCACAAACTCGCCGACGATGTCGGTCTTGCAAGGGCTCGAAGCGACGTCGAACTCCGTAGTCGCGCTGTCCCACAACAGAAATCCCGACGTATGTCGCGTCGTCAGCACCGAATACTTCATCCCCGCCTTCTTCATCGTCCGCGCCCACCCGGCGACATCCAGCTTCTTCGGATTGAAGAGCTTCGGGTCTTTGTTCACCGAGAATTCGATGCCAGTGAACTGGTTGTCGTTGAAACAGAAAAACCCGCCGAAACGATGACTCTCCCACCGCCGGATCACCGCGGTGGGCATCGTGGCCGGTTCGTGGCGATCCTTCAGATTGATCTGATAGGTTGCGACGGTGTCACCGCCGGATCTCACCTTCAGTTCGGTCAGGCCGTCGGCCCGCTTTGATTCCGTGACTTCCGGTTCCGCCGCCAATGCAGTCGCCGCCAATGCAAAAATGAGTGCAACAACCGTGGATTTCACAGGCATCATGATGCAGCCACCTTTCGACACGGTCATCAGACCTCGATGGGAACCGCCGCGGACCTCCCACCGGATGCTTGCCGGCGCGCCTGCATCAAGACAGGCGTTCCAGCCCTGGGTTTCATGTATCCACTGTGTCATACGGATCGTAAGTTGTGCTTTGCTTCCCGGCGAGGCAGCAAGGGCCGGTGCTCCAGAGCAGCTCCTTGGTGACAAGCGGTTGTGGCTCTAGAACCGCAATCGACAGTTCACCAATGCTTTTCACTGCTCGTTTTACTCATCATCCCGGGAAGTGTTTTCATCCAGGTCTCATTCTTTCCCGGGCTGCAACTGCTGAAAACCTGTTCTTCCGGCATCCGCTGTCTGATCCTTTCCGGTCCCCGCGTGTTGCCGGTTTTTTTCGCTTTCACGGGGTGCCAGCCGGGACTAGGTTGCCCGCGCATGAGCTCCTGCGGCCCGAAAACAAAGATGGATCCGGCGCTGCACCGGACCCAGAAGCCGTCATGGATCAAGGTCCGGTTGCCGAACAACCCGGAATTCTGGTCCACCAAATCGCTGATCACCGACCTGAAGCTGGTCACGGTGTGCGAAGAAGCCCAGTGCCCGAACCGCTGGGAATGCTGGAGCCACCGCACCGCCACCTTCATGATCGCCGGGGAAAAGTGCACCCGGGCCTGTGGATTCTGCGCGGTCAAGACCGCCAAACCCGATGCGCTGGAAGCCGATGAACCCGCGCGGGTTGCCGAAGCCGTGCGCCGGATGGGACTCCGCCATGTGGTGATCACCGCGGTCGCACGGGACGACCTGCGCGACGGCGGGGCCGACCACTTCGCGCAAACGATCCATGCGGTCCGTGAGGCCAACCCCAGCACCATCATCGAGGTGCTCGTCCCCGATTTCAATGACCGCGACTGGGCCCTCAGGCTGGTCATGGACGCACGCCCGCACATTTTCAACCACAACATCGAGACCGTCGAGCGGCTCACTCCGCTCGTCCGTTCGCGCGCCCGCTACGAACGCAGCCTGATCGTCTTGAAAAAAGCCAAGGCGATGGTCAACGGCGTGGTCGCCACCAAAAGCGGCATCATGCTCGGCCTCGGCGAGCGTTACGAGGAAGTGCTCAAGGCGATGGACGACCTGATCGCCCACGATGTCACCGTGCTCACCCTCGGCCAATACCTGCGGCCGACGCCCAAGCACCTTCCGGTCGTCGAGTTCATCACGCCGGAGATGTTCGACGAATACAAGGCGATCGCGCTGGCCAAGGGGTTCCGCCACGTTGCCAGCGGCCCGCTCGTCCGGAGTTCCTACCATGCCGCCGACTTCCGGCCGGAACTCGACGTGATCGAGGCCATCGAAGCCGACGTGCGCGCGGCCAAGGGCCTCGAACTCGGGCCGGAGCACCTGCCGCTGCCGGCAATCAAACCCGGGCTCGACAAGGCGATCGCCTGAGTTCTCCCTGCATTCCCCCCACCATGCGCCACTGGCTGATCAAATCCGAACCGGATGTCTTCTCGATCGACGACCTCGCCCGCGTCGGCCGCGAGCCATGGACCGGTGTGCGCAACTATCAGGCGCGGAATTTCATGTGGAAGGAAATGCAGCCCGGCGATACCGCCCTGTTCTACCACTCGAATGCCAAGCCACCGGGCATCGCCGGTGTCGCGAAGGTTGCCGGATCCCCGTTTCCCGATGCCACGCAGTTCGATCCAAAATCCGAATACTTCGACCCCAAGGCCACCAGGGAAAATCCGCGCTGGTGGGTGGTCGATTTCGAGTTTGTCGGAAAATTCACCGAGTTGCTTCCACTCGAAAAAATCAAGGCCGACCCGCTGCTCGCCGGGATGATGGTCTGCCAACCCGGCACGCGGCTTTCGATCACTCCGGTCGATCCCGTCCATTTCAAACACGCGTGCAAGCTCGGCCGCTTCAAGCTCCCGCGTTGAACCCGCGCATCACGCTTGCCAGCTTCCGGAGCGCCAGCCACGATCCGCGCCGATGATTCGATTCGCGGTGCTCGGCAGTGGAAGCGGTGGAAATTCCGCCGTGGTCGAGTGTGGCGAAATCCGTCTGATGATCGATGCCGGCCTCAGCGCCAAACAGCTTTGCCTCCGCTTGGAGGTCCTCGGCATCGACCCCGCATCGCTCACCGGCATCCTGCTCACCCATGAGCACGGTGATCACGTGCGCGGGCTCAAGGTGTTTCTATCAAAGCACCCGGTGCCGGTTTTCGCCACGCGCGACACCCAGCGGGTGGTCCGCTCGTCGGGCATCACCGGCGGCCATTGGAAAACCTTTGAAACCTCACAGTCGTTCCGCATCGGCGACGCCCTGATCCGCACCTTCGCCACCCAACACGACGCGGTCGACCCGGTCGGCTTCGTGATCGACCACCAGTCGCGCCGGCTCGGCCTGGTCTCGGATGCGGGCCATGTCACCCGCAGCATGACCGACTGCCTGCGCGACCTGCACGGTTTGTTTGTCGAGGCCAACTACGATGAGTCGCTGCTTGAAGCCGACACCAAACGGCCATGGCCGATCAAACAAAGGATCAGCTCCCGCCACGGCCACCTGTCCAACACCCAGGTCGCCGAACTGATCCGGGAAATCTCCCACCCGGCCCTGAACCGCGTGGTTCTCGGCCACCTCAGCTCGGATTGCAACACGCCGGACATCGTCCTCGCCAGCCTCCGCCAGTGCCTCGGCGACCTCGGGCACCACCATGTCTCCCTCCACTGCGCCAGCCAGGACCAGCCGTCGGAGTGGTTCCATCTGTAAAACTTGATTCTTGCCTCGCCCCGGATCGGGCGTCCACCATCCGCGCGTGACGCAACACCGCACCGACGACCTCCGCATTACCGGCCTCAACCCGCTGATTTCACCCGCGGTCCTGGCCTATTACCTGCCACTCACCGAAGCCGCCTCGGAACTGGTCGCCAGCGCCCGCGCACAATCGGACGCCATCCTGCGCGGCGACGACGACCGCCTGCTCGCCATCGTCGGTCCCTGTTCGATCCACGACCCCGAAGCCGCCTTGGAATACGGCCGGAAACTCAAGGCCGAGGCCGAGCGCCTGAAAGATGACATCTTCGTCATCATGCGCGTTTATTTTGAGAAACCCAGAACCACGGTCGGCTGGAAAGGCCTGATCAACGATCCGAACCTCGACGACTCGTTCGACATCAACCGCGGTCTGCGCGTCGCCCGCGGCCTGCTGCTCGATCTCGCCAACATGGGCGTCCCCGCCGGCACCGAGTTCCTCGACACGATTTCGCCTCAATACATCGCCGACCTCATCGCATGGGGTGCCATCGGCGCGCGCACCACCGAGTCCCAGGTCCATCGGGAACTCGCATCCGGCCTTTCAATGCCTGTCGGATTCAAAAACGGCACCGGCGGCTCGATCCAGATCGCGATCGACGCCATCCAGTCGTCGTCACGCCCGCACCATTTCCTCTCGGTCACGAAACAGGGCGTCTCCGCGATTTTTTCCACCTCTGGAAATTCATCCTGCCACCTCATCCTGCGCGGCGGCAAAACCGGGCCGAATTATGAAAAGGCCAGCATCGATGAAGCCGCGGCCATGCTTCGTGAACAAAACCTCCCGGAGTCGGTGATGGTCGACTGCTCGCATGGCAACTCGCTCAAGGATTACCGCAACCAGCCGCTGGTCGCCAAATCCCTGGCCAACCAGATCGCCGCCGGTTCCAAGGTGATCACCTCGGTCATGATCGAATCCAACCTGGTCGAGGGCAACCAGAAGCTCACCAAGGATCTCACCACCCTCACCCGCGGCCAGTCGATCACCGACGCCTGCATCGGCTGGGAGCAAACTGTCGAAACCCTCGACCTGCTCGCCGAAGCCGTCCGCAAACGCCGCCAAGCCTGAGTGGCTGGCGGAAATGTGGCGCCAATGGCCGCAGGTTGCGCTCTGTGGTGAAACATCCTTGCGCAGGATGGGGGTGCTCCACGTTTTCGGAGAGCTTTCTGCGGCTCTTCAATTGGAAGGTTGAATCTGCGGCATGGCACCGTATCAAACGGCATGCCGAATCCACCTCCTGTCGCACTCACCATTGCCGGCTCCGATTGTTCGTCGGGTGCCGGAATCCAGGCGGACCTGAAAACGTTCCAGCATTTCCATGTCCACGGGCTTACCGCGGTGACTTGCGTGGTTTCGGAAAACGAGCGGGTCGTCAACTCGGTCCACCCGGTGCCGGTGGATGTCGTGTCGGCCCAGGTCACGCTGATGCTTTCCTCATTTCCCGTGGCCGCCGCCAAGACCGGCATGCTCTATTCCGCCGGCCATGTGCGTGCAGTCACAGCCATCCTCGCCGACCATCCGCATTTGGCGGTGGTCGTTGATCCGGTCATGATCGCCTCCACCGGAGACCCGCTGCTGGAACCGGATGCAATCGCCGCCTACCGGGAGCTGCTGCCGCTCGCCCGTGTCATCACTCCCAACCTCGACGAAGCCGAAGTTCTGCTTGGTGCCGAAATCAAGGATGAGGCATCGATGGAAAGCGCCGCTCTGCAGCTCTCGGCAACCTTCAAAACCGCGGTATTGCTGAAAGGAGGCCATCTGGATTCCCCGGTTTGCCTCGACCTGCTGGCAGATGGCGGAAGTATCCACCGCTTCTCCGGCCGCCGGATTCCCGTGACCGGTTCGCACGGCACCGGCTGCACGATGTCCGCCGCCGTCAGCGCCGGGCTCGCATCCGGACTTGAACTGGTCGAAGCCGTCCGGCGCGCCAAAATCTACCTGGAAAACACCCTGCGCCATTCCTATCAATTCCCTCCAGTCGACGAAGGCATTCACGCGCTCAACCAGGGCACACTGCCGTTTCCCGGATGACGGAAAACCGCCCCATGCCGGGGAATGCGGCCCGGGATTTTTTTCTGTTAGCATGACAGGACATCCGCCCAGGCCCGTCCTTCACTCGGTGCCACGCGGCGGTTCCGGCCTGGAAGCGAGGTCCATCCCCGCCCTGCCCCCGGCATCAAGCTTCACCGTGTGGCGATCGACCTTCCCTGTGGCGGCATCATACACGAAAAGGACGGCTGTCGCATCGGGAATGCCTTGCAGGTCCACTAAGGACTTTTGCTGCCGATACGATCGAACCGACTCATCCGCATAGACAACCTGGCGGAGCTCAGAGGACTTTTCCTGGATCCAAAACACGGCGCAGCGCTCCACACCGGCGGAAAGGTCCACCGGCAATCCGTTCCGGCTCAGATCCTCGCCGGAAAACCCACCCTTGAATGCGTAGGCATGGCTTCCATCAGGAAGCTGCGTGATTTCCATGACAAGGTATTCCCGGTCGTTTGCCAGTGACCGCAATTTGGCCTGGAATGCGTTTTGCCTGTTCAGTTCGAGGTGATTGATAGCGATGACCACTGCCCGTTCCTTCCCTTCGTCGGCAAACATCCAGCACCAGGGTCCCTCGTTCTTTTTCCAGTCAGGGCCGTTGTAGACGGGGCGCATCAACCCGCTCAACAAGGGACGAATGCGCGGGTTTTTCCGCCAGTCGTTGAACCGCCTGAGATGGGCCACCGATTCCGCGGTCCAGTCCCCGGGCCAGGAATAGATGCTGGTGTGTCGAGCTAACAGAAATTGGTAATACCACATCGGCGAGTCCTTCCATGCCGCCCCGATGTTGCCGTCCTCGCCCCATGTGGAAAGCATGCCTTCGAGCGGAAACATGCCCACACAGGCAAACAGATCGCGCACGTCATCGCTGTATTCGGTGCGCCGATACATGCCGGCTATGCCGTTGTCCGCCAGGTGGATGAGTCCGATGTTCTGGTTGCCGCGCGAATCCGCGGCACCGGGACCGGCGGGATTGTCCACCTCACAAGTCGTCTGCATGATGAAATCCGGGTGTTCATGCGCGATGGTGTTCATATAGCGCCGCATCCCGAGAATCTTGCGGAACACCGAGTCGCTCGGATGCGAATACGCGGTCACCTCGGGGGTTTTCCACAGCAGTCCCGCATCCACCTGGTCCCATGCGGTGTGATATTTCCCGATCAGGACCTCGCGCATTTGCTTGAGTTTGAAATCCACATTCGCAGGGTCCGCACAATCCCTGCCGTTGGCCCATCCATTCACACAAATTTTGCCCTGAAGGCTGAACCAGTGGCCGGGCTTCATCCCTTCGGCGATGATCGCATCGCACAGCGACGGCATGTCGGTCCACTTTCCCTTGGGATCGGTCCCATCCTCGGGCTCATACCAGAAATCATCGATGTGAATCCGGTCAAACCCGGCATCGCGAGCCTTCGGGATGACGATTTCACGGTAATTCGCATCGGTCCGTTTGCCGCCCAGCCCACCCCAATGCCAGTCGTTGGTGGAAAGCACATGCGCGGGATCATGGAACTTGTAGCGCATCCTCAAATGCCCGGCCGCGGCCATACGGCCATCGAGAACGTCGCCGGCAAACAACCCGAAATTCACTTCGAAATATTCCACCTCCTCGCCGGGAAAGATCACGAGTTGCACCGCCTTGGGATTGGTCCGGACCCGCATCCGGGCCCCATCGCTCCAGACATCGATGCCCATCAGTTTTTCAGAAGAATGCCCCTGATGGGGCCCGGGCTCCAGACAGGTCGCCCAGTTGTTCTCAGGCAGCACATACCATCCGTCTCCTGTGTCGTATCGGACCAGCGCGTTGCGTCCGCCATTGGTGAGACCGCCGCGCGTCTCCATCCAGTTCACAATGCCTTCGACGGCATAAAGCGTGTGCTCGCGGTCCGGCAGGTTGAGATGGAGCACCTCCGAGGCCTCCATCGTCACCTTGTCACCGGAAAGGTTTTTCACATGGGACTGGCATCTCACACCGGCACTCCCGTCATACACTTCGAATACCTGCCGGACCTGAAAGGGATGCGGCAGTTGCCTTTCCATGACGACCTCCAACCGCTTTCCCCAAGTGCGGTCAAACTGCTTCAGATCCGACACGGACGCGCCTGACAACTTCCACTTTCCATCGTCAGCCCGCACATCCGTTCCGTCAATCCGGTGAGTGAACAACGCCGGTCCGGCATTTCCGCCAAGTACCTCGGCACCGGTCGCACGGTGCTTCAACGAGTCCATCGCCAGCGATCCGTCCTGGAAGCTCAGCTCCATGGACATGGCATCGTTCCGCAACTGCCAGCGGTTTTTTGAAACAGGCTCGAAGGTCGCGCGATTCCCGGCATGAGCGGCCATGCAGGCCGCCATCACTGAGAAAACCATAAGCCGGATGACGCCAGCGCTCACTCGTTCTGCAAATGACGGCATGATCCGCGTGTGCATGATGATTGTCGGTTGCTGTCCTTAAGTCCGTATGTGGCCGCAAATCCCCCATGGATTGCCATGCGATGTTGCCGGATACATCATGTGGCAGGGAGAAATTTCATCCAACGGGCATCACACGCCAGCAGCGCCGAACACCTGGTCGCGCCGACATGCCTCAAAGATTTTTCACATGCACGGTGAGAACGCGGCTTTCACCGGTGCGGGGATCTGTGACGGTGATGGTATGCGTGCCGGGAATCAGGTGGATCAGCGGCTCGGGGTCGGCAGGTTCTATAAGCAGACTGCCTGACTCCCAGCGAGCGATACCAGGCAGATTGGTGACGGGCCGGAGTTTATCCGAACCGGACGGAATCTCAGGATCGAGCAGATAGACAGCGCCGTTTGCAGGGGCGATGACCTTCAGCGGCTCGACTGCGGCAGACTTTGGTTCCAGTGAAAACTCCCCGTGCCGCAGGTTGTGGCTGCTCATGAACCAGGATTCATACGCCGAGGACAACCAGGCCTTGCCGGATGGATCGTAGTCGCTGGTGGCGGCAATGGGCGGGAGACGATCCTCAGGAACCAGTTCATCACGCGCGTATGGTGCGTTTGCCAAAAACAGCGGACTCGGATTCCGGGGCAGGATTTTGCCATTGCGCGAATCAATGGTGACCAGCCGCAGACCATCGGGTTTCTGAAACCATTGCGGGGCGTGGTTGCGGTGGAGCCTGAGCATCGCCCGATGGAAGACCGGTCCCGCTCCCGCGGTGCCCGACAGGTTCTTCATCGGCTGGTTTTCATAGTTGCCCGCCCATACGCCCACGGTGAATTCAGGGGTGTAACCGAGACACCAATTGTCGCGGAAGTTGGACGAGGTGCCGGTCTTGACCGCGCAGCGGAATGGCAAGTCGAGCGGTCCGCCCGGAGGAAAAGCCGGCGCGCGCGCCGCTGGGTCTGATAGAATATCGGCAATCAGATAAAAATGCCGGGGCTGGATGGGAATCCGCGTTTCCGCGAAAGGTGGAGCGGCGTCCGGGAAAAGCACGACCGGCAGATGGCGACCGAGGCGCGCCAGCGTCGCATACGCGTTGGCCAGCTCGATCAAACGGACCGGGGCGTTGCCAAGGGTGAGACCGAGGCCGTGAAAGTCCCGGTCCGCACCCAGGGTGCTGATTCCGAGACCGGCCAGCAACTCGTGCAGCGGAGCCGGGCCGCCCAGGGCATTGAGCTCGCGCATGGCGGGCAGGTTGAGAGAACAGGCGAGCGCGGCACGCATCGTGACCGGCCCACGGTAACTACGGTCATAGTTTTCCGGGAGGCTGAGCCCCTCCAGGGTGCGGAATGGCGTGGGGATGTCCGCGAGGATGGTGGCCGGACTGGTCCGCTGGTGCTCCAGGCTGAGAAGGTAGGTGAATGGCTTCAACGCGGAGCCTGGCGAGCGTGGCGCGAACGCACCGTTGATCTGGCCTCCGCGGGGGTCGTCCCAATCGGCGGATGAAACCAGCGCGAGGATCTCACCGCTGGGATTGTGGATCACGACCACTGCGGCATGGCGGAGATTGGCATCCTTGTGCAGCGCCGTCTCCTCGCGGACCATCGCCTCAAGATCACGCTGCAGAGGCAAATCCAGTGTCGTCGCGATCCGGTGTGACTGGCGATCGCCGCGGGTCGATGTCATGATATCCAGTGCGCTCAGGCTGGAAAGCCATGGGGCGGGACTGGATTCCTCAAGCGGCCGGAGGTTCAGCGGTTCTGTCAGGGCGGCTTCGATCCGTGCGGGATCCGCGCCACCCATGGCCGCGAGTCGCCGCAACACCACGTTGCGCCGCGCCAAGGCCCGCTGCGGGTGACGCAGCGGGTTCTGCCACGATGGAGCCTGCGGCAGCCCCGCCAGCAGCGCGGACTCCGCGAGGGAAAGATCGGCAAGCGGCTTTTGAAAATAAAACCGTGCGGCCTCGGCCGTACCGATCCTGAGATTGCCGTAATCGAGGCGATTCAGATAGGCGGATAGGATTTGGGATTTCGACCAGCGGCGTTCGAGACGGCGCGCGGCAAGCGTTTCGCGCACTTTGGTCAGGGCCGACCTTTCGGCGCGTGGCGACGAGATCTTGATGAGCTGCTGGGTAATGGTGGACGCGCCCGATATGATCCGGCGATGCCACAGCAGGTCCCGCCCCGCCCTCAGTGTGGCTAACAGATCAACCCCGCCGTGTTTGAAAAAACGCTTGTCCTCGGCCGCCACCGTGCATGCGACAAGATCCGCAGGGATTTCATCCAGCGCAACCGGCGATGAACGCGAGGCATCCGGCAGTGGCGGATGCGCAAGCGGCACCCCGTGACGGTCGAGAAACACCGGAGAAGCATCCGGAATTTCCAGCAGCGCTTGCGGCAGCGGCACGAAAAACGGTGCCACCCACCACAACACCGCCGCCACAGCGGCCGCCACAGCGGCCGCCATGGCCGTCCAGCGGACGAATCGCCTGGGTTTGGGAAATGACAATCGCATCACATGACGCCGGGCTGACAGCGGACGTCACGTGGTTATCACACGGCGGATCGCCACATAAAGCCGTAATTCCGGCAAGTCGCCGCAGGAATCAGGGATTGACCTGCCGTGCCACGCCGCCAAGCATGCATGAAGATGATTGCAAGACTCCGCGGCAAAGTGATCGAAGCCTACCCCAACCGCCTGGTGGTGGATGTCCATGGCGTGGGATACGAGGTGCTGGTGCCGCTCTCCACCTTCGACCGCCTGCATGCCGCCGAGGGACTCGAGGTGGACCTGCGGACCCATTTGCACATCCGCGAGACCGCGCACACGCTTTATGGCTTCGCCACCGAAGAGGAGCGCGATGTTTTCCTGATGCTGATCGACCGCGTGAGCGGCATCGGCCCGGCCATTGCCATGGCCGTCCTGAGCGGCATGCCGGTGTCCCGATTCAAAAGCTGCGTGGTCTCCGGCAACCTGGCCGAACTTTCCCGCATCAAGGGCCTCGGCAAAAAAACCGCCGAACGCATCGTCCTGGAACTCAAGGACAAGGTCGGCGTCGCCGACACATGGCAGGATGCCGCAGCCGGTGCCGTCAGTGCCGCAGCCGCGGATGCGGAGCTCGCATTGCTGGCCCTCGGTTACAAACAGGTCGAAGCACGCAAGGCGGTGCGCAAGGTTCTCGATGCCGACCCTGCGGCCCAGGTGGAGGCTCTCGTGCGCGGAGCCCTGCGCACCCTGCAGGGTTGATCGCCGGAAACGCGGAGTTTTCCGCACGATCCGCGTGAAAAACGTCGCATCACCGGCGTTGCGCGTTTTTTGATAT
This sequence comes from uncultured Luteolibacter sp., assembly GCA_964399305.1. GTDB lineage: Bacteria > Verrucomicrobiota > Verrucomicrobiia > Verrucomicrobiales > Akkermansiaceae > Luteolibacter. Next base: position 45,926 of record CAYNQJ010000010.1, read on the forward strand.
TTTCAGGCAGACAACCTTCGGCGGCTTCGGCAGAATGGCATGGCGTCACGGAGATTTCCGATTCGCGATCCAAACTAACAGAAAAACATCCATGAGCCAGCCATCCAAAGCCGTTGCATCCATTCTGGATCTTGTCGCTTCCCGCAATCCCGGGGAACCTGAGTTTCTCCAGGCGGTACGCGAAGTCCTTGAATCACTCGGTCCGGTTCTGGACCAGCGTCCGGAATACATCGAGCACGGGATCCTTGAACGCGTGGTCGAGCCCGAACGGCAGATTCTTTTCCGGGTGCCATGGGTCGACGACTCCGGCCGGGTGCGTGTCAACCGCGGCTTCCGCGTCCAGTTCAACAGCGCGATCGGCCCCTACAAGGGCGGCCTGCGATTCCACCCGAGCGTGAATCTCGGCATCCTCAAGTTCCTTGGCTTCGAGCAGATCTTCAAAAACTCGCTCACCTCATTGCCCATGGGCGGTGGCAAGGGTGGCTCCGACTTTGACCCCAAGGGAAAATCCGATGCCGAGGTGATGCGGTTCTGCCAGAGCTTCATGACAGAGCTGGCCAAGCACATCGGCGCGGATACCGATGTACCGGCCGGTGACATCGGCGTGGGCGCACGGGAGATCGGATTCCTGTTCGGTCAATACCGCAGGATCCGCAACGAATTCACCGGGGTGCTGACCGGCAAGAGCCTGAACTGGGGTGGTTCGCTCATCCGCCCGGAAGCCACCGGATACGGCTCGGTTTACTTCGCCGCCGAAATGCTGGCCACCCGCGATCAATCGCTCGAAGGCAAGCGCTGCCTGATTTCCGGTTCCGGCAATGTCGCGCAATACACTGCGGAGAAACTCATCGAACTCGGGGCGATTCCTGTTTCGTTTTCAGATTCCGAGGGCACGGTCCATGACCCGGCAGGCATTTGTGGCGAGAAACTGGAATTCGTGATGCACTTGAAAAACATCCGGCGCGGGCGCATCCGCGAGTATGCCGAAAAGTTCGGTGCGGAGTTCCGCCAGGGAGCCAATCCATGGTCGATTCCCTGCGATTGCGCGTTCCCATCCGCCACCCAGAACGAACTCGACGGACAAGATGCCAAAACCCTGCTCGCCAACGGCTGTCACGTGGTTTCCGAAGGAGCCAACATGCCATCCACCCCGGAGGCCGTGGACCAGTTCCTCACCGCAGGCATCCTCTACGGCCCGGGCAAGGCCGCCAACGCCGGTGGCGTCTCAACATCCGGATTGGAAATGTCGCAGAACTCGATGCGCCTCAGTTGGAGCCGCGAGGAGGTGGACTGCCGCCTCCGCGAGATCATGAAAAACATCCACGCCAACTGCCGCAACACCGCGGAAAAATATGGCATGGCCGGAAACTACGTCGCCGGGGCAAACATCGCGGGCTTCACCAAAGTGGCCGATTCGATGCTCGCCCAAGGCGTGATCTGACATGATCCATGAACACCCGGCCGCACGAACCATGCGATGAATGCACCACCGGCCTGCCGGGACTGGATCGCGTGCTTCGCGGCCTGCGCGCCGGCGACAACGTGGTCTGGGGCGTGGACTCGATCGATGACTACCTGCCTCTCGTTCAACCGTATGAGGCCGCCGCCCGCGCCCGCGGGCGGCGTGTCGTTTATTTCCGCTTCGCCCCCCACCCGCCGCTTTTCGATGACACCTCCGGTTTGGAAATCCACCATGCGGACCCCGCGTCCGGCTTCGAGATTTTTGTTAGGGAAATCCACAGGGTCATCGAGGACTGCGGGCCGGGCACGGTTTACATATTCGATTCGATCAGCAGTCTTGCCGACGCATGGTTCTCCGATCAGGCGCTCGGCAATTTCTTCATGCTCACCTGCCCGCGGCTGAGGGATCTGCAGACGGTCACCTACTTCGCGATCGAGAGGGACCGCCACTCGTTCCACGCCACCGAGCCGATCCGCGCGACCACCCAGTTCTTCCTTGATGTCTTCACCCTCGACGGGGCCTTTTACATCAGGCCGGTCAAAGTCCAATACCGGTCGAAGGATGTGATGGACACCCTGCATGTCGAACACGACGGAGCATTCCTGCCGGTGGAGGAAAGCGCGACGCTCGCACGCATCCTGTCCCGCAGCCGCTGGCCGCGCCTGCCACGCCACCGCCACAGCGGATACTGGGATCGATTCGACCAGGATCTCTCCCGGGTTCTTGCAGAACAGGCGGAGGGATCCGGCAACACGGAGGCCGCCACGGCCTTGTTGGAATTGATCCGGCGCGCCTTCCGGGTCCACCGGTCCGGCATCGCCCAACTCGCGAGAAAATGGCTCACGCTGCACGACTTCCACGCCATCCGCTCGCGGATGATCGGAGTGGGATCGATTGGTGGCAAGGCGCTCGGCATGCTTGTCGCCCGTTCGATCCTGCGCACCCAATCACCGGATCTGGCATCACGCCTCGAAGTCCACGATTCATTCTTCGTCGGTGCCGACGTGTTCGTCACCTTTCTCATCCGCAATGGCGTCTGGTGGATCCGCGAGGCCCAAACCATCGAATCCACCTTCCTCAAGGACATCGAGGAAGGACGCCGGCGCATCCTCGCCGGCAAGTTCACGCCGGAAGTGCTCGCACAGTTCGAAAGCATGCTCGACTACTTCGGCGAACGCCCGTGCATCGTCCGCTCCAGCTCGATCCTCGAGGATGCCCGCGGCAACGCCTTTTCAGGAAAATACGAAAGCATTTTCCTATCCAACCGCGGATCGCGCGAGGAGCGCCTCGCCGCATTGCTCGACGCGATCCGCAAGGTCTATGCCAGCGCGCTCGACCCCGAAGCGCTTCTCTATCGGAAATCCCGCAACCTTTTGCAAAGCGAGGAGCGCATGGCACTCCTCATCATGCGCGTCTCCGGCCGCCAGCGCGGAAATCATTTCTTTCCCCAGGCCGCCGGCGTCGGCCTCTCCTACAACCCGTGGTGCTGGCACCCGGATATCGACCCGGAAGCCGGTGTCGCCCGCCTCGTTTTCGGTCTCGGCACGCGGGCCGTGGACCGTTCCGACGACGATTACACCCGCCTTGTCTCACTCTCCGCCCCGCTGCGCCGGCCGGAATCCTCGCTCGATGAGCAACACGACCACTGCCAACGCCGCATGGATCTCATCGACCTTCAACAACGCGCGCTCGTGTCGTGTCCCGTCGAGGAGATCGTTCCGCTATGCAGGGACTTCCCTGTCCGCAATTTCATCGACGATGAAGGGGACGGCATGCCATGGGTCACCTTCAACCGCCTGCTCAAAAACACCCGGATTGTCGCGGACCTGCGCGAAATGCTCGCCATACTCGCGGCGGAATACGGCGACCCGGTGGACATCGAGTTCACCATCAATTTCACCGATCCGGAAACCTACTGCATCCACCTGCTGCAATGCCGTACTTTCCAGGTTCAGAAACACACCGCACCCGGGGCGGACCTGCCCGCGCCAAAACCCGGGGGAACTCCGCTGCTGGAAGCCCACGGCGCGGTGATCGGACTCGGCCGCAGCATCCGCATCCACGATATTCTCTATGTCCCGACCTCCGCCTACGCGGCGCTGAACGAGCAGGACCGCTATCAGGTCGCCCGGCTGATCGAGACACTCGTCGGGCATCACGACCCGTCACGCAACCTTTTCCTGTTAGGTCCGGGGCGATGGGGCACCTCCAGCCCGTCGCTTGGCATTCCGATCCGCGCCGGGCGCATCGCCAGCGCCTGCGCCGTCTGCGAAGTGGTCGCCATGCACTCGGGCCTCATCCCGGATGTCTCGCTCGGCACCCACTTTTTCAACGACCTCGTCGAACACGACCTTCTCTACCTCGCCTGTTTTCCGGGAAAACCCGGCAATTTCATCGATGAAAAGCGCTTGCTGGCAGCGCCCAGTCTCACTTCCGAAAGATGCCCGGCATTCTCCGCCGCGCTGGCAGGTTGTGTTCGCTGGATCGACCTGTCCCGGTCCGACGCCACGCTGGTCGCCGATGCCTACCAGCAATCCGCAAGGATTTTCCTCTGACTGCCGAAACCACAGGGGAAGGATCGCGGAAAATGGTCCGGGTTTTCCTTGAAGCGATTTTCGACCTTGCCATGTGAGGAAAAACAGTTATGGTGGTTTATTGATGAATTTCACGGCACCAAGCACATGCTTTGAGCGCACCGCCCTCTTCGGCCGGTGCGTGGCTGGCTGGTGCCATCACCGCATGTCCGCCTACCGGGCGTAAGCGGACGGCTTCCATCCGTGGAACCTTGGATTCCCTAAGCCGTCCCGCCCTTTCCAAGCCCCCACACACACGCCCCGCGACGGGGCCTGTCGCTTGCTGAAGCGACCGAGAAACCACGTATCAACCACGCGTTCATGAAAACCACCCGTATTCTATCAAAATCCGACGCTTCCGATCTCCACTCGGAACTGAATCGATCGGAATCCCTGCCAAAATTGCTACCCGACCAGCGCGATGCCCTGCGGAGTTTGCTCGAAACCTCTCCGGCCACCGCAGATGACGCGATCATGGAAACCCGTGTCGCATTGCACGACAAGGTCACCTTGGTTTGTCTCAACGACCCGACGGACTGGTATCAGATGGAAATCGTCCTTCCTCACCAGGCCGACCTGGACGCTGACCGGATCCCGGTCGTCCACCCGATGTGCCTTGCCGCCATGGGCCGGTGCCTGGGCGACGAGGTCAGCTGGGACACCACGCACGGCATCCGCACCATGAAAATCACGCGGATCCAAAAGGAAGCGGCGGTCGCGTTGTGAGCGGCCGTCACGCGTCGTTTGCCAAGGAAGCCACCGCATGTTCCCGGTCTGCGGATACCCGGATCGAGCTATTTCAAATCCCGGCGGCGGCTTGTGCCACGTAAAGGCGTTTTGCTTCGGCCCAGGATTCCTCCATTTCATCAGGAGTGGCGGATTCAAGGTCGAGGCCGCGTTTTTTGAGATCATGCTCCATGGCGGCGAAACGCGCTTCGAATTTGCGGTTGGCGCAGTCCATCAGCACTTCGGGATCGAGATTGCGGAAACGGGCGAGGTTGACGACGGAGAACAACAAATCCCCGAGTTCGTCCTCCGTGGCCGCGGCATCACCGGCATGCGCCGCCTGCTCGAGTTCGGCAATTTCCTCGCGGATTTTGGCCAGCACACCGGCTTCGTCCGGCCAGTCGAATCCGACTTTGGCAGCCTTCTTCTGCAACTTCGCCGCCCGGATCAATGCAGGCAGTCCTTTGCCAACTCCGTGGAGATATGCCTGTTCCTCTTCTCCTTTTTCGGTTCGTTTGATCGCATCCCACTGCCTCAACACCTCATCGGATGAGGCGGCATCACTGGTAGCGAACACGTGCGGGTGGCGGCGCACAAGCTTGTCGCTGACACCGCGCGCGACATCATCGAGAGTGAACCGGCCGGCTTCCTCAGCCAGTTCGCTGTGGAAAACAACCTGCAACAACAGGTCTCCCAGCTCCTCCATCAGATGGGCATGATCGCCACGCTGGATGGTATCGACCGTCTCATAGACCTCCTCGATCAGGTTGGGGATCAGCGAGGCGTGGGTTTGTTCGGCATCCCACGGGCAGCCCCCGGGCGCGCGCAAGCGGTGCATGATGGCACGGAGACGCGCGAGTTGTTTCCCGGAGTCCGGGCATTCGATCATTTCGGAATCATTCATGAATCGTGGTGTTTGCGCTCGGAAGCCTTGCGGAGAACCTCCCGCTCCGCGTCGGTGAGGCTCTGGAATCCGTCGCGTGAAATCTTGTCCAGAATCGCGTCCACCTCGTCGTCATCGTCGCTCAGATGGGAGGTGCGCGGACGCAGCTTGGAATCGGTGCTGCGGCGCTGGCGGCCGGAACGGAAAAACGGCATGTCCCCAACCCCTAACAGTCGTGGATACTTCACCAGCAGGAATCCCAAGATCGCCCCGCCGAGATGACCGGCCTCCCCACCCTCGTTGTCAAAAAGCCCCAGCAGGATGATACCCGTCGCAATGGCCATCAGGATGACGGCGAGCTGGCGCATTGACAGTTCGACGGGGGGAAACAGCAGCATCACCCGGAGATTGGGAGCAATGACGGCCACACCGATGAATATGCCGTAGATCCCTGCCGACGCACCAACAATTGGAGATTGGAAATTCCCGGGAACGATTCCCAGGGCCAGCAGCAGGGTGAAAAACGCGGCCCCGGCGGCTCCACACAGTAGATAGAACCACAGGAACTTCCGCGAGCCCCACCAGCGCTCCATCCACGGACCGAAAAAATACAGTCCGATGCAGTTGAACAACAGGTGGCCGAGACTGCCATGGAGAAACTGGAAGGTCACAAACTCCCATACCCGGAACTCCAGTATGGCCGATTGTACGGAAAACGCCCCCCATTCCAGCAGTGGCGGAAACCCGGACGGATCCTGCAGGGACGAATTCCGTGCGAGCACGAGATAATCCAGAAAAAAGATTCCGGTGTTGGCAAGCAACAAGCCCCTCACGACCGGCGGCAGATGCGACAGAAACCCGCCGCCCTGCGGTCGGTTTCGATGATAATCCCGGTCTGCGACACCCATTGCGCGAATCACTTAGCATGGCGGGAAGGGCCATGCAAGGGCCACCCGGCGTGAAGAAGGACTGCGATTCCGCCCGGAATTGAAAGACCAACCCAAGGTCCGCCCGTATGCGATAGATGTGAAAACATCCCATGGTTTCCATTTCGGCACGCTGCTGGCCGGATTGCATGTCACACCTCCCGCCCTCGCAGCACTGATCCTGGTCTTTCCGTCACCAGCTGCGGCACAGAGCGCCTTCCGCAAATCGGCCGATAACAAGCTGATCGTGGAGTCAGGCCAGGCATCGCAGGTGGCGGAAAAAATCCGCGCCGAATCCCCCGGAACCATGATGGCCTTGTTTGTGAAAGTCGGCGACCCGGTGAAAAAAGGCCAGCTTCTGGGACACACCGATCTTGCAGCCACCAAACTCCAATACGACCTCGCCAAACAGGCCTACGAAAACAGCGCCAACCTCGATGGAATGCTGGGCCAGGCGGACGCATGGACCGCCACCCGCGAGGAGACCGAAGCCGCGGTTCGCAAACGCGAAGTCAGCAAAACACGGCTGGATTGGGCCACCGGCATGGAGAAGTTCTTCCGCAGCAGCTATGACGCCCAACTGGAGCAGAAAAAAATCCAGAAGATTCAATACGACCATTGGAAGGACCAATACGAGTCGCGTTTTTTCCGCGCTCCCGCCGATGGATACGTCTCCGAAGTGCTGGTCGAAATCGGAAAACAGGTGACCCTCGGCATGCATGTGTTCACCGTGGAGAATAAAAAATCCTATGTGGTTCCGGTTTCCGTTGCGGCGGAGATCGCCGGCGCGGTCGTTCCGAATGAAACACTGCCCATCCGCGTCGCCAAAGGCAAACATGTCACGCGCGGAATGGTGGACAGCGTGAAGGACGACCCGAGCGCTCCTGGCCGCAAAATCATCCGCCTGCTGGTGGATGAATCGGACATCCCATACGAAAACACCAGGGAAAATTCCGAATTGAAATTCGACGTCCTGCTGCCGAAATCCGAGGAAAGAAAACCGATGGCCGATGCCCCGGAACCCTCTCAGTCACATACCGCCGCGATCCTGCCTTTCCACACGCCGAACTGACTGACGAACGCCGACTGAAGGTTGTGGTTTGTCGAAACCTTCTCGGCATGATCCGGATCGAATGCCTCCGCCTCGGCCACACCACAGAGGCCCGATCCCAGAAACATCCAGTCGCGTCCGGCTGCAGAGCCGGAAAATACCGCAAATCACCCGTCAGAATGATTTCCCGGGATAACGATGAAGTTTGCTGTCATGGAAGTTCATCTGGCCTGTAGAGCTGACAGGCAGATCACGATGTGGCTTGTTCGATCCTCATCTCCTCCTACTCACCCACGAAGCTTCCGTCCCGACTGATGATGAGAATAAGAGGAAGACCGGCGACAGGAACTCCCCGCGGCGGACTGGGACTGCAAGTCCCAGCCACGGGGCGGCGCATTCTTCAAATCCACCATCTCCTCTTTGCGAGTCTTTCGCGACCTTTGCGGCTTTGCGGTTCAAAATCCCCCAAGCCACCTAACAAACCGCGGATCCGGGATTACTGACAGACGATTTCCGAATGCAAAAAACGGTTACTATCAGAGCAGGTATTTCGAAGCCTGTTCCACGTCCTTGTCGCCGCGGCCGGAGAGGTTGGCGATGAGGATGCAGTCCTTGGGCAGACTGGGAGCGATTTTCGAGATGTAAGCCATGGCGTGGGCGCTTTCGAGCGCGGGGATGATGCCCTCGCAGTGGGCGAGTTCCTTGAAGGCGGCGAGGGCCTCGGCATCGGTGGCGTAGGTGTATTCGACACGGCCGATGTCCTGCAGATAGGCGTGCTCCGGGCCGACGGCGGCGTAGTCGAGTCCGGCGGAAACCGAGTGGGTGAGCTCGATCTGTCCGTCGGCATTGGCCAGCAGCCAGGTCTTGGTGCCTTGCAGCACGCCCAGCTTGCCGCCTTGGAAGCGCGCGGCATGGCGTTCGGGAATGATGCCGTCGCCACCGGCTTCCACGCCGACCATGCGCACATGTTCATCCCCGAGAAACGGGTGGAACATGCCGATCGCATTCGATCCGCCGCCAACGCAGGCGACCAGCAAATCAGGGAGCCGGCCTTCCTTTTCGAGAATCTGGCGGCGCGCCTCCACACCGATCACGCGGTGGAAATCCCGGACGATCATCGGAAACGGGTGCGAGCCGAGGGCCGAGCCGAGACTGTAGTGGGTGTGATCGACGCTGGCGACCCAGTCGCGCATCGCCTCGTTGACGGCCTCCTTGAGGGTGGCCTGCCCGGCGGTCACGGCGCGGACTTCGGCGCCCATCAGACGCATCCGGGCGACGTTGAGTGCCTGGCGTTCCATATCAACCTTGCCCATGTAAACGACGCACTCCATGCCGAAGCGGGCGCACACGGTGGCGGTGGCCACGCCGTGCTGGCCGGCCCCGGTCTCGGCGATGATGCGTTTTTTCCCGAGCCGCTTGGCGAGCAGGATCTGTCCGAGGGCGTTGTTGATCTTGTGGGCGCCGGTGTGGAGCAGGTCCTCGCGCTTGAGGTAGATTTTCGCGCCGCCGAGTTGCTTGGTCCAGCGTTCGGCGAAGTAGAGCGGGGTTGGGCGGCCGACGTAGTTGTGGAGCAGGTCATCGAGTTCCGCATGGAATACCGGGTCGTTTTTCGCATCCTCGTAGGCGGCGGAGAGTTCCTGTAGCGGAGCCATCAGGGTTTCCGGGACGAACATGCCACCGAACTGGCCGAAATGGCCGGTGGAATCCGGGACGGACGCGGGGATGGGGGCTGGGCTGGACATCTGGCCAGACCATCGGAGGACGGTCAGGAATAATCAAATCCAAATCGTGAGCGGTCCCCCCATTCCGTCTCCCGCCTTCATGGGCATTCCATGGGCTTTGCGGGCGGGACGTCCGCGGCACGATTGTCCAAGGATACCGCATGATTTCCGCTTTTCCGCTTTTCCGCTTTTCCGCATTTAAAAATTTACCTTTCCTGTCGCGCATCGCGCTCCGGGGTGGAAAAATCCTTGCGCAAGATGCACAAGGGTGCCCGCAGGATGCGTGCGCTCCCCATTTTTAAGGCAGGCGCTGGGACCGAGATCATTTCGGTTTTGCAATCCGGAGAAATCTGCAAGAGTCCCGCGCATGTCCGCCGAGCGACTTTCCATCCCCTGTTACGCGATGGCCCTTGCACACGTCGCCAGCCTCCGCTCGGAGGATCCATACCGCAAAGTGGGCGCGGCGGCCCTCGATTTCGACAACCGGGTGATCGGCACCGCTTACAACGGCCTGGCACCGGGGTTTGATCCCAGCCCGGGATTCTGGGACGACCGCGAGGCACGTCAGAAGTTCATGCTGCATGCGGAGGTGAACCTTTGCAGTCTGTTCCGCCGTGGCGAGGCAAAGATCGTGGCCACCACCACCATGCCCTGCACCGCCTGCATGCAGACGCTTTGCGCCTACGGCATCCGCGAAGTCTATTACCGCGATGTTTACCACGCCTCGGACGCCCCGGAAATCGCCAGACTCTATGGAATCAAACTCGAACAAATCGCGGATTTCCCCGTGATCCAGGGTCCCCATCCGCATTGATCAGGCGGTGCGGGCCGCCGGAATGATGCGCACCCGCCTGCGATCCTCCCGCGCGGCATCCGATTGTGGCCGATTCGCCGCCCTTTTCGAAATTACAACCGACTGGCAATCAACGATTTGCGAAAAATCGCATTCCGTGAAAGACAGCGGGACAAGAATAAGGTAAGGGTTTCCCGATGTCTGAGGTTAACGAGGAAAAAGACGGTCCCGAAGATGAGGCACTGAGCCATGCCTATGCGAAGACCCGCAAAAGCCTGATCGCCAAGCTGGACAACTGGGAGGACCAGCGGACCTGGGAGGAATTCTATCAGACCTACTGGCGCCTGATCTACTCGGTGGCCATCAAGGCCGGCCTCAGGTCCGAGGAAGCCTTCGATTGCGTCCAGGAAACGATCCTCTCGATCGCCAAGCAGAGCAAAAAGAACCTCTACGACCCGGAGCAGGGGTCGTTCAAGACCTGGCTGATGAACATGACCCGCTGGCGGATCAACGACCAGTTCCGCAAGCGCAAGAAGGACACGGCGATGGTCACCGGCGAGTGGGAAAACGACCGCAAGACCGGCGTGATCGACCGCATCGAGGATCCTGCGGGAGATGTCCTCTCGCGCCTGTGGAACATCGAGTGGAAAAAAAACATCGCCGATGCCGCACTGGCCAGGGTCAAAGCCCAGGTTTCTCCCAAGCAATACCAGATCTTCGATTGTTATGTGATCAAGCAGTGGGACGCCCGCAAGGTGCAGGACAAGCTCAACGTCAGCATGGCCCAGGTGTATCTGGCCAAGCACCGGGTGGGGGCCGTGCTCAAACGGGAGCTCGCCAAACTCGAGGAAGAAGACGATGCCGGCTAAAATCCGCCCGAGCCCCACGATTCCAGACCATGAGGTTCTGCGCAAAATCGGTGGCGGATCCTACGGTGAAGTGTGGCTGGCCCGCGGCGTGACCGGCGCGCTGCGCGCGGTGAAGGTCGTGTGGCGCGAAGACTTCGAGGACGAACGCGGGTTCGAGCGCGAGTTCGAAGGGATTCTCAAGTTCGAGCCGATCTCCCGGGACCATCCGGCACTCGTCAACATCCTGCACGTCGGCCGCAGCCCGGACGGCGTCTCGTTTTACTACTACGTCATGGAGCTGGGCGATGACGTCCGCAGCGGCCGCGACATCAACCCGATCGAATATGAACCGCGCACACTGAGGGCCGACCACCAGCAGGGCACCGGTGTGCAATGGGACACCCATGATTGTCTGGATGTCGGGCTGCGCCTGGCCGAGGCGCTCGGGCACCTGCACGAACACGGACTGGCGCACCGCGATGTCAAGCCGTCCAACGTGATCTTCGTCAATGGCAGGGCCAAGCTCGCCGACATCGGCCTGGTGGCGGCGCGCGACCAGCGGACGTTTGTCGGCACCGAGGGGTTTGTCCCGCCGGAAGGTCCCGGATCGGCGCAGGCGGATGTGTACAGCCTGGGCAAGGTGCTTTACGAGATCGCCACCGGCAAGGACCGGATGAATTTCCCCGAATTACCGGACGAGATGCCGACCGGCCGCGAGCGCAAGCGCTGGCTCGAACTCAACCGCGTGATCTGCGATGTCTGCGAGCCACGGGTTTCCAAACGCAAAATCTCCTCCGCGCCGCAGTTGGCGGAGGCACTGAGGCGCATCCAGCGGGGCAAACGCCATCGCCGCAGCAGCCTGTCCGTGTGGCTCACCACCCTCCTGCTCACCGGGTTCTCGGCATGGACCGGCTGGGAACTCGTCCGCGACAGCGAGTGGGTGAAAAACCTTACCGGATCATGGCAGGCACCGGAACCGATGATCGGCCAGTTGCGTGTTTTCAGCACTCCCGAAGGGGCCGATGTGTTCGACGCCAACGGCCTCATCATCCACACCACCCCCACCCCCACGATGACCGCGAAAATCGGCGACGAGGTGGCGTTCACCCTGCGCAAGCGCGGATACATGCCGCTGGAGGTGCGCGGCACCATGACGATGTCCTCGCTGAACGAACCGATGGTTCTATCAGGCGAGCTCAAGGTGTTCAGCCCTCCCCTCCCCGGCGAGGCATGGGTCGACCACCTCGGGAATCCCTATCAGCCGGTGGAGAACCACCACATCAGCTCCGGCTTTGTCACACGCGCCAACTGGGACCTGTTCATGGAAAGCGCCGGCGCGACCGCCGAGCCGGCGGAGACGCTGGCGTTTTCGCAGAACGGACTGCCGGTGGACATCGTCCTCACCACCGGACAGGCGGCCACCGCATTCGCCGCATGGATGTTCAGCAACGGCCTCAGCGCGGGATACCTCACCGACAGCCACGAGGTCCGCACGGTGCGCGAGGAAACCTTCGAGTATCCGTCGATGAGCGAGCAGGCACGCGGCACCGGATTGCGGCCGTTCCGCGTGATGGTCCGTCCGATCGAATACGGCAGTCTGCACATCGCCTCCAACCCGCCCGGTGCGGAAGTGTATGTGAACGGCCAGGTCGAGGGGACGACCCATGTGCCGCTGACCGTGACCAAGGTCAAGCCGGGACCCGTCGATCTGCTACTGGTCCTTGAAGGATACAAGCCGCTGGCGAAAAAGATCACCCTCGGCGAAGGCCAGTCGCACTCGGAAGACATCACGCTGGAGAAAAACCAGGGAGTCGTTTTCGGCAGGGAATGGGAGAACGGCATCGGGATGCGCTTTGCTCCGCTTGGTCAGGACCTGATGGTTGCCATCTGGGAAACGCGCGTCTCGGACTACGCGCTGTTTGTCAAGGAGAGCGGCGGCGAGTCCCCTCGCCCGGCGTTTTTCGAGCAGGAGCAGAACCATCCGGTGGTCAATGTCTCGCGGGACAACGCCAGGGATTTCTGCGAGTGGCTGACGCTGCGTGAGCGCAAGGCCGAGCGGATCGCGATGTCCCATGAATACCGGCTGCCCACCGACCGCGAATGGAGCCGCATGGTGGGGCTTCAGCAGGAAGAAGGAGCCACCCCGGGCGCGCGCGATTTCCGCAAGCCGCTCATTCACGAGTGGGGGTTTGGCTGGCCGCCGCCACCCGCTTTCGCGAATTTCGCCGATGCCGCCGCGGCCCGCGCCCCCGGCGTCTCGCCCGGCCGCACGATCGCAGGCTACAACGACGGCTTCACTCACACCGCCCCGGTAGGTTCGTTCGCCGCAAACTCGCTGGGATTTTTCGACTTGAGCGGCAACGTCCAGGAATGGGTCGGCGACGACTATACGAAGCGGGGTTCCCGTGTCCTGGGAGTGCTCCGCGGCGGCGGCTGGAATTCCTATCAGGTGGAAAACCTCTACACCGGCTCCAGAAACGCGGTCCCACCCGACTATAAGGATTCGATGTACGGGTTCCGCGTGGTTCTCGCAAGGGTACCCCCATCCGAGGATTAGCCGGGGCGGCATGCGAAGATCCACTGAATTCCTTTGCATCACCGGCGGCGGCGGGTTTGAATCATGCAGCAATGACACATGATGAAACACCGCGCCGGAGCCCCGGCCAGATCCTGCTGCTGTTGGCGGCGCTGGTGCTCATCGTGGCCGGCCTGCGTGCGGCGCAGAATTTTTTCCTGCCCGTGCTGCTGGCGTTTTTCGTCGCCACGGTAAGCTACCCCATCACCGATGCGCTGATCAGACGCGGTCTGCCACGGATGGTTTCCGTAATGATGACGGTGCTGGTGGATTTCGCGTTCATCGCCGGCGTGGTCGTGCTGGGGGTGTTCCTGGTCCAGGACTTGCAGCAGAAGTGGAATTCCAAATACGCGGCCCAGCTTTACGATCAGGTGAGGGATGGTTCGGTCACGCTCGCACAAAAACTCGACCAGTGGGGAGTCGAAAACGCCCGGGAAAAAATCCAGAACGTGGTGGAAAACAACCTCGCCAGCATGCAGCAGATCCGCTTCGAGAAAATCTGGGATCTCGGAACCGGCGTGCTCGGACAGGTCGTCGGATTTTTCGGTGCGGCCGTCGTGTTTTTCATCCTGATGGTGTTCATGCTTTCCGAGGCCCATACCTTCGGGCGCAGGCTGGATGCGATCTGCAAGGCTCACGGACCCAACATCGGACGGATGCTCGGCGCGATCCGCGACATCCAACGCTATCTCGCCATCAAGACGATGATCAGCCTGGCCACCGGCGTGCTGGCCGGGCTCTTGTGCTGGGCCGCCGGACTCGATTTTTTCATCCTCTGGGGAATCGTCGCCTTCGCCCTCAATTTCATCCCGGTGATCGGTTCGATCGTCGCGGGTGTGCCACCCATGATCCTCGCCTTGCTTGTGGCCGGGATTCCGAACGCCCTGCTGGTGGCCGGTGGATACTTGCTGATCAACAATTTCCTGGGCAACCTGCTTGAACCCATTCTCGTTGGGAGGAAATTCGGGATTTCCACCCTGGTCGTCATCATTTCCGTGCTGTTCTGGGGCTGGCTGTGGGGCCCACTTGGCATGCTGCTGGCCGTGCCAATGACCATGGTCCTGAAGGCGATACTCGATGGAAATGAAGACTTCCGCTGGATCAGTGTGGCGATCAGCACGGAGCAACCTCCCCCTGCCACTGTGAGCGCCCCGATTGAAGCCGACGCCAGCCCGGAAATCGTCACCGAACCCATTCGCAGGAACAGCCAGGAGATTTGAAGTGTCGCGGGAATCCGCTTCTTTGCGCTGGAAATACGCGCCGCGCCGGACATGTTGCCGGCATGTCGCCCACGCGTTTTCAGAAGCTCGCCATCGCGGCGTTGGTCTCGGTGCTGTTGCTGATGTTTGTCGGCGCCATCGTCCGGGTCACCGGATCCGGCATGGGATGTCCGGATTGGCCGACCTGCTGGGGATGCCTGATCCCGCCAACATCGGTGGATGAGGTGAACTTCGACAAGCTTCCGATCGAGCGGTTCCAGAGCAAGGCGGAGCGGATGGGACGCGACCCGTCGACCATTACCGAGGAAAGCCTGCGTGCGGAATTCAACCCGCGCCATGTCTGGACTGAATTCATCAACCGCCTGTGCAGTCTGCCGGTCGGGTTTTTCTGCCTGGCCACATTCATCGCCGGATTCTGGCAACGGGAAAAACGTCCGCTGGTGTTCTGGATGGCATTCGCCTCACTGATCGTGGTGCTCATCAACGCATGGATGGGTGCCCGGGTGGTTTACAGCGGACTCAAGCCCGGCGTACTCACCACCCACCTCGCGCTGGCCATGATGCTGACAGGCATGCTCGCCTACTGCGCGTGGCGCGGGACCGACCATCCATGGCGGGTGAAAATGAACGACGTCCATTTGGGAAAACTCCGCCTTGTGGTGGGACTGCTGCTTTTCACGGTGGTCGCCGAAGGCATCGTCGGCGCACAGGTCCGCGAGATGACCGACGAACTCGCGAAATTCCACGACAACGCCCCGCGATCGACATGGATTGGCGAATTGGAACAATCGTGGACCTACCTCGCCCACCGCAGTTTTTCATGGGTGGTGATGGCCGCAACGATTTGGGCATGGCTGATCGCATTCCGCCATCGCGAAGGTGGAGCAAAATGGGTGGAAAACACGGTGCTCGGCATCGTGCTCGCCCAAATGGTCCTCGGACTGGTGATGGCCCAAATCCACATTTACTCCTGGGTGCAGGTGCTTCATGTCGGCCTCGCCGCGGTCCTTCTGACATTCATCTGGCTCTGGCGCTTCGGCCTATCGCAAGAACGGCACTGAGCCACAACCACATGACAACCGCGTCACGATAAGGACCGCCGACATGTTGTCGGCTGCGTGCCGCGGACATCCTGTCCGCCATCGGGACGGAACGTCCGCGCTCCTGACCGTACGGAGCGTCGTCATTCTGACGACTGCGTGCCGCGGACATCCTGTCCGCCATCGGGACGAAACGTCCGCGCTCCTGACCGTACGGAGCGTCGTCATTCTGACGACTGCGTGCCGC
>CAYNQJ010000010.1:62090-84908 GCA_964399305.1 uncultured Luteolibacter sp.
GGACATCCTGTCCGCCATCGGGACGGAGCGTCCGCGCTCCCGACCATCTGCGACATGGGCAACGCCTGAGAGGCATGATTCAAAAAGGGAGCGCACGCATCCTGCGCAAGCATCCTCCTGCCCGGGAGCGCAAAGCACGACCTGGATCATCCTTCCTCAACCCACCGGCGGCACGCTCACAACATCCTCAGCATCTCGATCGCATCATCAAGCCTGCCCGCCGGAGACGCCGACCTGAGCCTCGGAAACCGCCGGCCTTCCAGCAGAATGTAATCACCGTTGCGCCGGAGCATCAGCCGCTGACCCTGGATCTCCACGGAGGAGATGTTCTCCGCCGCCGCAAGCGCCTTGATGCGTGCGATCCGCAGGAGATTTGCCGCGGCATCGGGCAAGCGACCGAATCGGTCGCGCCATGAGGCATCAAGCCGATCCACGGCCTTTTCCGTGACCGCCTCGGACAACTCGCGGAAGGCGGCGATGCGCGTCTGCGTTTCCGTCAGCCATGATGCGGGGAGAAACGCCGGCAGGAAACCCGCTCCGGCAGAGGCGAATTTCATCTCGGTGGAAATGATGAAATCCGCCTTGAAGCTGGCCTCGCCGCTCGGAGCATCCTTGCGGCCCTTGAGCCGCTCGACCGATTGGCGGAGAAGCTGGCAGTACAGCTCGAACCCGATCTGCGAGATGTGGCCGGACTGCCGGGTGCCTAACAAATTTCCGGCCCCGCGGATCTCAAGGTCGCGCATGGCGATCTTGAACCCGGATCCCAGCGCGGTGTATTGCTTGATCGCATGGATTCGTTTGCGGGCGTCGCCCAAGGTCATCATGTCGCGCGGCAACAACAGGATCGCATAGGCCTTCTCCCCCGCCCTGCCGACACGGCCGCGAAGCTGATAGAGATCCGCCAGGCCGAAGCGGTCGGCGCGGTCGATGAGGATGGTGTTGGCATTCGGAATGTCGATGCCGGTCTCGATGATGGTCGTGGCCAGCAGCACGTCGGCCTCGCCCCTGACGAACGCGTGCATGACGGTTTCCAACTCGTCCTTGGCCATCTGGCCATGTCCGGTGAGGATGCGGGCCTCGGGAACGAGCTCGGCGATGCGCGAACGCATCCGGTCGATCGTTTTGACACGGTTGTGCAGGAAAAACACCTGCCCGCCTCGCTTCATTTCGCGCCGGATGGCGTCGCGGATAATTCGTTCGTCATACGCGCAGACGGTGGTCGAAACCGGCACCCGGTTGGGCGGCGGCGTGTCGATGGTCGACATGTCCCGCGCCCCCATCAGCGCCATGTAAAGCGTCCGCGGGATCGGTGTGGCGGACAACGTGAGTACGTCGATCTGTCGGAAAAGTTGTTTGAATTTCTCCTTGTGTGCGACGCCGAAACGCTGCTCCTCATCCACCACCACCAGACCCAGATTCTTGAAATGCACGTCGCCCGAAATCAACCGGTGCGTGCCGATCACCAGGTCCACCGAGCCATCGGCGAGTCCCGCGATGGTGTCGCGGACCTCCGCCGCCGTGCGGAAACGGTTGAGCAGGTCAATGCGGATGGGATAATCCGACATGCGTTCGCGGAAAGTCCGCCAGTGCTGCTCCGCAAGCACCGTGGTGGGAACGAGGATCGCCGCCTGCTTGCCGCCGGTGATCGCCTTGAACGCCGCGCGAATGGCCACCTCGGTCTTGCCGAAGCCGACATCGCCGCAGATCAGCCGGTCCATCGGACGCGGCTCCTCGAGATCGCGCTTGGTCTCGTCAATCGCACGCCGCTGGTCTGCGGTCTCGGTGAAATGGAACGACCGCTCGAACTCCCACATCCACTTGGTGTCGGGCGGATGCGCATACCCGGACTCATGCTGGCGTTCGGCCTGCACGCGCAACAACTGCGCCGCATAATCGAGAATCGATTTCTCCGCGGACTTCCGCGCGCTTTTCCATGCCGTGCCGCCCAGCTTGTTGAGGTCCGGCGTTTTGCCGCCGATGCCGATGAATTTCCCGACGAGGTGTGCCTGTTCCAATGGCACGCCCAGCAGCGCGCCATCCTGATATTCGAGCACCAGTTCCTCTCCCTCGTCGCCCTGTTGAATGCCGCGGAACCGGGCGATGCCATACTCGTAGTGAACTACAAGGTCCCCCTCTTCCATCTCATCGACCGTGGCCCGCGCGCGGAAAGCCCGTGCCTTTTCCAAAGTCGTGCGGCGGACCATCCCGGGCGCGCGGTAACGGCCGAACAACTCCGATGAGGAAAGCACCGCCAGCCTGATCACCGGAACGGTGAAACCCGCCATCAGCTCACCCAGCACCGGCACCAGCCCGAGGTCGCGTTCAAGATCCTTGCCGGAGAGCTCCTCGAAGCGCTCCTGCTCGCCCTTGTTGGAAAAAACCATCGCCACGTCCCAACCGTCGCGCCGCCACTCGTTGAGCTGCCGGAAGAAATTCTCGCGACGCAGCTCCTCTAACACAAAATCACCCGCCTCGAACGTTCCGAGCGGGCTGCCATGGCTGGCGAGCGTGAAATCCTCCTCGCTGTTGAATTCGGCAGCGTCCTCAAGGATGCGGACATCGGGTTTCGCCATTGCCGCGCCGATCGAAACCACCAGATCGCCCGGACGCCGGTAATCCGCGATGCACCCTTCGGTCGCCGGCTCGGACAACAGCAACTCAGCCTCACCCAGCCGGACCGTCGATGCCTGGGAATCCAGATCAAACTCGCGGATGGATTCCAGATCGGTGTCGACAAACTCAAGCCGCAGCGGCCTGGCCGCCTGCCAGGCGAACAAGTCGATGATCCCGCCCCGCACCGCAAACTGGCCACGCGCGGTGACATTCGGGATGCGCTCGTATCCATGGGCCACGAGGGATGTGGCAAGCCCACCCGGATCCAGGGCGTCTCCGGGCTTCAATACCGTGCGGCTGGATTGCAGCACCGCAGGCGAGGGAGCCTTGCCCGAAAACGCGTCAGTCCCGCAAATCACCACGCACGAATCCGCGCGGGCGAGGATTTCCAGAACCGCAAACCACTCCGCCGCCGATTCCGGATCGGCGATCCCGCCATTCCCGTCCTCGGTCGGCGGATCAGGCAAAACCACCGCCTCCACGCCCCAGAGCTCCAACTCCGCCGCAAGCCGCTCGCGGTGCCTCGGAATGTCACAAACCAGCCAAATCCGCTTTTTCCCCAAGCCATTCGCCGCCTCGCACACCAGCGCCGCAAAGAGCGCGTGCGATGCCTCCGCCGTGTGATCAAGCACGACCTCCCGCTCGCCGGTGGCCAATGGAGCCAGACGCTGGGCGAAATCCGGGTGATTCACAGCCTGCCGCAGCCAGCCGCGCGTGGTATGGTCCTTACGGGACACAGCGCAGCGATAGTCCCGATCCGCCGATCCCGCAAGCGATGATGCGCCTGACATCCCGAATCGGACTCCTTGCCAAAATCCCAAACTTTGGGCTTCACGAACTTACAGGAATGGAAATACTCCCGCCCGACTGCAAGGTCCATCGCCGGCTTAGCTCAGTTGGTAGAGCAGCTGATTTGTAATCAGCAGGTCAACGGTTCGAGTCCGTTAGCCGGCTCCATTGATAATCAATGGATAATGGTGGAAATTTCTCCAGCAGGGAAACCACTTTACCCTTAAACTGCCCATCAAAGGGGTGCGCACGCATCTTATGGACCGGTCGCCTTTCCGGGCGCCGCGTCCTTTAGATCGGTCTTGCCCCGAACAATCGGAGTGACCTGTCGGGATTGGAGATCAAGCACAAACACCCTCCCCTTTTCGTCCGACATGATCAGAAGCCCATGGACGGCATCATGTGAAAGGGTCTTGATGAAAACATCCTGAACATCACCCTCGAGGTTTGGATCGTAATCCGTTTTGTAAATCCGGACGCTCCAAACGACTTTTCCCGTTTCCGAATCGCGCGATTCCAACACACCCCCACGGACAGGGACACCGCCAATCTCGGTGAAATGCGGGGCCGATATCCTTTCATGCCCGACCACCACCGATGGCACATCGGCCGGAGCCGATCTTTTGGCGAACACGTTCGACACAAGAATTGCCGACAACAACAGGCATAATGGTGTTTTCATCGCTTTTACGACCCCTGGGAACCGATATTATTGGATGATTTCCGCATATCAATCCCCGAACGCACCACATGCATGGAAAGACCAGGTGTTCCGCAGGATCAGCGGAACCTGACTCCAAGCTTTCCGGTGAGGGCGGCGAGGACTTTCTGGTGGGCGGCGTCCACTTCCTCGGCCTTGAGGGTGCGGTCGGCGGCACGGTAATGGAAGCGATAGGCGACCGACTTGCGGTCGGCCGGGAGTTTCACACCTGACGGATCGCTGAAGACATCGAAGCATTCATAGGCGGAGAGCAGCGGCTCGGCGCACTTGGCAAGGACGTTTTCGATATCCGCATTGGGCAGGGATGCCGGAACCTCCATCGCCGCGTCACGCGAGGATCCTGGGAATTGCGGCAGATCCTCGGCATGATCGATGCCATCCAGCAGTTTGCGGATTTTCGCAAGGTCGAGTTCCGCCACGAACACGGGCGATGTGATATCGAGCTCGCGTTCGCGTGCGGGCTTGAGCCGGGCGAAGACGCCGATCGTCTGGTCGCCCGCCTTGATGTCGCATCCAAGGACGAAGCCATCACGTTCCCTCGGCGAGAAGCGGATTGTCTGGTCCGGCACGAGCGCGTTGATGATGCCCTTGAGGTCGTGAAGGTCGGCAATGCGTTCGGATTGGTTCCAGGCGTCGGGCGCGACCGATCCTGATAGAAGAAGGGCAAGGGTCTCGCTTTCCTGGTCCTTCGCCTTGCCACCACCGGCATTGCGGAAGACGCGCCCCATTTCGAAAAACCTGAGCGACTTCGCCTGCTGGCGGACATTGCGCGTCGCGGATGCCACCAACCCCGGAACCAGGCTCGGGCGCATCACGGCATGGTCCTCGCTGAGCGGAAGCTTCACGCGGATGACATCGCCTTCCTGAAGCGGGCGCAGCGGCAGGGCATCGGCGAGCTGGTGGTCGGCGATCAGCTTGATCGTCTGGCACTCATACATGCCGAGGGCCGCAAGACGGCGGCGCAGGACCATGTCGGCATCGTATGCGGCATCGACCGCGCTGGCAGGAACGAAGGTGCCGAGAAACCTGGATGGCACGTTGGCAAGGCCATGGACACGGGCGATTTCCTCGACGAGATCGATGTGGCGCTGGAGGTCGGCGCGGAATGACGGAACGTTCCATGTGCCGTCCGCGAGCTTGGTGAGACCCAGACGAATGAGGATGGCTTCGGCGTCAGCCAGCGGAATCGAACCACCCATCAGTTGGTCGAGTTTTCCCGCGTCGAGCACGACGGGTTTGGTGAGCACCGGTGCCTCACCGGCAACCTGGACCGCGGGTTCGGCACTGCCGCCGGCCGTTTCCAGGATGAGCTTCACCGCGAGCGCGGATGCGGTTAGAACGCCCTGGGGATCGACACCGCGTTCGAAGCGATAGGACGAATCCGAGGAGAGCGCGGTGCGGCGGGAAGTCCTGCGGATGCCCTGCGGAGTGAACCATGCGGATTCCAGCAGAATGTCGGTGGTCGTTTCCGTGACACCGGAGTGAAGTCCGCCCATCACTCCGGCAAGGGCAAGCGCTGCGCCGGAATCGTCGGAAATCAACAGATCACCGGTGGTGAGAACATGCTCGGATTCATCGAGGGCAAGGAAGGTTTCACCCTCATTGGCGTGACGCACGACGATGCCACCGCTGAGTTTGGCGGCATCGAAGGCATGAAGCGGCTGGCCGAGTTCGTGAAGAACGAAGTTCGTGACATCGACGATGTTGTTGATCGGGCGCAGGCCGATGGATTCGAGGCGATGTTTCAGCCATGCGGGAGACTCCTTGACCGTGACACCGGAGATGCGGATCGCGGTGTAGAACGGGCAGGCCGCGGGTGCGTCGATGCGGATGGAGGATGAGGAAGATGTGGAAACCGAAGATGCGGGCGGGACGCCCGTGCTCCCTTGTTTGAGCGGATTTTTGAGCAAGGTCGCAAGCTCGCGGGCCATGCCGTAGTGGCTGAGCAGGTCGGGACGGTTCGGGGTGACTTCGAGTTCCAGCAGCGTGTCGGAATCAAAGAGTTTCCTGACCGGCTTGCCGATTTCCGAATCGGGCGGAAGAATCAACAGGCCGTCCTCACCCGGAGGCAGGCCGATCTCGACGGCGGAGCAAAGCATGCCGCGCGATTCCACCTTGCGCATGACCGTCTCACCGATCGTGAAGCCGCCCGGCAGCGCGGCACCCGGCAGCGCGCACGGCACGCGGTCACCCACCTTGTAGTTTTGCGCGCCACAGACGATCTGGCGCAGTGCCCCCTCCCCTGCGTCCACCTGCGTGACTTTCAAACGGTCTGCATTCGGATGTTGGACCGCCTCCTTGATTTCGGCGACGACGATTTTTTCGGATGAGACACCTTTCGACACGATTCCCTCCACCTCGACTCCGGCGAAGGTGAACAGGTCATCGATTTCCTTGATCGTTTTTCCAGTTAGATCGACATGCGTCGCGAGCCAGTTCAGTGAAATGTTCATGAGAAGAGAAGGAAATGTGAAATCTTAATCTTGAGTCTTGCGTCTTGCGGTCTTGTGTCTTCACGCGAACTGCCTGAGAAACCTCACGTCGTTCTCAATCAACAGCCGGATGTCCTTGATCCCCCAGCGGATCATCGCGAGGCGGTCCAGGCCCATGCCGAAGGCAAAGCCGGTGATCCGGGCGGGATCATACGCATCGTCCTTGCGCGAGGCGTTGATGGATTCGAAGACCGCGGGATCGACCATGCCGCAGCCGGCGACTTCGATCCAGCGCGGGGCCTGGCCCTTGACGGTGAGTTTCACATCGATTTCGAAGCTTGGTTCGGTGAACGGGAAGAAGTGGGGCCGGAAACGGACTTCGGTCTCGGGGCCGAACAGCTCGTGGAAGAAATACTCGAGCGTGCCTTTCAGATCGGGCAGCGAGACATCGCCCGCAACATAAAGGCCTTCGAGCTGGTTGAAAACCGAAAGGTGGGTGGCATCGATCTCGTCGCGGCGGTAGGCGGACCCCGGAGCGATGATTCTAACCGGCGGCCTTGCGGTTTCCATCGTGCGGATCTGCACGCTGGAAGTGTGGGTGCGCAGGAGCTTTCCGGAGTCGAAATAAAACGTGTCCTTCTCATTGCGGGCCGGGTGATCGGCCGGAGTGTTCAGGGCGTCGAAGCAATGGAATTCGTCCTCGATTTCGGGGCCGTCCGCCAGGGCGAAGCCCATGCGGCGGAGAATCCCGATTGCCTCGTCGCGGATCTGGGTGAGCGGGTGCAGCGCGCCGGTGGCGAGCGGCCGGGACGGCAGGGTGACATCGATGCCGGCAAGCGCCGCGCGATCGGCGGTTTCCTGAAGCGCGGCCTGTTTTTCCTCAAGGGCGGTGGTGATCGCGGCGCGGGCGGCATTGAGGAGCTGGCCGACCTCGGCCTTGTCCTCCTTCGGCACGTCCTTCATGCCTGCGGCGGCCAGCGTGAGAGTGCCCTTTTTTCCGAGCACGGCGATGCGGGCCTCCTCGATGGCGCGCTCGTCGGTGGCGGCGGCGATTTGCGTGAGAGCGGCGGATTGGATGACGGGGATTTGCTCCTTCATGGGAAAGCCGTGGGGCATAGCCCGAAACCGGCGGCTGGTCAAAGCCAAGCTGTGTGGGGATGCCGGAAAGCCGCAGCCAGACAGGGCTAATCCACGGGGACGTGGGGCTCGAACGTCATCGAGCGCTCGTGCTCGCGGGCCTTGGCGGCGGAGCGCGCCTGGTGGTGGAAGTGCTCCTGGGCACGGAAGGCCTTCCTGCCTTTGGGCCGCTCCAGCCGCTGGAATGTGCCATCCGGCAGGATCCGGGACGCCTGGGTGTTGTCCTGGAAATAGGCCTCCAGAATGCGGATCAGGCGGCGCTTGAGCGGGTCATCCTCGATGGGAATCATCAACTCGATGCGTTTTTCCAGATTCCGGGTCATCCAGTCGGCCGATGCGATGTAAACCTTGGAGTCCCCACCCTGGTGGAAATGGAAAATGCGGGCGTGTTCCAAATAGCGGTCGATGATCGAGATGACCTCGATGTTTTTCGAGTGCCTGGCATCTCCGGGTTTCAGGCAGCAGATGCCACGAACGTTCAGCTTGATCTCGACGCCCGCCTTGGACGCTTTGTAAAGTGCGGCGATGATGTCCGGATCCTGGAGCGAATTCACCTTTGCGACGATGCGCGCGGGAAACCCCTGCTTCGCGCGCTCCGCCTCGCCGGCAATCAGGTCCAGCAGCGCGGGCTTCATCGCCGTGGGTGCCGGAACCAGGCGCTGGAACCGCAGCAACTTCGACCGCCCGGTCACCGCATTGAAAAACAACGAGGCGTCCTGGCCGAACTCCGGCTTGCAGGTCAGGTAGGAAATATCCGTGTAGAGTTTGGAAGTCGCCTCATTGTAATTGCCGGTGCCGAGGTGGAGGTAGCGACGCAGGTGTCCATACTCACGACGGACGATCATGCAGATCTTGGCATGGGTTTTCAGGCCTTTCACGCCATAGACGATCTGTGCTCCGGCGCGCTGGAGTTCATCGGCGCGGTCGAGGTTGCGCTCCTCATCAAAACGCGCCTTGAGCTCCACCAGCACGGTGACGTGCTTGCCGTTCTCCGCCGCCTGGATCAGGGCGTCGATCACGCGCGACTTCCTCGCGGTGCGATAGAGAACCTGTTTGATCGCCACCACGTCCGGATCCGCGGCGGCTTCTTCCAACAGGTCCAGCACCGGATCAAACGACTCATACGGATGGAAAAGCAGGATGTCCCCCGAGGCGATCGTTTCAAACATCGAGGCTCCGGGAGCGATGGCGGGCGAATTCTGGCCCGGCCAGTTGGCATCCCGCAAATGATCGAAATCCGGCAGGAACGCGAGTTCCATGAACGAGGCGAGGCCGGGCGGACCATCGATCTGATAGACCTCGCGGGCTCCCGCACCCGTGGCCTCACGGATCACCCGGCGCAAGTCCTGTGGCGCATCCGACCGCAGTTCGAGCCGCACCGTGTCCGAGAAACGCCGGGCCGTGATCATGTCCTCCATTTCATCGGCAAGATCGGTCGAGTCCTCATCACGCACGATGATGTCACCATTGCGGGTGACGCGGAATGGCGTGGCGGCGGTGACCGACTCCCCAGGGAAAAGCCGGGATGCGTTTGCGGCGACCAGGTCCTCGATCAGCAGAAAGGCATGGCCCTGCCCCGCAGTAGCGATCGCCACCCTGCGGCCGACCGACTCCGGAATCGGAATGAATACGTGGCGAACCCGGCCGGAATCCGCATCCAGCAGACGACAGGCGAGAATCACCTGCAACGCGGGAACCACCGGCGGCGGACCCTCGGCATCGACCGCCAGCGGCGTGAGCAATGGATAGACCTGGTCCTCGAAGATCGCCGTGGCCTGAGCGCTTTGTTCGAGCGTGAGATTGCCGTATTCTAACAAACATATCCCAGCCCTGCGCAATGCCGGAACCAGCGTGCCGGAAAACAACGCATATTGGTCGGCCGTCATGCGCAGGATGCGCTCCCGCAACAACACGAGATTGCGCACCGGCGTCAACCCGGACGCGTCCGGCTTCTTGATGCCACCCCGCTGCATCGCCATCAGGCTGCCGACGCGCACCTGGAAGAACTCATCGAGGTTGGATGCGGTGATCGCGAGGAACTTGACACGTTCCAGCAGCGGCAGGTCATCACGGCAGGCCTCGTTGAGAACCCGTTGGTTGAACTCGACCCATGAGAGCTCGCGGTTGAGGAAAGGCGTGGACATGGCGGAAATTTCGAATGGCGGATTCTAACGGTCTTCATCGATCACAACCTCCAGGCCGAAGACCTGCTCGAAAAGGTCGGCCTTGGAATCCATGGCGAGGCGCTCGACGGCGGCATCGGCAAGGCCCGGAAGGCGCAGGCGGAGTTTGCCGCGGTCCCGCCGGATTTCAATCTGCGCGACCCGCTGGACGTGCGTGCGCTCAAGGGCATCGGCCACGCGGAGGATCGCGGCGAGTTTTGAAACAAGGATGCGCCCGTCGGTTCCCAGCGAGGCGTATCCCGGGTGATCGAGCGACGGGCAGGCATGGCGGTGGTAGCGCGCCACCTGGGCGACGATCGTCACGTCCATGCGGTCCAACCCGAAAACCTCCGAGTTCAGAATCAGATACTCCGAGTGCTTGTGGTGGGCGCGCGGGCTGACGTAGGTGCCGACCTCGTGGAGGATGGCGGCAACCTGCAGCAGCAGCGCGTCATGTGGCCCGAGCTGGTGCAGGTCCGCCAGCTCGTCGAAAAAGCGGCGGCAGAGGCTGGCCACATGCTCGCCATGTCCGGAGTCCGACTGGTAACGGTCCGCAAGGATACGCGCCGAGCGCAGCACCTCCTCGGCGAAACTGTCGGTCAGCTCGCGGGACACCAGCAGGTCGTGAAGCAGCCCTTGTTCGTACTCGCTGTTGGGAATGTGCACCTCGGCAAGCCCGAGTGTCTCGGCCACCGCGAGATTGATCTCCAGCGCCGGCAAGAGGGCCTCGGCCGTCTGATAGTCGAGACGGAAGCGCTTGACGAGCTCGACATCACTGAGATTTGCCGCGTCCGCGGTGAACTGGCGCAGCATCCTGACCGGACACAAGCCGCCGGAACGGCTGAGGAAATCGACCACCGACTGGACCTCGTAGCCGATCAGCACCAGTCCGTCGATTTTCACATCCGAGTAATCAAAGCGCAACTGCGCGAGGTTTCCGGATGCGTGCTCACGGATCACACGCAGCAGCGCCGGCCCCTCGGCATGCGACCCCTCGACCGCCTCGCGGGTCCGGTGCGTGCCCATGCGGTAGCTGGTGTAGCGCGTGATGCAGCCGTCCTGGAAAAGCAGCGCGCGTGTGTTGCCGGGCCCGACATGGACGACAAGCGTGGTGTCCTTGCGCATGGCCGGCAGGTGCTGCAGGCGGCGGCGCGTTTTCAGATAGATCAGGCGGGTCATCTCGCCGTCGTCGATGATGCTGACCGGCAGTCCGCAGGCGACGCGGATGCGGTTCATGAACGGCTCGTGGTTTTTCGCCTCGCTGAGGATGTTGGTGGCGGCGGCGCGGGTGATGGACAGCGGATCGAGTCCGAGTTCCGAAAGCAGTTCCTGATAGCCCCTGATGATAGCCACCACCCGCTCGGTGGTGGCGAGGCTGATGCTGCCGTCACGGAAGATGTCGCTGGCAAGCGGCGCAGGCTGCTCGAGGAAATCGATGGGTTCCAGCGTGCCATCCGCCGCCCGGCCGGCGACCATCATCGACACCGAGCTGGCCCCGACGTGCAGCGCCGTGAGCAGCGGCAGGGCGCGGGAGTCGGCGGTCTCGAAGGACGGGGCTTGCGGCATCCGCATATCAGAACGCGGGATCCCGCCCGGTTCAACCCCGAATTGGTGACAATGGCGGCGGAATCACTCGATGCTTGTCATGGGCGGAAATGGCCGCGATAGGATGGGGTCATGCCAGTCAGTGGAGCGTTGGAGAGGTATTGGGTCAAACCCGGCGGAAAGTTCGATCTCGCGAGGATCGACAGCGCCGACAAGTCGTTGTTCACAGGGCGGAACAAGGAGGACTTCGCACCGCAGTTCCGCGAACTCCAGGACGAACTCCAGCGGCTGCAGAAAATCCTCTATGCCCAGAACAAGCACCGGGTGCTGGTGGTCATGCAGGCGATGGACACCGGCGGCAAGGACGGCTGCATCAAGCATGTGTTCTCCCACATCGACCCGCAAGGCATCCACGTCCGGTCGTTCAAGAAACCGAGCGAGGAGGAGCTTGCCCACGATTTCCTCTGGCGGGTCCATTCCAAAGTCCCGTCCCGCGGCCAGTTGGTGATTTTCAACCGCAGCCACTATGAGGACATCATCGCCGTGCGCGTGAAGAAACTGTTTCCAGACACCGTCTGGCAGAGGCGGCAGCGGCATGTCGTCGAGTTCGAGCGCATGCTGGCCGAAGAAGGGACGACCATCGTCAAGATCTTCCTGCACATCTCGAAAAAGGAGCAGAAGAAACGCCTCGAGGCCCGGCTGGAAAACCCGAACAAACACTGGAAGTTCAATCCCGACGACCTGGCCGACCGCGCACGCTGGGATGACTTCATGGCCGCCTATCAGGACGTGATTTCCAAAACCTCCACCCGTTTCGCACCATGGTTCGTCGTGCCGGCCGACCGCAAGTGGTACCGCAACCTCTGCGTCGCACGCATCATGCTCGACACGCTGAAAAGCCTGGACATGGAGCTACCACGCGTCGATTGGCAACCCGGCGAAATCCGGATCGAGGACTGAGGAAAGAACCGGATCATGGTTTTCGAGACCGCGTTTTTCGCTCCGGGATGGAATAGGTCCTTGCGCAGGATGCGCGCACTCCCGATCTATCAGATCACCCGCGACCAGAGGACCTTGAGGTAGCGGGATTCCGGGTAATTCGACAGCGTCGGGTGGTCTCCGCCCGCGCCGGTGCGGTCGAATATCTGGAGGCGCTTGTCGCGGCGGTGGGCGGAGGTGACGACGATGCGTTCGAACTCGCCCGCACCCAGCTGGCCGGAGCACGAGCAGGTGACATAGAGGCCCTCGGGAGCGACCAGTTGCAATGCCAGCTTGTTGAGGTCGGCATATTTCCCGGTGCCGGTTTCATCTTCGCGCCCATGGATGAACTTCGGCGGATCCGCGATGACGAGATCCCATGTGCGGCCGTTTTCAATCATCGTGCGGGCCCACGTGAACGCGTCGGCATGGGTGAATTTCACCTTGGCTGAATTCAGGTTGGCATTGCGTTTGGCCATGGCCACGGCGGCTTCGTCGAGGTCCACCGCGGTCACATCCGCAGCTCCGGCAAGCGCGGCGGAGATCCCGAATCCGCCGGTATAACAACACAGGTCGAGCACCGTGCGTCCCGCAGCCAGTGCCGCGAATTTTTTGCGGTTGTCGCGCTGGTCGCAGAAAAACCCGGTTTTGTGACCATGGCTGAAATCGATTTCATAACGCACTCCGTGTTCGCGGATCTTCACGGTGCGGAGCTTGTCGGATTCCACCCCGCCCTGGCGCGGGATTCCCTCGATGCGCGCGAGCTCGTCATCAACACTGACCACCACGCGGCGCGTTTCGAAACATTCGTGGAGCAGCGGCAACCATCGCGGCAGGCGCTGCCATGCGGCGAGGTTGGTGATTTCCACCGACAGCACGTCGGCGAACTTGTCGGCCACCATGCCCGGGAGAAAATCGGCGTCGCCATGAATCGCGCGGTAGCTGTCGGTCTCGGCGTCGAGCTTGAGGATTTCCCGCCTGAGGGTGGCTGCACGGCGGATGGCGGATTCGAAAAACGACTCGTCGAGATCTCCGGTCGAATGGCTGACAATCCGCAGCGGCATGCGGGATTTCGGATTCCACAGACCCCAACCGAAGGGAGTGCCTTCCTTGCCGATGACCTGGACGAGATCACCGGGTTTGGCATCGCGTGAAACCTCACCGATCATTTTCGGCCAGATCGATGGGTGGAAGGTGATGTTTTTGATTTGGACCGTCGGCACGGCGGAAATACGCCGCAGAGGGGGCGGATTGTCGATGAAGAACACATGAAAGCACAAATCGGAAGAGTGGTTTGGCGGTTCAAAGCACGGCATGGCGGGATTCGTTTCAATTGCCATGGGCCCGGATTTGGGGAACGCTGCGGGTTCATGAAAATGCACCGCATCCTGGCCGAAGCCGCCGCCGGCATCATCAAGTCCGTGTTCAAGGAGTACAAGGTGCTGGATCACGCGCTGGCGGCCGCGTTCGAGGAAAACCCGAAATGGGGCAAGCGCGACCGCGGGTTCATCGCGGAAACCGCCTTCGAGGTGGTGCGCTGGCGGCGGGCGCTCGGGTTTCTTGCGGATAGCGAGGAAACCAATGCCATCTGCGCCGCGCAGTGGACACGGATGGGATTCGAGATTCCGGATTGGTGGTCATACCACGGGCTTTCCGCCGGGGAAATGGCGGCACGCGAGAAAGACCTGGCCGGACAACCGCGCGCCGTGCGCGAATCCATCCCCGATTGGCTCGACGCCCTCGGCGAGCAGGAACTCGGTGCCGCATGGGATGCGGAAATCGCGGCCCTCAACCGCCGGGCACCGGTTTACCTCAGGGTCAACACGCTGAGAACCACACGCGCCGATGCCATCCGCTGGCTCGCCGAAAACGCCGTCGACGCCACAGAGGTGCCCGGCCTTCCCGATGCCCTGGTCCTCGCCCCCGGAAAATCACTGCCCAAACCGCTGCGCGCCGACGGCCGCATCGAAATCCAGGACGCCGGATCGCAACGGATCGCACCATTGTTAGACCCGCAGCCCGGCGAGCGGGTGATCGACGCCTGCTCGGGCGCCGGCGGCAAGGCCCTGCACATCGCCGCGCTGATGAACAACCAAGGCCGCGTCTTCGGCATGGATGTGGAGACAGCCAAACTCGCGGAACTGGACCGCCGCGCCAAACGCGCGCGCGCCACCTGCCTGAAGTCAAAATTGATAGAAGAATCCACGCCAGCCGATTTCTCATCGGTGGCGGACCGCCTGCTGATCGACGCGCCGTGTTCGGGACTCGGCACTTTGAAACGCCAACCCGATCTCAAGTGGCGGCTCAAGCCCGCGCAGATCGAGCGCGTTCGGGGCATTCAGAAAGCCTTGCTGGAAAGCTATCCGGTGATGCTCAAGCCCGGCGGCCGCCTCGTTTATGCGACCTGCTCGATCCTGCCATCCGAAAACCGCGCGGCGGTCGATCACCTGTTGGAAAAAGGCGGCTTCGAACTGATCGGGGAATGCCACGTTTCCCCTGCCGCCAGCGGGTTCGACGGGTTTTATGCCGCAGCGATCCTCAAAGCATGACCCCATGCCGGTCTGTGACCGTCGCTGCCCGGCCCAGAGGCCGGGGATGTCATGGGGAAGGCGACGAAGAGGCTTCGCACGTGTCATGGGAATCGACGCTCATAGGCCGCTACAAGCATCTCATCCGCAACCTGTCGCATATTTGCCGCGAGGCGGGTCTTCAATCTCTACAGGGTGGACGCCATCGCGATCCGTAGCAGACGGGCTTCGCCAAGATGCGGGCCAAGAATCTGCAGCCCGGTGGGCAGGTCCTTTCCACCATCGAAGTCCGTGGTCCCGCAGGGCACAGAGATTCCCGGGATGCCGGCCAGATTGGCGGAAAGGGTGAACACGTCCGACAGATATTCATGCAGAGGATCATCGGAGAACGCCCCGATCCTGCGGGCCGGCGTCGGCGCGACCGGTGAGAGAATCGCATCCACCTCACGGAAGGCGTTTTCAAAATCCCTGCGGATCAGGGTGCGGACTTTTTGGGCGCGCGAGTAATAGGCATCGTAGTATCCTGAAGAGAGCACGTAGGTTCCGAGAATGATCCGGCGTTTGACCTCCGGACCAAATCCCTCTTCACGCGATTTTTTGTAAAGATCGAGAATGTCGCCGGGACTTGAGGTGCGATGCCCATAGCGGATGCCGTCGAAGCGCGACAGATTCGATGATGCCTCCGCCGGAGCGATCACATAATACGTGGCCACGGCGTGGGCGGTGTGCGGCAGGGAAATCGGCACGATTTCCGCACCCTGCGCCGCGAGTTTCTGGATCGCGGCTTCCACATTCCTGCGGACACCCGGATCAATGCCATCACCGAAGTATTCCTTCGGCACACCAAGCCTCATGCCCGTGACCCCGTCATGAATGCCCGCCAGATAATCCGGGACCGGCACATCCAGGCTGGTCGAGTCCGCAGGATCAAACCCGGCGATCGCCTGAAGCACCATGGCCGCATCCTCGACCGTGTGGGTCAAAGGCCCGATTTGATCCAAAGATGATGCGAACGCGACCAAGCCATATCGCGAAACCCTGCCGTAGGAAGGTTTCAATCCCACCACGCCGCAATGCGACGCCGGCTGGCGGATCGATCCGCCGGTGTCCGATCCAAGGGAGGCAAACGCCGTGCGGTCGGCCACCGCCGCAGCCGCACCGCCCGATGATCCACCGGGGATGCGCTCCGGATCGCATGGATTGCATGTCCGCTGCAGCGCGGAGTTCTCGGTGGAAGACCCCATCGCGAACTCATCCATATTCAAGCGACCGAACGGAATCGCCCCGGCGGCACGCAACTTGCGGATCACGGTGGCATCGTAGGGAGAAGTATAGTTTTTTGCTAGAAAACGAGAGCCGCAGGTGCATGGCTGGCCGAGCACGTTGATGTTGTCTTTGATCGCGATCGGCACCCCGCCCAAAGGCAGCGAGAGATCCACCTTGGCGGACTCTTCAAGAGCGGCTTCCAAATCATGGCTCAGGTAGGCGCCGGTCGCCGCATCGCGGGCGGCGATCTCCCCAGCCAGCTGTTGGAGGACGGCGGCAGGCGTGGTTTCTCCGGCAAGGAGTTGTTGGCGAAGCTTGGCGAGGGTCATGAAGAATGGTCGTTGGGAAATCTGGAAATGCGCCGATCAGGCATCTGTCACCACTTTCGGCACGCGGATCTGTCCCTGCGCCTGGTCGGGCGCGTTCTGAAGCACCGCCGCAGGATCCAGGCTGGTGTGGGGAAGGTCATCGCGCATCCGCCCGAACACCGGCGCGGGATGGGCAGTCGGCTCGATCCCTTCGACATCCAGACGGGAGAGCGCCTCGGCATGACGAAGCACCGCTTCCAACTGCGGCTGGAACGTGGCCACCTCCTCGTCGCTGAGTTCAAGACGGGCGAGATTGGCGACATAGCGGACATCGATATGGCTGTGCGACATGCCCGGAGTTACGGCAATCGCCGGATTTTTTCCAAGTGCCAAGTTTGTCGTGTGAATGTTTCCGGTCCAACCTCCGTCACAGCGAAATTCCAGGTTTCCCAATTCCAAAAAACCGCTAACTTGCCACCATGAAGCCCGGCATTCCCATACTTGTCGCCATCGCCCTGATGCTTCCTCTCGAAGCCCAGACCAAACGCCGGTCCCTTCTCGATTCTGACCCGGAAGTCGTCTATCTCGACCCCGAGGCCCCGAACCCGATCAAACTCAAGGTCATCAAACCGGCCCCCGTTTTCTCCGACAAACTCGGAAAACACCGGCTCGGGACGCTGAAAACCAACCAAACCGTGCAGGTCGAGGCAATCACGGACAAAATCTACCGCGTCCGCGGCCAAGGCACCCGCGACGGCATCGCAGGCTGGGTCGCCCCATGGGCATTCTCGTCCAAAGACCCGGAATTCGTCGCCAACCTGAAAAAACTCTACGAACGGCAAATGCAGGTCAAAACCCTCATCGAGGCCAAACAGGTCGCCATCGGCATGACCCTCGACGAAATCACCGAGTCGAGGGGCAAACCCGACAAAACCAAGGTCCGTCGCAGTGAGAAAGGGCAGTCCGGCACCTGGGAATATGCCGAATATGAGGAAATCAAACACTACATCACCCGCGCCGACCCCGTGACCGGCAACCTCTACCGCCAGCTTTCCCACGTCACCCAGGAGGAAAAAAGCAAAACCGTCATCGAGTTTGAAGACGACGTCGTCACCGCGATCGAGGAAAGCGAGGACCGCAAGGGGTCGAAAGTCCGCATCATCGTCCCGCCGGTGTATTATGGCTGGTGACCCTGCGCTTTGCGAACTTTGCCCTCATTTCGCAATCCAAGGTTGGCGAACGCCTGTGCGGCTTGTATCTTTTCCCCGTGGCCACTGATCCATCCAAGTCCGACGCCCCGCTCCTGCTCGGCGGCAAGCTGCTGCTTGCGGACCCGTCGCTGCGGGATGGCACTTTCAACCGCTCGGTCGTCCTGCTCGCCCATCACACAGCGGCCGAAGGAGCCACCGGACTGATCCTCAACCACCCGACCGGCAAGGTGCTCGGCGATTACCTCAAAGGCAGCGAATTTTCCGCTCTGAGACATCTGCCGGTCCACCACGGCGGACCTGTGATGGCCGAACAACTCACGTTCTCGGCATTCTGGTGGAGCCCGAAAGCCGGCCTCCGCTGGTCATTGCGCATCTCCGCCCAAGCCGCCATCGAACTGTCGCACAAACCCGGCCGCGTCGTCCGCGCCTTCGTCGGTTACTCGGGGTGGAGCCCCGGACAGCTCGAAAACGAAATGAAACGCCAGGCATGGATCCCGCTCAACCCGCGCAAGGATCTGTTAGGTCGCCAGCACGACACCAGCCTCTGGCACTCGCTGATGTGCGGCATCTCACCCCTCCACCGCATCCTCGCCGAAGCTCCGGACGATCCCTTCCTCAACTGACAGCACCTTTCCCATGTCCTCCCCGCAAATCCACTTCAGTCCGATCGATGAAATCATCGCGGAAATCGCCGCAGGCAGACTTGTCATTTGCGCCGACGACCCGAACCGCGAGAACGAGGCGGACCTGATCGGTGCCGCCTCGCTGTGCACGCCGGAAATGGTCAACTTCATGGCCGTCCACGCCCGCGGCTTGATCTGCGCACCCCTCCCGGCCCACCGCACCGAGGAACTCGACCTGCCGCAAATGACCCGCCGCAACCACGAAGGCCACAAAACCGCCTTCACCGTCAGCGTGGACGCCGCACACGGCATCACCACCGGCATCTCCGCCGCCGACCGCGCACTCACGCTGCGCCTCCTCGCCAATCC
The DNA here is from genome assembly GCA_964399305.1 of uncultured Luteolibacter sp. Lineage (GTDB taxonomy): Bacteria > Verrucomicrobiota > Verrucomicrobiia > Verrucomicrobiales > Akkermansiaceae > Luteolibacter. The sequence continues at coordinate 80,773 of CAYNQJ010000010.1, forward strand.
CAACGCCGGCGCCGACGCCTTCGTCCGCCCGGGACACATCTTCCCGCTCCGCGGCTCACCCGATGGCGTACTCCGCCGCGCCGGCCATACCGAGGCCGCCCTCGACCTCACCCGCCTCGCCGGATTGCCGGAAGCCGCCGTGATTTGCGAAATCATCAATGACGATGGCACGATGGCCCGCGTCGGCAACCTCGGTGCCTATCAACAACGCCACGGCCTGAAGGCGTGCACAATCACGCAACTCATCGAATACCGCCGGCGGTTTGAAAAACTCGTCACCCGCGAGGAAACCATCCGCATGCCCACCGAATTCGGCGAGTTCGACTGCCACCTCTACCGCGTCACCACCGATTCCAGCCACCACCTCGCCTTGAGCCACGGCACCATCAAACCGGAAAAACCGACACTCGTCCGCGTCCATTCGGAATGCCTCACCGGCGACGTCTTCCACTCGTGCCGCTGCGATTGCGGCGGCCAGCTCGCCGCCGCCCTCGAACACATCGCCAAGGAAGGCGGCGTCCTGCTTTACCTGCGTCAGGAAGGACGCGGCATCGGTTTGCCCGCGAAAATCCACGCCTACAAGCTCCAGGAGCAGGGATACGACACGATCGAAGCCAACGAAAAACTCGGTTTCGCTTCCGACCTCCGCGATTACGGCATGGGAGCCCAGATTCTCGCCGACCTCGGCGTGCGCCGCATCCGCCTGCTTACCAACAACCCGAAAAAAGTCATCGGCCTCGAAGGCTATGGCCTGGAAATCGTCGAGCAACTGCCGATCTCGCTGCCCGCCAATCCGCACAACCAGAAATACCTCGATACCAAACGCCTGCGCATGGGACACACGCTGTGACCGCCACCCTGCCCCACCCCATGCCCGATCTGGCCCTCGAATCCGCCTTCCACGCGCGCAACCTCCGCGTCGCCGGTGTCGATGAAGCCGGCCGCGGCCCCCTCGCCGGCCCCGTCGCCGCCGCAGCCGTCGTCCTCCCAACCGGGTATTCCTGCCCGGGCCTCGATGACTCGAAAAAACTCTCCGCCGCCCGCCGCGAGAAGCTCTATCATATCCTGACCGGCGACCCCGCCGTCCAGTGGGCTCTTGCCTTCGCCGACTGCGCGGAAATCGACTCGCTCAACATCCTGCGTGCCACCCATCTCGCAATGCGGCGGGCCGTCGAGGCACTCCACCCGCCCGCCGACCACTGCCTGATAGACGGGCTGCCGGTCAGGGGACTGCACCTGCCTCACGACGCGATCGTCAAGGGCGACGGCATCAGCCTCTCGATCGCCGCCGCAAGCATCATCGCCAAGGTCGGCCGCGACCGGCTCATGCGCGAAATCGATCTCGAATTCCCGCAATTCGGCTTTGCGCGACATCAGGGATATGGCACCAAGGAGCATCTTGAAGCGTTACGGATTCACGGCCCTTGTCGCCATCATCGTCGCTCGTTTCAGCCGGTGGCTCAACTCACCCTGCCGTTTGACCGGGCCTGACGGCAATCCCCGCGACCGCAACTGGATCGGCCGGTATGGTGAAAATGTCGCTGCCGATTTCCTGCGAGCCAGCGGATGCCGGATCCTCCGGCGGAATTTCAAAGGCCCCAACCGCGGAGAGGTGGACATCATCGCCCGCCAAGGCAAGCTCCTGCTGTTCGTCGAGGTGAAAACCCGCCACAAAACCACGAAAATCCGGCCGCTCGATGCCGTGGACAAACAGAAACAACGCTTGATCGAACGCGGGGCCAACGCATGGCTCAAACGTCTGGGCACCCGCCAACTGCCATGGCGCTTCGATGTGATCGAGGTCCTGGTCGCTGACCGCGAAACCCCGCGCGTGAACCACGTCAGGGATGCTTTCTAACATCGGATGGGACACCCAGCCCGCGGTAAAACACCGCGAAAACCAGGAAGCAGAGAGCAATGATGCCTGCCAGAATCGCCCAAAAGGTAGCCCAGCCGCTGCCGTCCTCATGAACACAATGGTGGCGCAGCCAACCGCAGAAATACGCACCAAGCAAAGGTCCCACCCCGCTGGCCACCATCGACAACAACCCTTGCGCCTGCCCGCGCATCCCGGGATCCACCCTGCGCGCCAGAAAAACCTGCGCGGTGACGAAATAAAAAGTATAACAGATGCCGTGCAGTGCGATCCCGCCGATGTGCCAGCCGATCCACCCGGTGACACCGGCGTTCGCACTCATGGCAAAACGCAGCGCGGACAACCCAAGCGCCCACAGCAACACGACCTTGACACGAAAGCGCGTCATGACTGTCGCAAACCCCAACATGCTGGCCACTTCCAGAATCTGTGCAACCGACATCGTCCCCGCTGGATGCTCGCCTCCAAGCACCATGAGATACTCAGGCCCATACATGTAGAACGCCGAGAGCGGCACGGCAAAGACCGCCGTTACCAGGAAAAAAACACAATGGTCACGCTGCTTGAGCAGCGAAAACGCATCAAACCCCAACTGGCTGCGCAACGTGCCCGCCCTGCCAAGCGGCGGAGTATGCGGCAGACGCCACGCCAGCATGCCCGCGAAAAACATCGCACCCGCCGCCCCGAGAAACGCCACCGGCCGGGTGTCCGCATGCAGCACGAAACTTGTTAGCAACCCGCCCGCCACCCAGCCAAAGGTGAACCCAAGCCGCACCAGCGGATACTGCCGGTCACCATGCGTCAGATGCGTCATGGAAATCGTGGTCAACAACCCGACCAAGGGTCCGGATGACAACGCGCTCAATGAAATCGCGACCAGAAACCAGACCGGATGCCAGCCGAGCTGAAGCACGCCGTAGGATGCCACAAATGCCAGCGAACACATCAGCGCCGACCACACCAGCAGGCGGTTCGCCGGCACCCGCTGGTCGGCCAGGGCACCACCGATCAATGGTGAAAACAATGAACAGACCGGCAGCACCATGAACACCATCGGCACCCAGGCACCCAGCCCCAGCGCCCCAAGAATGTTCGTCAGCGCCGGAACCCAGAACCCGAACGCCATGCCACTCATGAAAAAAACCGCCCACAGCCCGGTGAAAACCGAAATCCAATTCGACCGCATGTCCCGTCCCTCGCTCACCTGCGCTTGGCTAGCTCATCCATGACTCCATGAAAAGACCGATTCGCCGCGTGCCGGAAAACCACTCACGACTGGAAGACTCCTACCACCACCAACCCGCCAATCCCCACCCCGAGCACGATCCGATACCAGCCGAAAAGCGACAATCCGTGGCTTTGCAGGTAGGAAACCAACCACTTGACCGCTACAGCCGCCGATACGGTGGCCGCCACCACTCCCACCAGCAAGGGCAAGGGCCCGTAGGTTTCCCACATCAACTTGGTGCCTCCGAACCATGTGTCGAATGCCGGATCCAAACCCGGCACTTTCCATACCGCCTTCTTGGCAGTGGCCGCCGTCAAGGTGAGAACCCCGAGCAAAAATGAATACTCGACCGCCGCCCGCACCGAAAGCCCCACCAGCAAACCTCCCACAATCGTCATCAGGCTCCGGCTCGTCCCCGGCCACATCGCCACACATTGCAGCAACCCGATCACCAGCGCGAGCTTCCACCCGAGTTCGACCAGGTCTTTCCCTCCGCCTTTCGCCGGATTTCTCCTGCGCCACCACGCGGTGGCGAGGATCAGAATCCCGCCAACCACCCACGCGAACACCACCGGCCACAACCCGAACAGCTTCGCCTCGATCCAATCGTTGAAAATCAGCCCAAACACCGCTGCCGGCAAAAAACCGGCAAGAATCGCGATCGCCAGTCTGAGCCCCTCGGCATCGCGCCCCAGAACCCCGCAAATCATCTGCCCCACCCGCTGGCGATACAACCCGAGCACCGCAAGAATCGCCCCGCCCTGGATGCAAATCGCAAAAGTGTCCGCAGCCGCCTTGTTGCCCGCCGTATCCGTCCCAATCCCCATCAAATGCTGGGCCACGAGCAAATGCCCGGTCGAACTGATCGGAAGGTATTCGGTGATTCCCTCAATCACGCCGAGTATGAATGCTTGCCATGGTTCCATGATGTCGCGCGGAGCTTGTCGGCCGCCCTCCGCCAGCGCAAGCCGATTGCGGTGTCGGGGCCGGAGCAAAACGGGACAGCACCGGAGCAAAACGGGACAGAGAGAC
>CAYNQJ010000011.1:0-8560 GCA_964399305.1 uncultured Luteolibacter sp.
CATCGCCGCGCAGCACGCCGCCTTGGATCGAGGCGCCGATGGCGACCACTTCGTCCGGGTTCACGCCCTGGTGTGGGGTTTGGCCGGCGAGTTCGCGGGCGACTTCCACGACCTTCGGCATGCGGGTCATGCCGCCGACAAGGACGAGCTCGTTGATTTGCGATGCGGAGAGGCCGGCTTCCTTGAGGCAATCGCGGACCGGTTTTTTCGTGCGCTCGAAGAGCGAGTCGGTGAGTTGTTCCAGCTTCGAGCGGGTGAGCGTGAGTTGGATGTGTTTCGGGCCGGTGGCGTCCGCGGTGATGAAGGGCAGGCTGATGTCGTATGACTGCGATGAGGAAAGTGCGATCTTGGCCTTTTCCGCTTCCTCTTTGATGCGTTGGAGGGCATCGGGTTGGCCGGAAAGGTCGATACCCTGGTCTTTTTTGAATTCATCGACGATCCAGTGGATCAGCGCATTGTCCCAGTCGTCGCCGCCGAGCTTGGTATCGCCGTCGGTGGCGAGCACCTCGAAGACGCCGTCGCCGATTTCGAGCACCGCGATATCGAAGGTTCCGCCGCCGAGGTCATAGACGGCGATTTTCTCATCGGATTTCTTGTCGAGGCCGTAGGCGAGGGCGGCTGCGGTGGGTTCATTGATGATGCGGAGCACTTCCAGACCGGCGATTTCACCGGCGGCCTTGGTGGCATTGCGTTGGGAGTCGTTGAAATAGGCGGGCACCGTGATGACGGCCTGCTTGATGGTTTCTCCGAGTTTTGCTTCGGCATCGGCTTTCAGTTTGCCGAGCACCATGGCGGCGATTTCCTGAGGGGAGAAGGTTTTCGTTTCGCCGGCGACTTCCACCTGGATGTGCGCGTCACCGTTCGGGGCGGCGACAATCGTGTAGGGCATGCGCTTGTCGGCGTCGGTGAGCTCGGCGAATTTGCGACCGATCAGGCGTTTGGCTGAGAAAATCGTGTTTTTCGGGTTGGTGACGGCCTGGCGTTTGGCGGCTTGGCCGACGAGGCGTTCGCCGTTTTTGGCGAAGGCGACGATGGACGGGGTGGTGCGCGCTCCTTCCGAGTTTTCCAGCACGACGGGTTCTCCGGCTTCCATGACGGCCATGCAGGAGTTGGTGGTGCCTAGATCGATTCCGAGAATTTTGGACATAAAATGGTTTCCTTTCCGTAAATTGGCCGATGGACGGCATTTGACGGGCATCCTTTCGCACGGACCGTGCCAGACAAAATCCGATCAAACTTAAATGATTGGTTTTGAATGATTTATAATTTCCAGCCGGCATCTATGGGCCTGCTGAGACGGTCGAATCGCGCCAAGATGACACGTCCGGGATGCGACATCTTGTCCCTTTGGGCGTAAATGCACACTTTGCGTTTCATGTCTTGAATCGACTGGCCATCCCCCGTTAGGGTCCGGGGCGACTCATGCCGACCCAAACCATCAGATGGATTCCAAGGGGCGAACCATTCCGACAGCAGGGATCAGGTTTGCCGGGCGTGTTTCCGCCGATTTTGGAGCACCTGATCCGCCAGCGTGGACTGCCGCCGGGGGTGGATCTGGAGGGGTATTTGCGGCCGAAACTGAAGGATTTGGCCGATCCTTTCCTGATTCCGGACATGAAGGCTGCGGTGGACCGGATCCTCCAGGCGGTGGATCGCGGGGAAAAAATCTGCATTTTTGGCGATTATGACGTGGATGGGGTGGCATCGATCACCCTGATGCGGCGCATTTTGATGGCTTATGGCAACCAGCCGCGCGATTTCATCCCGCGCCGCGGGCCGGAAGGCTATGGCTTGAGTGAGGCGGCGCTGGACCGTTGCATGGCCGAGGGGCCCAAACCAGACCTCCTGATCACCGTCGATTGTGGGACGGTCTCAATTGCGGAAGTGGACTCATTGCGTGCCAGCGGCATCGACGTCTTGGTTGTGGACCACCATGAGCCGTCGCCGGCTGGGAGGCCGGATTGCTGTGCCTTGGTCAACCCGAAGTGTGGTTCGGATTTCACCTATTTGTGTGCGGCCGGGGTGGTTTTCAAACTCGGGCACGCGTTGATGAAGACGCGGCCGTCTGACCTCGATCTCAAGAGCCTGATGGATCTGGTCGCGGTGGCCACCATCTCGGACATCGTGCCGATGGTCGGGGAGAACCGCTTGATGGTGAGGCATGGATTGAAGCAGTTGCCGAACACCTTGAACCCCGGGCTGCGGGCGTTGCAGGACGTGACCGGAATGAATGGCAGCGCCACATCGATGGATGTGGGATTCCGGATCGGGCCCCGCCTCAACGCGGCCGGCCGGATGGACGTGCCCGAGGATGCGCTGGCCACCCTGACCACCGATTGCCGGCGGGAAGCCCAGGAGCTGGCCCGCAAACTCGATGCCTTCAACAAGGAGCGGCAGAACCATGAGAGCCTGATCCGCCGCGAGGCGGTGGAAATGTTGAACCGCGATTTCGATCCGGCGCGCGACCCGGTGATTGTGTTGGGATCACGCAGCTGGCATCACGGGGTGGTGGGCATCGTCGCCTCGCGGCTGATGAGGCAGTATCACAAGCCAACCTTCATCGTCGCGATCGACGAACAAGGTGTGGGCAAGGGCTCCGGGCGCAGTGTGGACGGGATCTCGCTGGTTGAGGCGCTGCGTGCGTGCGAATCGGACCTGATCGCGGGCGGCGGCCATGCGATGGCGGCGGGGCTTTCGATTCACGAGGACAAGCTCGACCGTTTCCGCGAACGCTTCGCCGAGTATGTGTTGAGTCACAGCAGCGAAGAGCAGCGCCAGCCCAAGCTGATGTATGACGCGGAGATTTCCTTCGACCAGCTTTCGCTCGAATTTCTTGCGAGCTACGACTTGTTGCAGCCGTTCGGCAACGGCAACCCGCAGCCGGTTTTCATTTCGCGGGGCGTGGGCCAGAGCCGTCCGCCGCAGCACATGAAAAACAACCACCTGCGCTTCATGCTGCGCCAGGGGTATCACGAACAGGACGCGGTTTACTTTGGCGGCGGAGAACATCCGCTGCCCGATCCGCCGTGGGACATCGCGTTCACGATCGACCGCAACACCTTCCGCGGAAGGACCACGCTGCAGCTGGTCCTGCAGGGCATGCGGACGGCGGAGGACGGTTGAGCCGCCCTCAACGCAAGCCCTTCAGGCGTTTTTTGTTCGGCGTGTCGAAAGTCACATCGGTGATCGAAAGCCGACGTCCGTTAGATGGATCGTGGGTGGCCACCTGCATTTTGCGCAGGGTCCAGACGTCCTTGTCCACCTGCATGATGTCCTGCACCTGGAACTCCTTGACCAGGCCGCCGTTCTTGTCGTGGCCGCGGATTTTCATGAAGGCTCCGAACTTCACGTGCACCCAGACATAGACCACCTCGTAGCGGCCGGAGGCACCGCGCGGTTTGTCGATCCGGATCTTGTGGCAGGGTTGGCCCGCCACGTCTTCCCGGCCTTCAAGCTTCGGATTCGGCCAGTAGAAAAACCGCAGCGCCAGATCCTCGTAGGTCAGGTCGGTTCCGGCGATGGGCGACACCAGTTTGTCCGGCGGGAAGTTGCTGGTTTTGCCATCGATGATTTCAAACAAATTGAAATTCCGGTCGCCAATCCGCATGTGGAAAATCCGCAATTGTCCCTTGCTCTCCTCGAACTGGAACTGGATGTCCGCACCCTTCAAAAACAAGGTGAGCGGGGTTTTGCGGTTGCCCTTGCGCAGGTTGCCTTGGAGTCCGTCCTCCAGGCGGGTGAGCGTGGCGGCCATCCGGGCCCCTTCAAGGATGCGCGCCGCATCGGGTTCCGCCGCGCGCGCATCGGGTGATGCGATCAGGAAAGCCAGCGGAACCAACAGGACGGCAGGTTTGAAGTGCATGGGACGCAGGATGGTGGAATCGGCGGCTTGGACAAGCTTTCCAAAAGATTCCTTCAAAAAAATCCCGGCGGATTGCCGCAAGAATTTAAAAATCCGGCGATTGGAGCTTGATGATCCGAAGGCGGATGAATTGGATTGCGACAACGAACGATCCGCCACTTCCATCCATGAGCCTTCGAAACCAGCTATCCGACATCCTTCCGCAGTTGCTTCCCGGCAACCCGGCCGACGCGATCAAGGGGACGGAGTTGATCCGGCTCACACGGCTGCAGCTCGACGGAAACTATTCGGATGCCTCGCTGAGATATCATTTCTCGATCATGTCCTGCGATCCCGCATCGCCGATCGCCAAGGTGGAAAAAGGCCAGGGTTATTACCGCCGCAGTGCGCCCTTGCCCGCGCTTTCCGGCGCTCAGGAACTCCTTGCGCTCACTCAGGGACGGCTCGAAGACCTCACCTCCGTCGATCAGGGAGTCGTCGACAATGCGATGTTGCGGATCCGCAAATTCCGCGCGGTGGTCACCCGCTACTTCGAAATCAACGGGCGTTTCCCGTTCGCCTTCCGCCAGGCTTTTGCCAAGAACTCGCCGATCAGCAACCTCTGGAAATACCCGGAGCTCGTCCTGGTGGACTGGGAAACCGGCGGTTCGCCCGATGAGGAGATGTCGCTTGATGAAACGATGCTCGCCTTCAAGCAGCGGCTGGGCATCGCCCCGTTCCGTCTCCACGCCGCCCGCCTGCGCATCCAGCCGTCGCTCCAGACCTACCGCGAGGATTTCTTCCAGACGCTCGCGGTTTCGATGTGGGCCCAGGCCGGCGAGTTGATCTATGCGGCACCGATCGAAGACGAGGCCCTTGCCGACAGCTTGCGCCGCCTCAGCGCCGCCTTCGGCGTGGGGGTCACGTCCTTCGGGCTCACCCCCGATGCCCTCGATGACCTGCCGCGCCCGGCCAACATCCTCAATGCCCACCCGCGCGAAACCGAGGCGATCATGGGCAAACTCGAAATCAACCGCATCGCCGCGCCGCGCTCGCGCCCGCAGCTCGACTGGACCGAGCTCAGCTCGCTGCGCAACGAGTCCGAGGAGGCGGAACAACTGGTGCGCTGGCTCACCCGCTGCATCGACGAGCGCCGCGCCGAAGGTTACAAGGAAGATTGACGGGCGGCCGATGCCGCGCACCGTCCGGTCGGTTTTTTGAGCGAGGTCCGCGTGGCGGGTTGTTCGCGTTGCGGCTGGTTTCATGGCCGATGGCCTGCAGGGTTTCGGGCTTGTTTTTTTAAACAAAACCCCTAATTTATTCGGTGATGCTGTCCCCCCCCAGACGCCAATGGCTCGTCACTTTGCTGCCGATGGCCCTCTGCGCCGTGGCTTCCGCCCAGAACCACCTGGCGGACCTTCTTGAAGAGCCCGGTGCCAATCTTGCCGATCCGGTGTCGCGGGCTCACATCGTCGAGCGCATGCGGGTGATTTCCGAGCAGCGCCGCCAGGCGGCCCGGGCGCGCGCCGGCCAACTGGGGATGCCATTGCGCGTCGAACTTCCTAACGGATCGGTCCGGGAAATCACCGCCTTTGATGGCGACCAGCCGGTTTATCTCCAAACCCACAATGCCAACGCCGCCATTTCCACCGGAGCCAACCTCGTCCGCAGCACGTACGGAGTGGAAGGAACGGGCATCACCATCGGCATGTGGGATGGCGGCTCCGGCCGCGCCACCCATCAGGAATTCGGCACACGAATGGTGGTCAAAGACGGATCCGCATCAATCGACCACGCCACCCACGTCGGCGGCACGATGGCCGCTGCGGGCATTGTCGCCAGCGCCAAAGGCATGGCCCCGCTTGCGGTCGTCGACAGCTATGACTGGAACTCCGATGTCAGCGAAATGACAGCGCGCGGTGCCACCGCTCCCAACCAGGCCGACAAGATCTACCTTTCCAACCACAGCTACGGTTACATCAGCGGCTGGAACCGTACCGGTGGCACCAACCCGGCATTCGTGTGGTATGGCGATGGCACGGGCGGAACCGGCTATGAATACGACTTCGGCCGCTACAACACCTATAGCCGCGATCATGACGCGCTCTCCTTCAACGCGCCCTACTACCTGATATTCCGCAGCGCCGGCAACGAGCGCACCGACAACCCGGCCAACGGCAATATCGTCCAGCTTTCGCCCAGCATCACCACCACGGTCACTTACGATTCCACCATCCATCCGCCGGGCGACGGCAACTACCGGGGTGGGTTTGAAACGATCGCCTACGACGCGCTGGCCAAAAACGTCATGACCGTCGGCTCCGCCACCGATGCGGTGACCAGCGGCTTGCGCGATCCGTCCAAGGCGAATCCCAGCACCTTTTCCTCATTCGGCCCCACCGACGACGGCCGGATCAAGCCGGACATCGTTGCCAACGGAGATGGGGTCTATTCCTCTCTCAACGGCAGCAACGCATCATACGGCACCTATAGCGGCACCAGCATGTCCACGCCCAACGCCACCGGATCGGCGGCATTGCTGATCCAGCGCTATGGGCAGTTGTTTCCAAACCAAGCGATGCGTTCCAGCACGCTCAAGGGCTTGATCATTCACACCGCCGACGACCGGGGAAATGCCGGCCCGGATTACAAGTTCGGCTGGGGCCTGATGAATGCCAAGGCGGCGGCCGACCTGATCACCGACCACCACGCGTATCCGGAAAAACAACGCATCACCGAGAACCAACTCACCACCAGCGTCACCAGCCGCACCCAGACTTTCGTGTGGGACGGCAGCAATCCGATCCGCGCGACCCTTGTCTGGACCGATCCTGCGGGTAGCGCCACCACCACCAACGACCTGAGGACGCCCCGCCTCGTCAACAACCTCAACGTCAAGGTCATCGCTCCCAACGGCTCGGAGTTTTTCCCCTATGTGATGCCCTTTGTTGGCACCTGGACGCAGGCCTCGATGGACCTGCCCGCCACCACCGGAATCAACAACACCGACAACGTCGAACAAGTGTTGATCGCCGCGCCGCCGATGAGCGGAACCTATCAGGTGGTCGTGACCTATTCCGGAACCCTGACGAACAGCGCCCAGAATTATTCCCTGCTGATTTCGGGTTCATCAGCCGAAGAGCCGCCACCCCCGCCGCTCTCGCTATCCGCCATCACACCCACCAGCGGGCTTTCGGGCTCGAGTGTCACCCTTGACATCACCGGCACAAGCCTCAGCGCCGGCACCACCGTCAAACTCACCAAATCCGGCCAGAGCGACATCCCGGCCACCGGCATCCAACTCATCGGCGAATCCCTGCGCTGCCAGGTCAGCCTCGCATCCGCCGCCGCAGGGCTCTGGAATGTCGTCGCCACCAACCCCGACAACTCGACCTCCACCCTCACCAACGCGTTCACGGTGATCGGCGCGATCTGGAGCGAATACTTCGACGGAACCGTCACGGGATGGACGTCGACTGCCAGCACCGGCTCCAACAGCTGGTCACTCAGCACCGCAGATTCGCACTCGCCTTCGAAATCGTACTTCGCGGCGGCACCGGCGTCAAAAACCACGACTTATCTGACATCGCCTTCGGTTTTCATCCCCGCCAATGCAACCGGGCTTCAACTGCGTTTCTGGCACTGGTACAATCTGCTGCACGCCAATGACGGTGCGCGGCTTGAACTTTCCAGCGATGGCGGCACTAACTGGGTTGTTGCTGCCGCAGCGAATTCCGGCGCGACCTTTGCCAGTCAGGGATACAACGCATCCATCAAAAACAACGGCGTACAGAGCGACTTTGCCGGCTCGCAGGTTTGGAGCGGGAACAGCGGTGGCTTTGTGGAAACCATTGTGAATCTATCCAGTTCCACCTACGCAGGTAAGAACCTTCGCATGCGTTGGGGTCTTGCAACCGATAGCCGAACAGCCAGCACCGGCTGGCATGTGGACAGCATCTCCTTGTTAGGAGGCGGGGACTTCACCAACCAGGCCCCGACAATCACTTCTGCCGCCACCATCCCGGGCAGCAGCACCGTATTGGAAAACGACATCACCTACCGGCTGGTCGCAGGATCCTCCGCGAATTTGACCGTGTCCGCCAATGATGATGGCGCGGGCGAGAGCGCATTGACCTACACATGGTCGGCTTCGGGTCCCGCTCCGGCATATGTGACGCCCAATGGCACAAACGCCGCCAAATCCGCGACGATCAGCTTTGAGGCTGCGGGCGATTACCAAATCATCGCATCCGTCACTGACCCCCAAGGATTGACCACCACCAGTTCCTTGAACGCACGCGTTACCCAGGTCGCCAGCGGCATCCAGGTCAGCCCGGGTTTTGTCTCGTTGACGGTTGGCGGCAGCCAGGCGTTTTCCGCCACCATGCTGGACCAGTTCGGAGCCAACATGGCCAGCCAACCTTCGAGTTATGCGTGGTCGGTGAGCGGTGGTGGCTCGATCAATTCCTCCGGTCTGTTCACCTCGAATCTGGCGGGCGGACCTTATTCCGTGACGGCCACCAGCGGAGGACTCAACGGAAACGCCAGCGTTACGGTGAACCCGATCAGCGCCACGGTCACTCTGGGCAATCTCAACCAGACTTACAACGGTCAGCCCCGACCGGCATCCGTCACCACCAATCCTCCGGGCCTTGCGGTCGCGGTGACTTACGACGGCTCGGCCACCGTTCCAACCAACGCCGGCACCTACGCGGTCGT
>CAYNQJ010000011.1:8660-83725 GCA_964399305.1 uncultured Luteolibacter sp.
TGCCACGATCACGGATCCAAACTATCAGGGCAGCGCCAGCGGCAGTTTGGTCATTGCCAAAGCCAGCGCCACCGTGACGCTCGGCAACCTCAATCCCACCTACAGCGGCACTCCCAAGTCCGCCTCGGCCACCACCAATCCCTCCGGACTCGGCGTGGCAATCACCTACGACGGTTCCTCCGCCGCGCCAACCAATGCCGGCACCTACGCGGTCGTTGCCACGATCACGGATCCAAACTATCAGGGCAGCGCCAGCGGCAGTTTGGTCATTTCCAAAGCCAGCGCCACCGTGACGCTCGGCAACCTCAACCAGACTTATGACGGCTCGCCCAAGTCCGCCTCGGCCACCACCAATCCCTCCGGACTCGGTGTGGAAATCACCTACGACGGTTCCTCCACCGCGCCAACCAATGCCGGCACCTATGCGGTCGTTGCCACCGTAACGGATCCAAACTATCAGGGCAGCGCCAGCGGCAGTTTGGTCATTGCCGAGGAAGAGGTGGTCACGATGCCGTTCTCCACATGGGAACAGGAGGAATTCACCGCCGAGCAGGTCCTCGCGGGCGAATCCGTTCCCGAGGCCGACGCGGATGGGGATGGTCTTGCCAATCTTGCTGAATACGCGCTCGGTCTTGATCCCAATGGTTTCAACCCGCCGCCAGCCGCTGTTTTGAACGAGACCTCGCTGAGCCTGACATTCACCCGTCCCAAGGACCGCACCGGCGTCAGCTACCATGCGGAATCCAACACCAACCTCGAAGGGTGGCAGCCCGTCCCGCTGGAAATCATTTCCGAAACCGAAACCACCGAAACCTTGAGAGCCTCGATCGATCGTCCGCCGGGGGAAAACCGGCGCTTCATCCGCCTGCGCTTTGTCATGCAGTGAGTCCCGCCCGCACCATCCAGGGTTGGAACTCCTCCGGCACTTTCGCCTCGAATTTCATCAATGCGCCGCTGACAGGATGTTGGAACGAGAGTTTCCATGCATGAAGCATCAGCCGCTCCGGCAGGCACGGGTCTTTGGCGGGTTTGCCGTAGATCGGGTCGCCGACGATCGGGCATCCCTTGTGATGGAGGTGCACACGGATCTGATGCGTGCGGCCGGTGTGCAGATGACACAGAACCAGCGCCGTGACACTGGCGGGATCGGTGGCCAGAACCTCGTAATCCGTGATTGCCGCCTTGCCGCCGGGAGGATGGACCACCGCCATTTTCTGCCGGTTCACCGGGTGGCGGCCGATGTGGGTGAAAACCGTGTCCTTTGCCGGCTTGGGGACCCCTTGCGTCACCGCGAGATAGAGTTTCTCCATCGTGCTGCGCTCCGAAAACTGGCCGACCAGCGATTGGTGGGCGACGTCGGACTTGGCCACCACCAGGCAGCCCGAGGTGTCCTTGTCGAGACGATGGACAATGCCCGGACGCTCGACGCCGCCGATGCCCGAAAGCCGGCCGCGACAGTGATGGAGCAGGGCGTTGACCAAAGTGCCGTCCGGATTGCCCGGGGCCGGGTGCACCACCATGCCATGGGCCTTGTCGATGACTAACAAATCATCGTCCTCGAACAAAACCGAGAGGGGGATGTCCTGGGGCGCGGCCTCCAGTGGTACCGCTTCCGGCAGGCTGATGGCGATCCGGTCACCGGTCTTGGTGGCGTCCCGGGGCTTGCCCGGCCGGCCATTGACCAGGATGAATTGTTCGCGAATGAGCGTTTGGATCCGCGAGCGCGAGAGCTCGGGCAGGCGGGCTGCGAGGAACGCGTCGAGGCGCTCGGCAGGGACATCGACAACAATTTCCACGAACCGAGCATCCGCGAGGAAAAAACAGCGAGCAAGTTTCAAGTTTGCATCCCGTATCCATCACGTTCTAGGCTGATCCCATGAGTGAGCATCCCGAAACCATTGCCCAATGCCACGCGTGTGGCACGGCGATGGATGTCACCCCGGTGGCTCCCTTCAGCAACGTCGAATGCCCGCAATGCGGCAAACACACCAGGGTCAAACGGGAGTTCGGTCCGTACCTCCTGATGCGTCGCCACGCGGCGGGAGGCATGAGCATGGTCTTCGGCGCGCACGATACCACCCTGGACCGCGAAGTCGCCCTCAAGATCCTCAGCGAGGAATATTCCGCGGACGACCGCCGCATCGCGGCCTTCGAGGAAGAGGCGCGGATCACCGCCTCCTTCAGCCACCCGAACGTCGTCCGGGTGCTCACCACCGGCCGCGCTTTCGGCCGCTTCTACATCGCCATGGAGTTCGTGCCGGGCGGCCACTTCGAACACCAGATCCGCGAACGCAAACGGATCCCCGAAATCGAAGTGCTGCCGCTTGCGATCGAGGTCGCGCAGGGACTCAAGGCCGCCCACGCCGCGGGACTGATCCACCGCGATGTCAAACCCGGCAACATTTTGTTAGATTCGGAGGGCCATGCCAGGCTGGTCGATTTCGGCCTGGCGCTGGTCACCCAGGGAGGCACGGCGCAGGCCACCGAGCTCTGGGCGACTCCGTATTATGTCCCGCCGGAGACGGTCGAAGGGCACGCGGAGGATTTCAGGTCGGACATTTATGCCTTTGGCGCCACCATCTACCACGCGCTGGCGGGCAAGCCATCCTGCGGCGAAACCTCGATGACCACCGAGGTGCTGCGGGAGGCCAAAAAGAAAGTGGTGCCACTGAGCAAGGTGGCTCCCGACATCTCGGAGAAAACCTGCCGGATCATCGAGCGCGCGATGGCCTATTCCCCAAGCCAGCGCTATCACTCGTATGACGAACTGCTTGCCGATCTGAACACGGCGCTGGCCCATCTGCAGTCCGGCAAGGGTGAAACCGTCGCCATGGGCCTGGCCAGAAGGCGGGCCATGGAAAAGCGCCGCAAGCGCGCCGTTCTTGGATACTCTCTCGCCGGGCTGTTGCTGCTGGCCGGCCTGGTGTTCGTGCTCATCCGGCCGCAAGAGCAGGCCGTCAAACCGGTGCAACCTCCACCGCCGGTCCAGAATGGAGGGTCCCAGCGGCCGGACGGATCCGCCGAGGTGGGCAGGCTTTATCGCGAGGCCCAGGAGGCGATCAAGGCCCGCGATTACAAGACCGGCATGGCGGGTTTCATCAACCTGTTTGAAAACGCGATGGTTCAGGAGCCGACTCGGAGCTGGGCCGGGGTGGAGGCGGTGATCGCCGCATTCATGGATGGCCGGCCGGCCGATGCGAAGCAAACAGCCCGCCGGGTCGCGGCCCACGTGCGCTCGGTCAAGGATGGCGCACACGGCATGGACCCGCACATGCAGCAGTTGCTGGATCAGGCGCATGAGCACGGAGTCCTGCCGCCGCCCGAGGCGGAATCTGGCGGCACGACCGCCGGGACGCAGGTTCTCGCAGCGATGTTGGCGGGGTTGAAAAACTGGGAGCAAGGGATGCTTTCGCAAGCCGTGCCATGTTTCAAGTTCGTGGTGGACGCCAACTTGCCGGGGGATGACGAGCGCTCTGCGATTTACCAGAAAATAGCCGCCGATTATCTGGAGGACCACCAATGGCTGGCGGGGCCATTGTTCGAAAACGAGCCGGGCGATGCTGCCGGCTGCGAAGCGAGGATTCTGGAGCTGGATGAGGCGCTTGCCGCATTGAAAACGCGCGGCCGCGCGCCATTCAATGTCCGCGCGTGGCAGCTCGACCTCAAACGCAGGTCCAAGCTGATGGCCGAGGAGGCGACCCGGACAGAGGCGGCCAAAGGGCCGTCTGCCGAGGAAGCGATGGACACCCTCGCGGGCTTCGCTGCGGAATACCGCTTTGGCGAGGCCAGCGAATACCTGAAGGCACTCCCTGCCGGCCGGCCTGAATTCGGCTCCTTGTCGGCCGTGGCCGAACTTTCCGGCAGCTTCCTTGCCGATTTGGAAGCGGATTTGAAAAAATCCCCCGTGCAGATCGAGCTGGCGCTCAAGTCCGGCGAAAAGGCAACCGGCCTGTCGATCGATGCCGTCGGCACGTTGCTGGCCAGAATGGAGGACGGGCGGAACCAATCGTGCAAGTGGGTGGATCTGCCACCCGACAGTCTGATTTCCCTATACCGCGCGCTTTCCAAAACCTCGGGCGGCGAAGCCGAGCGGGTGCGCCGCCATGGCTGCGCAATCGCCTTCGACTGGCTCGCAGGCAACCGTCAGCGCGCCCTCACCGCAGCGGCCAACCTTTCCCAAAGCAGCGAGACATTCGGCAGGCGCTGGAAGGAAATCTCGGCCAACCTCCCCAAATAGGCGGAGCCGTCCCAACCCCGGACGAGCCATTTCAGGTGGATATTCGCAATTCGGCCGATTAGGATTCCCGGCACATGGCAAAAACGGGTGACGAACGGATGAGACAGGTGGTGGCAGGCGTGGCGCTGTTGCTGGGGATTGCTGTGTTGGTATGCGGCGCGCTGGTTGGCTGGAGGTTTCTTCCGGGCTTGCTGGGCGAATGGGCGGGGCTGGTGATCGGCTTGGTCACCACGCCGTTTTTGATGGAGGCGTCATTCGTGATTCTCGGGCTTTTCATTGTTTTCGGTATCAACCACTGGCGGCGCAAACGCAACGGGGATGAATGTGTCTATCTCGAGGAATTGAACGACCCGCACCCGAAGGGCCTGCCCGAACACGCCACATGGGCGGTTTACCTGGACAAACCACTGCCCGGCGTGACTCCCACCCTGCGCGAACAAGCCGAAGGAGCACTTGAAATCGGGGATTTCAAGGAAGCCGCCGAATGCATTGCGGCAATGGACGAGGACGAGTTGGCGCAACCGGCAACCCTCGAAGTCCGCATGGCCCTGGCCAAAGCCACCGGCCGCCATGATTTGGCCATGGAGCTGGAAACCCGTTACCGCGACGTCCGCAACCCGGCATCGCCGCAACGCCCTGATGCCCGCTGACGTTCCCCGCGCATGAAACCAGCCGCGGTCCAATCACCGGAAAAGGAATTGCGCTTCACCCGCTCGGGCCAGGCAACGGCCTTTTTTCTATCAGCCGCGATGTTCGCTGCGGGAGCCGTGACCATTGCCGCAACCGCGGTTTATCGGGACGACCACCCGGAGCTGCCGCACCCGGCATGGGCGCTGTTGCTGCTGTTGCTTGCCGCCAGCGCCTGTAGAGTGGCGATCCATCTCGCCCGGCACGCCTATCTGATTCTCACTCCGTTGGGGCTTGAGATCTTCCCGTTCTTCCGTCCTGCGGCGGGCATGCGGCTCGTCCTGTGGCAGGAAATCCATGCCGCGGAAACCGACCCCGCCCAATCCCGGCTCACCCTGCACCACGACGCCGCCAAAACCTCCGGCATCCATCTTTCACTCAAACCGATCCGCGGCGATCGCCGGCCTCTGCTGATCAAAGCGGTCACCACCCGAATCGCCCTCCAAAACCCGTCGCCCCCATCCCCCTGATCCCCAACCTCTTTCCGATAACCGATCTCCTTTCCATGCCCGACTCCCCTGATTTTCCAGCCACGCAAAAATGGCTGATCCGCATACCGGCGGTGTTTGCCGCCATGGATGCGGACATCCTGCGTGAACTGGACGCGCGCTGCATGCGCAGGATCGGAAGGGATTTTCTAACCATCGATTTGCCGGATCCCGCCCTCATCCGGGAATCCCCTGCGGCGAAATTCATCCCATGGAACCTTCCGCTGGAACATATGTGGCCGTGCAAACCGCTTGAAACCACTGGTTTCATCGAAAAGGCCGCCCAAGCCATGGCACGCAGGTTTTCCAAACGCCAGCCGCAAACCATGCTCGCCGGCGCGCTGACCCCGGATGCCGCCCACCGCAATTACCGGACACTCGCCTCCAATCTGCGCGGCCGGACGCTCCAATTGTTCCCCGCTTCCGCCGCCGCCATCCGTGACGCCGAATGCCAGGACAGCCGCATGCCGACCCTCTTCGCCCTCGTCGGCCCGGAAGGATTGTTCTGCGGCATGAGCACGCCGCTCGACTCCAACGGATTTCATCCCGGCGGCGTCCGCTTCATCCGCCAGAATGACGCTTCCACCATCAGCCGCGCAGGAGCGAAAATCGCCGCCGCGCTCCATCACCTGAAACTCCACCGTCCATTGCCCGGACCCGGCACCCATTGGCTGGAACTTGGCGCCAGCCCCGGCGGCATGACCGCCGAACTGCTCGACCGGGGATTCCACGTCACCGCTATCGACCGCGCACCGCTCGACCCGCGCCTCACGCGCCCAGGCAACCCCGTGACCCGCGAGCTGCTCCGCTTCATCCAGGCCGATGCCTCAACTTATCAACCCCAGCCCGGCCGGCACTTCGACGCCATCCTCTCCGACATGAACGGCGACGCCCGCATGGCGATGCGCACGGTCTGCCGCCATGCCGCGCATCTCAAACCCGACGGGCTGGCCATCTTCACCTTGAAGATGCCCGACGCGCAATCATACCCCGAAATCCAAGCCCTCGCCCACGATGTCGTCCAAACCGCCCGCGAAGGAGGGCTGGAGCCCATCGCGTTCACCCATCTCCCATACAACCGCCACGAATTCACCATGATCCTGCGCCGCGGCGGCCGGGTCGCAGCCTAGCGGAAATGTTCAGCGGGGCGCGCGGACGGTGCTTTTGTCAGCGACGGCATGCCGGTATTTGACCACCGCATCGACGATGCTGTTCGCCAGGGCGATCTGATAGGCATCGTTGGCGATCAGGCGTGCCTCATAGGGATGGGACATGAAACCGCCTTCCATCAGAATCGCGGGATGGCGGACGCCGGAGAGCACGTTGAAACGCGCGCGCTTGATGCCGCGGTCGAAGGTGTGCTTGCCAAGCCGCCGCAGCATCGATCCATGCACCGAAGTGGCGAGCGCGATGTTGGCGGAGTCGTGCTGGTTGCCAGTGCGCATCCGGCTGTCGGCGGCGATCACGCCACGACCGTAATGGGAGACCCCGGGAGGAGAAAGGGTGAAGGTTTCGATGCCACGTGCGGCGCGACCGCCGGAGTTGAAATGGATGCTGATGAACACCGCGCTTTCACGCACGGCGTTGGCGAGGTTGACGCGTTCCTGAAGCGAGAGAAAGCGGTCGGAATTCCGGGTCATGACCACCTTGTAGCCTTTGGCTTCCAGCAGCGCCTTGGCGCGGTTGGCGAGTTTGAGGTTATAGGCTGATTCGGTGCCCAGCGAGTTCACGGCACCGGCGTCCTTGCCGCCGTGGCCTGGATCGAGAATCACCGTGCGGAAATCCCCGGCATTTTTGATAAAACTCGGCCGCAGCACGGGATCAATCAGCTTGGCGAGATCCACACGGGAGACATACACCTTGTTGCCGACCTGGGCGACCGGGTTGGAAAAAACAAATTTCACGCCGTTCATCAGGCATTCATGCCCTCCGACGCTGAGTTTCATCTCGATTTTCTTGTTATCCAGCACCACCGACTTGCCGGACTTCTTGAGATTGGTGAACTGGTAGAACTGCTTCATGCTCTCGCAAGAGACATAGTCGCGGCCTGAGATTTTCGTGACATCCCAGCCAGCGGCGTAAGCCGCCTGCGCGGCAAGCCCCGCAAGCGCCAATGCCAGAGCACGGCAGCGGGACCACAGGAAAGAGCGGTGGTAGGTGATCGGTTGCGACACGGGTTTAGCTGCTTCTTACCAGCTCCAAATGCCCGTGACAACCTGATTTGTCGGCAATTTCATGCGTCGTCCCGCTGGAATGGCCTGCGGTACCAGGCCCAGGCACGGTGGAGGTGGGCCTTGATTTCCTCGGCGGCGACGTAGGCCGATGGCACAAGGAACAAGGTGATGGTGGTGGCGAAAAGGATCCCGAAGGCAAGGGAAGCAGCCATCGGAATCAGGAACTGGGCCTGCAGCGAGCGGTCCAAGAGAATCGGGACAAGCCCGGCAAAGGTGGTGGCGGAGGTGAGGAAAATCGGCCGGAAGCGGCGGGTGCCGGAATGGATGACCGACTCGAAGAGATCCTCGCCCGCACGGGTTTTCTGGTTGATGAAATCCACCATCACCAGCGAGTCGTTCACCACCACCCCGGCCAATGCAAGGATCCCGAAAATCGAAAGATAGGACGGCGTGATGTCCAGGATCAGGTGGCCGAACAACGCACCAATCGCCCCGAAGGGCACCGCCAGCATCACGAAAAACGGCTGGTAAAGCGAACGGAACGGGACGGCAAGCAGGGCGTAAAGCGCCAGGAACAACGCGATGCCACCCAAAATCGAGCGGTTTTTGGTTTCCTCATGCTCCGCCACGTAGCCGGTGTAGCGCCATGAAAGATCGGGGTGCTGGTTGAAAATCGCGTCCAGGCGCGGGGCGAGGTTCCGCGAGATGTTGACGATGTCCACGGTTTCATCCTCAGGCACGGCGGTCACCGAGACGACTTGTGCGCCATCGATCCGGTTGATGTCCGAACGGGCGCGGGTGAATGTGGCGTTGGCAACCGAGTGGAACGGAGCCTCGCCTCCGGACGGAGTGCGGATGCGGAGCTGGTCCAGGGTGTTCAGTGACTGGCGTTGGGCCAGCGGCAGGCGGACCATGACGCGGATGTCATCGCGCTCCCGCTGGACCCGCTGGGCCTGTTCTCCGAAGAACGCGGCGCGGACCTGGCGGGCGAGGTCGCGCTGGGTCAGTCCGAGTGCCTCGCCTTCCGGGCGGATGGTGATGAGCAACTCATCGCGGTTGCCGCCGGAGTTGTTCCAGGAGTCGGCAATGCCTTCGTAGGATTCGAGGATTTCTTCGACTTGTTCAACCGCGAGCTCCTTGTCCTCGCTGGCCGGCCCGCGGATTTCGATGGTGAGGGATTCCAACTCGTTCGATCCGCGGAAGCCGCCGCCACGGTCGCCGGAGATCCAGAACGACTGGATGCCCGGCATTTCCCCGACGATTTCAGTCCAGCGCTTGGCAATCACGCTGTTTTTCGGACCCGGCTCCGAGCGGAATCCCGGATCGGTGACGGCAATGGTCACGAAGCCGACGCTGGGATTCACATTCGGAAACCCGGGCCAGCCACCGGTGGACGATACGACATCACCGATGAGCGACTTCCCGGTGCCGGGATCGATGAACTCCTTGCGCAGCTGCTCGACCGCCGCGGCCACATGGCGGACCCGCGCGTCGGTGACCTCCACCGGCGTGTCGCGCGGCATCTGGACCTGCGCGTTGATCCGGTTGCGATCGATCGATGGCATGTTGACGAAGCCAAGCGTCCCGCTTTTGAAATACCCGAAGCTGGCCATCGCCAACGCGATGAAGGTGGCCAGCGTGATGTAGCGGTGGCGCACCGCGCAGCGCAGCGCCGGATCATACAGCCGGTCCACGAACTTTTCCATGCCGTCCGCAACGAATTTTTGGAAACGTTCGAAGCGGTTGAGACGCTTCCGGTTGACCTTGACGTATTTCAGGTGACAAGGGAGCACCAGTTTCGACTCGATCAGCGAAAAAACCAGCACCGCGGCGACAATCGGCGGGATCTGCTTGGTGAACGATCCGTAAAAGCCCTCGAAAAACATCAATGGGATGAAGGCGACAATCGTGGTCAGCGCGCCAAACGTGACGGGCAAGGCCACTTCTCGGGTGCCCTCGGTCGCGGCTTCCAGCGGATCCACGCCGGCGCGCAGCTTGATGTAAACATTCTCCGCGGTGACGATCGCGTCATCCACGATGATGCCCACCACAATGATGAAGCCGAAGATGCTCATCACATTGGCGGTCAGGCCCAGATACGGCATCACAATGAACCCGCCGGCAAACGACACCGGAATGCCGAGCGTCACCCAGAAGGCGATGCTCGGCCGCAGGAACAGGCCGAGCACGATCAGCACCAGCAGGCTCCCCTGGAGCAGACTGCCGGCCAGCGTGCCAAGCCGCCCTTCAAGCTCCACCGAGGAATCGTCCCAGATGTGCAGCGTGACCCCTTCCGGAAAACGCTCCCTGCCGGTCGCCACGTATTGTTTGACCGCCGCGGCGATCTCCAACGCGTTTTCATCATTGAGTCGCAGGGCTTCCACCAGCAGGCAGGGCACGCCGTTGAAACGCAGGATCTTGCGGTTGTCCTCGAAGCCGTCGCTGACCTTGGCGACCTTGCCAAGGCTGACTTCCGCGCCATCGCGGTTGCGGATGACGATTTTTTCGAAGTCGCTTCGCACATAAGCCTGGCCCTTGGAGCGGATCATCAGGCTGCCCTCGTCGGTCTGGATCTGGCCGGCCGGCAGATCCAGCGAGGACTTCTGGATGGCCGCGCTGAGGTCGGCGAAGGTCAGCCCGTAATCGCGCAGCCTCATCGGATCCGCCTCGATCGAGATCTCCAGAGGGCTGGCCCCCTGGATCAGCGACTGCGATATGCCGGGCATCTCTGTCAGGTCGTCCCTCACCCGCCGCGCGGCGCGCAGCAAATCAACCTCGTCCATGTCGCCCGCAACCGCGATCTTGATCACGTCAAACCACAGGCTGCTGTCGGGAATGTTGATTTGCGCGGGTTCCGTTTCCTGCGGAAAGGTCGTGATGCGGGAGACGCGGGTCTTGATTTCCTCCATCAAGGCCTTCGGATCGGTGTGATCATGGGCCGTCACGCTGATGTAGCCGTTGCCGGTGCGCGCGTTGGCGACGATGGATTTCACCCCTTGCAGACCCGCGAGCGCGTTTTCAATCGGGATGATCACCGCCTTTTCCACATCCTCCGGGCTGCCGCCGCGGTAGGGGACGTTGATGTCGACCTGCTTGAACTTGATGGCCGGCTGAACCTCCATCGGAACCCGCTCGACGATCGAGTAGCCACCCCACAGCAGAATCGCGACAATCAGGAAATTGGCGGCGATGTCGTTGCGGGCAAACCAGCGGATCATGGGTCAGGGATACGGGGGGGCGGGCGGAATCTTGCCCGGACGGACCGCGCTTTCAAATGTGAAACATCGCGGCTCCCGGCTTGCTGGACAGCGATTCAAGGGTGATCTGGTCGAGTTCGCGCTGCAATCTGGAGGAAACCCGCTCCCATGCCTGTTGCACTGCGGCACCGGATTCCCCGCCGGAGGCGACCGATCCCTGCAGCAGCGACGGGTCCACCGCCTCGACGATCTGGCGCAGTGTGATGGCCTCCGGACCGCGTGCCAGCAGGTACCCTCCGGTTTTCCCGCGCCGGCTTTCAATGATGCCGGCCCGCCTCAGGTCGTTGAGAATCTGCACCAGAAAGTTGGCGGAGACGGCTTCGCGTTGCGCGATGTCCTCCAGCCGTGTAAGAGTCCTCCCGTCATGGTGCTTCGCGAGCTGGACCAATGACCTGCACGCGTATTCCAATTTCTGCGAAATCCTCATGAGTGAATCCCAACAAAACCCGACCCGCGAGACCAGCAAGAATGCGGACCAGCTCTGCCTCGGGAAAATTGCCGATATCCGGAAAGTCTGGGAAACCCTGCGTGAAGACGCAAATCGGGTCGCCACCGAGGAACCCACGCTGATCCACCTGGTCGATGACGTGATCCTCTCCCGCTCCAGCCCGGCCTGCGCGCTGGGAGCCCGGCTCGCCCGCCGGCTCGCCCGCGAGGACATGCCGCGCTCCACCCTCGAACCGCTGCTCACCTCGGTGTTCGACGCCAACCCGAAGATCGTCCACAGCGCGATCCGCGATCTGGTGGCGGTTTACGACCGCGACCCCGCGTGCTTCTCACCACTCGAACCCTTGTTGTTTTTCAAGGGCTTTCTCGCGCTCAGCACCTACCGCGTCTCCCACCAGATGTGGCTCGACGGCCGCCGCTGGCTCGCCCTCTACCTCCAAAGCGTCGCCAGCGAGGCCTTCGCCGTGGATATCCACCCGGCCGCACGCATCGGCTGCGGCATTTTGTTGGACCACGCGACCTCGTTCGTGGTCGGGGAAACCGCGATCATCGAGGACGATGTCTCGATCCTCCACGAGGTCACCCTCGGCGGCACCGGCAAGCAGTCGGGTGACCGCCACCCGGTCATCCGCTCCGGAGTGCTGTTAGGTGCGGGCGCGAAAATCCTCGGCCGGGTGGAAATCGGCACGGGTGCCAAGGTCGGCGCGGGCAGCGTGGTGCTCGCCGATGTGCCGCCGCACACGACCGTGGCCGGCGTCCCGGCGGTCGTCGTCGGCGAGGCCTACGAGGAAAACCCCGCGATCGAGATGAACCAGCACCTCGACTGCCGCAACCGCCAGTGATCCTGACCCCGGCATGAACCGCGAGTCCTTCATGAACCGCGCCATCGAACTCGCGCGCCATGGCATGCGCCGCGGCGATGGCGGACCGTTCGGCGCCGTGATTGTGCGGCAGGGGGAAATCATCGGCGAGGGCTGGAACCGCGTCCTCGCCACCCATGACCCGACCGCCCACGGCGAGATCACCGCGATCCGCGACGCCTGCAAGCGCCTTGGCACCCACTCGCTGGAAGGCTGCGAGATCCACACCACCGGCCAGCCGTGCCCGATGTGCCTCGGCGCGATCCAATGGGCGCGCATCGGCACGATCCATTACGGGTTCCGCATCGAGGACGCCGCCGCCATCGGTTTCGACGACCGCGAGTTTTTCTCACAGATGTCCCTGCCTGCCGGACAACGCCGGATTCCCGAGCGGGAACTCTGCCGCCCGGCAGCCATGGAGCTGCTCCGCGAATACGCCGCCACACCGGACATGCGGCGCTATTGATGCATCCGCCACATCGTTGCTGACAGCCGCTGCGCCGTCTGGTCACTCCGGGCCTTCTGAACCACAGAGCCGCGAAGGAATCGCAAAGCAAAGATGGGCTTTCGGTGGGTGGTTGCCCCGCTTGCCGCCTACGGATGGATAGACGGTTGATGATGGACGATCGTGGATTTGAAGAGTTGTTTTCAAGCGCACCAAATCAACCGTCGTCAGTCCTCACCCCTCTTTGCGATCCCGGCCCTCCTCAGGCGGTCTGGCGGAGATTGGCCTGGATGATGTTGAGCGCGTGGTTGCTAACAGCTTCGAGGTGGTTGTTGAGATCGATGAACATCATTTCGACCTGGACCACGGCACCTTCCTGCATGCGCTGGGCGGCCGCCTTGTTGTGGCGTTTGCGCAGGGCATCGACCTCATCCTCGATCGCTTTGGCGCGCTTCAGCACCCCGGAGCCGTCACCGCCCTGCGGATTGCAGGCGATGTCGAGGATGGCCCGCACGCTTGCCGAGATCGCCGAGAGTTCCTCCTCGTGGAGCGGCAGGAACGCGCGGCCTTTTTCGTATTTCCGCTGGACGGTTTTCACGAGGCGGTAGATCCGGTCGGTGGCTTCCTCGAACTCGGAAACCACCCGCAGCATGGCGGTGATTTTCTGTGCGTTGCCCGATCCGATCTCATGGCTGGAGCACTGGATCAGATAGGCCGTGATGTCGTGCAGCATCTCATCACTCGTTTTCTCCATGCGTTTGAGCTCGGCCACGCGGCTGGAAAGGTCCTCCTCCGGCCGGCCGAGCACGTCCACCAGGCCGTCAAACATTTCCGAGGTCAGGCGCGCCATGCGCTTCAATGCCTCCTCAGCCTCGACCAGGTTGAGCTCCCCCATGTCCACGAGGTTGCTGCTGATGTATTTCAACTTGCCGTGGGCGGCCTCAGGCTCCTTGTCTTTCACCCACCAGGTCACAAAACGCTCGAGCTGCGGCACGAACCAGACCAGCACGCAGATGTTGGTGAAGTTGAACGCCGAGTGGAAAATCGCGGTGGCAAAGGCGATTTCGGATTTGGCCAAGCTGTCATTGGCGCTGCGCAATGAAGCTGGCAAATGCTGGGCAAGTCCCCACACTGCGGCCGAGAACGGGACAAAGAAAACCAGACACCAGACCACCCCCGCCACGTTGAAGGTGAAATGGGCGCGCGCCGCCCGTTTCGCGCTGGTGTTCGCCCCCAGCGCGGCCAGCCACGCGGTCACGGTGGTCCCGATGTTTTCCCCGAGCACGATCGCCGCCGAATTCCGGAACACCCCGAGCGGATCGGTGTCCACATTGCCCAGCCAGCCGTTGAGCGCACAGGTGATGGTGATCGCCATCGCCGCCGACGATGATTGCACCATCAAGGTCAATACCAGGCCAACCCCGAGGAACATCAGCACCGTGCCGAAGCCGTTGCCGTTGATCATCGTCACGATCGATTCCACCATCCGCGCCGTTTCCGGTTCGGTGGCGATCATTGTCCGCAGGTCCGGCACCGAATCCTTCAGCAGGCCGAGACCGAAAAACACCAGCCCAAAGCCAATGATCGCCTCGCCCCAGTGCTTGCCCCGGCCCTTGCCGATGAAAAACACGGGCAGACCGATCCCGATCATCGGCAGAGCGATCTTGGCCACCTCGAACTTGCCGATCATTGCCACAATCCACGCGGTGGTCGTCGTGCCGAGGTTGGCCCCCATGATCACCCCGATCGCCTGGATCAGGGTCAACAGGCCGGCATTGACAAAGGAAACCACCAGCACCGTCGTGGCCGACGACGACTGGACCAAAGTGGTGGTGAAAAGGCCCGTCAGAATCCCGCTCACCCGGTTGCCCGTCACACCGGCCAGCGCGATGCGCATGCGCTCCCCCGCGATCTTCTGCACCCCTTCCGACATGACCTTCATGCCGTAGAGGAAAACTCCGAGGGAACCGAGGATTTGGAGCGTGGTGGTGAGAACGGACCAGGAGGTGATCGCTGCAAGGAACATGATTGGTGACGAAACCGACACATTCCCCGCCCGGCTGCCAGCAAATTTTCACCAAAGCACAAGTCGTGCGCGGGATTTGGAAATTTCCGCGCTTTTCCCTTGTCAAAGCCCCGCCCCAGCCTCAAAAAACCGCCCCGCGCAAGCGGGATGGTGCATGGGTAGATGCCCGAGTGGCTAAAGGGGGCAGACTGTAAATCTGCTGGCTAACGCCTACGCTGGTTCGAATCCAGCTCTGCCCACCATCTTCATCATCAATGGATTAGGGAGCCGAAAAGGGGCCCACATTGACACCTTTCCCACGGCCATGAACGGCAGGGCTGACAAATGGGTGACAACCCAACAGGCGGCTTGCGGCAAATCCAAAAAGCCAACCTAATGCCGCGCTCAGCAGAGCGAATCGAGTGGAAGAAACATCCTCAGCGACTCATCATCCACACGCCTGAACCCGTATTTGGCATAGAAGGCCACGAGTTCCTCATCGGCTGGGTCCACTGCCATGCCGATGCCACCCGCTCCACGCATCGATGCCGCCGCGATCTGACGGGCTGCGGCAAGCAGCAGTCTCGCGAGGCCTCGACCTTGCCGATCTTCTTCCGCGACAGCCATTCTGCCGAGCAGCACCATGGGCACCGGCATGGATGGCAGGCCTTTCGAGGCTCCAGGCCAGTTGGCGGCCGATGCCACTGTGCTGGTGAGGGTGAAATAGCCGAGGACGGGTTTGGGCTTGCGGGCATGACGCTCCACCAGCACCCGGGTGATGCTCACCCCTTTGGCGAGATGCCCTTTTGCCGTTTCACGCAAATACCGTTCGAGGGAATCCTTGCCGCAACGGAATCCCTTCTTGTCATGGTCATCAGACAGCAGCTCAAGATCGAATCCGGACATGGGCGGCAAGGTCTTTGGCCGCCTTTTTCGCCGCGGCATTGATGGCGGGCGGCTTGGCGAGCATTTGCTGAAGGGTTTCCGCAGCCTGGGTGCTCATATGCCAATACCGCTCCTCCGCAAGAACCCGCTCCGCCTCACGGGAAACCGTCTCTAGAATGAACGCGGCCACGGACTGACCCCGAATGGCCGAAGCTTCCTTGAGACGCTTGGCCGTGCTTTCCGGAAAACGCGGGTTCACCCGCACGGCTTTGCCGGTCGTTTTGTTTTCCAATGCCTTCATGAGCACAGAGTGGACGAATTCTTCCATCGATCAATCTAAAATGACACCATTTTGGCACCGTTGCGGCGAATGGCGATCGCGCCTCATCCGTTCGAGAGCATTCATCCGTTTTACGATGGCACCGGACTCATCCTCAATCTCCTGATTCTGCCATGCGAAGGTTGGCTCATCTGCCGGTGCCTGGAGAAGGGGGTAAAAGAGGAAAATTTGAAATGCTGAAATTGGAGACGGAAGACGGAAGACGGAAGACGGAGGGCAGAGGGCGGTTGGCGGGCGGTGGCGCAGTGCTATTTGTCTTTGAGCCTGCCCTCGCCCTCAAGGTGCCAAGCCACATAGCGCCACAACTCCTCCTCGGTGCATTTGCTCCAATCCAGTGGCTGCATGGCGGTGAAATAATGAATGGCTTTTTCGGTCAAATGACCGGATTGTTCGGTCGTGATTTCGACAGCGCTCCAAGACCTGTTCGGAGGCAAGGCCGCAGAGGCGGTGCTATTATCCCTCTTCCATGATGGGGAGTCTTACGGCCGTGCGATCTCAAGAGACTTTACCATTTCACTCGATGCGGTCCAGCGCCAACTCGACCGCTTCGAGCGCTCCGGTGCCATTGTGTGCAAACGCCAAGGTCGGACCCTCGTGTATGCGTGGAACCCGAAATCCAGGGTGGCGGCAAGATTGCGGGATTTGACCGGCGTCGTCTACGACGGGCTCAGCATGCAGGCGAAGGAGTCCATGTTCCCGGAGCGACGGCACCCCCGCGCGAAGGACAAACCCGTGATCCGCTAACCGGTTGTCGATTCCTCCCGGTCCGCCTCCAGCCACCGGAAAACAAGGTTCTCGCGGTATTTCTCGCGAGGCGGTGGGCTGTCCCAATTGCCATCACCCGGATGATTGCGGCCGGGGCGGCAGGAACGTCAGGGCGGCGATGGCGGACTTGGAGATGTGGCTGGGGTGAAATTTTTCCAGAAACCCGGAGCATGCCCCCGGTCCTTCCGGCTCCACCGGATGGAGCTGATCAAAGCCGGTAGGGCGTGACCGCCGGCAGCGCCGCGTCTCGCGGACCATCTGCGATCGCCTGTTCCCAGCCGCTTTTCGTTGCCCATTCCACCTCAATCCCGTTTCATTCAGACATGAGCCAGTTTGAGTCACCATTCCTCGCCGTGCCGGTGAGCGACTGGCTTTGCTCGAACGATTTGGCCTTCGCTATTTTCGACGGCTTCCCGGTCTCTCCCGGCCATGTCCTCGTCACCACCCGCCGCACGGTGGAAACCTGGTTCGACGCCACCGACGAGGAACAGGCCGCGTTGATGGCGCTGGTCAAGGAAGCCAAGCGGCTGCTTGACCTCCAACTCAACCCGAAACCCGATGGCTACAACGTCGGCTTCAACTCCGGCGGTGCTGCGGGCCCCGGGGCAACGGCTCCCCGAATCTCGGACTTTCGGAGCGCAGGCAGAAGAATTCGATCCGTGACCCGGCGCCGGAAACCGGTGATATCTTCAAAATGCCCCACAGGGCGGGCGGGATTTTCCGTATTTTCTTCCAACCTGACCCTGCCGTTGTCCCACCCCGGCAGCGAAGATCAGGACATGAGAGTCTACGAGCACGACCCTACCCGATTCCATCCTCACAAGCACCTGTCCGCCAAGGGCTGGGCACGCGCTTTTCGGGACAGCAATTCAAGCGGAGTTTTTGCAATGAATTATCAGCATCTCCGGAGCTTAAATTCTGGCCAAAATTCGGGAAACTCGCCAAGTATCTAGTTAATATAGATACCAAAAGAGGCTTTCAAAAAGCGCCACATATAACCAGAATGAGATAGGCTTGAACGAACTAATTCCACATCCGTCGTCCTTAATTGAATCCATGAGAAACATGGGTTACCGCCCACATACGGCGCTTGCCGACCTTGTGGACAACAGTATCACCGCTGAGGCAAAAACCGTGCAGATCGAGCTTGAACCAGCCTCGGGAAACCGACCTGGATGGGTGAGGGTCGAGGATGACGGGAAAGGGATGACCTTCGAAGAATTGTATCTGGCAATGCGCTGGGGCGGGGACGGTCCACTGACCAAAAGGAATGCAAAGGATCTCGGCAGATTTGGACTGGGGCTCAAGACGGCGTCCTTCTCGATGGGTAAACGTTTGACCGTCATTTCCAAAAAGAATGGAAAGATTAACGCCCTGCGCTGGGACCTCGACAGTATCTGCACGACCGGGAAATGGATGCCACTCAAGGGTGTAGATCGGGATGACCTGAAATACCTAGCCGGCACCCTGCACGATCCCGATCACGGAGGCAGCAAGGGCACTGTTGTCTTGATTACCGAGGTCGACAAGTTGAAGGTTGATGCCAGAACCTCATCCTCGGAGGACAACAACCGGGCGGCACTGATCCGTACGATCACGGGTCACCTACGGTTGGTCTTCCACCGGTTTATCGAGAGCAATTCCCTTAAACTGAAGTTTGGTGCCGCACAATTAGCTTCTTGGAACCTTTTCGGGGCTACCGGCCGCACTGAGGATTCGTCCTGGCTGAAACATCAGGAAAAATTGTCCGGGGGAAGAGTGGGGATTCGCACTTTTGTTCTTCCTCATCACAAGGATCTCACCCCAGAAGAACACAAGATGCTCGGGGGACCTCTGGGCTGGAATGCCCATCAGGGGTTCCATGTCTATCGAGCGAACCGCCTGATTCTCTCGGGTGGATGGCTTGGATTTTCGAAACCCGAGGAGCACTGCAAACTGGCACGAATCTCAATCGACTTGCCCAACGATGCCGACGAATCATGGGGGCTGGATGTCATCAAATCCAAGATAACCCCGCCGGCCATCCTCATGGGCGACATGGAGAGGATTGCCAAGGCCGCAAGGAAGGATGCCATGAGGCGCTACGGCTTTCACGGCGAGGCGGAAGCGCCGGAAGTTAAGCGCGCTCATGACGAGGTTGAGGTCACTGCCTTCTGGAAACAGCTGCAGGGCAAGAAGGAGGTGTTTTTCAAGATCAATCGCGCGCACCCGCTTGTTGAGGCATTGATCCAGAATCTGCCAGATTCCGAGCAGGCCGAGGGGTTCATTCACGCGTTCGAGAGGCTGCTTCCGGTTGCCGCAATCCTGCAACAGCCTGCGAAAACCACCCACGGCATTCTTGCGGAGCCCGACGAGAGCGAACTGACTTGTCTGTCAAGCGCCTTACAAACAGTCATTGACGTGCTGATCAAGTCCGGTTCGTCCCAAAAACAGGCGGAGCAACTCGCCCTTTCCTGCCAGCCTTTCTCAAAGTTTGCGGAATTGCTCAAAGCCCGTATCTCATAGCCACTTTGAACCACCATGCTGACCAAAGACACCCTGCTGAATCTCGTGCTGATGAACTTCGCCCAGGATGGTCGTCCGCCCGAAAGAGCATCCATTGAAAAACTGATCGACGATTTGCTCACGGGTTTCCCACATCTCTTCGAATCAAGGACATGGATCATATCCAAAGCCTTGGAGCAGTTGGTCACGGCCGTGGAAGAGGCGGAGGAAATGGTCGACCCAAACGAGTACCGGCCATGGTTGTCGGAGGAGGATCGCTCAACGTGGGCCTCGTGGCCGTGGCTGAAGTTGTATTTGCGACATAAGCTCCGTAGACCTGTTAGCGTTCTGGATGAACTGGACCGGAGCACCGACAGGATCCTCGACCTCCTGGGTGATCCCAAGCGCGAGGGGCTATGGGACCGCAGGGGGCTGGTGGTCGGTCATGTTCAATCAGGCAAGACTCAGCATTACACCGCCCTCGTGGCGAAAGCCATCGACTCGGGTTACAAGGTGGTCATCATTCTCTCGGGAATTCATGAGAACCTGCGCCAGCAGACCCAGGAACGAATTGAGGAATGCATATCGGGAAAAAACAGCCGCGATGAATTCAGAAACTTTGGGGTTCGCAGTTATCAGGAAAGCTATCGCCTTGAGGATCGCCCGGGGCAGATGGTTCCCGACATCACAACCATGACTTCAGTCGCCGGCGACTTCGGGGCCGCCGTGAACAAGATAGTGGATGTTCCCCTTGGCTCTGTGCCGGTTGTTTTGGTCATCAAGAAAAACGCATCCATTCTGAAGAATGTACTCAAAAAACTCCGTGGCCCAGTTGACAACCCATCGTTTCAGAAGAATCCGGTGCTTGTCATCGACGACGAGGCCGACCACTCGTCCGTTAATGCGGCTAAGGAAGACGAGGATCCCAAACGCATCAATGAGCAAATCAGAAAAATTCTCTGGTGCTGCGATAGGGTGGCTTTCGTCGGATACACCGCGACTCCATACGCCAACATTTTCATGGACGACGTGTGGGTTGAAAAGAGCGAAACTAGAAAAATCGACGACCATGGTTCGGATCTATTCCCAAGGGCATTCATCATAAGCCTGAAGGCTCCGACGAATTACGTGGGTCCTGAAGTGGTGTTCGGGCATGAAGGCGACGAATCGGTTGGGATTGCGCCGGTTTCTCCACTGCCGATGCAGATACCGGTTGATGATGCTGATACATGGCTGCCGCCGAAACATAAGAACGGTCACAATGTCACGGCGGATCTTCCCGGATCTCTCACCAAGGCACTGAAATGCTTCATCCTTTCTGTGGCAGGGAGGATGGCCTTAGGGCAGGATACATCGCACGGCTCTATGCTTGTCCATGTCACAAGGTTCAATTCAGTGCAGAGCCAGGTGATGCAGCAAATCCAAGCCCACATGGAATCCCTAAGGGAACGCCTTTCGGGAGCGGTTGGTAGGGATGTAGAGCTGGAGAAGTTCCGCTCACTGTGGTATGAGGAGTTTGTCGAAAAATTCCCCGCTTTCGAAACCCACCCATCACAGATCAACGATCCTCCCATCCTGCCCGAATGGACAGAAGTCGAATCGAGAATCGGTTCGGCGATGGCGCGCCTCAACTTTTCCTTGGTCAACAGCCTCACTAAGGAGGGTTTGGACTTCGCGGGCAAGTCGCAGTCCGGATTGATAGTGGTTGCCGTGGGTGGCGACCGGCTGAGCCGGGGGTTGACCTTGGAGGGACTTTCCGTCAGCTATTTCCTGCGCGGCGCACGGGCTTTCGATACGCTGATGCAGATGGGGCGATGGTTCGGCTACCGGCCCGGATACACGCATCTGTGCAGGGTATTCGCGCCCCAGTCCATTATCCGCAACTTCAGCACTATCGCATTGGCTACCGAGGAGCTGCGTCGCGAGTTCGGAAGAATGTGTTATCTCCAGAAGACGCCATGCGACTACGGTCTACGGATCAGGGAACCTCGTGGCGACCTGCTAGTCACAGCCATTAACAGGATGCGTCGGGGCGAGACCGTGAGAATCCATTTCGCCAACAGTCTCATTTCCTCGCTCGACATAAGCGAATCGGACATCTCTCCAAATTTCAGGGCATTCACTCGACTCGCAGATTCGCTAAATAGCGGTCTCGGCTCGCCGCGCGTCGTGGATTCCAAGGGGCGGGAAAAGGCTGATGGATCTATCAGGATCTGGCAAGATGTGCCATGGGATCTCATCGAGAGCTTCTTCGCGGCCTACAACGCCTGCATCAACGCTTGTTTGGACCGGGCGACATCGAACGGGAGGAGTCTGCTCCACAATTACATTGATTCTGTAAGGGTGCATGGCGATCTCTGCAAGTGGACGGTTGCAGTCATCGGTTCCAGCAAAGGAGTCCGCAAGGTCGAGGGCCTTGATGGTAGATTCCTAGCAGGAACAAGAAACAGGCAAATGGATGAATTGAAATGTGAAGAACCTCTGCATCCCGGCCATGTGAGTTTCAGGGGCATCGCACTGGGTGGAGACGAGGGACTTGACCTGACCGAAGCACAGAAGGCGACCGCGGAAGAATTGGCCAAAAACAACAGCAAGATGAGCCGTGCCGCGATATACCGTGAAATGCGTCCATCTACCCATGGGCTTCTTTTGATTTATCCTGTTATTCCTGCCACTCCGAAGGCTGCAAAGATGCACAACAAATCCGATACGTTCCTTTGGGGTGAAAGGGACCCGTTGATTGGCATTGGAGTGAGCCTCCCGGAATCGAGGTTTGATAGCGGATGCGACTATGTATGTACCAGGCAGAAACTGAGGGAAATCTTTGGAGCGCTATCAGACGATTTGGAACGCGATGAAGAAGAGGACCGATTGGAGTCGATTGCCCGACAACATTAATTGTTGAAACTCATGTCAATCACGCCTGAATCACTCGAAGAAACGTGGGAAAAGATCCGCGCCAAAATGAGCAGTGCCGACGGCAGCCTCGTGCTCGAACAGGCGATCACCCAGGGAGAGGTTGGTCTCAGTGCTATTGTCAGGGTTAGAGATTCCTTGCCCGGATTGGTCATTCGTGTTCCGCGGCAGTGGAATCTGTCAAGATGGCAGGTTCAGCAGCTAAATGGCGTGCACTTTGAATTTGCCGCCCGGGATGACGGAAACATCCTTCTCCCTGTGATGCTCGCGAACTCTGATTCAATCTCTATCTTCTCAAGATTCGCAACGGATCTGTCATCCACCGTCTCTTCGGGATTTCCGCCGGAGGAGAAGATGAGGCGGTTACTTGATAAGATCAGCCTCTGGAGAAGGTTTTTCACAAAACGAACCACGCGGCTTTCAGAAGAAGAGATCAGGGGCCTTTTTGGGGAATTGCAGATTCTTGAAAATCTCATACCGCTGCTTGGAGTGGATGCAGCATTGGAAGCTTGGAAGGGGCCGCGCGGCGAGCTGCATGATTTCCATCTCGGTGCATTCCGGATAGAAGTCAAAACATGGACCAACAAGTCGCTTCCGAAGATATTCATTTCCGATCCTTCGCAAATCGTCATAGATCCCATTTGGCCTCTATGGATCTCAGCGGTTCAACTCTCCAGTGACATGGTGAACGGTCTCTCTCTGCCCGAAAAGGTGGTTGGGCTTTTTTCTCTGATGAATCAGGATCAGAAGATTACCTGTAACGCCCTTTTGGCGGATGCAGGATACCTCGGTAGCGTGGAAGATGCTTACACAATGCGGTATTCCGTCATAGATACTGTGTTTTATCTAGTCACTGAAGGATTTCCCATGATCGATCCTGCGACGATTCCAGTTGGAATTTCTAACGTCAAATACGCTTTGGATCTCAATGCTCTGTCCCGCTTTATTAACCATTCACCAGTTTGAGATCATAGAACGCATGAGTTGCCCAGCCGAACGTATTAGAGAAGCCGCTGTGACGGCTTATGACCCCGATGAGCCGCTTCACAGGGAGCAAGCCCTCTTCAAGGCGATCTCTGGAATTCTCACCGATTCTGCAAATTTCATCATGCCGGAGTGGGCGCCATTCACGGTCAGACTTGGGAGGAGGGATGTGACCATTCACGGGTACGAGCATGACGAGGATCTTGATGTCCTTACCGTCATTCTGTTTCTAGACAATCATCGCAGGTTCGAATTGCTCCAATCATGGGGACGGCAATCTTGTGGCGTTGCAGAGGTTAGCAAGGCCTTTTCGGATCTGGTGGAGGTGGTTGCGATGGCAAAAGAAGGTCGGCTACCCAGGCTGGGTGACGACGACCCTGCGAACAGGCTCTACCAGCATCTTATCAAATTCTCAAAGGTTGGCTCGGGACGTCTTTCTTTGTGCATCTGGACAACAGGCGAACTCTCGAAGGAGGGATGGAGAAAATCGGACGTCAGCGACTTCCACACGGAGGTGTGGGATGCAGGCAGGCTTGCCACGGCCATGGAATCGGGCCAGGAAGCACTTGAAGTCGACTTCACCGAATATGGCGGGATTCACTTCCTGATGGATGATGAGGATTTCAGCGAGTATGGAGCAAAGAGCGGGGCCGTCCTCATCGGCAAGGTGTCAGGCGATTGCCTTGCCGATCTCTATTTTAATTATCGCACACGGCTTCTCCAACAGAACGTGCGCGCGTTCCTAAGTTTTACAAGCAAGATCAATCAAGGGATCCTTGAGACTGCACGGACAGAGCCGGAGCGATTCCTAGCTTACAATAACGGAATTGCCTGTACAGCTAGTGGAATCGTCTTGGAGAAACAGGCTCCCGGAGTCTATCGAATGATCAAAGCTCGGGATTTCCAAATCGTCAACGGAGGCCAAACGACGGCAACTCTGATGATTGCAAAAAACGACAGGAGCGCAGATCTCGCTGCCGTCGAGGTGGCTATGAAACTCACGGTGGTAAGACCCGAGGATATTAGTGAACTGGTTCCCAAAATATCCCGATGCGCGAACTCGCAGAACAAGATCCAGAATTCCGATTTTGACTCTAATAATCCTTGGTTGATCAAGCTGGAGACGCTTTCAAGAAAGATTGAGGCGTCCAAGGACAGCAGATCCGAGGGGCAGAGGGTTCGCTGGTATTTCGAGCGTGTTCGCGGTCAATACAACGTGGACTTGGGGAAGTGCTTGTCCAACGCATTGAAGAATTCCTTCAAGGCGGCCAATCCTCCTAGAACAAGGTTTTCCAAGACGGATCTCTCCGTCGCCGCACTGGCTTGGGACATGGAACCCTACATGTCGAGCCTTGGACCCCAGAAGTGTTTTGCAAACTTCATAAAGCGACTTGATGCAGCAAGCGACTTGATCGGGGAAGGTAGCGTTTGTGAACCTTCCGAGGAGGATTTCAGAAGGCTTTGCTGCATCATGATTCTGCGAAGAGAGGCGATGGCTCTCTGCAGGGAAATCAAGATCACTCCGCTGCTCTCGTCATCCGCTGTAAGCGCTTATGCCATCGCCTTTATCTCCCATGTGATGAAGGGACGCCTCCCATGGGCGGAAATTTGGAGTCTGCAAGGACTCCCCGAGCCTCTCTACAAGGCGCTGCGCCTCGCCATCCGGGGATGTGAAAAGGTCATACTCCGGGAGGCTCCGAAGTTCAATAAGCAGCCATCTGAATTTGCCAAGAGGCCGGATTGTTGGAGTGTAGTAGCCCCGGCGACCATCGATCTCGGATTGGACGGATCTCGCAGAGGGTGGGACAAATTCTCGATAATGGACACGGTCCGCCCTGCCGATCTTGTAGAGGCAGGACAGTTGTTTTTCAGTTTGGATCAAAGCGATTGGATGGAACTTGCCAAGGCTCTCGATAAGCTCACCAGCAACGCCGTCTATGCTGGATGCGCCAAAACCATGGCAGGCTACACAATAATTCTTAAGAAGCCGTCAGAGAAACAGTCGAAAATCTTGGCGAAGTCGCTGATTCTTGTAAAATTGAAAGGCAAATGCACTAGAATTACTTCAAAGATTCCCGACGAATCTTGGAATCTGTTAAAACAAATAGGATCTTAAAAAATAATTTTGAGGTTCATTGCAAGAGGCTGAAAACCTTTTCTGCAATCTTATAAGCCAGTCTAGGAGGCACTGCATTACCGACTTGGTGGAATTGTTGTGTTCTAGGCCCCTCAAAGAAGTAATTGTCAGGGAATGTTTGAAGCCTAGCTGCCTCACGAACCGTCAGACTGCGAAACTGCTTCGGGTCAGGATGGATAAAGTAGTGTCCGTCTTTCGAAATATGAGAAGTGATCGTTGTGGAAGGCTTATTGCCGCACTGAACCCGGAATCGGTCTCCGAACTTTTGACCAAGGATCGCAGCATCTACATTTTTGTGGTTGGGCAGAAGAAACGTAGGAAAGTCTTTCAAAGTCGGCGATACGCCATGGACTTTCGCGAAGCAGGCACAGAAAAAGTAACGCCAGAGGTCTTCCGGTATGTGACTGCGTGATTCATGATTGGGCACTCCTCCGAGTTGATTGTCCGCATACCACTTATCTGATGGTACGTATTTCGTCATTTCGAAATTGCTTCCTTGATGCGGGTGCTTCCTGGCTTGGGCCAATTGCTTCACCATCTCTGAAGTTACCTCGGTGAATTGTTGATTGTCTAAAAAGCGAATCCAATGTGGATGATGGGTGATGGCTTGTAGCTCGTCGTAGGTACTGCCTTCCTTTCCCCGAGATAGACCCGGAGCCAACTTGGGAAGTTTACCAATAACGGACTCAACCGAAGGTCCGGCTTGCTCCTTGAGGATTTTCAGATTCGAGTCATCAATATCTTCTCTTACACCCAGAAGAATCACCCGATGCCTCGCCTGCGGGATACCGTAAAGCTCGGCCCGGATCAGGTAGCCCTTGGGTTCGAGTTCGTTTCCGAAGATCCCGTCACAACGTTTAACAAGGGAGTGAATGCGGTAGCCGTGCCCTATGGTGCGCCGCCCCAATGCCTTTTGCGGGCTTCTTAAATCTGATAGAATTTGAGGAAAAATCAGCTCCTCATTCAGTTTGGCTGAAAGGATGCCCTTTACGTTCTCCATCACGAAAATCGGAGGAGAATGATCGGCGATAATCTTTAGATACTCTCTGTAGAGGGTGTGCCTATGGTCTCCTTCAAACTTTTCGGTGTTCTTCGCCTTTCTCCTTTCAAAGGCGCGATCAGATTCATCTTCTCTTTGGACAAGCCCGAGCATCCGTGAACGTCCGGCAAGTGAGTAGGCTTGGCATGGTGGTCCACCGATGAGTACCCATTTTTCGTGACCTGCTATTTTCTGCCCAATGATCTTTGAGATCCCAGGATCTTTTCCAAGGACACGCATCTGCGCTTCATCTGCAGCGACAGCAGCCTGTGTTGGGTAGGCTTCGAATAACTTCTCCCTCGTGGTCTCTCCCCGCAAATATGCATAGTATTCTGGTGGCGCTTCGCCTTCTCTAAATTGCCGGAAGAATGCACGTAGGGTCAGGGTCTTGTGCGCATATGGGTCCTTTTCTATCGAAACGGCTATCTTGAACCTCTTTTGTTTTTTTCCCAAAGGGAATCTAGAAAAGCCCTCCCCAAGTCCACCCGGGCCGGCGAAAAGATCAATAATTGGAATATGATTACTCATGTGAATGTGCGAAGGCTAGGAAACGCGTGGGTTGAATCCAGGCCCAAACTTCATGATTTTTTGGCTTGCCCATGCAAGTTTATAGTGTTCATTTGAACTTATGGAAATTATCCAAGGTTTCTCGCTGGTTCCCTCGAGTCCGCAAGAAGCGGCGAATGCGCTGCGACTGCTATTGGGAAAAAGAAGTGTGCTCTCCCAAGTGCCCAAGTCCGAGTTTCTGGCCGGTTGGGGAGCGATCGCCTATATCGCACCAAGTCTTCATCCGGATGAATCGGACAACGATGAAGGTGGTTGGCCGGTTGGTTGGCGGTGCATTGCGAGTGAAGCCTTCCGGCGCGGCGAAATCGGTGAACTCACGGATGGCGAACTCTATCCGTACGCCTGTTCACAGAAAGCCATGGGGCTGCCATGGCGTCCTTTGCCGGATGGCACTCTGGGATACTGATCGACTATCTCCCGACCAGATTTGGCAACCTAGATGCCAACCACGCGCGGCCCGATGCGGATTTGACCGCACATTCCCACACAGTGACCACATGCCAGCCTTGATCGCGCAGGGCGGTTTCGTTGCGGAGGTCGCGGGCCTTGTTTCCCTCGATCTTGCGTTTCCACCATACGCTGCGGGTTTTCGGGATGCGGAAGTGCGGGCAGTTGTTGTGGCCATGCCAGAAACAGCCGTGGAGGAAGATCACGGTGCGGTATTTCGGCAGGACGATGTCAGGCTTGCCGGGAAGTGATTTGTTTTTCGGGCCGTTCACCGTGAAACGGTAGCCGAGCCGATGGAGCATCGAGCGCAGGGCCAGTTCCGGCTTCGTGTCGCGGCCGCGGATGCGGGACATGACCTCGGAACGTTTTTGCGGGGTGAAGACGTCCATAGGGAAATAAATCCTGAAAAACTGAAAACTGAAATGCGGAAATCAGATCCGGTGATGCATCTTGTGCCAGTTCAGGGAGGCGGGCGCAGGCCGCAGCCGCGCATTTTCATGAAAATGCAGCGGCTTTCCATCGAATCGGCTGAGGCATTGGCCGTGAGGTGAGGATTCCGAGAAGCGGCCGATGGCGATTTTGATGAGTAAGTCGTTGCCCTTCGGGATGGCGGTCCACAGTCCTTGGTCGAACATCCAGTGGGCGTCGGGGGTCAGAGCCAGGCCGTTGCGGGGGTCGTCGTTGCCGGAGACCGAATGTTGGTGGATGTGGGCGGCCTGGACGATGGAGGTCGTTTCCGTGTCGAGCCGGTAGCCGGTGAGGGCGCAGGTGAAATAGTAACCACCAAGCACGTCGCTCTTGAAGCGGCTGTCGCGGCCCATTTTTTGGCGAGCTTTGAATTCTGCCGCGTTGTTGCGCAATGCTTGAACTTCCGTATTTTTCGGAATCGGCAGGCGGAGACGTTCGCAAAGCATTACCTGCTCGACGGTGTTAAAGTAAAGGGTGATCAAAGTTTCGCGTGCTTTGCGACGGAAGTCGGCATCTCGTAGGCAGGCGAAAAGATCTGGATCGAGCCAACAGAGGCGGGTGGTGGCCTTGGCGAGCGACGGTTGGCCATCGGCGGTGAATCGTTCCCATACCTTGTCTCCGCCGAGTGCGTGAAAAGGCATTGTGATATCCGGCTGGTTGCGCTGACGTTCGAGGACCAGCTCCCAGTAATCGCGGAAGCGGGAGACGAGGCGGACATCGTATTTCACCCAGCCGTCGGGAATGTCGCCGGATTCGATCAGGTCGATGACCGTGAGCAGCATCAGCGGCTTGTGCGGCGCGATGCCGCGGGATGCCGTGCGGGCGGCATTGAGGTTGGCGAGGCGGCCGAGCCAGAGGTGGGTTTTCAGTTTCAAATGTTCAGTTGACTCGGGGAGCGTGAGCTGAAATTTGGGTTGTCTTCGGACAGCTTGCCAGTCAGAAATCCTGATATCGGGTGCTGCTTGCAGCTGGATATGGTTTGCCCAGCCTGACCTCATCCCAGAAAGTCGATGGTGGATTCCACCGGGACAGCCAATTGGATGGACCTCCCCGCCAGGGATAGCATCTCCGGCCCGACGCCCCGCTTCGGCGGGGCGTTTCATTTATGGAGTCGGGACAGCCGTCCATGGTTTCGTCAAAAGTCACAAAAAAAGTGCTTCTGCTCGTTCTTTGGATGGGCGGTTCACCAGGCTGTTTCATCTCACGCCGTTGGCGAAGTGTGGGCGGACCGGGCCGAGTCCGCCCTACCATTCGGGCCGGTGTTCGAAAACCGGTAGGGCGGATCCGGCCCGGTCCGCCGACTTTGCCCTGGTGGGCATGTCGCGCCATAAGCTCTCCCGCCGTCCCAACCGAATGCCGTGCTCAGCAGAGCGAATCGAGTGGGAGAAACATCCTCAGCGACTCATCCGTTCGAGAGTATTCACCCGTTTCATGATGGCAACGGACGCATCCTCCATCTTTTGTTCGGGCGAGGTTTGCCTTGCCGAGACGAAGATCAGGCGGATCATCGAAGCCACGATGAGTGCCGCCTCAACGAAAACCATACGGGTCCTGTTTGTCTGCATGGGCAACATCTGCCGCTCGCCGGCTGCGGAAATCGTCTTCCGCCACATCGTCGGGGCGGAAAGGCTGGACGACCGGATTGAGATCGATTCCGCAGGCACCATCGGCTATCACACCGGCAACCCTCCCGACAAACGCATGTCCGCGACGCTCAAGGCACGGGGTTATCAGCCGGATGGGCGGGCACGGCAGGTGAGTCACGAAGATTTCGAAGGCTTCGACCTGATCCTGCCGATGGACCATGACAACGAGGCGGACCTGCGGAGGATGCGGCGGGATCGCCAGAGCCGTGCGGAAATCCGGGCCTTTTCCTCGTTCTGCGCGGCCAACCCGCTGGGCCATGTTCCAGATCCCTACTACGGTGGCACGGAAGGCTTCGAAACCGTCGCGGACATCGTCGAGGACGGCTGCCGGGGGCTGCTCGAACACCTGCGCAAACGGTTATGAAGCCTGCTTCGTCGCAGGGCGGCTGTGATCTGCGGATGGCCGTGTGGCCTTCCTCATTTCCTTGCCTTGCGTGATTTTTCAAGGGTTTCCCGCATGGATTCCCCGAGGGTGGCGGCTTCGTCCTCGTTGAGCATGCACATCGCGCCGGCCTTGCGCGAGGTGGCGATGCGTTTGGCGAAGGCGGCGGTGCCGGCCTGGAAGTCGTCCTGATCGGCATCGATGGTGGCGGCGTGGGCGGAGCCGATGCCCATGCGGGCGGCGGAGGCAATGGCGTCCTGATTGGCCCCGAGGAACATGAACTCCCACTGGTATTTTTCAGTCTGGTGGGTGATGCGCCGGTTGATGTCCTTCATCGAGAAATGCCGCGAGGAGTTTTCCTCGCCGTCGGTGAGGATGGCGATGATCACCTTGGCCGGGCGGTCCTGCTCCGGAGTGGCGGCAAGTTCACTGCCGATGAAATCGATGGTGCGGCCGATGGCATCGAGCAATGCGGTGTTGCCCCGTGGCACGTAGGTTTCCAGGGTCAGCGGGCGCGCGGCCTGAATGTCCTCGCGGTTGTGAACGGGGAGGTATTCGTGATCGAAGAGGATCAGGGTGAAGGTGGCGGGGATCGGCTGGCCGTGGTCGTCAACGGTGGCCTGCTGGGCCTTGAGGAACTCGTTGAAGCCGGAGATGGCCGCGTGGGTCATGGATGCCATGGAGCCGGAGCGGTCGAGGATGAATGCGATTTCGGTTTTTTTCATGGGGATGGGGTCGGGGGTTGGTGTGCCGGATGTCTGCATGGTGCTTTCGAGGGTCATGATGACAGCTGGGGTGGGACAAACACGGGGGCAGGCGGTGAAAAAAATGCGGAAGCGCCAAAAAACTGAAACGCCAGGGCCGCTTGTCGCGACGCGACACGTCCGCACCGCGCATGCCGCATGGCCGCAGGCAATTCGGTCCCTGCCATTCACCGGAACGCCGGGCGGGCGATCGGTTCAGTCCCGCAGGCGGGACTCTGCCAATGCGCCGAGCGCGATTCCGACGGCGTATGCGGCCAGATCCGGCCAGTGGAAGGTGTTGCCCAAGACCAGTTTGCCCGGGATCGTGGCGCGCACCGCATCGATCGACGGCGCGTGGTAAAGCTGGGAGAACTCGACGCCCCACGCTGCGCAAAGGGCAAGCAGGGCGGTGGCACACGTCGATGCCCGGGGCAGCAGGAAACCGAAGCCGATGAAAACCATCAGCGCCCACAGCGCGTCGCCTCCGTTGTTAGAAAGCCAGGGCGGCAGCGGGATGATTCCGGAGCGCCAGATCAGACCGGCGGTGATCACAGCCATGACCAGCAACACATACCGCACGCGGCTGCGGCCGGTGACGGGCGGGTAATTGCGGGCTGGCCGGATGTGGAGGCGGTGCTGCATGCGTGGACGGGTGTTGTAGCCGCAGCCCGACTTCCCTGCAAGCGGAAGACCGTCATTGGGAATTGCACACGGTGCCTTCCGACCTCGGGAGTTGATGCTTCACAGTGTCGCTTGGCCGGTCCATCCTGCGTGGCGGTAAATGCTCTCCTGTCCCCGTTGTTCCATCGCCCTTGAGTCCCGTGTTTCGGCGGGAACGGTTCACTTTGCGTGCGGTCAATGCGGCGGGCATGCGGGGAACCTCGCCTTGTGGCGGCGCACGCTGGATCCCGGGTTTGCCAACTCGCTATGGCGGTCGGTCCGGGATGCGCCACCTGCGGATGCGGGCCAGGGGGGAGCGAGATGTCCGTCATGCCGCAACCGCATGCACGTGGTTGCGATCGAGCGTGCGGACCACCCGTTCCACATCGACGTCTGCCGCAACTGCCAGATGATCTGGCTCGATGCGGGCGAAGCAGGCGACCTGCCGTGCCAGAAAGAGGCGGCAGGCAAAGCGGGGCGCCTGCATCCGGACACGGCAGAGGCGGTTGCGCCCATGCTCGCGGAAGCAGAGAGGCTCAAGGCCTCGGCGAGCTGGCCACAGAGGGAACTCCCATCGGGCGACATGCCGGACAACGCACTGGACGTGTTGCTGACCTATCTGGGATTTCCCGTTGAGGAAAACGCGCCTGTCACAAGGCGGAGAACTTACATCACCTGGGCGGTGATGCTTCTTTGCGCGCTGGCAACCCTCGGGCCGATGCTGGGTGACGACCTCGGGCAGATGGTCAAACGCTACGGGTTTTTGCCAAGCAACCCCTGGCGCGATGGCGGCGCAACCCTGCTGACTTCGTTTTTCCTGCACG
Source organism: uncultured Luteolibacter sp. (assembly GCA_964399305.1). Lineage (GTDB taxonomy): Bacteria > Verrucomicrobiota > Verrucomicrobiia > Verrucomicrobiales > Akkermansiaceae > Luteolibacter. Next base: position 40,548 of record CAYNQJ010000011.1, read on the forward strand.
GAGGATTGCTGCATCTGATTTCCAACCTGTGGTTTCTCCGGCTCACCGGTGACAACTGCGAGGATATCCTGGGCGGACCGCGCTATCTCGGACTGCTCGCAGCTGGCGCAATCAGCGCCCTGGCTCTCCATGCGATGCTGGACCCGCGCGCCGACGTGCCACTGGTCGGAGCCAGCGGTGGCATTTCCGCGCTGCTCGCGTTTTACGCACTGGCCCTGCCGAAGGTCCGTCTGACAATCTGCCTGCGCCTTGGCTGGTATCCGTGGTGGGTCAGCATGTCCGCGATGTCCGCAATGCTGATATGGCTGGCGCTCCAGTTCATCGGAGTGATCCTGCAGATTTCCGGTTTTGGAAACACCTCAAACCTCGGCCATCTCGGCGGATTCGCGACAGGCCTTTGCGCCTGGCTCCTGTTTCGCAAACAGGTTGCCCGCGCCATGAGCTAACAACGTTTTGGGCCTGCAACGGAAGACGGGAACCACTGATTGAACTGATTTTCAAGAGGTTCAAAGGGATTGCCAGACCATCTGGAGGGAGAACCGGGCCGGTGTGGGATTTTCCAACATTGGACAGGCTGATCCATTCGCTGTTCGTTAGCCGGAGCGCCCGGAGAGTGGTCCCTGCCATCTTTCAAAAAAGCCCTCGGCAAATCCGCAGCCGTTAGTGTTTTGACGGGTGGTGTGGCATGATCGCCGGGCTGCCGTAGGTGAACTGCGCGGTGGCGGTGGTCGCGGCGCTGGATTTCACCCGCACCCAGTGGGCATGGAAGCCGGAGGGAAAGGCATGGGTGAGGGTTTCACCTGCGTTGAGCTTGAATTCCCGATAGGTGGACCAGGTGTTGTCAGCCAGAAAATCGACCTCCACCGTGATGGTGGTGGCACCGGCGGCCGTGAGTGTGAGTTCCTTGCGGTCGTAGCCATCCATCAGATACGGATCGGATGCGGTGTTGGCGGTGACGGCGGTGTTTTTCCATGGACCGCCCATGCCGCGAGGTTCGCCCATGCGCCAGAGGTCGTCGATCTCGCCGAGCCAGAGGGCGGCGGAGCCGTCGGGGTTGCGGACCACCTTGTTGGATGCGGGTGCGTCGTCGCGCACGCCGGTGAGCACGAACAGTCCGCGCCACGAGGCGAAGTCGGTGATGCGTTTGCCATGGGTGGCGAGCGCGCGCATCTTGCGGAAGCCGCCGGAATTGCTACGAGGAACCTCGTAGAACGTGCCGTGACAGTTGAGCAGCTGGCGTTCGGTGACGGCTTCACGGACGCCGCGCGCCCAACCGGCCGCGAAGGGCGCGTCGTAGCCCGGGTCGAGTTTCGGCAGGCGGTAACGGACGCCGCCGTTGTCGATCCATGCGGAGGCGCTGTCGGAGCCGAACTCCTTCCGGAGCGCTCCGGATTTGCGCAGGGCGCTTTCCGAGGCCTCATCGCCGGGATCCTTGAGCTGCATGTCGCCGCCCATGCGGTGGTAGCGGTGGCTGGAGGCCATGCCCTTTGCGTCGGCACGCCATGAGGCGAATTCGAGCGACAGCATTTCGTCCTTCATCACGCGGATGATGCCGTCCGAGAGCGGGCGGGATTCGCGGATGTCGGCAAGCGCGGCGAATTCCCCGCGGTATTTCGCAGCCGGAGCGTGGTGCGGGTACGGCGACCCCATGTGGAAGAACGCGGTTAGATTGGTGCTTGCGGCCTGTGACTTCAGGCGCAGCCACGGTCTGTCGATATCGCTGACGATTTCATGCACGTATCCCTTGGCGGGGATGTTCACGCTGCGGACGGCGGTCCAGTCTGGAGTGCCGTCCGAGGTTTGGATTTCCACCGAGACGGCGGCGGCACCGAGGTTGCGGAGGTGCAGCGTGCGCTGGGGGAAACCATCGATGAGGAAAGGATCCGAGGTTTCGCCTGAAGCGACGGCTTCATTCATCCACACCGCGCCGTGACCGGCGGGCGCGCCCCAGTTTCTGATGTCGTCCATCGTGCCGAACCAGAGATTCGTCTGGGCTTTTTGGGCCAGCGGGTTGGCAAAGAGGGTCGCGTCGTTTTTGCCCATGACCATGCGTCCGTCAAAGGTGCAATAGTCGGTGGGCATCTTGTAATAGCTGGTGATCGGCCTCAGTCCGGCGAAGTTGGAGGCGGAGAAGGTTTTCGGGAAATCGAAGAACAATCCGTGCATGTGCATCAGATAGATGCTTTGCGGGTCGGCCGGGTCGAGCTGGCGGATGCGCGGCCATTCGGTGTGCCAGCCGTGCGAACCGTCGTGCGAGTAGGAGGCCTTTGGCAGCCGCCAGACGTTCCACCGTTGGTCTTCCATCACGTGGAGCAGCACGGATTTCGCATCGAATCCGGTGGACCAGACCGGGTCGGTTTCGGGTCTGGGGTTGCCATGGATGCCGCCCGGGCCGGTGGCCTCGCAGTGCTGGGTGCGGGAAACGTGGCTCCACCCCGCGATGAATTGAGGCTGCGGCGGGCTTGGATTGGAACCGTCTGCCAGCGGGTTGGCGAGATGGTCTTTGGTGTATGCGCCGCCGTTTTGTTCGACAGTGGTGCCGTCCCAGGTGGCGAGCACGCCGGCGGGTCCGATGGGGGTTTCCTGATGGTTAGGCCGGCCGTTGTTGGCGACCACGAGACGGCCTTGCCCCGAGTATGCGCCTTTGCCGTGGTAACCGAAGAGGAAGCGGTCGCCCATGCCCTGCACATCCGGGTAACGGGTGATGAAGGACAGGTCCCGGGCATCCACATCATAGACGCCGTCTTCCATCGTGAAGAGATACAGCCGGTTCGGGTCGTTCAGGTGGGCGGCGGCGGCAGTGAGGCGGCCTGGCGCGGCAGAGGGCACGAGCGTGCGGACCTTGCCATTGGCATCGATGAAATACGGGCCGATGTTGAGCTGGTTGGTGGCGGCGTGGATGAACCGGTTTGCCGGAGTGCCACCGACCGATTCCGGCCGGACCGTGCGGGCGAGTTGCGGGGTGATCTCGTAAAGTTTGTCGTTGGATCCCTTTGGGAGGTGCGGGCCGTAGGTGATCACCCAGAGCTTGCCAGCCCATGGAACGACCGCACCGACACCGCATTCGCCGTGATCGTTCGCCATCGCGAGATGCGGATAGACCCCGGAAATGTTGACCACCTTGTCCTGGGCGAAAGATGTTAGAACAAAGGCCGGAGCAAAAAGGGATGACAGGATGGCTTTCATGCATTCAGGCGTTTGGTTTTCATGCCTATCTGCATCGATCTAGTTTTCCACGCGGACAAACGATACGTTCCAGTCGACCGCCTCCGTTTTTCCGGACTTCAACGACACCCTCACCAGCCCGCCGGTTTCCACGGCCGGGGCGCTTGCCTTTTCGAGTTTCCAGCCGGCTGGCACACGGATGCGCAGTTCATACGGATCATTGGCGATGACTTCGGAGGTTCCCGACAGGGTGTTGCCGGACCATTTCTCGTTAGAGACATCCACGATCCCCTGCGTCACATGGCGGGAGGTGCTGAGCAGAACCGGGTGTCCCTCATCGGCGCGCAGGGCGATGATTTTGCATGATGTGCGGGGGAGCTCGTAAGCGAACGCCTCCTTGATGTCGGGCAGCAGCGCGTTTTCCCAGAAGTCGAACGCATGATAGGTCTTGCCTGGATCGAGGCCGGTCCTCGCCAGCGTGGCACCCGGTGATTGCGGCTGGTTCTCCCAGTTGAAGAGGCCGATGACATGGCGCGGGCCGTCCTCGAGATGCCAGATCGCTGGCAGCGCATGGTCGAAGTAATCGACCGGACGCGCGATCCCGTTGTGGGAGATCATGGTGCGCTTGAGAATTTCGATGCGCTCGGGCGGCAGAGCCGGAATCCAGTCGCTCAACAGGAAAAACTGCCCGGCAAGTGCGGCGAACGAAGTGGTCATTTGCGCCTCCTGGACGGGCAGGCTGCCCCGAACCATGGTGGGATCGGGGTCGTTCCACCAAACGCGGCCATTCAAAAAGTAAAGGCGCGAGGCACGGATGGGCCCGGTCCTGATGCCTTGGCCGTCATGATTGAAATCAGGGCCGATCCGCATGGCGTCCACCAGGCCGATGGAGCCGCCGAAGGAGCGCATGTTCTGGCTCACGCAGCAACCGGAGAAGAAGACATCGTCGCCGGCATGCCTGCGAAGCAGTTTCAAGCCGTCGCGATAAGCCTCGATCTGCGTTTTCGATGGATCGTGAAACGGAGCGACGTTGCCCATGTTGTCGTCCTTGTAGCCGTCGTTGATGTAGATCTGCTCGGTGGCCGTGCCGGTCCAGAGGCCGTCCATCTTGTAATATTTCACTCCCCAGTCGCGATAGAGTTTCGCGATGCCGGCCAAGTGTTTTTGAACCTCGGGGTGGGTGAGATCCAGGCAGGTGCCGCCGAACCCACAGGTCCGCGCCGGCTGGCCGTTGGCCCACTTCGCGAACCAGTCCTGCCGGTCCGCCCATGCCGGGTCCGCGTGATTGCGGCCGAACGGCAGCCACCAAAGCCCGAGGGTGAGACCCAACCTGTTGACTTCCGCGGCAACCGGCGCGATGCCGTTCGGGTATGGCCCGTTGGGGCGTGCGCGCTCAAACCCGCGAGTCGGCCCATCCAAGGCCGGGCCATCCTGCCACTGGTCATCAATCTGGACCACGCCGAGTCCGTGATCCTTCAATTCCTTCGCGACGAAGCCCGCCAGCTCGATCGTGGACTTCTCGTCACCCGCCAACGGGTGCTGGTCCGCGTACCATGTGCAATAAACCGCTGTCCTCGGACGCAGCCTGATGGCGTAGTATTCCCGGATCAGGTCGGCGTAGCGCTCCAGGCCGAGCCGCGCGTCATCGAAATAACCGATCGCCAGCGTTTCCAGCGTTGCCGTTCCTGCAGGTGGAATGCGCAGGTGTCCGTAGTCGATCTGTGCCTTGAGCTCAACCTTGCCCTCGTTCACCGAGGAGAACATCACGCCACTGCCGCGGTCCTGCGTGACCCAGCCCGCCACCACGCCATTGCGCGTGGCAGGATCGGCACAGGTGAGAAACAAATAGCTCCCGGGATTCGCATCGGGCGCAAGCAGGCCACCCGTGCCCACTGTGCGCAGCCCGGCCGCGGGCGTGCCGAGATCGAGCGTGAAGATTGCCGGTATGACTTTGGGGAGGTCCAGCGTCCCCGCTCCGGGATTGCTCAGTTCGCTGGTGACAAACACAAAAGGTTGTTCGCCGCGCAGCTCCAACATCGTGCGGCCACCCGCCTGCGACACGATGATCCTGGTGCCATCCACCTTGGCCGTTCCTTCCAGCTTTCCCTCTGTCACGAAGGTTTTCCCGGACGCAAGCTCTTTGATGCGGAAGGTCTGGTCCACGGTGTCGTAGGTGACGCCGAGCCTGGTGTTGGCAATCTCAAGGGAGGCGGCGTGCACAGCGGCCAACGAAGGTATCGCCAGTGCCGCGATGATGCCTTTGCCCGACGGAATAACAGCATTGGTTATAGGATGGAACGAAACATTCAGCAACGACATGAGCCGGGAAATGACGGGGGGCATTTGATTGCTTTCGGGTTAACGGGCATTCCTGCCGGGAAGTACGTAGTCACCCTGCCATGGGAGCCGTTGCGATGACAAGGGGTTTTCCGGCGCGGGTGCGCTCACTTCAATTCGTCTGCGGTCCACGGGACGCTGCGGCCCGCGAATTTGGCGCGGGTTTGTCTGACCAGCTCCTCGCTAACAGGTTCAGCATCGTTCGACCACGACTGACGGACGTAGGTCAGCACATCGGCGATTTCCGCGTCCTTGAGATCGAGGTGTGGCGGCATGACGTTGGCGTATTTCTGACCGGCCACCTCGATCGGGCCTTGCAGTCCGCCGATCACGATGCGGATCGGAACCGAGGGATCGCCGACGGCCCAGTCTGAGCCGTCGAGCGGCGGGAATGCTCCGGCCACTCCCTTGCCTTCCGGGCCGTGGCAGGCGATGCAGGTGCGTTTGTAAACCGCGGCGCCGCGTTCATGCACCGCGGGCACGGGGATGTTCCTGCGGACGATGGCCTTGGGTTCCGCCGGTGTGGCACCGAGCGCGGTGACGAGGTTTTTGGAAAAGGAATCCGTGCGCGACGCGAGTAATTCTGTTAGCGATTGGCGTTCGGCGGGTGGCGCGCTTGCGGCGAAACGGGCGGTGACCGCATCGATGAGCGGACGGATCCCGCCGCCGGGAAGTTCGTGGAGATAGACATCATCGAACCATGCGCTTCCGGTGGCTCCGCCGTAACCGCCGAACAGGCAGTGGACCAGGACTTCCGTTTGGTTTCCGCTGTCGAATTCCACCATGACCTGTTTCCAATCCGAGGTGCCGCTGATGTCTTCCGTGACCGCGCCGCCGTGGATGTTGAGCAGGGCTCCCTTGCCTCCGGCTTTTTCGATGTTGCCGGTGCGGATCCAGCCGCCCAGGCGGTAGCGGGTGTTGGGTTTGACCTTGATCGTGGCTCCGGCGCCGACATCCGCCTTTGCGGGGGACTCGATCTTCAGCGCGTTGCCGCCGTTTCTGCCTTCGGACACGATCGATAGCCGGACGGCATCCGGCTGGGCCGCGAAATAGGAGCGCAGGTTCCATGGGGCGAGGTCCGCGCCATGGAAGCCGGCATTGGGAATGAGATTGACCGGTGCGGCTTCGGGGGCCGACGCCATGTGGTCGGCGGCGGCGAGAATGACGCCTGCGGCATGCTGGCGGGCGGCGATATGCCATGCGTCCTTCAAGACCGGATCGCTGGAGATCGATTCCCCTCTTGCCGCGAGCGTCGCGTGTAGCGCCTTTCCGATGCGTTCCGAGGGCGCGATGCGGGAGAGCGCGGCAAAAACATCGGCAAGCTCGCGGGAATCCGCCGCATCAATCATCCCACCCTTGATGAAAACCTCCGCCAGTGTGGCATCGTCCGGCATCGCGGAAAGCGCGGCGCGACGGAGGCCGCGGGCCTCGGAGCTGAGGGCGGCCTTGACGGTGGCGGGATCAAGCGCGCCGAGTGCGTGCAGCGCATGGAACGCATGAACCGCGGCGGGAACGGATTTTGTTAGAACCGCCGACCTGAGTTCGGGAATCGCGGCAGGGGCGGCGGATTCCACGATCAACCGCTGTGCCTGGAGCCTCCAGAACAGGTTCGGGTGGTTGAGCGCCGGCAGCAGCGACTCGGGATTGCCCGCGTCGAGCCGCGGGTCGGGATCGTTCTTGGAACCTGCCGGATAAACCCGGTAAACGCGGCCGTGGCGGGTATCGCGGAGAGGTGTTTCGTAGGCGTTGCCGCGGCCGGTGGCGGCGTCGTAGCCTGCGGAGTTTTGGTTGGGTGTGGGGTTGTGCTGGATGATCAGGTTGTACCAGTCGCAGATCCAGACAGCGCCGTCGGGTCCGGTTTCCGCCTGGACGGGCGCGGACCAGGCATCGGCGCTCGAGTAAATATTGTTAGGAAGCTGGCGGGAGACGAAGCCGCTGCCATTGGCGGTGATGTCAAAGCGGCCGACGAGTTTGCCGGTCGGGTCGCAGACGAAGGCGGTGTTTTTGCGGTAATCCTCCGGAAAACGGGCGGACGTGTAGAACGCATGTCCGGCGGCGGAGGTGTAGCGGTCGAACTGGTCCACCTGGCGGATGTCCATCGACGCCGGGAAAAACATCGGGTTGTTGTCACCGGCCGGTGTTCGCGGCTGGGCAAGGCCGGACTTGTCGTAAAGCTCCTTGGCGAGGGTGAAATACCATGACGGGTTGCCGTTGGCGGTCGATCCGAGGATGTCGAAATCCGCGGTGAAGCCGAGGCCCCAGGTGTTGTTGGTGGTGTTCTGGAGGAACTCGAGTTTGCTTCCATCCGGTTTGAAGCGGAAGACCCCCATGGAGAATTCGTGTGCCTCGCCGCCGACGGTGCCTTTGAATCCCGAATAGCCGATGGTCGCGTAAATCCAGTGGTCGAAACCGTAGCGGAGGTTCGAGACGCCGGCGTGGGTGTCCGACATGTTGAACCCGGTGAAGAGCACCTGCCGGACATCGGACTTGCCGTCGCCATCGGTGTCCTTGAGGAAAATCATGTCGGTGCCATTGGTTGAAATCAGACCGCCGTTCACAAAGACGGCGGAGGTGGGAATGGAAAGCTTGTCGGCGAAGAGAGTGAACTTGTCGGCTTTGCCGTCGCCGTCGGTGTCCTCGCACAGGTGGATGCGGTCGTGGCCGATGTTGCCCGCCTGAAGGTTGTTAGGGTAGTCCACGGTTTCCGTGATGTAGGCGCGGCCGCGATGGTCCCAGGTGACATGGATGGGGTTGACGATGTCCGGCTCGCTGGCAAAGAGCGAGATATCGAAGCCGACAGGCACCTGTGCGAGCTTGATCGACTCGTCGGGCGCGAGCGGTTTCTGGCCGCGGGTGATCGCCTTGCGCTCGCGGTATCCGGGGAGCATCATTTCCTCGGATTCCAGTTCGGGCAGATGCATCGCTTCGAGCCTGGCGCGGGCCTTGTCGCCGACGCTCCAGAGGATCGCACGGCGCAGCAGCTCGTGAAACGCGGGTTGGTTCCAACAGCGCATGTCATGGCCGTATGCGGTGTAGAAAACCCTGCCCTTGCCCTGCTCGCGGACCCAGGTCCATGGTTCCCGTTCACGGACCTGGAGGACCGTGCGGTCATCGGTGAGCCGGTCGTGCACGTAGGTTTCATCCCAGGTTTCAAATCCGGCATAACCGCGCATGACCGGGTGCTCCGGAGCGACGATCGTGGTGGTGAAGACAGCGGATTCGTGGGATTTGAAGCGGCCTCCGACGAGTTTCACGAAGGCCTCCGAGCCACCGAAACAGGCCGAGGCGCAGTGGATCGGGAGAAACGCGCCACCACTCTCGACAAAGCCGAGCAGGGCTTTCTCCTGACCGGGATCCATCGGTTCGTTTTGCATCCAGTTGCCGTAGAACATCACGCCGTCATAGCGATCAAGGACGTCGCGGCGGAGGTCGGCGGGATCCTCCGAGTAGGTGAGCGCGATGCCGTCCGCGCCGAGGGCTTTTTTCAACACACGGTAGCGTTCGACCGGGTCGTGGTCGGGATGGTTTGCGGCGGGCGCGCCGAGGAAGAGGATGTCCACGTGCTTGGGATTGGCGGTGTTTTGCCGCGGGGTTTGCGCCAGGACGATGGCCGCGGCGAGGATGCCGAGCGGGAGAACGATCAACTTTTTCATGCGGTGCGGTGGGTTTGGGCGGCGGAGCCGGCTCCGTCACAGAACTGCGGGCCAAGGTGGATTGTTTCATGCCGGGCGGCTTGTAGGATTGCGGGGGCTTTGTGTAATATCCCGCCAAATGAATCCGGAGACACTGCGCAGGAAATGGGACGGGCTGTTGCAGCCGGGGCAGTTCCGCCACCTGTTCGACCACCTTCCGGGCACCTTGTTTTTCGCCAAGGACCTCGACGGACGGCTGATGGCCGGGAATCCCGCCTTCGTCAAACGCTGCGGCTTCCACAGGGAATCGGAAATCATCGGGATCACCGACAGCTCGATCTTTCCGCCGCGCCTCGCGGAAAAATACCGCAGGGACGACGAGCAGGTCATCACCACCGGCAAACCGCTGTTAGGAATCATCGAGTTGTTTCCCAACCGGGAGGGCAAGCCCGAGTGGTTCATCACCGACAAGCTGCCGCTGTTCAGCACGGCGGGCAAGGTCTGCGGGTTGTGCGGCACCGTGCGCAGTTACGAGGCGCAGCGCGCGGCGGTGCAGCCGTATCTGGAACTTGCGGCCGTGGCGGACCACTTGAAACTCCATTTCCGCGGGAAGCTCGACGTCCCGTTGCTGGCAAAGCTGGCAGGCATGTCGGTGCGCCAGTTCGAGCGGAAATTCCGCGCCACCTTCCAGATGACGCCGCAGGAATACATGATCCGGATGCGGGTGATCGAGGCCTGCGACCTGTTGGCGCGCACCAACCTGCCGGTCACGGCGGTGGCGCTGGACTCCGGGTTTTACGACCACAGTGATTTCGCCAGGCAGTTCCGCCGCCACATGGGCCAGACCGCCAGCGAATACCGGCTGGAGCGGCGCCGGGAAATCCGTGTGCGGCCACCGGGCGGGCGATGACACGCGCCGGCGCGACCGCCGGCGTCGGAATCCTACCCAAGCGCGTCGCATCTCTACAAGCCGGGGCCGCGCCGATGCATCAGGGTTTCCCGGATCATTCCGCTGCTACCCGTTTTCCCGCAACCGCATCCCCGCCATGTCACCAATCAACATCGCCATCGCCGGCCTCGGCTTCGGAGCCGAATTCATCCCCATCTATCAGCGCCACCCCGGCGCGAACATGCATGCCATCTGCCAGCGCACGCGCTCGAAGCTCGACGAGATCGGCGACAAGTTCGGCATCGGAAAACGATACACCTCCTACGAGGACCTGCTGGCGGACCCGGACGTGCATGCGGTACACATCAACACGCCGATCCCCGATCACGGCCGCCAGACGATCCAGGCGCTCGAGGCGGGCAAGCATGTCGCCTGCACCGTGCCGATGGCCACTACGGTCGAAGAGTGCCGGCGGATCGTCGATCTTGTCAGGGAAACCGGATTGAAATACATGATGATGGAAACCGTGGTGTATGCCCGCGAGTTCCTGTTCATGAAGGAAATGTATGACCGGGGCGAGCTGGGGAAAGTGCAGTTTCTCAAGGCGTCCCACCAGCAGGACATGGAGGGCTGGCCGGGTTATTGGCCCGGGCTGCCGCCGATGTTTTACGCGACCCACTGCGTCGGGCCGATCCTGGGACTGACCCGCGGCGAGGCCGAGTATGTTTCCTGTTTCGGATCCGGTACGATCGCGAAGGAAATGCATGCCTGTTATGGATCGACCTTCGCCGTCGAGTCCTGCCACATCAAATTCAAGGACAGCGATCTTTCGGCGCAGCTTCACCGGTCGTTGTTCGATGTGGCGCGGCAATACCGCGAATCATTCGAGGTTTACGGCAGCAAACAATCCGTCGAGTGGCCGCTCATCGAACATGACCCGCTGGTCATTCACACCGCCAAGCTGCCCGAGCCGGAGATTCCGCGCGAAGTGAAGTGCCCGGACTACGCCCACTATCTGCCGGAGGAAATCCGGGCGTTCACCACCGGTGGCGTCTATGGCGGCGATGGCAAGGAAGACCACCTGTCGTTCACCCAGGGCGGCGGTCATGGCGGGTCACATCCGCACCTCGCCCATCAGTTCATCCGGATGCTCCAGTCCGGCGCCGACGCCTATCCCAACGCGGTCGAAAGCGCCAACATCACCTGCACCGGCATCCTTGCCCACGAATCCGCACTCAAGGGTGGCGAGATCGTCCGCCTTCCGTCATGGACGCATCGCGGCGGCTGACGGGACGGCTTGCGGTTGCAAAAACCGCCGACATGCCGGGTTTCTGCTTTTCGCGTTTGATCGGGCCACTACTGTGGCGTTGAAACATGCCCTGCTGAGCAAGATCACGAAAGGAGTCACGGCATGATCGAGGGGCTCAAAGCCCCAACGGGGCGAATCTATGACAGCCTAGGGCAACGCCCTGGGAATACGCATCGCAAAACCCATCAAGTCCTGAAAGGGCGTCCCAAGCCGTGCCGCAATCCCTCGCCAGCCTCCATATCCATCTCATCTTCAGCACCAAGAATCGCGAGTCGATCATCTCCGACCGGATTCGCGATTCTCTCCACGCATACATGGCCACCGTGTTGCAGAATGTCGGATGTCAGCCGGTGCTCATCAACTCCGTCGAAGACCACATTCATCTGCTTTTCGACCTTGGCAGGACCGTCGCTGTCAGCGTCGCCGTGGAGGCCGTCAAGAAATCATCCTCGAAATGGATCAAGGCCCAAGGTGCGGAATTCGCCGCTTTCGCTTGGCAGGGCGGCTATGGCGCATTTGCTGTTTCGGAATCGAATGTCCCCGCCGTTCGGGAATACATTGCCTCGCAGCGGGAGCATCACCGGAAGAAATCATTTCAAGACGAGTTCCGGGCATTTCTCCAACGACACCGGGTACCGTTTGACGAACGGTATGTCTGGGATTGATGCCGCCGCTTGGACCGCCCTTTCAGGGCTCGACTTTCGTTCCGTTCCAAACCCAGGGCGTTGCCCTGGGCTGGCTTGGAATCGCCCCTTCGGGGCGTTGGAGGGAGGTGAGGCATGATCGAGGAACTCAAGCCGTAGGATCGTGGCAACCCGATCCCTCATTCCGGCGAATCAGCACCAGTTGCTCCTTCCCGAAATCCAACTTCGCCTCGGTAATCGCCTTGGTGAAATTCGCCTGTTCATTCCAACCGGACTGGACCCGCGACCTTCTTCATGAATTCGTCCAGATTTGCCTGTGAGGCGATGACCAGCATCCCGAACTTGGGATACCCGTGTTCATCAGCCGGGATTTCGATCACACGGCCCCCCTCTCTTCAGCAGCTTGACCATTGGTGTTCATGGTTAAAAACGCGAGTAATGACAACGCTGCGACTGAAACGAGTTTCCTGAGAAAGTTTTATTTCATGGTATCGAGGAGGACATCCAACTGTGCGCATCCTTGGAAAAAACAAATCGGCTGCCAGTCCTGATTCCGCTGCCGTCACCATGGCGGTGGCAGGGGTGACATGACCGCGCGCGTTTGGCGGGCCGACGGGAAAAATCCTTTTGCAGGATAGACAAGAAAAGCACGCAAGATGCGTGCTTTCCCTATTTCAAAGCAGACCCTGAATCGACGGCTTGCGGATCAGAACGGGATGTCGTCCTCTTCCTGGAAATCGTCCTGGGGGGCCGGGCTGCCGCCTTGGGGCGGGCCGGAGCGTTGGGGCGGGCCTGAACGTTGTTGGGGAGCAGAGCCTTGCGGGGCACCGTTGCCGGCGCCGCCGCGGCCGTCGGGAAGGAACTGGAGGTTGTCGCCGACGACTTTCAGGCGGCTGCGTTTCTTGCCGGTTTCCTTGTCTTCCCAGCTGTCCATCTGGAGGCGGCCTTCGATGTAAACGCCGCGGCCTTTGGCGAGGTATTGCTGGGCGAGTTCCGCCTGGCGTCCCCAGAGTGTGACATCGACGAAGATGGTTTCCTCCTGCTTCTGTCCCTGCTCGTTATTCCAGACGCGGTTGATGGCGAGGGAAATATCGGCGACGGCTTTGCCGCTGGGGGTGTAACGCAATTCGGGGTCCCTGGTGAGGTTCCCGATGAGCATGACTTTATTGAGATTGGCCATAACAACTGGAGCGTGGGTGGGTTTTGAGGAAACGGCAAGCCTGAAAGATGTTCTTTTGAACCGTTCTTTCTCAGGCGAGGCGCTGGTAGTGCTGGAGATGGACGTGGTTGTTCAGGCGCAGGCGGGCGTGGATGCGCGTGATCAGATCGGCGGCACCCTGGAACGTGTAGTTCACGTAGTGGCCGGCTTCGAGGTGATTCGAATTGTAAGCGAACTGGCGACGGCCGAGTTGGGCGATTTTTTCCAGTTTGCCGCCTTCGGCTTCGATTTCCTTGGAAACGGCGGTGACGAGGTCATCGACGGTGCCTTCGAGGGATTTGGTATTAAGGACGATCAGGCCTTGGTATTTGCGACTCATCGGGGTGGGGTGGGATGGATTGGTTGCGGGTGTGAAATTGGTTCGCGGCGGTGGCGATCCCTTGGGAACGCGCAAGCTGAACAGCTTCGAGCGCCGTGGCAAGCGTGTTTTCGAGAACCGCTTGCTCGTCGGGCGAGAATTTCCCGAGCACGTGGCCGACCATGTTTCCGGCTTCGCTGCCGCCGATACCGATTTTCAGGCGCGGGAAGGCGTCGGTCCCGAGGTGCTGGATCAGGGATTTGATGCCATTGTGGCCGCCGGCCGATCCTTTTTCGCGGAAACGGAGGGTTCCGAGGGGTAGGGCGGCGTCGTCATAGATGACGAGGATCCGCTCGGGCGGCCATTTATAAAAGGAGAGGACCTGTTGCACCGCGCGGCCGCTGAGGTTCATGAACGTCTGCGGTTTGAGCAGGATCGTTCCATCGCCCGGGATTTTCGCAAGGTGGCATTGCCAGCGCGGCACCGATTGGAAGGCGGCCCCAGAGGTCGCGGCCAGGCGGTCGATCAGCATGAACCCGATGTTGTGGCGGGTGTTTTCATACTGTCTGCCTGGATTGCCGAGACCGATGATGAGGGAAAAGGACATGGCGGGGTCAGCCTGGAAAGGAGATTAGGGATTGGAGCAGGGAGAGATTGGGGATGATCGGGTGCCGGGATGCGAATCAAAAAAACGCCCGGGTCGTGGATACGGCCCGGGCGCTTGGAAAAAACGATTGGTCGTTGGCGATCAGGCCTTTGCCGGAGCTTCGGCAGCGGCTTCGGTGGCCGTGGTTTCCAGATCGGCACCGGAACCGGCGCGGCCGATGTGGATCACGACGACGTCGCTGCCATGAGTCGGACGCACGCCCTTCGGGTATTTGATTTCGCCGAGGTGGAGCGAGTCGCCGATTTCGAGGCCGGAGATATCCAGCTCGATGCTTTCGGGCAGGTCGTCGGGAAGGCAGGTGATTTCGATCGAGTGGAGGTATTGTTCGACCACGCCGCCGGCTTTGACGCCGACCGATTCGCCTTTGGGCACGGCCGGGATGTGGGCGGTGATTTCGGTTTTGCTGTCGATGGCAAGGAAGTCGGCATGGACAGCGGCGCCGGTAAGCGGGTCGTGCTGGATCGACTGGAGGAACGCGAGGCGCGGGCCTTCACCTTCGATGTCGAGGTTCACAACGATGCTGTCCGAGCTGCTGTGGGCGATGACCTCGTTGAAGGTTTTGGCGTCCACCTTGAGGTTGCGGTTTTCGATGCCGCGTCCGTAGATCACGGATGGGAGCCAGCCTTCCCGGCGCATTTGGTTGAGGCGGCCTGAACCGGTGCGGGCGCGGGGAGCGGCTTTGAGAGATGTTTTTTGGGCCATGGCGGGAGAGCAATCGCTGGAGTTGATATGAGGGCCGGAAGGATGACGGGAATCCGGCGCGGGGCGAGCTGTGTAGCGGCCGGACGGGCGCTTGTCAAAAAATTGTTCGCCGCGATGGAAATTATCCTGCGCCGGTCAGACCGAGAACAACGAGGTGATCGACTGGCCGCCATGGATCCGGCGGATCGCCTCACCCAGGAGTGGCGCAACGCCGACGACCCGGACTTTGGGACCGGCAGCCTGAGGCACGGAATCCGTGGTGATGACCTCCTCAATCTGGGAATCCCGCAGCCGCTGGTGCGCAAGCTCGCCCAAAACGGCATGTGAAACCCCGGCAAACACGCGTTTTGCCCCGCTTTTATGCAGGATTTCGGCCGCCGCCATCAAGGTGCCGGCGGTTTCCGTCATGTCATCGACCAGCAACACGTCGCGGCCTTCGACCTCACCGATCACGTTCATGGCCTCGACGCGGGTGGCGCTGACGCGGTGCTTGGCGACGATCGCGAGTTCCGCGCCCAGGGCATCGGAGTAGGCGCGGGCCATTTTGACGCCGCCGACGTCCGGGGAGACCACCGTGAGGTTCGAGGTGTCCGGATGGCGCTCGCGAAGATAGCTGATGAGCACGGATTTCGCGTAGAGATGATCGACCGGGATATCGAAAAAACCCTGGATCTGCGGGGCGTGGAGGTCCATGGTCAGCACGCGGTTGACGCCGGCGGATGTGAGCAGGTTGGCCACCAGCTTGGCGGTGATCGGGACGCGCGGCTGGTCCTTGCGGTCCTGACGGGCGTAGCCGAAAAACGGCATCACGGCGGTGATGCGTTCGGCGCTGGCGCGCCGGGCCGCGTCCACCATGATCAGCAACTCCATGATGTTGTGGTTGGTGGGCGGGCAGCTTGGCTGGATGATGAAGACGTCCTCGCCACGGATGTTTTCATTGATCTTCACGCAGGTCTCGCCGTCGGGGAAGGCATTGACCTGGACGTCGGCAAGCGGTTGGCCGAGGTTTTCGGCGATGCGCTCGGCGAGGGCGCGGTGGGCGGTTCCACTGATGAGTTTCATGGGAAAATGGAGGAATGCCGCGTGGGCGGCGGATTGTTGACAGGCAAGTGGCGATCGGCAATACTTTGCTCGCAAAACCCACGACTAAAATCCACTGATGCCATCCCCCCCACCTGAATCCGCCGCCAAAGGCGCATCCGAGCCATTCGACGGATCGGTTTTGCGGGCGTCCTGGGGGGCGCTGGTTATCTCGCTGCTGGCGCTGGCATGGTTTTACCTTTTCGAAATGCGCTACGGCGCGGGACGCGCTCAATCCGCGCTCGGCTGGGTTTGGAGCGCGTGGAACGACGAGAATGACTACGAGCACGGTCCGTTGTTTCCGCTGGTGATCGCAGGGCTGGTTTTCCACCGCTTCCGGGCGATGCGGGCGGTTGCTTCCAAGGGCAGCGGCTGGGGCTTGGTGGCGGTTTTGATCGGCGCGCTGTTTTATGCGGCGGCCTACCGCACCTTGCAGCCGCGGGTGGCGGTGGGTGCGCTGCCGTTCCTGTTGTGGGGCGGGGCCTTGTATCTGTGGGGCTGGCAGGTCGCGCGGATGCTTCTTTTCCCATTGTTTTTCTTCTGGCTGGCGATTCCGCTGCCGAGTTTCCAGCAGGCGACGACCCACTTGCAGTTGCTGGCGACCTCGATGGCCCATCACGGGTCCGCGTTGTTCGGGGTGGAGACCGTGGTGCAGGGCAACATGATCTCCTCGGCGCACGGCGGCTGGGAACCGCTGGAAATCGCCAAAGGCTGCAGCGGCATCCGCTCGCTGATGGCCCTGCTGATGATCTCCGGAGCATGGGCCTATGTGGCGAACATGGCGATGTGGAAGCGCGTGTTGTTGTTCGCCTCCGCCGTGCCGCTGGCGATCATTGGCAACGCGCTGCGCGTCACCTCGATCTTCGTGATCGCGGAATACGGGGATGCCGAATGGGGGCGCACCACCTGGCATGACTGGTCGGGCCTGGTTCTTTTCTATCCGTTTTCGCTGTTGCTCTTGTTAATCATCCACTCGTTGCTCGAAGGCGGGCTGCCATGGAAAAAATCCAACCGCCGCCAGCTTCGGCGGGTGACGGTTTCCCGCAATCAACCGGCCGCCGAAGCCGCATCCCCCCCCACGGAATCATGACTTGGAACAGCTGGTGGCTGCCGCTCGTGCTGGGTGGTTCGTTGAGCGCGGTTTACTTCCTGCCACAGGCCGGAAAGACCGCGCCTTCCGCCGTGCGGATGGAGATGCCGGGATCCAAGGACGGTTGGGAGTTCCGCAACATCCCGCCAAGCAAGGAGGAGCTCGGCACGCTGGAAAAGGACACGGAGTTCGCCAAAGCCATTTGTTTCAAACCGCGGCCCGGAGAAATGAACTTCGAAGGGCATTTGATTCCCGACCGCATCGATCTTTCGGTCGTGCTTTCCGGGTATGATCTGAACAACTCGATCCACCGGCCGGAACGCTGCATGCCGGCACAGGGACACAAGATCACCGCATCCGGAGACGTCACCATCGAGTTGCCCAACGGCCGGAGCTTCCATGCCAAGCGGCTGCGGTCCATGCAATCGCTTCAGGGGGTGAAGGAAGGATCCGCACCCTTGGAATTCCAATGCGTGACCTACTACTTCTTTGTGGGCCACGACCGGATCACCAACGACCACCTGCAGCGGACACTGGTGGACATGAAGGACCGGCTGCTGCGCGGCATGGACCAGCGCTGGGCATATGTTTCCGCCTCCATGTGGTTTGGAAAAATCCCGTGGATCGAGAAAGAAGTGAGCGAGGCCGAGGCGGACGAAAAGTTGCGCGCCTTCATCACGAAGTTCGCGGAAGACCAGATTTCCTGGGATCAGGTCGCGCCCTGATCCGGCCCGCAGGCGTCACGCTCCCCGGGTTTCCGGCAGCCAGTTGATATGGTTCGGGTTGGCAGCCCCAATCGCACCATGCATGGCCGGCTCCATCTCGCGGAATGACCGGACCCTGGAGCCAATGCACGCTCAAACTGTTATTGGATTCCATGGATGGCGCATCGTGCGCATGATATGGTTTTGACATTAAGTCCTGTCCTTTTACCGATAAGCCATGATCTTCCGCGTGATTGCGTGTCTTGTTTTATCCGCCACTCTGATTGCCGCCAAGGAACAAACCGTATCCACGGTGGCCGCACTGGAAGCGGCCGTGAAGTCGGCGTCGCCGGGCCAGACGATAGTCATCAAGGATGGGGTCTATGAGCAGCCAGTTGCACTGGTATCGCAAGGCCTGGCCGAAAAGCCGTTGTTGGTCCGTGCGGAGAGCGGCGGTGGCGTGGTGTTCACCCGGGCTGTTGACATGCGGGGGGCATGGATGTCCTTGGAAGGGGTGAGCTTTCGCGACCAAGCGGGCGTGACCATCAAGGGCACCGGCTTGCGCCTGAGCCGCGCGAATTTTTCGAACTGCCGTACTCCCAATTGGGTGGTCGTACAGGCAGGCAGCAAACAGGTCGAGGTGGATCATTGCCTTTTCGAAAACAAGGAGATCAACGGTACGATGGAGAAGGGCTGTCAAACGTTGCGGCTGCTGGTCAACAACCGGCGGGAGCGACATCACGTTCACCACAATCACTTCCGCGAGATTGCCAAGGGCGGCAGTGGCAATGGATTCGAAACGATCCAGTTGATCACCGAAGGGAATCCGTGGAA
Source organism: uncultured Luteolibacter sp. (assembly GCA_964399305.1). Classification (GTDB taxonomy): domain Bacteria; phylum Verrucomicrobiota; class Verrucomicrobiia; order Verrucomicrobiales; family Akkermansiaceae; genus Luteolibacter. The sequence goes on from CAYNQJ010000011.1 coordinate 59,118, forward strand.
TCCACCGGGTGGGGGTAGCGAAACGCGGATTGAGGACAATCTGTTTGAGCGATGCAACGGTGAAAGCGAGATTGTTTCGGTCAAAGCCAACGGCAACCAGATCCGTCGCAATACCTTCCGTGCCTGTCGCGGAGGTTTGGTGCTGCGTCACGGCCATCGCAATGTCGTCACCCAGAATTTTTTCTTCGGCGAAGGGGAGCCGGACAGCCAAGGCGTGCGTTTGCAGGGCAAGGATCAGGCGGTGATCAACAACTACTTCCAAGGGCTGGGGAAAGCGGCAATCGCGATGATTGACGGAACGCCGGACGATCTGTACGTGCGTGTCGAGCGTGCCCAAATCCTCCACAACACGGTGATCCGTTGCAAGGAAGCGATGGCGATTGGCCTCAATCATTACAAACACCCCAATGGCACGGTGCCAACGGGTTGCGTGATTGTCGGAAATGCTTTCTTAGGCAGCGACCCGAAGGTCGGGCTCATTCGCTATGTGCAGGGCGACATCCCGGAGAAATGGACATGGAAAAACAATTATTGTGAGGGATTGGCCGGCATTCCTCCCGTGCGGGGTCTCGCTGCCGCGGATCTGAAGCTTTTGATGGATGAAAATTTGTTATTGTCCAGACCCACAGCGGAGACTCCAACCTGCTTGCGCGACGGATATCCGGAGTTATCGGGCATCGACGCTCTTGGAATCGAGCGTGGCAGGCAGACGGCGGTGGGTGCCTTGGAGCATTCGGACAAGAAGCCGAATCATGCGCCTTTGCACCCAAATGAGGTCGGCCCGTGATGCAGGGATTGTTACCTCATGTAGCGGCGATCCATGACCGGCGCCGGATCAAACTGATAGATTTATGCCTGCGGAAAATATGCGGCGGTCATGGACCGGCGCGATAAAAAAAATCGCGCTCCCCATGAAAAAACAGGCCCAAACGGGGACTTGAACGGGGCAGGTTCCGCGGCCATGATGGACGCACCCGGGCTGCGGGACCATCCGCAGGCGGCATCGACCCATGACACGTTCTCCAATATCCAGGATTTTCAGCTGCGCCATCGCCTTTTGCCTGCTGGCATTGGCCGTTGTGGTTTCGGCCCGGGCGCAAGACGCCGCAATCGATCCGGAGGTTCTCAAGCTGGGGCGCACGCAATACCTCATCTGCAGCGCCTGCCACGGACAAAACGGCGAGGGTGGCGCGGCGGGGCCGCCGCTGGCTGGCTCCGAGTGGGTCAACGGCCCGCCTGAAAACCTGATCCGCATCCAGCTCCGCGGGCTGCGCGGACCCATCACGGTAAAGGGACAGACCCACGATTTCCCTGCGGGCATGGCCCCGCTGGCCTATCAGAATGACGCCCAGATCGCCGCCGTGCTGACCTACGTGCGCCAGTCGTTCGGCAACTCCGCCCCGGCCATCACGCCGCAACAGGTGGCGGCGCTGCGCGGTGAGGTTGGCAAGCCGCAGCTCACCGCAGCGGACCTGATCCTTCCGGACAACCTCGCAACCCCGGCCGAGCCGGGAAAATACGACGCCCTGGAAACCGGCTCCAATCTAACCAAATGGATCGCGGTGGCGCTGGTCGGCCTGCTCGTCTGCGGGAGCCTTCTGGCGATCGCCCTGCGCGGCAGGACCAAGGAATAGCTACCGGGGCTTTATTCTAATAGAAATATCGGATTAGCCGCAAGAGAACACAAAAGAACCCAAAGTTGGAGGCTTGAGCAGGGATCCATCCTGTTCTTTGCGGTTCCTGCGTTCTTTTGCGGCTGATGGATTTTCCTCCTTATTCTCACCGCAGCGGACCTGATCCTTCCGGACAACCTCGCAACCCCGGCCGACCCGGGAAAATACGACGCCCTGGAGACCGGCTCCAATCTAACCAAATGGATCGTGGTGGCGCTGGTCGGCCTGCTCGTCTGCGGGAGCCTTGTGGCGATCGCCCTGCGCGGCAGGACCAAGGAATAGCTACCGGGTCCTTATTTTAACAGATATATCGGATTAGCCGCAAGAGAAGACAAAAGAACCCAAAGTTGGAGGCTTGAGCAGGGATCCATCCTGTTCTTTGCGGTTCCTGCGATCTTTTGCGGCTGATGGATTTTCCCCCTTATTCCTTGCGCTTCAGGAGCGGGAACAACACCACGTCGCGGATGGTGGGCGCGCCGGTGAGCATCATCACCAGGCGGTCGATGCCGATGCCGATGCCGCCTGCGGGCGGCATGCCGTGTTCGAGCGTTTCGATGAAGTCGTGGTCGACCTTTTGTTCCTCCTCGCCGCCGGCCTGGTGGAGCAGGCGCTCGCGCTGGACATCGGGGTCGTTGAGTTCGGAGTATCCGGGTGAGATTTCCTGGCCGTTGATGATCAGTTCGTAAACCTCCACGGTCTTGCCGCCGGGGGTGACTTTGGCGAGCGGAATGAGTTCGCTGGCAACGCGGGTGACAAAGCAGGGATCGAACGTGTGTTCCTCCACCTTCTTCTCGAACACCTGCTGGATGACCTCGTAATCCTCCATCGCTTCCGAAATCTGGACGCCGAGCTCCTCGCATTTCGCGCGGCGCCGGGCGGGTGTGATGTCGAAGAAATCCGCGCCGGCCACACCCTTGATCAGGTCGTGATAGTTCGCGCGGCGCCACGGGCGTGTCAGGTCGATGGTGCGGGTGACGTTGCCCTCCTCATCCTTGTGTTCGATTTTCAGGCCGCCGCAGAACGTTTGGGCTAGGTGGCAGGTCAGCTCCTCGACAAGGTTGGCCATTTCCTCGAAATCCGAAAACGCCCAGTAGGCTTCCAGCATGGTGAACTCCGGATTGTGGCGGCGAGAGATCCCCTCGTTGCGGAAATTCCGGTTGAGTTCGAATATCTTCGTGAAGCCGCCGACGAGCAAACGCTTGAGGAACAATTCCGGAGCGATGCGCAGGGTGAGCGGCATGCCAAGGGCGTTGTGATAGGTCTCGAACGGCCGCGCCGCGGCACCACCCGGAATGTCCTGAAGCATCGGCGTTTCCACTTCGAGAAACCCGCGCTCCTGGAGGAAACGCCGGATTTCCGCGAGCATCAACGAACGCGTGACAAACAGCGACGCGCTGTCCGGATTGCCCATCAGATCCAGATGGCGCTTGCGGTACTTCGTTTCACGGTCGGCCAGCCCGTGGAACTTGTCGGGCATCGGACGCAGCGACTTGGACAGCACGGTGAAGTCCTCGACCTTCACCGTCGGTTCGCCGGTGCGTGTGAGAAACGTCTCGCCTTCGATGCCGATCCAATCGCCGCGATCGAGGCACTGCCATGCGGCGGCCTGGGCCTCACTGAGATTCTTGATGCCAACGTATCCCTGAATGGATCCGAGCACGTCGCCGAGCTGGAAAAACACGGATTTTCCCATGTCGCGCAGGGCGGTGATGCGCCCGGCGATTTTCACCCGGCGGCCTTCCTCGAACCGGCTGCGGAGTTCGGCGGGTGTGGTGGTCACCTCGTAGCGCGCGCCGTAGGGATCGATGCCGAGCTCGCGGAGTTTCGCGAGTTTTTCCCGGCGGACGGCAATCAGGTCGGCTTCGGTGGATTGGGCTGGCTGCGGGGTGGCGGCATCGGACATGGCCCGCATGGCTTAGGCCGTCCAGGCCCGCCCCGCAAGAGTCGAAACCGCAATCACGCGAAAAATCGTGTGCCACGCTCCGCTGAATGGGCCCAAAACGGGAAAATGAAGCGGATGGATTGACGAATGCCGATCGTTGCCCGGTGGCTGGAGCGTCCCGCTCCAGGCCGGCCCAAGGGCATCCTGCCCCTGTTCTTCCTCTTCACCCCGCGCGCTTTGCATCCTTCCTTATTTACAGATCCATTCCGATGCATGCAAACCCTGGCTTTTCGAATGCGAACTCTGGCGGCACACCAGTTGAATCCATTGGTGAAGCACGGCACCAATCACCGCCTCCGCGTTTGGCCCCATTGAAACCTATAATTTATGGTTAGGCACAACTCTGTATCCCTGCCGTTCAGCCTTATCAGGATTGTTTGTCAACGCATTGGTAGTCCTCGGACAAATTGCCTGATTGAAAGGGCTTCGGTCCCAAAACTGAAAGTTAGCCCACCAATCAGAGCCTTTCGAATACGCCTCCGCGCCATTGCTATCCACCGTTGTAAGCATTCGGCGTTGAAGATGTTTGCGAGTCCCTCGCCGAGGCCTCCGACGAAAAGAATCTTGAGGAGTTGGTCTTGGAGGGTAGCTACGGAGAAGAACGCACAATATGGTTAATAAGCAGGAACGCTCCAATGCAGAGCCCCAGTGCGTTCAGGGAAACCGATGCTGCCCTCAGCCACGGCAAGGGTTCGCTCCGGCGCTTTGAAAGCCAGACTAAACTTAGTCCAACAACTGCCCCAAAAAGGCCAGTGCCTACGGCACCTCCAATGACTGCGAAGCCTCCAAACTGTCCGGGATCGGGTGAATAAATCTCACTGGGAGTGGAAGCAATCTGATTGCTTACATACCAATTCCAAAAGGGGATCGAAACGTAGCCCAGTGCAGGCATAGCAAGCAAAGAGCACAACGAACACAACGGGATACGCAAATTAGATTTCATCGATTTTTTTTGTATATCAGCGCCAAGCCAACAATCAGAGCCAGGATGGCTAGTGTCGCGGGCGATCATGACTCGGTTTTGGGATAAGCGGCGTTGAGAAGGGTGAGGTATTGCCGGTATTGGGCCGCGTGGTCTTTGGGGAACAGGCGTTTGAAAAGTATTTCAATAACGACAAGTCCGGGAACGTCCCGGGGCCTGACCGCATCATGACAATGGGCGGTGTAGATGGAGTAGCTCAGAAGTCCCGCGCGGACCTGTTCGTTGTGAATCATGTTTCTCTCGGATTCCTGCTCTTGCTCGTTTTCCATTTCCCGAATGCCCTTTGTGCGCAGCAGCCATTTGCTGAAATTGACTTTATCGAAGTGATTGTTTTCAGAAAAACCGCCACGGATGAGGATGGGGGTCAGTCCCCAGATGAGTTCGGGGTAACCGGCGATCGCTGGCCATCCAATGTCCCTGCTGGCAGGCGAAAGCAGCTTTTCCCCGAGTGCTTTTCTGAAGGGATGGCTGATGTAGTTGACTTGAAAAACGCCATCAATGACTTTGATCGCTTCCCTTTTGTCCTCCGGCGTTCCGCAGGCGTAGAGATAGTCCACAACGAGGAGGCCTTCCAGAAAGTTGACGACCAAGGCTTTTTCATTCGCGCGGGTTTCCTCACATCGGTGGCTGCCCCGGATGAGTTTGGTGTAATGTTGGCCGATTTCCCCGGAGCTGCCGGCAAATCGTCCCGCGGAAATAGGAATTTTGATGGAGTAATCATCCAAAAGCTGCCGTACCCAAGGGTAGCGTTGGGGGAAGAGATCACGATGGACGGCAAGTCCTGCCAGGTCTCCCAGAACGGAGGATTTGGAGGTTTCCAGATAACTAAAATCCGGGGCGATGCCTTTGGCATTGTAAACAGAGATGGCTTCCTCCGTAGGTTCTTCGGGAAGGCGGTTAAAGGACTCCAGATATTCCCAGAATTTCTTCTGGGCAGGTGTCACCACCGGAGGCCGTGAAAAGCCATTGCCGACATCCTGTGCGTCAAAGCTGTTTTCAGCCGGACCGGCGCATAACATGCCGCAAAAACAGGCTGTAATTGCCGACAACATGAGTCGCTCACGGAAACTCGTTGCAACTGACAGGACATGCACGCCGCGAGACACATCAAATTAAAATATTTGTCAAACATTATTCCTGTTAAATTATTTTGTCAGTTAGTGTAGTAGTGGAAATCGTCCTTGTTTTCCGCTTCAGCCGGGCGCCTTTCATTGGGCCGCTTGGTCCTCCACTTTTCTTCCCTGTGCGACATTCGCACGGGGGAGACTCCAAGGCTTTTCATTGGCATGGGAGCCTACGGGGATGACGGCGGCCCCTACCTCGCCTCTTCTTTGCGAAATCCTCCGCGTTCTCCGCGGCTTTGCGGTTCGATCTTTCCAATCCCGAAGCAAGAGTCCTACAGGCCCCTATGGCATTATTGGAGGATATCCAACACCCGGCGGTCGGTCTTCTAGCGTGAGGAAATCGGGACGGATTATCCGCCCCAAGGCACGGAACGTCCCCGGGCACCAAGCGGACGGAACGACCGCGCTCCTTACAGCGTTTTCATCAAAACCGCAGCCATTCAATGACACGTTATTTGCCGCAAAAGAACACCAAGAGCGCAAAAGTTTTTGGGATGGATCTTCATTCTCTGAGTTCTCTGCGTTCCTTCGCGGCTATTAGATTATTAAAATGCCCTAGCTCTCAGAACGGCTTGGTCAGGCCGAGCCAGCCTGCGCCGGCTGCGGCGGCAAGCGAGAGGATCAGCACGATGCTGGGTGGCAGCACCTTGCGTTTTGACAGCACGGGAGCCAAGCCGAGGAACAGCCACAGCCCGAGTTTGATCATCCACCAGGCTTGATCCATCGGCGGTTTTTTCAGCATGGCGAAGCCGACCAGCAGGATCAGCAGCAGTGAGATGCCGTGCAGCATTGAGGCCGCTTTCTTGCCGGAGCCGGCGAGCAAGGTGGCACCGAGCGAGGTGAACAGCGCGAAGACACCGACGAGGTGCAGGGTTTTGAGAACGATGGGATCCATGATGGTTGGGGTTGGGGTTATTTGATCGAATCGAGTCCGGGCGCAAGTCTGGATCGCGGTTTATCCTAAAAACACGAATGGATTAGCCGCAAAAGAACACAAAGAGCGCACAGCCAGAACCTTGTTTATGTTTTCACCAATCATTCTTTTTGTGCGCCCTGCGTTCATTTGCGGCAAATCATTTCTTTTCGCGGATTATTGAAAATAGCCAACGCCCGCCTTGAAGAGCGGTTGGTGTTTTTCTCCGGGGATGTTCCTGGCGACGTTGGTGCCGCGGCGTTCGGTGTGGCCCATCTTGCCGAAGACACGGCCGCAGGGGCTGGTGATTCCCTCGATCGCGGCAAGCGAGCCATTCGGGTTGTGAGCGATGTCCATCGAAGGCACGCCATGTTCATCGCAGTATTGAGTGGCGATCTGGCCGGCCGCTGCGAGTTGCGCGATCACCTCGTCGGACGCGAAGAAGCGGCCTTCGCCGTGGGACAGCGGAATCGTGTGGATATCGCCGGGCCGGGTGTGGGCGAGCCATGGCGAGAGCACGCTGGTGACGCGGGTGTGGGCGTAGCGCGAGATGTGGCGGCCGATGGTGTTGTGAACGAGGGTGGGTTGTGCCGATGGATGGTGGATGGAAGAAGTGGTCGTTGGGTGATCACATCCGCCATCCACGATCTGCCCGTAGGGTACCAGCCCGGTTTTGATCAAGGCCTGGAACCCGTTGCAGATCCCGAGGATCAGGCCGTCGCGGTTGTTGAGCAGGTCCATGATGGCATCGGCCACACGCGGACTGCGGATGATGGTGGCGATGAATTTGGCGGAGCCGTCGGGTTCGTCGCCCGCGCTGAATCCGCCGGGGAACATGAGGATCTGGGAGCGGCGGATTTTTTCAGCGAGGGATTTCAGGGATTCCTCGATGTGTTTTGCTGTTAGGTTGCGGAAGACGAGGATCTCCGCGTCGGCCCCGGCTTCGCGGAAGGCCTTGGCGGAATCGTATTCGCTGTTGGTGCCGGGGAATGCCGGAATCAGGACTGAGGGTCTTGATGAAATGGTGGATCGGGGATGGTGGATGGACGATGAAGAAAAGAGCGGAGCATCTGTCATCTTCGATCCACAATCTACGATCTCTTCCGGCCGTGTCGGATAGACGGGCTCGAGTGTCGATTCCCATGCGGCCTGGAGGGTGGCGAGGGCGTGCGATTCTCCGTCGAGGATCAAAGATGGTTCGGCGGTGGTTTGGCCGATGGCCACGGCACCGAGGGATTCGGGAAGCGCCTCGGCGTGTTCGAGGAGGAAAGTGAAATAGGATTCGCTGAACAAAGACGCACGCGGGACGCCTGCGCTCTCCTTGAAGCCGATGCGGTTGCCGAAGCCGCATTTGGCGAGGGCGGCGGCAAGTCCGGCACGGCCGACGTGGTGGACGGAAAGAAGTTTCCCATGCCGGTTGAGCTGATAGATCGCTTCGGCGGTTTGCTTCAGGGCGTCGAAGTCCGGCAGGTTGTCGGCGTCGCGCGGGACGGTGACGAGCGAGACCGTGGAGCCCGCCTGTTTGAATTCCGGCGAGAGCGCGAGGCCTGCCTTGCCGGGAGCGAGGGCGAAGGAAACCAGGGTGGGCGGGACATCGAGATCGTTGAAGGAACCGGACATCGAGTCCTTGCCACCGATGGCGGCGAGACGCAGCGAGTGCTGGGCGTGGAAAGCCCCTAACAAAGCGGCGAAAGGAAGGCCCCAGCGTTTGGGATCGGTGCCGAGTTTGGGGAAATACTCCTGGAGCGTCAGGCGGATGTCGGACAGCCGCGCGCCGGAGGCGACGATCTTGCAGACGGATTCCGTGACGGCATAGACCGCGCCATGGAAGGGCGAGGCGGCCGAGAGGTGGGGATCAAAACCCCAGCTCATGTGGGTGCAGACGTCCGTATCGCCATCCAACAACGGCAACTTGGCAACCATCGCATCCGGCGGGGTGATCTGGTGTTTGCCGCCAAACGGCCAAAGCACCGTGCCCGCGCCGACCGAGCCGTCGAACATTTCGCCAAGCCCGCGTTGCGAGGCGATGGGGAGGGAAGACAAGTGATCAGTGAGCCGTGATCGGTGATCAGTGGCAGAAGAAGCGGGCGGAACGTCCGCGCTCCCCTTGGCAACGTGGACCCGGGCGGATTGTTGGACGCCGTTGGTGTCGAGGAAGGCGCGGGAGAGATCGACGATGGTTTTGCCGCGCCAGGTCATGACGAGGCGGCCGCTGTCGGTGACGTCGGCGACGTGGACGCATTCGAGGTTTTCCTTGTCGGCTTCGGCGATGAAGTAATCGATTTCCTTGGGATCGACGCAGACGGCCATGCGTTCCTGGGATTCGGAAATCGCAAGCTCGGTGCCATCGAGGCCGTCGTATTTTTTCGGCACGGCATCCAGGTTGATCACCAGCGACGGCGCGATCTCACCGATGGCAACGGAGACGCCGCCGGCACCGAAGTCGTTGCAGATCTTGATTTTGCGGGTCAGTTCCGGATTGCGGAACAGGCGCTGGATTTTCCGTTCGGTGGGCGCATCGCCTTTTTGGACTTCGGCGGAGTTTTCAAGCGCGCTGTCGTCGTGCTCCTTGGAGGATCCGGTGGCACCGCCGACGCCGTCGCGTCCGGTGCGGCCGCCGATGAGCAGGATCACATCGCCGGGGCTTGGTTTGCCGCGGAAGACATTGGCGCGCGGCGCGGCGGCGACGACCGCGCCGATTTCCAGACGCTTGGCAACATAGCCGGGGTGATAGACTTCCGCGACCTGGCCGGTGGCGAGGCCGATCTGGTTGCCATAGGAGGAATACCCGTGAGCGGCGACCTGGCAGATTTTCTTTTGCGGCAGCTTGCCGGGAAGCGTGTCGGCAAAAGGTGTGTTCGGATCGCCCGCGCCGGTGACACGCATCGCCTGATAGACGTAGGAGCGGCCGGAGAGCGGATCGCGGATGCAACCGCCGAGACAGGTGGCCGCGCCGCCGAAGGGCTCGATCTCGGTCGGGTGGTTGTGGGTCTCGTTTTTGAACATCACGAGCCACTCCTCGGTGGCGGAGGCCGAGGTTTCCACCGGGACGACGATTGAGGCGGCGTTCACCTCGTCGGAAACTTCCAGATTGTCGAGTTCCCCTGAGGCGCGGAGTTCGCGCATGCCGATCAGGGCGATGTCCATCAGGGTGACCGGCTTGTCGGCACGGCCGAGGCTTTCCCGGGTGGCAAGGTAGGTTTGCCAGGCGCGTTGGACCACCTCCGTGCCGTCATCGAACGTGACCTCATCGATTTTTGTCAGGAAAGTCGTGTGGCGGCAGTGGTCGGACCAATAGGTGTCGAGCATCTTGAGCTCGGTGATGCTGGGGTCGCGCTTTTCCTCGTCGCGGAAATAATTCTGGCAGAACGCGACATCGGCGATGGACATCGCCAGGCCGTGTTCGGCGCGCAGCGCGGCGGGGTCGGCGGTGGTGAAGCCGGTGAGAATGCGGACGTCAGCGGGTGGCGGAGAAGTGCGACGGTCATAGCCCGCCGCTACAGGAATCTCATGGGAGTCCACCGCGTTGATGACGTAGTTTTTGACCGCAGTCATTTCGGCATCAGTGAGGTTGCCATCGAGGATGATCACCTTTGCCGAATGGACAACCGGGCGCTCCTTGCCGGTGAGGATCTGGACACACTGGGCGGCGGAGTCGGCGCGCTGGTCGAACTGGCCGGGAAGAAATTCGACGGCGAAGGCGCGCTCACTCGCGGTGAGCTGCAGCGTGGGGAAGATGACATCCACCTGCGGCTCGGAGAGAATGTGGGTGGCGGCTTCGTGGAACTCGGCGTCGGTCAGGCCATCGATGTCGTAGCGTTGGACGACGCGGACCTTGTGGAGGTTTGGCAGGCCGAGCGACTCGCGGAGGTCGCGCAGGAGCTCACGCGCCTCCGAGTTGTGGGAGGCGGTTTTTTCAACGAAAATTCGGTTCATCAGCGGCGGAGCGGGGAGAAACCCCGGATGCTAGGGCCCCCTGCGGAGAGAGCAAGCCGAATGGAACCGCTTGTGGGCGGGTGTGGAAATCAGAGCCTTTTCAATCTGGAAGCTCGGGGCAGGAAAATGGCAGAGAGTGATTCAGCCTGTCAGCCGAGTTACTCCTTCGGCTTTTCCCCGTCCTTGGTTTCCGATTTGTCTTTGTCGTCAGGCTTGCTGACGGGGATTTCGATGGGCGGAGTGGTGGCAACCATGCCCTTGCCCTGCGATGGCGGCGGTGGCGCAATCAGGCCGCCGGGAAGTTGCTGGACTCCGGACGCATCCGCGCCTTCGCCCACGGCTTCACCGGCTTTCTTGACGAGTGCCGCGCGCTCCTTGAGCAGGGCGTCGAGGTTGCTCTTGCTGACAAGGAAGGTGCGGCCTTCGAGGGCTTTTTCCTTTTCGAGTTTTTCGGTGAGCGCTTTCAGGCGGGTGGTGAAGGCTTCATCCTTGGCCTTGGCGTCCTCCGGTTTTTCGCCTTCCTCTTTTTTGCGCTCCTTCGGCAACTCGGCGCTGACGCTCACGGTGATAAGTTGCTGCTCGGGGTCGGCAGCTGCCGCCACTGCGGGATCGTCGGATTTCACCGTTTTCGCCGGCGTAAGCGTCAACTTGTAGGTGAATCCTTCGAAGGTCTGGATCACGGCATGCCGCTTGCCGGTTTCCGCTGCGCGCTCCGCGACTTTTCCGGCCGGAACCACATCCTCGAAGCGGATGTAGGAAAACAGCGATTTGAAAGCGGTGCCTGCGGTGGAGTCGAGGACTTCATCACCGGTGGCACCGTCGAGTTTGAACTCGGCTTCCTCGGACTCGCGAACCACCTTCCATGCGATGTCTTCCTTGTCCGGCTGGCTCAGGCTGATGCTTTGGATTTTTTCCGGACTGAAGAAATCCATGTTCAACCAGCGGACCGGGTCGGCCGTGACCGTCGGAAACATTTCGCTGACCGCATAGAAACCGGACTCATCGGCGTGGTTGCGGATGTAACGGCCCACCGCCATGGCGCCGCCCATCGGCGAGGAAGAGGCGGCGTTTTCAATGTTTTTACCGAGTGAAACTTTGGCGACTTCCTTGCCTGCGGCGTCCTTGAACGTGGCGGTCAGACCGCGATCGGCGGCGGTTTTCGCGCTTTCATCCATGCCGAAGCGCGGAGCCACCGAAGGGCCGGCCTCCATCGCCCGGGTGACCTTCAGCTCGGCAAGCAGTCGCAGGAACTCGTGGACCGTTGAGACCGCCGCGGGATAATCCTCGCGCTCGCCCACCGTCCATTTGCCGTCTTTTTTGTGGATCGTCGCCGACCCGTCGGCACCTGCGACCTCGATGGTGGCGACTTCGGTGGCCGGGAACGACGCAAACAATGTCTGGCCGGGCACGCGGGCGGTGGTGGCGGCGGACGCGTCGTCCTTTTGACTGAGTTTGACGGCCACCACGGCCGCGCCGAGCACGAGCGTGATGATCCACAAGATGATGACCTGGCGTTTGTTCATATCGGAAGTTGGTTGGTTGGATGGAATGGATGGACTTCAGGCGTGTCAGCGCGCGCGCGTCGAGCGGCGGCGTTGCAGGAAAAGACCAAGACCGAAGAGCACGACGAGCAATGGCATGGCTGCCACGTTGAGCAGGGTGATTTTTCCGGCGAGCTCGTCTTTTTGGCGGCGCAGGTCTTTTTGTTGTTCGCGGATGAGCTTGGAATACTCGACCTGCTCCTTGCGCAGCTTGCGGATTTCCGCTTCCTGCTCAGGCGAGAGATTCAGTTCGTTGCCGCGGGTTTTCTGTGCCTGGAGCTCGTTGAGCTTGCGCTGGGCGGCCTGTTGCTTTTCCTGGAATTCGGCGATCTTGGCGCCGACCTTCTCATTGAAATCCGCTTCCATTTGCTGGACCACGGTGAACGGCCGGCGCAGCGCAGCGCGCGAGCGGGAACCAATCAGGTGCTTCGATCCAACCGCCTGGTCGAGGAGGTTGAACAGCAGCGAGGAGTTGCCGCCTACCGGCTCGGCCATTTGCATGCCGCCGAAATCCTGCACCCTGTATGCGAAACGGTCGTAGAAGGCATCGATGTCCGCGATCAGAAACACATTGCCGGGAGCGGAGGATTCCTTGAGGAACGCAGGCTTGGATTCCTCCTTCTTGCCGTCCTTTTCACCATCCTTGGATTCTTCCGGCTTTTCAGCGTCTTCGGCCTTGGGCGCGCCATCCGGAAACGCGGTTTTGAAGGTGCCGGACAGGTGGGTCATCAGATCGTACGCCGTCCCGGATGGGCGGAAGCTGGTTTCAAGCTCCGGCGCGAGCTGCGACGCCTGCACCGCATCCACAAAACCGGCACCGGTCGTGGACTTGATCAGCGTGTTCGAGGAGACCCCGCCGCCGGTCGTGCGGGTGAAGGCACCAGGAATCAGGAACGTCACGCTTTCCAAATCCTTGGTGATGACATTGTCCTCCTGCGGCATCGCCTTGCGATCGAGGGTCAGGACCGCAAGCCCGTTGCGATCGCCGAACTTCGTGGCATAGGCGGGATCCGCGAGCGCCTTGCCCGACTCGAAGGAGACACCCCATGCGGGAAGCAGCTTCGGCAGGGTGGAGGTCGTGGGGGCGCCGCCCATTCCCATCATCGGATTGCCGCCGCCGATCATCTGCGCGGCCACGGAATAGGCGTCGAGACAGGCGACCACGGTGCCGCCGCCGAGCAGGTATTGGTCGATGGCGAATTCGGCAGCCGGAGTGATGTCTGCCGGGTGGAAAACGAGCAGCACCTTGATCTTCTCCGGATCGATCGTGGGGGCGTCCATCGGGATTTCCTCGAGCTCGAAGGATTGTTTCAACTGCTGATAGATCACCCATGGCGGCGATGGGCGCTGGCCCGGCATCGCCGGCGGACCGCCTTTGAGGTCAAGGGCGCTCATCACGCCGATGCGCGGCTTGCTGGTGGCGCTGACCTCGGCGATGGCCTTGGAGAGGTGGTATTCCAGCATTGTCTCGTGCGCCGGGTCGAGGAACGGGATCACGCTGTTGCGGTCCAGGCAGGAGACGGCGAGACCGAAATAGAGGTTCTGGTCGTCCATGCGCTGGCCGCTGATGCCGTCGAGGTTGGCGGAATCCTCGGCGTCGGTGTCGGGCTCGGGGTCGAGGTTTTCAATGCGGAGTTTGCCCTTGGAGAGCGACGCGTATTCCTTGAGCAGGTCGTCCACGCGGCGCATGTGGAGCTTGAGGGCCTCCGGCATGTAGTCGGTGTTACGAGACGCGTAGTAGCGGATGACCACCGGCGTGTCGAGCTCGGCGAGGATGGCGCGGGTGCCGTCCGATAGCGTGTGGATCTGCTTCTCGGTGAAATCCACCCCGCGGTTGCCTGCGGGCGTGAGCGAGATGAGCCAGTTCGCCAGGATGGCGGCTGCGGCAAGAGCGGCGATTCCGAATGCGGCGCGGGTGACTGGATGGGTGATTTTCATGGTATGGGCTGGAAATTGGAAATGCTGGATGGGCGGCCGTGGCGGGTGGCGTCAGGACCGTTTGGCGGAAAGGATCGCGCTGGTTCCCAGCAGGCTGACGATGATGAAGGAGCCGAACCAGACGAGATCCTGGAAGCGGAGCAGGCCGCGGTTGAGCGAGCGGAAGTGATCCCACACGCCGAACGAAACGACGCCTTCGACGAATGACGGCGAGACCGCCTTGGCAAGCTCGCGGGTGAAGTCGTCATAGCCGCAAAGCACCATCGTCACGCAGATGGCGACCGAAACGATCAGGCAGACGACCTGGTCCCGGGTGCAGGCGGAGACGAGCATGGTGATCGCAAGGAACGTGCAGCAGACGAGGAAGCTGCCGAGGTATCCGGAGAGGATCGCGCCGTTGTCCGGATCGCCGAGGTAGTTGACGGTCAGGACGATGGGGAAGGTGAGCAGCAGCGCGACCAGCCAGACGGTCGCGGCGGCGAGGAATTTCCCGGTGATGGCGCTCCAGATCGAGAGCGGGAAGGTCCCTAACAATTCAAGGGTGCCGGTCCGTTGTTCGTCGGCCCAGAGTTTCATGCCGACCGCGGGGGCCAGCAGCATGAAGATCCACGGGTGCCAGAAGAAGAACGTCCATTCGAGCGAGGCGTCGCCGACGCGCATGAAGTTGCCGAAGCTGAACGTGAGGCCCATCGAGAGGGCGAGGAAGATCACGATGATCGCGTAGGCGGTCGGCTGTCCGAAGTAGCTGGAAAGCTCGCGCTTGTAGATGGTGAGGGAAGTCATCTGGATTTGGAATTTGGAATTTGAAATTTGAAATTCGCGCGAAGCGCGCTCAGGCGGCGGCTTCGGTGTCGCGGGTGGTGACGCTGCGGAACAGGTCGGTGAGTGATCCGGTGCCGGATTGTTCGAGGAGTTGCTCCGGGGTGCCGTCGGCGACGATTTTCCCGCGGTCGACGATCACGGCGCGGGTGCAGGCGGCTTCGACCTCTTCGAGGATGTGGGTGGAGAAGAGGATCGCCTTGTCCTTGCCGAGGCGTTTGATCAGCTGGCGGACCTCGTGTTTCTGGTTGGGGTCGAGGCCGTCGGTCGGTTCGTCGAGGATCAGGACTTCCGGGTCGTGCAGCAGCGCTTGGGCGAGGCAGGTGCGGTGGCGGTATCCTTTCGAGAGCGTGTCGATCGACTGGCGGGCCACGCTGTTGAGGAAGCAGGTTTCGATGGCACGCTCGACGGCGTCGTTTTTGGCAGCACCCGACAGGCCGCGGACGCTGGCACAGAATTTGAGGAAGCCGACCACCGTCATGTCGAGGTAGAGCGGGGCGGATTCGGGCAGGTAACCGATGCGGGTTTTGGCGTTTTTCGGGTCATCGATCACCGAGATGCCGCAGACCTTGGCGTCTCCCGATGTGGGCGGGATGAAGCCGGTGATCATGCGCATGGTGGTGGACTTGCCGGCGCCGTTGGGGCCGAGGAACCCGAGGACTTCGCCTTTTTTCACAGTAAACGAGAGGTCGTCCACGGCTCTTTTGGATCCGAATTGTTTGGTGAGGTTCTCGACTTCGATCATGGGATGGGATTTCAGGTTGGCGTGGGTTTGCGCGCGTGAAAGCGCCACGGATGGCGTGGCTTGTTTGAAAAAATGAGGCAAGCGCAAAGCGCCGGAAATTCCGGTTGGCGGCCGGGCCGGCCGTTAAAATGAGTTGGTGGCCGGCGGATCCCGCGCTATCTCCTCCGCAGATGAGTGAACCGCCCACCCCGCAAAAACGCCCCCGTGTGAACGTCCGCCGGCCGGATGTGATGGAACGGGTGGCGGCGGAGGTCGCTGTCCATTTCCATTCGTCAATTGTCGAGAAACTGCGCGACCGCGGCGGGAAAATCACCATCGGCAACACCACCCTGCTGCTGGCCGAGCAATTCGGGTTCTGCTATGGCGTCGAACGGGCGATCGACCTCGCCTATGCGTCCCGCCGGGTGTTCCCGGACAACCGGATTTTCCTCATCGGTGAGATCATCCACAACCCGGATGTGAACCGACACCTGCGGGACATGGGCATCGTTTCCCTGCCGTGGCAGGACATGGCCGACGTCTATGACGACCTGACGGAAGACGACGTGGTGATCGTCCCGGCCTTCGGCGCGCCTACCGCCTTCATGGACAAAGTCGAGGAACGCGGGTGCTACGTGGTGGACACCACCTGCGGCGACGTGATGAAAGTCTGGCGGCGGGTGCGCGGGTATGCCAGGGACGGCATCACCTCGATCATCCATGGCAAGTCGAACCACGAGGAAACCCGCGCCACCGCATCGCGCGCGCTCGGCGAAAACGGCGACGGCCATTATCTGGTGGTGCTGACGCTGGCCGATGTCGATTTCGTCTGCGATTACATCCGCAACGGCGGTGACAATCAGGCGTTCATGGAGCGCTTCGAGGGCAGCCATTCGCCGGGATTCGATCCGGAGATCCATCTGCGCCGCGTCGGACTGGCCAACCAGACGACCATGCTCAAGAGCGAGACCGAGGAAATCCAGCGCCGCATCCGCAAGGCGGTCATCGACCGCGACGGCACGGACACGGATTTTCATTTCTTCGACACCATCTGCGGCGCCACCCAGGAGCGGCAGGACGCGTTGTTCGAGATGCTCAGGAAACCGATGGACCTGCTGCTGGTCGTCGGTGGTTACAACAGCTCCAACACCACCCACCTCGTCGAAATCGCCGAGGCAAAACTGCCGACGTTTTTCATCCGCGACTCCTCATGCATCCGGTCGCTGGAGGAAATCGTCCACTTCGACCTCCACCGCCAGGCCGAAGTCACCTCCGGATACGCGCAACTGTTTTCCAACGACCGCCCGGTGACGGTGGGCGTGACCGCGGGCGCGTCGTGCCCGAACAATCTGATAGAAGACACGGTCGTCAAGGTGTTCGGACTGCGCGGCATCCCGCGCGAGGCGCTGGAAAACGCCTGAGAGACGGTCATGAAATGGGAGCGCAAAGCGCGGCCTGGAAAATCATCTTGCAAGCGGCCTCCGGGATTCCGCTGTTCAGACGTAAGGCATGAAGGCCGTGTAAACCTCCGATGGAATGTCCAGCAGGCTGTAATCCTTGGACGAAACGAACAACAGGCTTTGCTTGCCCTTGCCCAGCAGCTCGTTGTCGGAGCCGAACACCTGGTGCTCGAGCGTGCAGAACTTCCGGTTGAAGTCGGCGACGCGGATTTTCACCGTGATCACGTCGAACTCGCGCGCCTCGCGGACGAACTTGTGCTCGAACGACCGGGTGAGGATGTAGAAGCGCGTCGTCTTGAGGTCGAAGTCCGGCATCGCCGCATTGAAGAACAGCTCGCGGGTCTTGCCGACGAACAATCCATACATGCCGAAGTACACGTTGCCGACCGAATTGGTGTCCTGATAGGTGGCGATGAACGAATAGACGAACCACTTGCCCTCGAAGTGACCGCCGAGCGCATGCGCGTCCTGCGGCTCCGGCGCGACGACCCCCGAGCCCGTCGCCACGGCGGCGGTCTTGGCCAGCGCCTTGATCGCCGGGATTTCCGAGGCGGCCTCCATCACCTCGCCCGCCTTCTCGGTGACGACGCGCAACAGGTCGGCATTGAAGACCAGCCAGACCACGTGGACCAGCGGCAGCACCGAGCCGAGCACCAGCAGGACGTTCGCGCCGGTGCAGTATCCAAAGGCGAAAATCACCAGCGAGATGCTCGCCAGCGAGAACATCCGGATCTGCGGCAGCGGCTGCTGCGAGTTGGGCACAAAACAACGGGCCACGGCCAGGCTGGCGTAACCGACGAAGAACGACGCGTAAAACACCATGAAATACTCCAGCTCCAGCCGCGCCCACAAACCGAGCAGGCTGACCAGGCCGACCAGCAGGAAACTCGGGATCGGCGAGTCCAGCAAACGCTTGGGCAACATCGCCACCAGCATGTTCTGGCTCTTGCCCAGGTTCTGGCCGAGAAACCATTTCAACGCCACATAGCCGCTGTCGAGAGTGGTGAGCACGCAAATGCCCAGAAACCCGAAATAGGCGACCGGCAACAAACCCTTCGCCCCGGCGTCGAGCCGGTCGATATACTGCACCACCAGTTCATGGGCGTAACGGAAGGTATCGAGGCCGGTTTTTCCGAAATCCGCGACTCCGCCCTTCTCCAGCACCCATGCGGCAACGCAGCCGTGAAACAACAGCATCAGGAAGAAGATGACGCCGCCAAACACATAACTCCCGCGGATGGAAATCCCCTCGCGGTGGATCTGGATCGCCCGCTGCCAGTGCTGAAGGTCCAGCCACGGCCCGACCAACAGGCCGACCACCAGCGGAATCGCGTAGCCGATCATGTCCGGCCCGGCCCAGACCCCGGGATCGGCCGCCTTCCATGGAATCACCGCGGGCCACAATGGATCCAGGCTGGACAGCACACCCGCCACGCACAACACGATCAAAATCCCCATCAGCCCGTGACCGAATTTGATCCGCTGGATGCCGAATTCCTCGCCAAACAAACAACCCGCCGCCAGCACCACGAAAACCGCCATGCAGAGATAAAGTGCCGTCAGTTGCCCTGTCACCAGCTCCAGCGGCGCGAACAGATACTTCGCCAGCGCGAATACCGTGAGCGTCAGTGCCAGAAGTTGATATAAGTAAAAAATCAAGCGGAACGGCTTGGAAAACCGGTCGAAGAACAAGGCCAGCGACTCCTTCCCACCCGCATGACGCCGCGCCACAATCTGGATCAGGAACCCGAACAGCATCAGCCCCAGGGCATTCGGAATGGCGAACAGCAGCAGCCCCTGCAACCCGAACATGAAGGTCATCTGGACGCTGAAAAACAGCCCCAAACCCCACATCCAGGCCAGCGCCACGGAATTTCCCCAAAGCAGCGAGTGGATCCAACGTAAATTCATCAAGACCCCAAGGAACTCCCGATCCGCCCGCCCGGCAAGCCGGATTCTGTGGAAAATCCCCCGCTGCGCCACCATCCCGAGAATTACCATTGAAGAAGCGCTGCCAGCGCTCTTAACTCCCCGCGACCCGCAAACCGCAGACCATTTCCATGATCGAAAACCTCCGCAAATACACCGGCCTCATCATCTTCTTCATGGCCCTCGTCGTCCTCGCCCTGGTGATCGGCATCAAGGACGACTTGTTCCGTGGCTCCGGCGGCGGCCAGGCCATTCTTAAGATCGACGGCCGCACCTATAGCGACACGGAGTTCCGACGGCTCGGCAGCGGCGCGATCGACATCGCCTCCGGCCTGGCCCGCGCGGGCGATTTCGGATTCTATCAGTTCATCATGAGCCTCACCTCCGGGGCCGAGAACCAGGAGGCCGCCACCGAGCGGTTTTTCACCAGCCGCATCCTGATCCGTCAGGCGAAAAACGAATTCGGCGTCCACCCCGGCGAAGAGGAAGTCTCGGAATACCTGCGCAAACTCCGCTCGTTCTCCACCCCGGATGGCAAATTCGACCAGGAAAAATACCAGGCCTTCGTCGAAAAAGGTCTCGGCCGCCTCGGCATGACCGAAGCCGATCTCCGCGAACTCGCCGCCGACGCGATCGCCACCGAGAAAATCAACCAGATCATCGGCAGCGGACTCGCCGCCAGCCGCGAGGTGACCGCCCACAACCTCGCACTCGACAACCAGAAGATCACCGGCGAGCTCGCCAACCTGTCGATCGATTCCTACGAAACCGCCATCAATCCCAGCGAGGAGGAGATCAAGGCATACTGGGAAAACATCCAGGACGCCTTCACGACCGAACCCCAGCGCAAGTTCACCTACGTGATCATCACCCCGAAGATGCCCGCAGATACGGCGGCTGAAGCTGACAAGGCTCCCGAATCCATCGCCGATGCCGCCGCCAGCGACGAGGCGAAAAAGGAGGCGGAAAAGAAAAAAGCCGCGGAAAAAGCCGAGAAGGCAGCCAAACTCGCCGAGGAACGCCGGAAAATCCAGATGGAAACCGACCAGATGGTGGAGGACTTCTCGATCAAGCTGGAGGAACAGAAAGGCGAAGGGTTTGAGAAACTCGCCGCAGACAACGGATGGGAAGTGAAAACCAGCGACCTGTTCTCCGTCACCAAACCCCCGAAGGAGCTCGATGTCATGCTGCGCGCGTCCAGCCGCAAGGACAAGGCCGCGGACGAATTGTTCCGCATGGTGACCACCAGCGACCCGATCTCGAAAATCTCCCAACCCATCGCCATCGGCGAAAACCAGTGGTTGATCGCCCGCCTCGATGGCGAGGAGAAATCCCGCACCAAAACCTATGAGGAAGCGAAAGCCGAAGCCCGTGACGAATACATCAACGAAAAAGCCACGGAGGCGATGAAGAAGGCCGCCGAAGAGGCAGTCGCCAAAATCAAGGAAGCCCTCGCCGCAGGCAAGCCGTTTGCAGAAGCCGCCAAGGCTGCAGGCATCGAAAAGACCCAGGCGTTTTCAAATGTCTCCACCGATTACCGCCCGGACACCGCCAACGAGCCGGCCAACCTGTTCCAAGCCACCCGCAATGTGGATCCCGGAGACCTCGCCGAAATCATCACCGAAGCCGACCGCACCTTCATCGTGCACGTCGCCAAGCGCGAAGTCGTCCGCGACGCCAACCCGGAAACCCGCATCGCCGCCGAAATCACCCGCGCCACCAGCGCCAATGAGATGATCGCCTTCATGGGATGGCTCGCCACCCGCATCGAAGCCGCCAAGGTCGAGCAACTCTACAAGTGATTCACCGGCCGGACGATTCCCGGCACGGTCGGCACAGCCCGGCCATCCTCCCATGTCCGATTCCTCCACGCCCGACGAGCTGTTTGACGAGGCCAACGGCCACCTCGCCGTCGGTGATATGGATCAGGCGATCGGCCTCTACCGGCGCTGCGTCGCCATCGATCCCGCGTTCTTCGATGGCTGGCACGCCCTCGGCATGGCCCTGCTGAAAACCGGTGCGATCAAGGAAGCCATCGGCTGCGGACTCCAGTCCGTCAGCTTGAAACCCAATGACCTCCTCGCGTGGACCAGCCTCTCCCAGATGTACGTCCGCGACGGCAACATCCCCGAAGCCGAAGCCGCCAAGGCCAACGCCCGCATCCTTTCGCTCGGCGGCAAGGTTGTTAGAGACGCCTGACCACGTCATCTGCCTCTTTCCGATCAAGAATCCAAAATCAACCATCAACAATCGGCTTTCGTCAATCTCTTCAGCGCCGCCGAAGCCTGAATCCCGAATGGATTGACGAATGCCGATTGTTGATTGGACCGGGACCCTTGGGTGGTACAGTCCATTTCCGCTTCGCTTGTATATTTCAGATTGATCTTGGCCTGCTTTTCTACCTTCCTGTCTTCCTGCCTCCCTGATTCAAATCGGTTTTCAATCCAAACCCACTACCCCCATGAGATCCCTTTTTTTCATCGTCATGCTTGCCGGGACCCTCACCTGCGCGGCCCGCGCGGAGAGCCCATGGCAGCTCGTCTGGTCGGATGAATTCGACTACGAGGGGCTGCCGGACCCGAAGAAGTGGGGTTATGAGGAAGGATTCATCCGCAATCAGGAGAGCCAGTATTACACCAAGGAACGTGCGGAGAACGCCAGGGTGACCAAAGGCGTGCTGGTGATCGAGGGCCGCAAGGAACGCTTCAAAAATCCCCGGCACAAGCCCGGCTCGGCGAAATGGAACGAACAGCGGGAAGCCGCCGCCTACACCTCCGCCAGCATCAACACCCTGGGCAAAGCCGCTTTCCATTACGGACGCGTCGAGGTCCGGGCCAAGCTCCCGCAAGGCAAGGGCATGTGGCCCGCCATCTGGATGATGGGCACGAACCACCCCGAGGTCGGCTGGCCGCGCTGCGGCGAAATCGACATCATGGAATACGTCGGCAAGATGCCCGATACGATTCATGCCAACAATCACTTCGCCAACCCGTCCATCAAGCACCGGGCCGTCCATCAATCGGCCGGCGGCGGGAAGCTCACCCTCAGCCAGCCCTACAAGGACTTCCACATCTACGCCATCGAATGGGATGCCGATGCCATCCGCTTCTTCGTGGACGACAAACCCTATGCGAAGCTGCTGATCGATACCGCAGGCAAGGGGCCGGACAATCCCTTCCGCAAGCCCCACTACCTCCTGCTCAACCTCGCCCTCGGCGGAACCTGGGGCGGCGAAATCGACGACACCATGCTCCCGCAGAAATACGAAATCGACTACGTCCGGATCTACAAGGCGAAACCGGGCACACCCCCTCAGCGCTGATGCTGCGTGCGCATCCACCACACAGAATGCGTAAAATCGAACCGAAGGAACCGAAGAAGCACAGAGGTTCTCGCAGGGAAAAGGTAAGGCGAAACTCCGCAATTTCCAAAGGCATCTTTGGGCGTCAGCGGATGATTTTGTAAATCACTCGTATGGGGCCAGAATTTTCAGATAACCGTCATAGGCGTAGAGCCGACCGTA
The DNA here is from genome assembly GCA_964399305.1 of uncultured Luteolibacter sp. Lineage (GTDB taxonomy): Bacteria > Verrucomicrobiota > Verrucomicrobiia > Verrucomicrobiales > Akkermansiaceae > Luteolibacter. The sequence goes on from CAYNQJ010000011.1 coordinate 81,622, forward strand.
CCTGCCACGGGTGATTTCTTTGATAGCTTTGCAAGTGGTGTGGCAGTGGTGGTGGGTGTAAGCTCCGTAGCCTGGAAAAGAGCGGCGATGGATGTGATGGGTTGCTTGCCAAGCTCATCAACCATCCCCACAAAACATAGCTTGAGATCAATCATTGGGACTGCGGCACCAACAGAGTCGTCACCTTGATCTTTAATGCCAGTCGATCGGCTGTAATTTGTGCTTGCGGCATCCGCGATATACACGAACCAACCCGGGGCCTGATCCGACGCGACATCTTGGTCATACTCATCTTTGAGGCTCAGGAAAACTTCGCTTTTTCCGTCACCATCAATATCCGCTACCCATTTTATCACAGGCTGTACTCCTGGGCCGAGCGACATAAAATGAGTCACTGGATTGTTGATTTGTGCGTTACTGCAATGCACAAATGTTAGCATTAAGAGAGCAAGATGAAAGGTTTTCATGTTATTCGATGTGTGAGTTAACGTGTTGAACGTAGTTGTTGATATTCTGAAGAAAGCGCCATGTGCGGTTGTTGGTTCCGATCCCCAAAGGCTTCCAGCACGACAAGATTTTTCGCTTTCCAACTGGCACCTTTTCCAACTGCCCACCAAACATGCCGTTGTAGCAAGTGAGGACCATCGCCTCTCTGCCATTTAGTCGCCCGTAGGTTGTGGCATCAATCTGTGGCCAAGTCGAGTATGCGTCTTCAAGCATTTTTTCCAGACTCGTTGCGTTGTTCATTTTCCCCTGTAGTTCAGTGATTGCACGATCACAGTTCGCCTGCCAGTTCCATATCTGGGCACGGGTAATGAAACCCTCGCTGCTTTGATCTCCGCCGGGAGTTTTCGGGCCAAGGGTGAGTTGGAACATGCCGTGTGGAATCCGGAGATTCTGTCGCGGATCTCGGGAGAACTCGTACCCCGGTCCGACCGCCGCCCGACCTCCGGTGTTCCGGGGGTGCGGGCGGTGTTGGCAAGGGACTCGTCCATCCGTCACACATCTGCCAGATCGGCGATAGATACGCAACAGGAATCGGCCTTGTGAGAAACGAAGCCGAAGCATTCAAGTGGTACCTTAAAGCGGCAGAACAGGGTTGTGATGCAGCTAAATTCAGCGTTGCCGCCTGCTACGAAAAAGGCAACGGCGTGGTGAAGAACGATTTACTCGCTTACCAGTGGTACCTTTTGGCATCTGTAAAAGGTGATGAGCTAGCTAGGGGACAAGTATTTGAAATAGAAGAAAAATTAACCCCAGAACAGCGGGCCGAAGGCCAACGTCTGGCCACGGAATGGCAGGCCGCATTTGAAAAGAGGCAGGCGGACAAGTAGGACGGCGTCTGTGCGTTTGTGAGCTTCCGTGCTCTCCCGTGGCCTCGAATTTAATGCATTTTTAATGCGCCGCACAATTTCCCACAAAAAATCCCGACCCTTTCGGGATCAGAACTCCTTGAAAATCAAAGAGAAGTGCTCGAAACTCCCTTTTCCCCGCCTCTGGTCCGGCCACCGGCTCTTCCAACGGCCTTCACCCCAAAAGCAAATTCCTAGCATTTTCATTCATTCATTGATGTCGCCATCCGGTTTCACCGCCACTCCGGTCTTGCCGTCCTTCGCAAGCCGCCTATCAGATCATCAACAGCGGGCATGCCACTTGGCAGCGGTTTGCCCGGCATGCCTGATACGGGTTACGGTTACTAAATGTCAGACTTTTTATTAGGATTTTCCTTGCGGCTCCGGGGACGGGATCACACAGAAACGTCCGGCTGCAGGCGGGGCCGAAATATTGTCCCACCAGGACTGGTATGAATCGCAATCATGCGCTCCCCCTGTCTGTCGCTTTCGTTTTTCCTGCTCTGCGGCATGGGTGCCGTCTTTGCCGCCGATGGCGTGCGGGCGGACTTTTTTGTTTCTCCCAATGGCAGTGATCTCAACCCGGGAACCGAGGACAGGCCGTTTGCCTCGCGCGCGTGCGCGCGACGCGGTGCGCGGACTCAAAACCACTGCCGGGCGGCGCGACTTCCGGGTATTGGCACATCACTGCCGATTTGAAGTAAGCGGGGTCTGAAGCACCGTGCGTTGGGATTTGCCCGGCCTTGATCATA